>JAKZES010000044.1 GCA_022548915.1 Verrucomicrobiaceae bacterium E54
ATTGCGCCATGCCAAAAACTACCCGCCAAGGCCTCATCCAAAAAGCTCCGCGTTTCCCGACAGCCTCTCAAGCTCGCGGTCCGTACGGGGCGGACCCCAAAAAAGCCCGGTCCCGCGTATTGCGAAACCGGGCTTTGGAATGGATTCGACGACCGGTCAGGCGGTCTCCACACCGGTCGGTGCGGTTTCCTCGTCGTCTTCGGCCCCGGGCTCTTCGATGATCGGCTCGGGCTCTTCAACCGTGAACTCGATCTCGCTCTCGCGGTGGCGGTCGAAGCCGGTGCCGGCCGGGATCAGGTGACCCATGATCACGTTCTCCTTGAAGCCGCTGAGGTAGTCGATCTTGCCGAGCGTGGCCGCCTCGGTGAGCACCCGGGTGGTGTCCTGGAAGGACGCCGCCGAGATGAACGAGTCGGTTTCCAGCGAGGCCTTGGTGATGCCGAGCAGCACGGGCTCGGCCTCCGCCGGCTTGCCGCCGTTGGCGATGATCTCGTCGTTCACCTGGTTGAAGGTCGTGCGATCGACCTGATCACCCCAGAGGAACTGGTCGGCGTCGCCCGGGTCGGTGACCTTCACCTTGCGGAGCATCTGGCGGATGATGATCTCGATGTGCTTGTCGTTGATTTCAACGCCCTGCACGCGATAGACCGACTGGACCTCGTTGACGAGGTGCTCCTGGAGTTCCTGCGCGCCGCAGGCCTCGAGCAGGTCTTCCGGCGAGACCGGCCCCTCGGTGATCTGGTCGCCCCGCTTCACGAGGTCGCCCTCGGTCACGATGATGTGGCGACCCATCGGCACCAGGTGGTCGACGTGCTCGCCGCTTTCCGGATCGGTCGCGATGACCTTCTTCTTGCCGCGGACGGTGCCGCCGAAGGAAATCTCGCCGTCGATCTTGGCGATCACACAGGCATCCTTGGGCTTGCGGGCTTCGAAAAGCTCCGCCACCCGCGGCAGACCGCCGGTGATGTCCTTGGTGCGGGCCACCTTGCGCGGCGTCTTCGCCAGCTGCGTGCCGGCGCCGACCTCGGTGTTCTCGGTCACCGACAGGTGCGCACCCACCGGGATCGAATAGCTGGCGCACACGTCGCCCGACTTCGGATCGGAAATGACCACCTGCGGGTGGAGATCCTCCTTGTGCTCGGTGACCACCATGCCTTTCTTGCCGGTTTCCTTGTCGGTCTCCGACTGGACGGTGATGCCCGAGATCATGTCGCGGAATTCCACCTTGCCGGCCTTCTCGGTGATGATCGGCACGTTGTAGGGATCCCAGGTCGCGACCGTGGCGCCCTTCTTGACGTCGTCACCATCCTTGATCTCGATCTCGGATCCGATGACGATGTTGTGGCTTTCGAGCTCGAGACCGTCCTTGTCGCGGATCGACAGCGAGCCGTTCTTGTTGAGCACAACCCACTTGCCGTCGACCGACTCGACCACGCGGAGGTCCTTGTAAACGACCCGGCCGGAGTGACGCGCCTTGATGATGGGCTGTTTGAAGGCCGAGGTCGCGACACCGCCGACGTGGAAGGTCCGCATCGTCAGCTGGGTGCCGGGCTCACCGATCGACTGCGCGGCGATGATGCCGACCGCTTCGCCGATCTTCACCTCGTTGCCGGTGGCCAGGTTGAGGCCGTAGCACTTGGCGCAGCAGCCGCGCTCCGACTCGCAGGTGAGCACCGAGCGGATCTTCAGCTTCTCATAGCCGATCCGCTCGATCGCGGCCGCCTTGACCTCATCGATGAGATCGTCGGTCTTGACGATGACCTCTCCGGAAACCGGATCCTTGACCGTCTCGCAGGAAACGCGGCCGTAGATGCGGGTCGCCAGCGAGGCGGCTTCCTCGTCGCCGTCGTAGATCGGCTGCACCAGGATGCCATTGACCGTTTCGCAGTCGTGCTGCGTCACGATCACGTCCTGCGCCACGTCGACCAGCTTGCGGGTCATGTAACCCGAGTCCGCCGTCTTGAGCGCGGTGTCGGCCAGACCCTTCCGGGCGCCGTGCGTGGAGATGAAGTATTCGAGCACCGAAAGACCTTCGCGGAAGTTCGAGGTGATCGGACGTTCGATGATCTCGCCGGAGGGCTTGGCCATCAGACCCCGCATGCCCGAAAGCTGCTTGATCTGCGACTTGTTGCCCCGGGCGCCGGAGTCAACCATCATGAACAGCGGGCTGATGCCCTTGCCGTCGTTGTGCTCGAGCTTGCGGTAGAGCGCCGAGGCGATGGTGTCGGTGGCCTGCGTCCAGATGTCGACGACCTTCTGGTAGCGCTCGCCGTCGGTGATGACGCCGTTGCGATACTGCTTGGTGACCTTCTCGACCTGGGTGTAGGCATCGGCGATGACCTTCGGCTTCTCTTCCGGGATGACCATGTCGATGATCCCGATCGAAGTGCCGGACCGGCTGGCCTCGCGGAAACCAAGGCCCTTGAGTTCGTCGAGGGTCTCGACGGTTCCGGCCTGACCCGCAACCTGGTAGCAACGCCAGATGACGTCCCCCATCTGCTTCTTGCCGACCGTCATGTTGATGAAACCGAGACCTTCCGGCCAGATCTCGTTGAAACGGACACGGCCGGGCGTGGTCTCGATGATCTTGCTCTCCTTGTCGCCGAACACGGTGTCCTTGCCGTAGTCCGGATTGCGGAGGCGGATCCACTTGTGGTAGCCGAGCTTGCTCTTGCCGTCCTTGCCACGGGATGCGATCCCGTACTCGACCTCCGAGGAGTTCTCGAACAGCGGCAGGTGGTCCCCGCTCTCCTTCTCCTTCTGGGTCCGCAGCGGCGCCCAGGTCAGGTAGTAGGAGCCCAGGATGATGTCCTGCGACGGCGTGGTGATCGGACGACCGGATGCCGGCGAGAAGATGTTGTTCGGCGCAAGCATCAGCTGGCGCGCCTCCATCTGGGCCTCGACCGAGAGCGGCACGTGGACGGCCATCTGGTCCCCGTCGAAGTCCGCGTTGTAGGCGGTGCAGACGAGCGGGTGGACGCGGATCGCCGAACCCTCGATCAGCTTCGGCTCGAAGGCCTGGATCGAGAGGCGGTGCAGCGTGGGCGCGCGGTTGAGCATCACCGGGTGGCCCTTGGTCACCTCGGCGAGGATGTCCCAGACCTCGGTGGTCTTGCGGTCGATCATCTTCTTCGCCGAGCGGACCGTGTGGCAGTAGCCGAGCTCCTTGAGGCGGCGGATGATGAAGGGCTCGAACAGGGTCAGCGCCATCTTCTTGGGAAGACCGCACTGGTTGAGCTTGAGGTCGGGGCCGATGACGATCACCGAGCGGCCCGAGTAATCGACACGCTTGCCGAGCAGGTTCTGGCGGAAGCGGCCTCCCTTGCCCTTGAGCATGTCGGAGAGCGACTTCAGCGGGCGGTTGCCGGCACCGGTCACGGCGCGGCCGTGACGGCCGTTGTCGAAGAGCGCATCGACCGCCTCCTGAAGCATCCGCTTTTCATTTCGGATGATCACCTCCGGCGTCTTGAGCTGGAGCAGGTTCTTGAGGCGGTTGTTGCGGTTGATGACGCGGCGGTACAGGTCGTTGAGGTCGGAGGTCGCGAAACGACCTCCTTCAAGAGGCACCAGCGGGCGCAGGTCCGGCGGGATCACCGGCAGCACCGTCATGATCATCCACTCGGGGCGGGACTTCGATCCGGCAAATCCCTGGGTGATCTTGAGTCGCTTCGAAAGCTTCTTCTTGTTCTGCTTCGAGCGGGTCGCTTCAAGCTCCTCCTCGAGCTGCTTCTGCAACTCGACCAGGTCGACCTGGCCGAGAAGATCCTGCAGCGCCTCGGCACCCATGCCGGCGCGGAAGCTCTCCTCGCCGTAGGTGTCCTCGGCCTCGCGAAGCTCGGATTCGGTGAGGAGCTGGCCGCGTTCAAGCGGCGTGTTGGCCGGCTCGGTGACGATGTAGTCCTCGTAGTAGATCACGCGCTCAAGCTGCCGGGCGCTGATGTCGAGCACCAGGCCGATGCGAGAGGGCATGCACTTGTAGAACCAGATGTGCGAAACCGGCACGGCCAGTTCGATGTGGCCCATGCGCTCGCGACGCACGCGGCTCAGGGTCACCTCCACGCCGCAACGGTCGCAGACGACACCCTTGTGCTTGATGCGCTTGTACTTGCCGCAGGCGCACTCCCAGTCGCGGGTGGGTCCGAAGATCCGCTCGCAGAACAGGCCGCCCTTCTCGGGCTTGAAGGTCCGGTAGTTGATGGTCTCGGGGTTCTTGACCTCGCCCTTGGACCAGGACCGGATGACATCCGGGGACGCCACGGTGATGGACACCTGATCGAAGGTGTCGGGACGCTCGTCGACTCCGAAGAGCTCGCGGAGATTGGTATCAACGCTCATGATGGATAATTCTCGTAAGTTGGGTCGGGGTTGCGGGCGATTAGAGGGTCAGGTCGTCGAGATCGAAGTCGTCGCCATCCTTCGGAACGGCACCGAGTTCGGAACCGAGCTTGCCGGGACGGACGTCGAGTCCGAGGGATTGCATTTCCTTGATGAGGACGTTGAAGGATTCGGGCGTGCCGGCCTCCAGGTTGTTGTCCCCCTTGACGATGGCTTCGTAGATCCGGGTGCGGCCCTGGACGTCGTCCGACTTGACCGTGAGGAGCTCCTGCAGGGTGTAGGCGGCGCCGTAGGCCTCGAGGGCCCAGACCTCCATCTCCCCGAAGCGCTGGCCGCCATACTGCGCCTTGCCACCGAGCGGCTGCTGGGTGACGAGCGAGTAGGGACCGACGGCCCGGGCGTGGATCTTGTCGGCCACCAGGTGACCAAGCTTCAGCATGTAGATGTACCCGACGACGACCGGCTGGTGGAAGGCCTCGCCGGTGCGTCCGTCGTAGAGGGTCGACTTGCCGCCGATCGATCCGTCCTTGTTGTCGCCGATCCAGGTGTAGCCGGCGGTCTCCTCGTCGGTCTTCTTCCGGGCACGCGCCTTCTGGCTGCCGTCGCCGATGACGTTCACGCCGTCGACCTTCTTGGCCTCGGACATGTATTCCCAGATCTTGCTCTCCGGGATGCCGTCGAAGATCGGGGTGGCCACCTTGAAGCCGAGCGCCTTGGCGGCGACCCCGAGGTGCGTCTCAAGCACCTGGCCGACGTTCATCCGGCTCGGCACACCGAGCGGGTTGAGGCAGATGTCGACCGGAGTGCCGTCGTCGAGGAAGGGCATGTCCTCCTCGGGAACGATGGTCGCGACCACGCCCTTGTTGCCGTGGCGACCGGCCATCTTGTCACCCACCGAAAGCTTGCGCTTGGCGGCGACGAAAACCTTCACCTCCTTGATCACGCCCGGGTCGACCTCGTCGCCGGACTCGAGCTGGTCGAGCTTGCGCTCGCGCTCGGTGTCGAGCTCGTTGAAGCGGCCCTCGAAGGAGCCGACGATCTCGAGGATCTTGTTGCGGATCGGCGAGGGGTCGATCTCGATGTGGTCGTGGACGCTGGCCAGCTTGCGCAGCAGCGTCTTGGTGATCTTGCGGTTGGCCGGGATGATGATCTCGCCGGTCTGGGCGTTGACCACGTCGAGCGGGATCTTCTCGCCGAGCAGGATGTCCGAGAGCTTCTCGGTCAGGTCGTCGGTCAGCTTGTCCGACTTCTTCTTGTGCTCGTCGTTGATCTTCTTGAGCTGCTTCTTGAGCTCGGCCGGATCGATCTTCTCCGCCTTCTTGCGGGGCATGCCGCTCTGCGACACGCGGATTTCCTGGACGATGCCGGTGCAGCCCGAGGGCACGCGCAGCGAGGTGTCCTTCACGTCGGCGGCCTTTTCACCGAAGATGGCGCGCAGCAGCCGCTCCTCAGGGGCGAGTTCGGTCTCCGACTTCGGAGTGATCTTCCCGATCAAGATGTCGCCGGGCTTCACCTCGGCACCGATGCGGACGATCCCGTCGTGGTCGAGGTTCTTGAGGGCCTCCTCGCCGACGTTGGGGATGTCGCGGGTGATTTCCTCGGGGCCGAGCTTGGTGTCGCGGGCGGCGACCTCGAACTCGGAGATGTGGATGGAGGTGTAGATGTCCTCCTTTACCACCTTTTCGGAAATGACGATGGCGTCCTCGAAGTTGTAGCCGTTCCACGGCATGAAGGCGACCAGCACGTTGCGGCCGAGGGCGAGCTCGCCCTGCTCGGTGTTGGGGCCGTCGGCGAGCACGTCGCCCTTCTTGATCTTCTGGCCCCTGGCAACGATCGGCTTCTGGTTGATGCAGGTGCCGGCGTTGGAGCGCATGAACTTGCGCAGCGGGTAGGCGAAGATTCCCTTCTTGACGTTGGTCTTCACCGACTCGGGATCGGAAAGGAACTTCTCGTCGGCAACCGGCAGGCTGCCATCCTCGGTGGTGATGACGATCTCCGCGGTGGCGGCGGCGACGATGCCGTCGGCCTCGGCCACGACCACGGCGCGCGAGTCGCGAGCCGTCTTGCCCTCGAGGCCGGTGCCGACCAGCGGCGACTCGGACACGAGAAGCGGCACCCCCTGGCGCTGCATGTTCGAGCCCATCAGCGCGCGGTTGGCGTCGTCGTGCTCGAGGAAGGGAATCAGGCCGGCGGCCACGGAAACCAGCTGCTTCGGCGAGACGTCCATGTAGTCGACCTCGGTCGGGTCGACCTCGATGAACTCGCCGCCGGCTTCACGCGCGGTGACCTTCTCGTTGAGGAACTTGCCGGTCTTGTCGATCGGGTTGTTGGCCTGGGCGATGAGGAACTTCTCCTCCTGGTCGGCGGTGAGATACTCGATCTCGTTGCTGCACTTGCCCTTCTTGACGCGCCGGTAGGGCGTCTCGATGAAGCCGAACTCGTTGATGCGCGCGTAGGTGCACATCGAGTTGATCAGGCCGATGTTCGGACCTTCCGGGGTCTCGATCGGGCAGATCCGGCCGTAGTGGGACGGGTGGACGTCGCGCACCTCGAAGCCCGCGCGGTCGCGGTTCAGACCACCCGGCCCGAGGGCCGAGAGGCGGCGCTTGTGGGTCAGTTCGGCCAGAGGGTTGGTCTGGTCCATGAACTGAGAGAGCTGGGAGCGACCGAAGAAGTCGCGGACGACGGCCGAGAGGGCCTTCGGGTTGATGAGCTTCTGCGGCGTCATGCCCTCGATGTTCACATCGAAGAGGGTCATCCGCTCCTTCACCAGGCGCTCGGTGCGGGCGAGACCCACGCGGCACTGGTTGGCGAGGAGTTCACCCACGGCGCGCACGCGGCGGGAACCGAGGTGGTCGATGTCGTCGATCACGCCCTCGCCCTTCTTGAGGCGGAGGAGATACTTGGTTGCGGCGAGGAAGTCCTCGGAGACCATGATGCGCTCGTCGGAATCGACGCCGATCTCGAGCTTGCTGTTGATCTTGTAGCGGCCGACGCGGGTGAGGTCGTACTTCTTCGGGTCGAAGAACAGGCGCTTGAGGAGCGCGCGGGCATTCGAAGCCGTCGGCGGATCCCCGGGACGCAGCTTGCGGTAAATGTCCTTGAGGGCGCTGTCCTCGTCGTGGGCCGGGTCCTTGCGGAGCGACTTCAGAAGGATTTCGTCCTCGCGACCGTCGATCACCTCGATCTGCTTCTGGCCGAGGGCCAGGAGCTGCTTGATGATGGCGACGGTGAGAGGCTCATAGGCGCGGGCGACGATCACCTCGCCGTCGAGGATGTCCTCGAAGGGGACCAGGTGACCCAGCTCCTGCTCGTCCATCTCGTCCTTCAGCTTCAGCTTCTGGACGTTGTAGAAGTTGGTGGCGATATCGCGGTCGGTCGGGTAGCCGAGGGCGCGGAGGAAGGTGGTCGCCAGGAACTTGCGGCGGCGACGGCGGCGGTCGAGGTAGACGTAGAGCAGGTCGTTGGTGTCGAACTGCACTTCAAGCCACGAGCCGCGGTCGGGAATGATGCGGAAGCTGTGGAGGGTCTTGCCGTTGAGGTGCTGGGAGGTCTCGAAACAGATGCCCGGCGAGCGGTGCAGCTGCGAGACGATCACGCGCTCGGCACCGTTGATGATGAAGGTGCCGCGGCGGGTCATCATCGGCAGCTCGCCCATGTAGACGCGCTCCTTCTTGACGCCGGTCTCGTCCTTGAGCTTGAAGGTCACGTAGAGGGCGGCCGAGAAACTCTCGCCCTGGCGGAGGGCTTCGAGCGAAGTGATCTTCGGCTCCTCGATGTCGTAGGCAACGAAGTCGAGCTCGATGGCTTCGTCGTAGCTCTTGATCGGGAAGACCTCGCGGAAGACGGCCTGAAGACCGGTGTCGGTACGGTCACCTGCGGCGACTTCTTTCTGAAGGAAATCCTCATAGGATCGGCTTTGAACCTCGATGAGGTTCGGAGCATCGATCACTTCCTCGATTTTCCCGAATTGGAGACGTTGGGCCATGATGTGGTGGTGGTGCGGAGTGCGGTTTGAGCCCGGACCGAATCAACGGCCGGGCGGTTAGAATTTCAGGGAGTGGAGCGGGCTTCCGGAATCGGCGGAAACGTTCGTCGGTGCCGAACGCTTCCGCCGGTGCCGGATGGGCCCCGGAGGCGCCCCTCGGGGCATCTCCGGAACCACGAATCCGTGCGGTCTTACTTGAGTTCGACCTTGGCGCCGGCCTCTTCGAGCTTCTTCTTGGCCTCTTCGGCAGCGTCCTTGGCGGCGCCTTCGACGAGGGTGGAAGGAGCTGCTTCGACCAACTTCTTGGCGTCGGCGAGACCCAGACCGGGAACCACTTCGCGCACGGCCTTGATGACGGCAATCTTGTTGCCGCCAGCTTCAGCCAGCACGACGTCGAAGTCGGTCTTCTCTTCAGCGGCTTCGGCAGGACCGGCCGCAGGGCCGGCCGCGACAGCAGCCACCGGAGCAGCGGCGGAAACGCCCCACTCCTCTTCCAGTTTTTTCACGAGTTCGGCAGCTTCCAGAACGGTAAGCTTTCCGAGTTCTTCAGCAATTGCAGCAATATCAGCCATTGTTTTTCTCCTGTTCGGTATCGTCGCGGCGGGAAGCCTCCCACCATTTCATCCCGTGGCCACGGGACGACGAGGAACCATTGTGTGTTCGGGCGCCACCCGGAGAGGCGGCACCGTCCGTTCAGATTGTTCAGTCTTCCGATTTGAATTTCGCCTGGATGACCCGGGCGAGAGACGAAGCGGGTTCGTTGAGGGTGCGCACCAGCTGGGAAGCGGGGGCGTTGATTGTGGAAAGCAGGGTCGCCAGCAGCACCTCGCGGGCCGGAAGCTCGGCAATCGCCTTGACCTGCTCTTCGTCGAGGATGTCCCCGTCGAGGATGCCGAGCTTGATCGCCGGCTTCTTGAACTCCTTCTCGAAGGACTTGAGGACCTTGGCGGCGGCGGCCACGTCGGCCTCGCCGGTGACGAAGGCGGTCTGGCCGACCAGCGATTCGCCGGGATCGGGCAGGCCGGCCTCGGTCAGGGCCTTCTTCATGTAGGTGTTCTTGGCGACGTGGCACTCGGCACCGGTGGCGGCGAGGCGGGTGCGGAGTTCGGAGAACTCCGGCACGGTCATGCCGGTGTATTCCACCACCAGCACGAAGGGCGAGGAGTTCACCCGTTCGAGCAGCTCGTCGATGATGATCTTCTTGTCGGGATTCATGGCGGCAGTGGATTAGATGGTGGCGAAAACGTTGGATTCGATCGGCACGCCCGGGCTCATGGCCGCGGTCACCGTGACGCTGCGGATGAAGTTGCCCTTGGCCGCGGGCGGCTTGGCCTTGATCACGCTGTCGATGAATGCCTGGGCATTCTCAACGAGCGCCTTGTCCTCGAACGACGCGCGGCCGACAGCCCCGGCGATGTTGCCGTTCTTGTCGAGCTTGTAGTCGATCCGGCCGGCCTTGACTTCCTTGACCGCCTTGGCGGTGTCGTCGGTCACGGTGCCGGTCTTGGGGTTCGGCATCAGGCCGCGGGGTCCGAGGACCCGGGCGATCTTGCGGACCTCGGTCATCGCCTCGGGAGTGGCGATGGCGACGTCGAAATCGGTGAAGCCCTCCTGAACCTTCTTGATCAGTTCCTCGAAGCCGACGTGCTCGGCGCCGGCCTGCGTGGCCGCATCGGCGGCGGCGCCTGCGGCGAAGACGGCGACGCGGACGTTCTTGCCGGTGCCGTGGGGCAGGGAAACCGAACCGCGGACCATCTGGTCGCTCTTGCGCGGGTCCACGCCGAGGTGGAAGGAAACGGTGACGGTCGGGTCGAACTTCGGTGCCGGGAATTTCTTCACGGCAGCGACAGCCTCATCCAGACCGTAGGTCTTGCCGCCCTCCACGAGGGCGGCGGCTTTCTGGTATCGTTTGCTGCGTTGTTTGGCCATTTCTGGTTGGGGTTGCAGTGCGAACGGATTCCGGGCGGAACCCTCCTGCGGTTTTCGGGGGATCCGGCGGAGCCGGACCGCGAAAGTCTTACATGCCTTCGATTTCGAGGCCCATCTGGCGCGCCGTGCCGGCAAGAATGCGGGCGGCGGCCTCCGGATCGCTGGTGTTGAGGTCGTCCATCTTGATCTCGACGACTTCCATCAGCTTGGCCTTGGAAATCTTGCCGACCGACTTTTTGTTCGGTTCACCGGAACCCGAAGCGATGCCGGCCGCCTTCTTGAGAAGGTTCGCCGCCGGCGGCTTCTTGGTGATGAAGGTGAAGCTCTTGTCCTTGAAGACGGTGATGATGCACGGCAGCACTTCGCCCTGCTGGGCCTGGGTGGCGGCGTTGAACTCCTTGCAGAAGCCCATGATGTTCACACCGGCCTGACCGAGGGCGGGGCCGACGGGAGGGGACGGATTGGCGCCTCCAGCCGGAATCTGGAGCTTGATGACGTTGGTGATTTCCTTGGCCATGGATGTGTTTGGTAAATGCTGAAATACTGAAACTCTGAAATGCTGAAACCGGGGGTCAGTCGCGTTCGACCTGCCAGTACTCGAGTTCGACCGGTGTCGCGCGACCGAAGATGGTGACGGAGACACGGAGCTTGCCCTTCTCCGGGTCGATCTCCTCGACCACGCCGGTCTGGCTCTGGAAGGGGCCGTCGGCCACCTTGACGGTGTCGCCGACCTCGAAGCTGATGGCCGGGCGGGCGCTTTCCTCGCGCTCGGCGATCTGGGAAAGCATGGCGTCCACCTCGCGCTGGCGCATCGGAATCGGCCGGTCCTTGGTGCCGGCGAAGCCGATCACACCTTCCATCTCCTTGATGAAATACCAGGTCTCCTCGACGAGCTGGTTGTCCTCCGTGAGGAGGTTCATGTTGACGATGATGTAGCCGGGGAAGAATTTCTTCTTCGTCTCGGTCTTCTTGCCGCCCCGGATTTCCGAAACCATTTCCATCGGCACGAGCACCTCGAAGATGCGGTCACCGAGTTCCTCGGCTTCGGCCTGGCGCTTGATGCGATCGCGCACCTTCTGCTCCTGACCGGAGAGAACGTGGACGACGTACCACTGTTTTTCGGGTGGCGGAATGACGGGCATGACAAAGAAGGAAGCTCAGCGGCCGATGCCGCCGAGGCTGGTGAGGAAGAAGACGACCTGAGCGTGCACGATGTCCCACAGCGCGACGAAGCCCGCAAGCAGGACCGTGGCGATCAGCACGACGACGGTGGAATCGACAAGCTCCTTGAACTTGCGGAACCCCTTGATCTTGGGGTCCGACTCCCAGGGCCAGTTGGCCTTGCGGAGCTCACCTTTGACCTCGCCGATGAAGCGGGAGACTTTCGCGAACATGGATACTTGAATACTGGTGGGGAGAGACGGTCGGAGGGAATGGCACGGCAGGAGGGACTCGAACCCGCAACCCTCGGTTTTGGAGACCGATGCTCTACCAATTGAGCTACTGCCGTATTTTTTCCCGGTTGAGGCGATGGCGGGGCACCCCGGGAGAATCCCAGAGTGCCCCGAGAATTGGGCCGCTTGCCGGAGGACCGGCAAGATGACGTCCCGAAGCTGGATCAGTCAAGGATATCGGCAACCCGGCCGGCACCCACGGTGCGGCCACCTTCACGGATGGCGAAGCGCATGGCCTTCTCCATCGCGATCGGGGTGATCAGCTCGACCTCAAGCGTGACGTTGTCACCGGGCATGACCATCTCGACGCCGTCGGGCAGCTTGATGGAACCGGTCACGTCCGTCGTGCGGAAGTAGAACTGGGGGCGATAGTTCGAGAAGAACGGCGTGTGACGGCCGCCCTCGTCCTTCGACAGGACGTAGATCTCGCACTGGAACTTCTTGTGGGGAGTGACGGAACCCGGCTTGGCGATCACCTGGCCACGCTCGACATCGGTCTTCTTGAGACCACGGATGAGCAGGCCGACGTTGTCACCCGCGCGTCCCTCGTCGAGGAGCTTGCGGAACATTTCGATGTCGGTGACGGTCGTCTTCTGGGTGTCGCGGATGCCGATGATCTCGACTTCCTCCATCTTCTTGACGATGCCGCGCTCGACCCGGCCGGTGCAGACGGTGCCGCGGCCCTCGATCGAGAACACGTCCTCGACGGGCATCAGGAAGGGCTGGTCGATCGGGCGCTCGGGCTCGGGGATGTAGGAGTCCACCGCTTCCATCAGCTTGAGGATGTTGGCCTTCTGGTCGGCGTCGCCTTCGAGGGCCTTGAGGGCGGAACCCTTGACGATCGGAATCTCGTCGCCGGGGAATTCGTAGGTGGAGAGGAGGTCGCGGACTTCCATCTCGACGAGCTCGAGGAGTTCCTCGTCGTCGACCTGATCGGTCTTGTTCATGAACACCACAAGCGCCGGGACACCCACCTGACGGGCGAGCAGGATGTGCTCACGGGTCTGGGGCATCGGACCATCCGCCGCGGAAACCACGAGGATCGCTCCGTCCATCTGGGCGGCACCGGTGATCATGTTCTTCACGTAGTCGGCGTGCCCGGGGCAGTCGACGTGGGCGTAGTGGCGGTTCTCGGTCTCATATTCCACGTGGGCGGTGGAAATCGTGATGCCGCGTTCCTTCTCCTCGGGGGCACCATCAATTTCGTCGTAGGCCTTGGCGATCGCGCCGCCGGTCTCTGCGAGGGTACTGGTGATTGCTGCGGTGAGAGTGGTCTTGCCGTGGTCGACGTGACCGATGGTCCCGACGTTGACGTGGGGCTTGTTGCGCTCGAATGCTTCTTTGGCCATGGTGGTGGTTTGCTTTGGACTGCTGATCTTTACTTGTACCGCTGGAGCTTGTGGTGGGAATTGAACCCACGACCTCACCCTTACCAAGGGTGTGCTCTACCCCTGAGCTACACAAGCTTGTCGGCTTTGATGCGAAACCCGGCAGACCCATCATCACCCCGTGTCGCAAGATCTGGCGACAACGGAATTCCGAGTTAGGCCCCCCGGGAAAAGCGGGCGGACTCTTACTGAAGCCGACCACCCTGTCAAAAAAAATATGGGCCTTGTGCACTTTTGCTCGGAATCCCTGATTTTTGGGGCTTTCCGGACTTTCCGGACCTGCGGGAACGCCCTCTCCGGAGCCGTTATCAGGAACCCTCTTCCGCCGCTTCGATCCGGCGCGAAAAACGCTCGATCGAAAGGCACCGCCCGCTGGCCGGATCGAGGTCGCCGATCACCCCGCAGAGGCGGACGGCTCCCTTGGCGACGGGGAAGCGGGTCGGCATGCCGGTCCGGAAACGCCAGACGACGGAATCCACCGCCCGGCCGAGCACCGAATGCTCCGGACCGCACATGCCCGCATCGGTCAGCGCCCCGGTCCCGCCGGGAAGGATCCGCTCGTCGGCGGTCTGCACATGGGTGTGGGTTCCGGCGATCAGGGACGCCGAGCCGTCGAGGGCATGGGCCATGGCGATCTTTTCGCTGGTCGTTTCGGCGTGGAAATCGACGAAAATCATCCGCACGCCCCGCTCCTGGAGCCTGCCGATCTCCGCTTCGACCAGCAGGAAAGGGTTTTCCAGCGGCGGCTGGATGAAGGTCCGGCCCTGGGCATGGATCACCGCGACCTCGCCTTTCGGCGTCTCGAGGACCACGGATCCGGCACCGGGTGTGCCTTCCGGGTAGTTGATCGGCCGCAGCAGACGCGGCTCGGTCGGGAAGTAATCGACGATCTCCTGCTGGTCCCAGACGTGGTCGCCGGTGGTGATCACCGCCGCGCCGGCGCGCAGCAGGTCGATGGCGATCTTCGGCGTGATCCCCCGCCCGCCCGCGGCATTCTCGCCATTGACCACGATGAAATCCAGCGACAGCTCCTTGCGCAGCGCGGGCAGTTGTTCGATAACCGCCCGGCGCCCGGGTTCACCGACCACATCTCCGAGAAAAAGAATTCGCAAGGGTTCCATGCCGCTTCGCTAGGTCATCGGAGCCCCGAGCGCCCCTCCCGCCAAGCAAATTCCCGATGAAGGCCGCACGATCCATCATTCCCCTCGCGCTGGTGGCCGCCATCGCGGGCGGCCTGACGTGGTGGTATGTGCAGAAAACGGACTCTCCGCCGGCATCCGGCCCCGGCATCCCGATCGACCAGCCGCTCGGCGACCACCCCGCCCTGTCGAGCCTCGCCTCCCCGCCCGATTGGAGCGAACTCGATCCCTGGCAATCCACCATTTCCCGCGAGAACTTCGTCGACCAACTCGAATCGGTCTTCACCGTCACCTCGTCGTGGCGCGACTGGTTCCACATCGGGGAAAAGGACGTGCTGATCGAAACCGGCGTCGATGACGAGCGCTACCGTCTGCGCTTCGCGGAGAAATCCCTGACCCAAACTCCCTCCCGAAGCTGGCGCACCGCCTCGGAGTTGGACCCGGCCACCGCCGAACGCCCCCTCGAGGACGTCCACATCGCCATCGACCCCGGCCACATCGGTGGCCGCTGGGCGAAAATCGAGGAACGCTGGTTTCAGGTCGGCGAGGACCCTCCGGTTCAGGAAGGAGACATGACCCTGCTCGTGGCGAAGCTGCTCCGGCCCCGCCTCGAGGCCCTCGGCGCCGACGTCTCCCTCGTCCGGGACCAGCTCGAACCAGTCACCGACTACCGGCCCGAATCGCTGATGGACGCCGCCCGGGAGATCCAGCCGGACTCGCCCCAGCAGCTCGCCGAGCGCCTCTTCTACCGCACGGCGGAAATCCGGGCCCGGGCGGAAAAGGTCAACGACGAACTCAAGCCCGACCTCGTCCTCTGCCTCCACTTCAACGCCGAAGGCTGGGGCAACCCCGAGGATCCGACGCTGGTCGACCGCCACCATTTCCACCTGCTCGTCAACGGCGCCTACACCGACGGGGAAATCGCCCTCGCCGATCAACGCCATCACGCCGTCCGCAAGATCGTCGAGGGCATCCACGACGAGGAAGTCGCGCTCGCCGGCGCCATTGCCAGCCGTTTCGCGAACGACACCCGCCTGCCGCCCTACCTCTACGAGATCAACTCGAAACGCGCGCTCAACATCGACAGCAACCCCTACATCTGGGCCCGCAACCTGCTCGCCAACCGACTCTACCAATGCCCGGTGGTCTTTCTCGAGCCCTACGTGATGAACTCGACCCTCGACTATCCACGCATCCAGGCGGGCGACTACAAGGGAACCCGAAAGGTCGCGGGCAAGGACCAGCCGTCGATCTTCCGCGAGTATGCCGACTCGGTCGCGGCGGGACTCGCCGAGTACTACCGGGCGGCGCGGCCCATCGAGTAGGAGAGACCATGCTCCGATTCAAGCCGGCCGGCCTGGCCGCGGTCGCGGGCGGTGGAAAAGGACTTTGTCGCCCGGCCGCATGGCATACCCTCAACGAGATCCCGCCACAAAACCACTGATCCCCGATCCCTTGGCACCCGGCACTCCATCCCACCTTCTGCTCTGCGGCCACGGTTACGTCGGCCAGGCCACCACCCGCGATTTCCTCGCCGCCGGCTGGCAAGTCACCGCCATCAACCGGGGCAGTGGCTGCGGCGGCTCGCCGCAGGCGGTGGAAGCGGCGGCCCGCCGCTCAAACCTCTCCTCACTCACCGCCGACCTCTCCTCCCGGGAAGACATCCACCGGCTCGCCGCCGCCATTCCCGCGCCCGACTTCATCGTTCACTGCGCGTCCTCCGGCCGCGGCGGGGCCGAGGCCTACCGCCACGTCTATCTCGACGGCTGCCGCCACCTGCTTGAAGCCTTCCCCGGCGTTCCGTTGCTCTTCACCTCCTCCACCTCGGTCTATGGCCAGACCGACGGCCGCGTGGTCACCGAGGAAAGTCCCGCCCAGCCCGACCGCGAGACCGGCCACCTCCTGCGCGAGACCGAGGACCTCGTCCTGTCGCATGACGGAATCGTCTTCCGCCTCGCCGGCATCTACGGCCCGCACCGTAGTGTGATCCTGAAGAAGTTCCTCGCCGGCGAATCGACCCTCGAGGAGGACGGTCGGCGCTTCCTCAACCAGATCCACCGCGACGACGCCGCCAGCGCCATCCTGCACGCGGCGACCACTTCCCTGCCCGGCGGACTCTACAACGTCGCCGACTCCCACCCGCGCAGCCAGCTCGACACCTTCACGGCCTTGGCGGAACTCTTCGATCGCCCGCTGCCCCCGAGCGTCCCCCGCGACCTCAACCGCAAACGCGGCTGGACCCACAAGCAGGTCTCCAACGCCAAACTCCGGGCCGCAGGCTGGGAACCCCGGCACCCGGATTTCCTGAAGGCGGCGGAAAGCGTCGCCGCGAGCCTCGGCTAGCCACGTTTATTCATCCGGACCCGTTTTCTCGGATCGGAGAAACACGCACCCCACGGCGATTCCAACCGCCAGAACAATGCACAGGGGCCGCGGCCATCCACCGTCGTAGCTGACCTTCATCCCAGATTCAGCAGCTTCCTTGGCCCATTCATCGAACTCCCGACGCTCCATGACCTGGGTCCACCACAAAAGGGCCGCGATCGAAACGGAGGCGAGCGCAGTATAAATTCTAACCAAGCGCTCGATCATGCCTTTGGTATCGGGTTCATTGCTTTTTCATCTCCTCCGTGATCCGCTTGAGTGCCTTGTGAAGCGGCGACTCCGCCTTGAGGTTGGTGATCTTCACGTCGACCAAGTAGCCGTCATCGGCCTCGGCGACCTTGTAAACGCACTCGAGGACCGCCTCGAGCAGTTCCTCGGTCTGGTGTTCCTGCTCGACCTCGCCGTAGTCCAATTCGATCCGGTACTTCCGCCCGGAATCGAAGAACGGATTCACCTTGATCCCGGCGACGCTCGCCAGGTTGATGTTGCCCTGTTCATTGAATGAAACCGAGGGCGGCACGTATGGCAGTCCGATGGCATGGAAAGCCGTATCCGGAAGCGCCTTGCCGATGATGAACGGCACCTCCACCACCGCTATCTCGCCCTGCAGCGTGTCGAGCGGCTGGGGCACCAGGGTCAGACCATCTTCCGTGGCATGGGCGGTCACGGCTAGGGCGACAGCGGCAAGCAGATTGGAAACCACACAGATTTTCATCGGTCGACAACCTAGTCGAACGACCAGGAATCGGAAAGACCGAACCAAGCCCCCTCAGTCCCGCCGTGGCTCACCCAAAGAACAGGACCAACACGCTGAAAAGAATCACCGGCAGCCCGCCGACAACCGCGAAAGTCATGAGCATCGCGGCCACCGCTGAAGTCGTGGGCTTGTTAAAGAGCCGGTCACCACAATCCTCGCACTGATCAAACACAGCCCCGAAGCCATACAGGAAGATCCGGACCACCCATCCGTAGAGCAGCATCCGGCTCATCGACATCTTGGGAAAACGCCGATCGACGTGAGAAATCCGCCGACCACCACAGACCCGGCAGCCGTCGATACGGCCATCCAGGGATGACGGTGCGGCCTTCGGTGTCTCGTAGGGGTTCATTCGGCAAGCCTTACCTATTCCCGCGCCGCCAGCCACTCCCGGGCCTCCCGCCGCCAGCGGCTCTGGCGGTGCATCCAGCGATCGGTGTGCGGATGGACCACCTTGCCCTCGGGGATCTCGAAGATTTCGGCGACCGGAGGCTTGAGGAAGGTGAAGTCGGCCATTTCGAGATGTTCTCGAAGAAAGTCGTTGCCGATGCCGGTCACCAGCACCGGGCGGCCCTTGATGCGCGCCAATCGCTTCAATGCCGATTCCCGGTCGTCCTCCGGATAGCCCCACAGCCTCTCCCCATCGAAATGGTCATGCGCGATCAGCCCTTTCCAGAATCCCGCGATCTCATCATCCGCGAGACCGATGTAGCTGGTCGCGATCGCCCCCCGCGAGAACCCGCAGAGCCAGACCTGCTTCGGGTCGCCGCCGAACTCCCGGCAGATCCTCGGGAGGTTCACCTTGCCGTAGTCGATCGTCGCCTGACGGTCACCCCACCACTGCAGCGCATTACGTTTCCCGCCCTTCTCGATGTAGGGCATCGATACCCAGATGAAGCCCTTCCCGCCGGTCAGGCCGTAGCCAAGGTTGGCGTCCTTCACCTCGCCGGTCGATCCGCTCGCCGGATGGCGGTTGCCGGTGTATTCGACCATCACCGGATATGTCCCGCCCGGCTTCCAGTCGATCGGAAGGTAGAGTGCGTGGTAAACCCCGGTTCCCTCGTATTCGGGGGCCTGTTGACGCACCCGACATCCGGCGGCAGGTGTTCCGCCGGTCATTTCGGGCGTCACGAGGTCCGGTTCCCCCGGGATTGCATCGCCTTCGGAAGCCCCGGCCAAGTGGGCGACCAGGAGTGCTGCGATGGCGAGCGTTGTGATTCTCCGGCCCATCCCGACCGCATCCTAGATGCCGGGATGATCTTCGGGCGGACCCGGAGGCATGACGGTCGATTCGTTCTCCCCTCGAGCGGCCGAGCCACAGCAGTCTCCCTTGAGCACCAGCCAAATGCCGGCGGCCACGGCCCCGAGCAAAAGCACACCCCCGAGCGAAACACCCGCAGGATGTTCGCGGGCGATTTTTCCCGCCCGCTCAACCCCTTCCCGGGCATAGTCGCGACTGTTGCGGAGCGCATCGGGAAGCGTGTGCCGGCCCGCATGGGTGACGAGGTGCTTCACGTCGTGTTGCAGGCTCGAAATGTCGTCGCGCACCCGCGAAAGCAGGTCGGCGGCCCGTTTGTCATCGATAATCTTGTCCATGGTCTTTCCCTTTCCCTTCCACTCAACGCCAGCACCGGCGAGGTTTCAAGCGAGGTCCGCGGATCAACGTCTCTTTTCCTCGACCGCACCACCCCCCGGCATTCGCAGCGGAAACACCGGGTTCTCGATCATCTGTTCGCCAAGGATCTGCTCCGCCTTGCGGATCCATTCGGGCTGTTCCTCCGCAAGGTCCTTCGTCTCCCCCCGATCGGCCACCACATCGTAAAGTTGCCACTCCCCGGGCTTCTTCCGACTGAGCCCCAGGCGGATGGCCTTCATGTTTCCCATCATCACCGCACACTGCCCGCCGTAACCGGCGAAGGTCCAGACCATCGGCTTGCGCGCCGGGGGCGTCTTCCCGCCCGTGATCACCGGCCATAGCGATTCGCCGTCGAGGTCATCGGGCGCATCAAGACCCGCCGCCTCACACAGCGTCGGAAACCAATCGGCGAAGTAGCCCGGCGCATCGCTCACCGCACCGGCCTTCACCTCGCCCGGATAGCGGACGATCATCGGCACCCGCAGCCCTCCCTCGTAGACGCTACCCTTGTAGCTCCGCAGGTCGAGCGTGCTGTCGAAAAAAGTGGCATCCACCCCGCCGATGTGGAAATGCGTGCCCTTGGCCCCTTCGTGGGTGGTTCCGTTGTCCGAGGTGAAGACGACGATGGTTTCGTCCGCCACACCCGCCTTCTCCAGCGCCGCCATGACCCGGCCGACGTAGCGGTCGAGGTCGTGGATCATCGCCGCATAGCCTGCCCGCGGACGCGGATGGGGAAGATAGCCACACTGGCCGCGATAGACCTCGTCATCCCAATCTTCCGGGAACCGCTCGACCGCCTCCACCGGCGGGTGCATCGCGACATGCGGCTCGATGAAGGGCAGATAGAGAAAAAACGGCCGGTCCTTGTGATCGGCGATCCACTTCTCCGCCTCCTCGATCATGAGATACGGAGCATACCGCTCGCCCTGGTAGTCCTCGAGCTTCACCTCGCCCTCGGGCTTCTTGAGGTGTCCGGGCACCGGCTTCTTGTTGATCTCCACCCGCTCCCGGTTGCGCCACAGGTAGCGCGGAAAGAAACTATGGGCGACCGCCTGGCAGTTGTAGCCGAAGAACAGGTCGAAGCCCTGGTCGTTCGGATCCCCGGTGCTGCCGACCGGACCCAGGCCCCATTTGCCCATCGCGGCGGTGGCGTAGCCGGCATCGCGGAAGACCTCGGCGATCGTCAGGGCACCCGCCGAAATCGGGTGCTGACCTTCCTTGAATTCGGGAAATGCGACCTTTGCCTGACGATTCCCACGAATTTCGGCACGACCCAGGTGCTTGCCGGTCAGCAGCACGCAGCGCGACGGCGCACAGACCGGAGCTCCGCTGTAGTGCCTCGTGAAGCGGGTCCCCTCGACCGCCAGCCGATCGATGTTCGGCGTCGGGATCTTTTCCTGCCCGTAGCAGCCGAGCTCGCCGTAGCCGAGGTCGTCGGCCAGAATAAAGACCACGTTGGGACGCTCAGCCGCCGGGGCAAATTCGAAAAACGCGGCACAAATCAGCAAAATGGCTGTCCTCATGACGCTGAATCAATAGGCGGCTTGAACCGGACCCGTCCATCATCGATATTTCGAGGGCACCGACGTTCGTGAGGTAACCTTCCGCCATCAACCCGCGTATCCCTGATACAAGCACCTCTCTCCCACCCATGAAACGCACTCCGATCCTGATCGCCGCCGTCCTCGTCCTCGTCGCGGGGGTCATCGCCATCGCCATGACCCAACGTGGCGGTGAAGCCGGAAAGAACGCTTCCGGAAGCACTCCGCCCCCGCGCGACGGCTCGAGTGCCGGGACACAAGGGGGCTTCCAGCCGAACGGCGCCGCCAAGGCCGCACCCCGCACCGAGCGGAAAAGCGATGATCGCGAACTGGTCGAAGAATATGGCGACGCCCGCACCAAGCTCGCCCGCAACGTCTCCGAAAATGTGGTCGGCCTGCTCGACGACGTGATCGGGATGGGCGAGATGGTGGCCAGCGGTTCAGGCCCGGACTGGGGCCGCGGCGACTGGCAGATGCGGCGGATCCTCCGGGGCACCGAGATCGAGCTCACGGACGCGCAGAAGGAGCAGGCCGAGGCCCTCTTGGCCGACCACCGGCAGCGGGAACTCCAGCGGACCAAGGATGCCGTCACGCAACTCCGCGAGGACCCGGTGCCGCTGATGCGGATGCTGCTGGCCGGCGACGCCCGCTCCCGCGAGGAACTCAGCGAGGCCGACTACGCCGCGCTCCAGCAGGCCAATGCCGACGCCCTCGGCGACATCATCAACCCGCTCGACCGCAACAATTTCCGCGGCGGCAGCCCGATGGAGGACGAGGCGTTCCGCTCCGGCTTCCAGGCCATTCTCGATCCGGAACAGGCCACCGCCTTTCAGCAGGCGCAGGCGTCCCGCGAGGAAGAGGGCGGGAACGACGACCCGCCAAGCCGCACCGACATCACCCAGATGCCGGTGATGTCCCTCGAATCCGCCGACGAGGCGATCCGCTCGACCCGCCAGATGACCACCGGCTTCAAGCAGGTCATGGAAGGCATGGGCAACCTCGGCCCGATCCTCGAGCAGCAACGCCGCGCCCGCGAGGGCGAGGAGTAGGCAGGGTCGGGGCTCAGGACCGACCGGCAAGCCATGCCAGTGGACGGGCGGAACGCTCGCCCCCACCTCAGAACTCCCCGCGGAAGACGCAGCTCGAAATCGGCGTCTCGTAGATCTCGATCTCGGCAAGGCCGGGAAGGTCCCCCTCGAGCTTGCGCCAAAACCATGCGGCCAGACGCTCGATCGTCGGGCTTTCGAGGCCCTCGATGTCATTCAAGTACGCGTGGTCGAGCCGATCGAGATGCGGCTTCATCGCATCCGAGATCCGCTTGTGATCGTAAACCCAGCCGATCGACTCATCGACCTCTCCCTCGACCGTGATCTTCAGCCGGAAGGTATGGCCGTGCATCTGCCGGCACTTGTGGTCCTCCGGCAGGGTCGGCAGTGTGTGGGCCGCCTCGAAGGTGAACTCCTTGCTCAGTCTCGCGCGCATCGCGTCGACACGCTGACAGCCACCCCGGCCCATCGCAAGCCCCGCGGTCGCTCGGTGCTTGCCCACCGCCACGCCCACCCATAAAAGCGGGGCCCATGCCGAAGCCGCGAGCCACCCTGCTGATACCCAGCTACAACACGGGGAGCATCCTGCGGCGGACGGTCGAGGACGCCCTCGCCACCGGCCTGCCGGTGCGGGTGGTGATCGATGGGTCGACCGATGGCTCGGAAGCCGGGCTCGAATCCCTCACCGGCGACCTCGTTGTCCATCGCCTGCCCGAAAACCAGGGCAAGGGCGCCGCCGTCCTCCACGGCTTGCGTGAAGCCCTCGCCGAAGGCTTCAGCCACGCGCTCTGCATGGATGCCGACGGCCAGCACCCCACGGCTTCCGTGCCCGGCTACGTCGAGATCATGAATCAACATCCCGAAGCCGCGGTTTTCGGGTGCCCGGTCTTCGATGCATCCGCCCCGGCCCTCCGGGTCGAAGGACGCAAGGTGTCCAACTTCTGGGCCAACCTCGAAACGCTCGGCTGGGGCATCGACGACTCGCTCTTCGGCATGCGGCTCTATCCGATCGCCGCTCTCATCGAAGCCCTCGAACAAACCCACTTCGCCCGTCGCTTCGACTTCGATCCGGAGGTCGCCGTCCGCCTCGCCTGGAAAGGGGTGCCCATCGTCAACCTACCGACACCGGTCCGCTACCTCAGCGAGGACGAGGGCGGCGTGTCGCAGTTCCGCTACCTGCGCGACAACACCTTGCTGACCTGGATGCACATCCGGCTGTTTTTCGGCTTCGTCGCCCGCCTGCCGCATCTCGCGACCCGCGGAGAGAACCCCCTTCTTCATCTCAGCCCACCGCAGCCATGAATGCGATCCACACCCACATCAAGCGCACCTCGGACGGCTTCTACATCAAGTCGAAGCTCAAGTCCGACCCGCTCTACGCGGCGGTGCTGGGCGAACTCGAAGGCTCCGACCTGCCACTGCTTGATCTCGGCTGCGGCCTCGGCCTGCTTGCGTTCTACCTGCGCGAACACGGCGTGCAGGTCCCGATCCACTCCTTCGACTACGACGAGCGCAAGATCCAGGAGGCCACCCGGCTTGCGGCAGAGCGCGGCCTCGAGGGGCTCAGCTTCGCCTTCCACGACGCGCGGGAGGGGCTGCCGGAACACTCCGGCAACGTCACCATCCTCGACATTCTCCAGTTCTTCACCCCCGAGGAACTCCACACGCTGCTCACCCAGGCGGCGGAAAGCGTGGCTCCGGGCGGCAAGCTGGTCATCCGCTCGTGCATCCGCAACGACTCATGGCGCTTCAAGGCCACCGTCGCCGGGGACCTGCTCGCGAAGGCGACCTTCTGGATGAAGGCGGCACCCACCCATTACCCGACAGCGGAGGACTTCCACCGCTCGCTCGACCCCCACGGCGAGGTGACCATCTCACCCCTGTGGGGCGGCACTCCCTTCAACAACCACCTGATCGTCCTCGAGAAGCCCTGAGGCTTTCAGCCGCTCGAGAACCTTCGCCAGAAGCTCCACGGACACCGGCGTGCCCTGGTGCATCAGGAGCACGTCGCCGTCCTCCAAATCATCGGTGAGCCGCGAGGTCATCTTTTCGACATCGGTCTCCACCGTGTCGAAAGCCCGCCGCGTCCATGCCACGACCTCCAGGCCGAGTTCGGACGTGACCGGATGGGTGAAGAAATTGCGGTGTCCCACCGGTGCCCGGAACCACCGCGGCGCCGAACCCGCCACCTCCTCGATCGCCCTCTGGCAGTCACTGATCTCGCGACGGGTCCTCATTGGGCCCGCGCACCACATGCTCGCCTGCGGATGGGTCATCGTGTGGTTCCCCAACTCGTGCCCGCGGGCCACGATCTCCCGCGCCAACTCCGGGAACTCTCGTACTTTCTCGCCAATCACGAAGAACACCGCCTTCGCTCCGAAGCGGTCGAGTTGCTCGAGAAATTCGCGTGTGTCCTCGGCATCGGGTCCATCGTCGATCGTCAGCAGCACCCCCCTGCCCCGCACCCGGGTGGCCATCGGCCCGAAAAGCCGCGACTCCGGCCGGAACGTCCCCGATGCCCAGAGTCCGGCGACACCGGCACCGTAGAGCAATCCCCAGTACCAGCCGTGCCGCCACCAGATCCACGCCATGACGAGGTGGACCCCCACCGCCAGGGCCGTCCGGAGCACGAGTCCGGCGGTGCCCGCGACCGCCATGGCGGACTTCCACGCCCATCCCAGCAGCCCCACGACCTGGAGGCCCAGAAAACCCAGCCAGACCCAGCCCGCCGAACGCGTGAGCCAGCCATCGGAATCGATCGCCCACGCCGACCATACCCCCAACACCAGCGCCCAGCACCAGAAGGCACCGCGGGGCGAACGCCGCCCGAACCCGAAGGACAGCACCTGGAGGCCGACGAAAAGCGCCGGCAACAGCCCGAGGCCCGCCAGCCAGGGACCACCGATCCGCCACAAGCCATCGAAAAGCATCGCGGCGAGCACGGCCGGCACGAGAATGGCCAGCACGACCCACTCGACCCGGTGCAGCGCGGCAACCTCCGCGACCCGCACGGCGTCGCCTGCCGGCTCCTTCAGCCGGCCGCCGCAGACGCGGAACCATGGCGTCACCGCCCGGTTGTCACGCTCCTTCACCGTCTCGCGACTCATTGCGTGCCCCCTTTCTCCCGGCGAAAGACCGGCTCGAAGACCGACCACTGCGGCCAATGGGGCCGGACGACTTTGAGAATCGCTTCCGCCCAGACCTTCACCGCCGGATCCTCGCCGGGGCCTCGTTTCCTGGGGGGCAGTTCCAGCGGGGAAAAGACCTGCACCCGGTAGCGCCGCCAGCCGTCGCGCAGAATGAACAGCGGGAAAACCTCGGCCTTCGAGATCCGCGCCAGGACCAGCGGCCCCCGCGGCAGTTTCATCATCAACCCGTCCCCGACATCGACCTCCATCGCCGAGACCTCGAAGATCACCCGGTCGCCCTGCACCGCGACGACCTTGCCCTCGCCGAGCAGGCGCGCCAACTCCACCCCGAGCATCCCGTCGTCCATGTTGTAGAGCGACCGGAACTGCGGATTTTGCCGCTCCTTCTCCCTCAACTCGGCCTCGCGGATCCGCTGCAACTCGGGGTCGCGCTCGGGAGCTCGGACGGCATAAACCGTGCGACCGAATCTCGAGGAGAACAACGGCGCCGCCATGTCGTAGTTGCCCATGTGGGCGGTGAGGATCAGGCATCCTTTCCCGGAGCTTGAGAGCTTCTCGAAGGAGTCGAGGCCCTCGATCACCCAGTCCACGTCGCCGGTCTTCGTTTCACAACGTAGCGCGTCGACGTAGGTCGCCGCGAAATTCCAGAACACCCGATAGGCACCGAAGGAGACCCGCAGCCGCGACCATCCGGGAAAGAGCGCCCGGAGGTTGCCAAAAACGGCGCGGCGCTGCTCGCCGGCGATGACGAAGATGATCGCCGTCCACATCGCCAGCAGCACCGGCTCGACAAACCACGGAGCGCTCTCCAGCCCGCGCATCAGAAAGCGCGTCGGGACGTCGCCATAGACCCCGAAGCGCTGCTTCCAGCCCGCCTTCTGCTGCTCCTCCAGGGCCACCGGGCAAAGCGTGTTTCAATTGATCAGCTCCAGCACCCTGGCATCCAGGGTCGCGAAGGCATCGTCACCCATCACGCGCCCGTCCTCCGGATCCCAGCCGTCCGGCGGCTCCGGAAGGTCGATCCAACTACGGCATCCGCCGTATTTTTTCTCATAGGGAAACACCCACGGCACCGGCAACCGCCTCACCAGCACGAGGGCGACATGAATGCTGCCGGAGGCCATCCCCTTGCCCTCCCAATCGAATCGCTGGCGCACGGTTTCCTCGGTCCAGATGTGATAGGGCTCGAGAGCCGCCACCTTGTCCCAGTCGGTCAACGTCTTCGCCCAGATCGCCTGGCAGTGATGGGTGATCGTCACGTCCTCGCCCGGCTCCCACTCGGGCTGGGGATCGATCCTCCCCTCGCGCACGAACTGGTCCTGGTTGTGGAAGCGGGTCGGAAACAGGAAAAAGGACTCGGCCCCGAAGGAGAACCCCTCGCGGCCCTCGTGGATGCCCCCCTTCCTCAAAATGATCGCCTGCCGTCCGCTCGCCAGCGCGTCGCACACCACCTGCCACTCCTTGAATCCCTTCATCGCGGAGGAAGCCTAGGGCGATCGCGCCGCCGCATCAATCCCTCCGAGTCCGACCTTTCCGCGCTTGGCACCCGGGCCGGCAATCCCTAGACACACGGCCCCGTGACCGACGTCACCACCCAGTTCGTGAACTTCAAGGAGGACGGCCCCTTCAGGCTCCGTTCCGGAGGAGAACTGCCCGAGGTCACCATCGCCTACGAAACCTGGGGCAAGCTCAACGCCGATGCCTCCAACGCGGTGCTCGTCCTCCACGCCCTGTCCGGAAGCCATCACGCCGCCGGCCACAACCCGGAGATTCCGGGTGTCGGAGATCTGTGGCAGCCGGAGCTTCACGAGGGTTGGTGGGGCAACACCATCGGCCCCGGCAGGGCGCTCGACACGGACAAGCAGTTCGTCATCTGCGCCAACTACCTCGGCGGCTGCTACGGCTCGACCGGACCCGGCTCGACCGACCCACGCACCGGCAAGCCCTACGGCGGATCCTTCCCTCACGTCACCGCCGCGGACCAGGTCGACTTCCTCGTCCGCCTGCTCGACCACCTCGGGATCGATGCCCTCCACGCGGTCGTCGGCCCCTCGGTCGGGGGGCTGGTCGCGCTCAGTCTCGCGACCATGCACCCGGAGCGCGTCCGTCACGTCATCTCGATCGCCTCCGGCTTCAAGACCACCGTCCTCAACCGCCTGATCCTCTTCGAGCAGATCCTCGCGATCGAGAACGACCCGTTCTTCAACGGCGGCGACTACTACGACAACGGACGCCCGGCCTACGGTCTGGCGCTGGCGCGGATGATCTCGCACAAGACCTTCGTCCACATCGACGCCTTCGAGCGCCGCGCCCGCCGCGAGGTGGTGCCGGAAAAGGAAATGCTCGCCTGGTACGACGTGCGCGACCAGTTCCAGAGCTACATGCTGGCCCAGGGAAAGAAGTTCGTGAAGCGCTTCGACCCCAACACCTACCTGCGGATCATCGACATGTGGTCGCACTTCGATGCGGCCGCGGAAGGCGGGGCGGCAAGCCCGGGCGACCTGCTCGAACGCTGCCGCGCCGTCGACCAGAAATGGCTCGTGTTCTCGATCGACTCGGATTTCTGCTTTTATCCGGAAGAGCAGGCCGAACTGGTGGGCCACCTGCACGAAGCCGGGGTCGACGCCACCCACATCACGGTCCACTCGGACAAGGGCCACGATTCCTTCCTCCTCGAACCGCACCTCTACGCCCCCCACATCCAGTGGGTCCTGAGCCGATGATCCAAAAGGAGCGCCGATGATGAAACCGGCATTCCGGCCGGTCCGTCCATGCTTCCTCGACACCGCCCCCGGGATTGAGTTAGTCTGCCGGAATGCGATCTGCATTCCTCCTTCTGGGCCTGGCACTTGTCGCTCCACTCGAGGCCGCCAAGCACCGCGGATTGTGGTTCTGGCGGGAGTCCGGAAGCGGCAGCCCGTGGGGGAGTGATGCCATCGTCGGCAACCACACGCTCGAGAACCAGACCATCGCCTTTTTCAGCGCCCGGTCGATCCGGCGGATCTACGGCAGCTACAGCAACCGGCCCGTTTCCGAGCCTGCGACCATCGCCGCCTGGAACGCCAAGCTCCAGGCCGCCGGCATCCAGTCGCAATTCCTCATGTCGGAGAATTCCTGGATCTTTCCGGCGAATCACTCCTCCTTCCTCGGCAAGGTCCAGCAGCGGGTCATCGACTTCAACAACGCCCCGGGACGCACCGAGGCGGAGAAGTTCGACGCCCTGCACCTCGACATCGAACCCCAGGCGCTGGGCGAGTGGGGCTCGCTGACCGACGCCCAACAGCGGGACTACCTGCTGCTTCTCAAGGACACCTACACGGTCGTCCGCCAGTTGTTCGTCGACAACGGCATGCCGGATTTCCCCATCCATGCCGACCTGCCGGTGTGGTTCGACAGCCATCCCGGCGGCTCCATCGGCTGGACCGACGCCGCCGAGCGCGACCAGTGGTTCGACGACATCTCGGACTCGCTGACCGGCATCTCGCTGATGCCTTTCGACCGGGACACCTTTTCCAACATCGACAGCGGGGTGGGCTGGGAGCTGGCCAACGTGCCCAATGTTCGGGTCGGCCTCGAAGCCGACATCCCGGGCACCTGGCCCGACGTCCCGGCGTTTCACGACATGATGGAACAGCTCGAGAGTGCCTACGGCCCGAGCCACGCGGTCGACATCCAGGACTACCAACTCTGGCGCGATGCCCTGGCCGCGCAGCCGATCATCGCCGTGGCGGCGGCTCTCGAAACCGTCTCCCCCGTGGGCGGAAACATCAACTTCCCCGGACAGACCGGCTGGAACTACGTGATCCACCACAGCACCAACCTCTGCGACTGGCGCGAGATCGCTCGGGAACGGGCGGTGGAGAACGGCCCCATGACTTGCCCGGTCGAGTACGCCGGCCCACGGGGGTTCTGGAAGGTTTCGCGCTTTGAGGACCTGCCGGAACCGCCCTAGATTGCGGGCCGATGGACAGTCCCCTCGCAATCATCCTCCTCACCCTGTTGGCGGGTGCCACCATCCCGCTCGGCGGATTGCTGGCCTCGGTGGAGCGGATTCAACCGCGCTGGCTCGAGGAGGACTTCCGCCATTTCATCATCGCCTTCGGCGGCGGTGCCCTGCTCGCCGCCATCGCCCTGGTGCTGGTCCCCGAGGGCTCCGCAGCCCTCCCCGTGTGGCAGATCGTCCTGTGGTTTGCTCTTGGAAGCCTTGCCTTCATGGGTCTCGACATCCTGCTCGCCCGCCACAACAGCCCGGCCTCCCAACTCACCGCGATGCTCTCCGACTTCGTCCCCGAAGCCCTGGCTCTCGGAGCTGCCGCGGCCGGCGGAGGTCAGGCAGGCCTGGTCCTCGCCCTCCTGATCGCGCTTCAGAATCTTCCCGAAGGTTTCAACGCCTTCCGCGAGATCCGCAGCGCCGGTGCTCCGACCTCCAAGTTGCTCACCACCTTCTCGCTGCTGGCCCTGCTCGGCCCCGCTTGCGGCCTTGCCGGCTATCATTTCCTCGCCGGTCACGACGAGGTGATCGGAGCGATCATGCTCTTCGCCGCGGGCGGGATTCTCTACCTGATCTTCCAGGACATCGCCCCCCAGGCAAAAGTCGAGCGCCACTGGACACCCCCGCTCGGAGCGGTCGCCGGCTTCCTGCTCGGACTGATCGGTCAACTGTTGCTCGGCTGATCCGGCAGGTGCCACACGGCGGAAGCCTCGCCCATCCGCCACGGCGGACCGCTCGTCACGCGTCCGCAGCGCAACCAGCCATCCTGCCACTCGACCCACCAGGCCGGATGAGGATTCAGATGGGCTCCGGTGTTGATGACCTCGCACCTGTCCTCCCGCCGCACTCCCGGCCAATGGAAATGCCCGGCGACAATGATCTCCGCCTCGGGGAAATAGCGCCGGGCAAAACCCGCGGTCGCTTTGAAATGACTAAACCACACGCTGAGAATCTCCCATGCCCGACGCGGCGGATTCACCGCATCCAGGACCCGTCGCAGCAACGAGCGTCCCTTGGGGTAGGATGCCGCCTTCAGGGCTCTGGCAATCGCCCGCGCCAACTGCAGGCGCTCCCCCGCATCCTCGGAGGCTTGATGATGCTCCTCCCACAGCCGCCGCACCTCCGCCTCGCGCTCAAAGGCCTCGCGACTCCATGGCGACCCGGCCCACAAGACCGCGTCGCCGTGGGTCACGACGATGCGACCGTCCGCCAATTCAATCCAACCCTTGCCCGGCCAGCCGGGATCATGGTTGCCGGAAAGGAAAACCGTTTCGACCCCCTCCTCCCCGCAAAGCGCCCTGAGATCGGCGAGCAGACGCTCCGCCCGGGGTCGTTGGCCGGTCGCCAACTCCTGCCAGGTGTCGCCATTGAAGACCACCGTGCCGGCCCCGGCGATCAGCGGGCGCAGCCCCTCGACCTCCTCAACCCGCGACGCGGCATGTCCGAGATGCAGGTCGGAAAGGATGCGAACCGGCTCCTTCATTGCCGTTGTCGCACCGCCTCGTAGAGGCAGACTCCGGCCGAAACCGAGACGTTGAGACACTCCACGCGCCCGGCCATCGGCAGCCGCGCGAGGAAGTCACAATTCTCCTCGGTCAGTCTCCTCATGCCCTTTTCCTCGGCCCCGAGCACCAGAGCCAGCGGCCCCTTCAGGTCGAGTTCGTAGAGCGACTTGTCCGCCCGGTCCGAGGTGCCGACAAACCAAACACCGGCCTGCTTCAGCCGCTCCATCGTCCGGGAAAGATTCGTCACCTGCACGAAGGGCACGTGATCCGCCGCGCCGACCGAGATCCGCCGCACCGTCTCGGTGATCCCCACCTGCTTGTCCTTCGGAGCCACCACCGCATGCACCCCTGCCCCGTCAGCCGTGCGCAGGATGGCCCCGAGATTATGCGGGTCCTGCACGCAGTCCAGGATCAGGAGGAAAGGAACCTCCACGCCGTCGAGAATCGCCATCAGGTCGTCCTCGCTCCGCGAAGCCACCGCGATCTCCGCCTTCACATGGCGGTTCTCCCGCGCCTCGCGCCCCTGTCGCTTGCCCTTCACCCCTGCAGCATGGAAATCCCGATGCCCCGCCGGCAAGCGCGAAGGTGGAACGGACCGCGAGCTTCAGCTCGCAGCGGGTTTGCGGCGCATGCGAGCCGAAGCTCGCGGTCCATCCCGCCACCAACCTGTAACCCTACCCCGCAAGAGTGTTACCCATGTTCTGAGCCAAAAGTGTTACTTATGTTCTGACCGCGCCGCCCCCATTGGCACTTGGAACTTTCCACTTGGAACTTCAGCCTGCGTTCGATGCCCGACCCTGCCTTCGCTCCGTTCACCGCCCAGCACGGCGTCGCGGTGGCGGTCGGCTTCGGCCTCATCGCCCTGTGCCTCGTCCTCGGCCGGCGCGGCGGTCGCACCGAACTCGTTGTCCGGGCCATCCTCGCCTTCCTCTGCCTTTCCGCCTCCGCCTTCGGCGCCTGGGCGTGGTCCCGCGTCGGCCGCGAGATCAGCGTCGACAACTATCTCCCGCTCCACCTCTGCGACCTCGCCGCCTTCCTCGGCGGCTTCGCCCTGATCACCCGCAAGCCCATCCTCTGCCTGCTGACCTACTTCTGGGGACTGGCCGGCACCCTCCAGGGCATCGCCACGCCCGCGATCGACATCGGCTGGCCCCACCCGGCCTTCCTGGCCTTCTTCACGGCTCACTTCGCCGTCATCGCCGCCGCCCTCTATCTCCCGGTCGTGATGGGCTGGCGTGCCGAGCGCCCGTGGTGGAAAAGCCCGCTCAAGGCCTTCGCCTGGCTGAATGCCTACGTCGTCGTCGCCATCGCCGCCAACGCGCTGCTCGACAGCAACTTCGGTTTCCTCGCCGGCAAGCCGCTGAACCCCAGCCTGCTCGACCACCTCGGCCCGCACCCGTTCTACATCCTGTGGCTCGAAGCCCTCGCCCTCGCCTTTTTCGCGCTTTTGACCCTTCCGGTCATGAAGCGCCGCAAGTCCATCGAACGTACACGAGAATGAACTCGATCAGGCCCTGGCGGCTACTCACGACATCCTTCGCCAGTCTGCTTGTATGGTCTCAGTGGGCATGCAAAGACCGAGCAACCGACAACGCTCATCAGTCCAACCCAACAGAGCAGCGGCTGAGCGTTGCTGAAAAGGAGGCTTACCAAAAGATGTTCGGCTCGATCGTGGTCCCTCATTTTCCGCGTCTTGATGCACCCGAGGCTCCCTCGCCATCTCTCTACGTCATCAGCGACAAGCAAGGAAAGCTCGCCGCCATTCGACGTCTTTCCGACGAAAGCCGGAGTTGGGAGTTTGAGGAACTCGATCGGACGAGTCTCAAGCTCCTCACCGAGGCGGACAAGAGCCTCTCAGTGATTATCGCAGCCGACAAAGGCCTCCCGAGAGACCGGTTTTTCGCGTTGTTGGATGAGGTTTTCGAAAGCAGCGGGCAAGACACTGTTTGGATTCAAGTATGGGGCGTTCACCCCTACGCTCTTCAGATTCCGATCCAGAGAGAACATGCACCCGCCGATGGCCCCCTGATGGACTGCAACAACCTTCAGGACATCGTCGACTACTTGGCGAACTTACCGACCGCAAGAGAGGATTAAGGCTCGTGCCTTCTTCACGCTGCTCAACCTGCCGGTGCGGCGCCAGAAGACCTCGGATCCGATGACCTGAAGATATCGGATTTACCGCCAAGAACGCCAAGCTCGACCGTTGGAGTCTTCAGATCCCCCAACTTTGCGGCCTTGGCGTCTTGGCGGTTCTATCTGCTGTCATCTGTAATCGTAAGTCGACTCTCAGAAACCGTATCAAAGCCACGCGGACACGCTCATCCACACGCCGAGGCCCACCAGCAGCCAGCCGCTGAGCGGCAGCAGCCAGCGGTCGGCGGACTTGAGATGCTCGATGCCCTTCCCCGCGGCCCGGCGCGCGAAGGCGAGCAGCACGACGAAGACGACCACCGGTGCAGCCGAGCCGAAGCCGAACACGCCGGGCAGCAGCCAGATCGATTCATTCCTCACCGCGAGCGGCAGCAGGCTGCCGAAAAACAGCGCGGCGGAGACCGGGCAGAAGGCGAGCGCGAAAAGAAATCCGAGCCCTGCGGCACCGGCCGGTCCGGCCTGGGCGAGGCGGCGGGTCAAGGGCCCGTCGCGCATGCCGATGCCCGGCAACCCGGGGATCAGCCCAAGCAGGATCATGCCGGTGAGGATCAGAAGGGGTCCCATCAACTGGCCGAGGTGACGCTGCAGGAAACCCGAAACCGCCGGGGCGGAGAGCAGGCCGCCGGTGATGATCGCGCCGACCAAAGTGTAGGCCACCATGCGCCCGAGCGAATACAACAGCCCGGCGGCCAGCGTGCGCAGCGGCGACCGGCTGTCGCGCGCCATGTAGCTGATGGCCGCGACATTGGTCGCCAGCGGGCACGGGCTCACCGCCGTGAGAAGCCCGAGCCACAGGGCCCCGCCCGAGACCAGCAGCATGGATTCCTCGGCGGTCACGGCGTCTCGAGCATGGCCGCCACGCGGGTGGCGATGAACTCACGGTATTCCGGCTCGTCGCCGATGAGGTCCCAGACCTCATCGAGCTTCTTCCAGTCGGTCTCCGCGCCGTCCTTCCAACGACTCAGGACGATGGTGGAACTCACCAGCCCGTAGCGCTCCGCCAGCTCGCGATGCTCCGGCTGCTCGTAGTTGACGTTTTCCCAATGCAGGCGGCCGTCGGCGAGCTCGGCGGCGAAGCGGTTGCCGATTTCCTCGCGGGCCAGGTCGCTGATGCGGATGCAGGTGCGGCAGCGCTTGTCGCCGTGCAGGGCGAGAACCGTGAGCCCATCGGGACGGCTGGTGCCGACAACGGCGGGTTCGTCCCTGCCGAATTCCTCCCATGCCCAGCGCCCGATCCCGGCGGCGACGATCGCGAAGAGGACGATCCGGATGACGAGCCTGCCCTTCATGACGCCTCCTTTCCGATCAAGTTCTGCAGATCCGCCACCGACGGCACCTTGCCGGAAACCTTCACCTCGCCATCGATAACGAGCGCCGGGGTGATCATCACGCCGTAGTCAGCGAACTTGAGGAAGTCGGTCACCTTCTCGATCTCGTAGTCGATGCCGCAGGCGTCGGCGGCGGTTCGGGTGGCTTCGGCGAGTTGATTGCACTTGGTGCAGCCGGCTCCGAGGATGGTCAGTTTCTTCATGTCTGTTAGGTTGGTGGTTTCAGGAAGGAAGCAGCTGGCCGAGCAGCAGTCCGGCGAGGGTGCTGAAGATGACGACGAGCGCGACGTAGGTGAGCGTCTTGCGGGTGCCGATGACGGTGCGGATGACGAGCATGTTCGGCAGGCTGAGCGCGGGACCGGCGAGCAGCAGGGCCAGTGCCGGGCCATTGCCCATGCCGGAACCCTGAAGGCCCTCGACGATCGGGATCTCGGTGAGGGTGGCGAAATACATGAGCGCCCCGGCAAAGGAGGCGGCGAAGGTCGCCAGCGGCCCGTTGCCGCCGAGCGCGGACTCGATCCACTCCGAGGGGATCCAACCTTCGTGACCGGGCCGGCCCAGCAGCAGACCGGCGACAAACACCCCGCCGAGCAGCAGGGGCATGACCTGCTTGGTGAAGCTCCACGTCTGCCGCCACCATTCGCCGGCCTCGCCCGGGGCCCCGGCGGTGAGCCAGACCAGCCCGCCCAGCCCGATCGAGAAGGACAGCAGCGGCTGCTCCGGCCGGACCGCCCAGCCCGCGGCGACCGCCAGCCCGACCAGCACGAGTCGTCCGCGGCGGACCCCGAACCACCCGGCGAGCATCAGCGCCAGCCCGGCTGCCGAGACCGCCACGATCCACCATTTCCAACGGAACACCGTCGCGAAGAAGGCCTGCTCGGAATCGCCCCAGTTGGCGAAGACCAGAATCGAAACCATTGCCGCGAAAAACAGCGCGTTCTGCCACAGCGGTCGGCTCGGCTCGGCGTCGGGCAGCTGCATCGATGCCTGGTCCCGCTCGCGCTCGCTGCGGCGGAAGATCCACGCCATCAGCAGACCGATCACGATCGCGAAGACGACCGCCCCGATGCCGCGGGCCAGCCCCATTTCCACGCCCAGCACCTTGGCGCTCATCACGATCGCCAGCGCGCTGATCGCCGGACCGGAGTAAAGAAAGGCGGTCGCCGGTCCGAGTCCGGCGCCCATCCGGTGGATGCCGGCGAAAAGCGGTAGTACGGTGCACGAGCAGACCGCCAGGATGGTGCCCGCGACCGACGCCACGCCGTAGGCGGCGACGCGGTTCGCCCCGGCACCGAGGTATTTCATCACCGAACCCTGGCTGACGAACGCGGCGATGGCCCCGGCGATGAAAAAGGCCGGCAGCAGGCACAGCACCACGTGCTCCCGCGCATACCAGCGGGTCAGTTCCAGGGCCTCGCCGAGTCCGGCATGGAAACGCGGCGACTCCAGCGGCATCCACCAGATCGCCAAAAACGCTCCCGCCAGGACCGCAGCCCGGCACCATTCGCTGCGGCGTTCGGAGAGGGTTGTCATCGGGAGTTTTCAGCCATGAGCGTATCGCTCTTCATCGCAGTCACTGCTTGCCGCCCGCGCCGGGCCGCAGCAGGGCGAAGTCCGCCACCCGCGCGCCGGTGTTGCGGGCGGTGGTCAGGCCGAGTTCATCGCCGTCGATCCGGTCGTCGGCGCTCACCAGGGTGCCGCCCATGAAGGCGGGCGGGCGACCGCCGACGGGCACCATGCCGAAGCACATCATCGCGGTGTGGATCTCGTCGATGACCCGCTCCTGGCCGCCGTTGCGGAAGCCACCGGTGGCGATCGCCCCGACCGGTTTGCCATCGAGCAGCATCCGCGGCTCGCGCAGCGGCGCACAGCGTTCGATGAAGGCCTTGCACAGCGAACTGAAGCCACGGAAGTAGGAAGGCGAGCCGACGATCAAACCGGCCACCGCGGGGTCCTGCAGCTTCGGCAGGATCGCGACGAAGTCGTCCTCGGGCGGCTTGGGCGACCATCCGGCGATCGACAATCCACCGAGATCGATGAGCTCGGTCTCGATGCGGGGGTCAACGCCCTTGGCGGCGTCCAAGGCCTCCTGCACGGCGGCCGCCGTGGTCATTCCCTGGCGCGGGCTGCATGAGATTCCGATGATCTTCAGGGACTTGCCAGGGGTGGGCGCTGCGAATGCCGCAGGAGCGGCAACCACCGTCGCGGATCCGGCGGCGGCGAGGAAATGACGGCGATTGAATGACTTTTTCATCACGGTGTCCGGGTTGGAATGGCGACCGGGCGGACTTGCTCGATCCAGATCAGGAATCCTGTGTTAATCGAAGATTGGCGTAATGGCGAAATAATGTGTGTGGCGGTGTCTGGCGTGAGACTTGGTTCCGGAAATCAGGTGGCGCAGGCCTCGCAGAGGGTGACGCGTTCCTCGCCGGCATCGACCTTGTTGATGCAGTCGGCAAAGCTCAGAACGCAGGGGAATGCGAGATGGTAGAAGATCTGCTGGCCCCGGCGCTCGTCTTCGATCACTCCCGCATGGCGGAGGACCGAAAGGTGACGCGAGGTGGTGGAGTTCGAGCAACCAGCCACCGCGGCAAGTTCACAGGCGCAGACCGGCCCCTCCTTCAGGGCGTGAACGATCGCCATGCGACCGGCATGGCCGAGGGCCTTGAAGACTTCGGCCTGGCGCGAGAGGGATCGCCGGGACGGGAGGGAGCTTTGCTTCATGGCTCGGACTGGATGGAGTGGAGTGTCGGGGTGGAGTGTCGGTGCCGGGCAGACGAGATAATTATTCGTCTTTTAGCGAAATAAGCAAATCATTTTTTCGCCGACCGAAATCGCTCAAGCCGAGCAGCTTACTCGATTGTCCCTGACCGCCCGAAAGCCTCCGTCGGCAATTCATATTTGACAAAAACGCCAAGCTTGGTCATTTCGCCAAGTAATGAGTGTGCTGAACACCGACCGCCGCGTCGCCGTCATCAAGGCCCTTGCCCATCCGGCGCGGCTCCGGATCGCCGAGGCCCTCGCCTCGGGCGAACGCTGCGTGACCGAACTGCAGGCGCTGGTCGGCGGCGACCTTTCCACCGTCTCCAAGCACCTCACCCTGATGCGCGAGGCCGGCTGGGTCGCCTGCGAGAAGCACGGCCAGCACGTCCACTACCGCCTCGCCTGCGACTGCCTCGCCACATTCCTCCACTGCATCGATTCCCTCGCGGGCGACGATTCCAACTGCTGCTGAACCATGACCGTTTCCGAATTCCTCCACCTCCTCCGGGATCATCCCGATCACCGCATCGTCTTCCGCCTCTCGGACGGGTCCGAGGTGCCGCCGCACTTCCACGTCACCGAAGTCGGCCATGCGGCCAAGTCCTTCATCGACTGCGGCGGCAAGCGTCACACCACCGAGTCGTGCCTCCTGCAGCTCTGGATCGCCGACGACACCGATCACCGCCTGCTCGCGTCGAAGTTGCTCTCGATCTTCGACCGCGCCGACGGCCTGCTGCCATCGACCGCGCTTCCGGTGGAAATCGAACACGAGGCCCCGGTGCTGACGCAGCTTCCGATCACCCGCTGCGACGTGACCGACGCAGAACTGCACTTCCACACCGAGTTCAAACACACCGACTGCCTCGCCAAGGACATCTGCCTGCCAGACTTCTCACTGCCCGCCCTCCCCGGCCAGCAAGCCTGCAATCCCGCCAGCGGCTGCTGTTGAACCCAATCCGCAATCCCAAATCCGAAATCTGAGATGATCTTGGTTCTCTGCACTGGAAACTCCTGCCGCTCGCACATGGCCGAGGGCATCCTGCAAAAGGCGCTCGGACCCGGTTTCGAGGTCGCCTCGGCCGGCTCCAACCCCGCCGGCTACGTCCACCCGCTCGCCATCAAGGCGCTCGGCGAAATCGGCATCGACATCTCCAGCCACAGCTCCAAGCACCTCGACACCTTCCTCGACCGGGATGTGGAGACCGTGATCACGGTCTGTGGCAATGCCGACCAGGCCTGCCCGACCTTTCCCGGACAGGCCAACCGTCACCACTATCCCTTTGACGATCCGGCCCACGCCGAGGGCGACGAAGAGCAACAAATGGCCGTCTTCCGCCGCGTGCGCGATGAAATCCTGGCGGTCTTCACCGCCTACGCCGACGGCCGACTCGACCAGCGCTGACTCCCATGTCGGAACACGTCGCCTCCCGCATGTCCTTTCTCGACCGTTACCTGACGGTCTGGATCTTCGCCGCCATGGCCATCGGCATTCTCGTCGGCCGTTTCCTCATCAGCGACCCCGAGGCCTTCTTCGCGCCCTTCACGGTCGGCACCACCAACATCCCGCTGGCGATCGGCCTGATCGTCATGATGTATCCGCCGCTGGCCAAGGTGCGCTACGGCGAGTTGCCGCGCGTTTTTGCCAACCCGCGCATCCTCGGCCTGTCGCTGGTCCAGAACTGGATCATCGGTCCGGTGCTGATGTGGGTGCTGGCGATCCTCCTCCTGCGCGACCAACCGGACTACATGGTCGGGCTCATCCTCGTCGGTCTTGCCCGCTGCATCGCCATGGTGCTGGTGTGGAACGATCTCGCGAAAGGTTCATCCGAATACGCGGCCGGGCTGGTGGCCCTCAACAGCATCGCCCAGATCCTCTTCTACGGCGCCTACGCGTGGCTGTTCATCACCGTGCTGCCGCCCCTGGTCGGGCTCGAAGGAGTGGTAGTCGAGATCGCCATGAGCGACATCTTCACCTCGGTGATGATCTACCTCGGCATCCCGTTCTTCGCCGGCATGCTCAGCCGCTTCTGGCTGACCCGCTGGAAGGGCGTTGAATGGTATGAAGAGAAATTCATTCCCCGCATCTCGCCGCTGACCCTGATCGCCCTGCTGTTCACCATCGTGGTGATGTTCACCTACAAGGGCGACGCCATCGTCGAGCTTCCCCTCGACGTCCTGCGCATCGCCATCCCGCTGGTGATCTACTTCGCGGTCATGTTCCTGGTGAGCTTCGCCATGGCCGCCAAAATGGGTGCCGACTACCCGCGCACCGCCAGCGTCGCCTTCACCTCGGCGGGCAACAACTTCGAGTTGGCCATCGCCGTGGCCATCGCGGTCTTCGGCATCGACTCCGGCATCGCCTTCGCCGCCGTCGTCGGCCCCCTGATCGAGGTCCCGGCCCTAATCGCGCTGGTCCACGTGTCCTTCGCGTTGAAACGACGTTTCCATGGCGGGGCCTGAAAGTCCTCAAACCCCCTCCTCCACTAACGCCAGCACCCGCTCGAAGGGCAGGTGCTCGAGCAGGGCAAAGGCGTCGTGGCGCGTCAGCCGCGCGCGACCGGCGGCCGGGCTGCGGATGCCGCACAGGAAGCGCGCAAGCTGCCGCGGTGAGCTGAGCGCGGCGTGCTTCTCGTCCCGCAGCGATTGGATCATCGTCAGATCGTCGTCGCTCGGATCGGGAAACTCGCGGCGAGGGAGGGGTTCGGGCACCCGCCCCCGGCAACGATCACAGTGTCCGCACTCGCCGATCTCCTCGCCGAAGTGCGTGGTGACGAAATTCGTCAGGCAGCCATCGCCCTGCGCCAGCGCCACCACCTGGCCGAGCCGGTCCAGATCGGCCTGCTCGCGCTGACGGAACCTCTCGTCGAGACGGCGGGCGATCTCCTTCAAATCCACGGCTTCATCCAGAAGCCTATACCCCTGACGAACACCCCCCTTCTTGAGGGCGACATCGCCCGCCTCCTCGAGGTGAACCAGCGCCGCGATGATCCGCTCGCGGGTCTCGCCGGTTTCCATCGCCACCCGGTCGACTTCAAAGGTCAGCCAGCTGCGACCCTCCTTCGCCGCCGCGAAGATTTTCCTGAGGAAGGACTTGCGACGGGAATCGTAACCAGCGAGGACCCGTTCGAAATCGCGGATCAGGCGCACCGAGTAACTGGCGTAGAAGGGCCGCGTCGCCTCGATCACCCCCTCCAACTCGAGGTAGGTCAGAAGAGTCGTCACCACCAGCGGGCGGATGTCGTTGACGGTCGAAAGTTCGTACACCGAGACATCGAACTCCCGCCCGAGCCGCAGCACGTGATCGACCAGGTTCCGCACCGCCCGCGGCGTCGGCGTGTCGCCGTAGATGAAATTCTCCAGCGTCACCAGGTCATCACCGCAGGCCAGCATCTCGCAGACCGACTCCTTGCCGTCGCGTCCGGCCCGGCCGGTTTCCTGCGAGTAGTTCTCCAGCGACTTCGGCAGGTTGTAGTGGAAGACCGCCCGGATGTCCGCCTTGTCGATGCCCATGCCGAAGGCGATCGTCGCGACAATGATCCGGATTTCCCCGGCCATGAAACGTTCCTGAGCCCCGGCCCGGAACTCGGCCGGCATTCCCGCGTGGTAGGCCTGGGCCGCCAGTCCCTTCCGCTTGAGAAAGGTCGCCACCGACTCCGCCGTGTGCTGGAGCGTCACGTAGACGACCACCGGACCCTCAATGCCGCCGATCCTTTCCAGCAACAACTCGTTGCGTTCGGCAGCCGCCACCGGCGAGACGCGGAGGTCGAGGTTGCTGCGATGGAAGGAAAGCTGGATGTGATCGTTTTCGGCGATCCCGAACTCGCGACAGACATCGGCCGCCACCGACGGCGTCGCGGTCGCGGTGAGGCACAGCACCCGCGGCACCTTCAGGTCGCGGCAGAGCTTCGCCAACTTCAGGTAGTCGGGCCGGAAGTTGTGCCCCCATTCCGAGATGCAGTGGGCCTCGTCGATCGCCACCATGCCGATCTGCATCCGTGCGAGGCGCTGGCGGAATCCTTCGTTCGCCAGCCGCTCCGGGGCGACGTAGAGCAGCTTCACGGAGCCCTCCCGCAGGCCGTCCATCACCGCCGCGTATTCCTCCTGGCTCAGCGACGAGTCCAGCCGCGCCGCGCCGATCCCCCGGGCCCGCAACGCATCGACCTGATCCTTCATCAGCGCGATCAGGGGGGAAACCACCAGGGTGACGCCGTCGATCATCAGGGCCGGGAGCTGGTAGCAGAGCGACTTGCCACCCCCGGTCGGGAAGACGGCGAGCATCGAGCGACCGGCGAGCAGGCCATCGACCACCTCCCTCTGGCCCTCGCGGAAACCCGCATGCCCGAATTTTTCCTTCAGCAGCCCCTCAGGCATGGGCAGAGGCTGGACGAGTCGGCGAAGGGCGGCAAGGACACTACCAGAAGAACACCACCGGAGGCACGACCACCTTCACCGATCCCGGCCCGTTGTCCTCGCTCTGTTCGATGGCCGTCACCACCTCGTCCTCGAACTCGATCAGGATCTTCCCCCGCTCCTCCTGCGTCACATGGGAAAGCTGCCGGAAGGTCCGCCCGGTGATCGGATCGCGGATGTAGGTGTAATGAGGCACTTCCTCGTAATCGATGAACTCCCACGACCCGCTGCGGCCCTTCTCGGTTTGACGCACCTTGGTCTTGGTCGGGTTCCCGAGGGCTTGAGCCACCTCGTCGATGGTCATCCCGATCGCCGCGCGGTTCTCCTCGATCAGCTTGGCCACCTCGAGCTGCCGCTCGTAGAGTTTTTTCAGGTTTTCGACAAAGTTCGGATCCTTCGAGGCGAACGCCCAGGGGGCGACCCAGCCCTTCACCGGATTGCCCCCGGTCCGCGCGGTCACCCGGTAGGCCCGCTCCGTCATGGCTTCCAGCACGACCTTCTGGTCCTTGGTGACCATGCCGAGACGCCTCTTGCCTTCCTTGTCCGAGAAAATCGGCGCTTCCTTGATGATCCGGAGCTCGATCGGCTTCTCAAGATGCTGGTCGAGATAGACCACATCGGGATCCGAATCGAGCAACGAGCGTCGCGAGTCGGCGAGCGCCAACAGCGGCAGGGCGAACAGGATGAGCAGCGGCTTGGTCATGGGGATGATGGGCGGCGTCCCGCCCGGTTTAGAGACGTGCCGCGCGCCCGCGGCATTCACTCCTTTTCCTTCGTGCCGAAGGCGGCCTCGAACTCGTGCAGGAGGTCGTGGAGCTTGTCGACATTGGCCGGGTCGGTCGACTGCTTGCACTTCATGGCCGTGACGATCACCGAATGGCAAAGTTTCAGCTTCTCGACGTAGGACGGGTCGTCGGACTTGAGACGCTGCGCCAGGAAGTAGTTGAGGACGGTTTCCTGAAGCGACTGGGCGTGCGATTCCTTGTTGTTGATCCAGCGGGTCAACTGGTGGGCGTTCGCCGCCGGATCCTTGGAAAGCTCGACGATCTGCTTGGAGGCCTTCTCGATGGTCACCCAATCGGTGTGCATCGCCTCGATCACGTTGTTGTCATTATAAATGCCGCAGGGCACCTGGCAATGGGCCGCGACCGGGCTGAGCTGGGCGAAGATGGCGAGGGCCGAGGAAATGAAGAGTGCTTTTCTCATGATGGGTCCACCCTAACCGGGATCGGCGGGGCTGCAAGTGTTGAGCTGCGGGTCTTGGCGAATCCCGATCGGGCGTGCATGGTCACCGCATGTCCGCAGGCCCCCTTTCCCAGAAGCTCTTCGCGACCGCCAAATCCATGATCCCCGGCGGGGTGAATTCTCCCGTCCGCGCCTTCCGCAATGTCGGCGGCGAGCCGTTCTTCGTCCGCCGTGCCAAGGGCAGCCGGATCGATGACATCGACGGCAAGACCTACATCGACTACATCGGCTCGTGGGGACCGAACATCCTCGGCCACGCGCCGACGGTGGTCACCAACACCATTCACGAGGTCGCCAAGGACGGCATTTCCTTCGGCATCCCGAATCCCTTCGAGGTCGAGATGGCCCGCACCGTCACCGACTGGGTGCCGTCTGTGGAGAAGGTCCGCATGTGCAACTCGGGCACCGAGGCGACGATGTCGGCGATCCGCCTCGCCCGCGGCTTCACCAAGCGGGACCTGATCGTGAAGTTCGACGGCTGCTATCATGGCCACAGCGACTCGCTGTTGGTGGCGGCCGGATCCGGCGCACTGACCCATGGCGAGCCCGATTCCGCCGGAGTACCCGCCGATTTTGCCAGGAACACGATCGTCCTCCCCTACAACAAGCCCGAGGCCCTTGAGGCGATCTTCGCCGAAAAGGGTGAACAGATCGCCGCCATCATCGTCGAGTCCTACCCCGCCAATGCCGGATTTGTCCTGCCGAAACCGGGCTACCTCGACCTGCTCGCCAGCGTCACCAGAAAACATGGAGCGCTGCTGATCTTCGACGAGGTGATGACCGGCTTCCGCCTCGGCAAGGCCGGGGTGCAGGGCCTGGAGGGCATCACGCCCGACCTCTCGTGCTTCGGCAAGGTCATCGGCGGCGGTCTGCCGGTCGGCGCCTTCGGCGGACGTGCGGAGGTCATGGACATGCTCGCCCCGGATGGTCCGGTCTATCAGGCCGGCACCCTTTCCGGCAACCCGCTGGCCATGGCCGCCGGCCTCGCCCAGCTCAAGGCCCTGGCAGGACCGCCGATCTCCGAATCGGCATCCTCGCCCAACGGCTACGATCGCCTCGAACAACTCGGGTCCCATTTCGAGAGCGGCCTGCGCACCCTGCTCTCCGAAATGGGTGTACCGCATCGCCTCAACCGCGTCGGCTCGATGTTCTGCCTGTTTTTCACCGACCGCGAGATCATCAACGTCGACGACGTGATGAAGCAGGACATGGAGTTCTTCCGGAAGTTCTTCTGGGGCTGCCTCGACAAGGGCATCTACCTCGCACCCAGCCCCTACGAGACCGGCTTCCTCTCGCTGGCCCACACCGAGGCGGACCTCGACGACACGCTGACGGTCTTCGGCGAGGTACTTGGCACCATCTAAGCCGCTTGCGCGATCCCCGGGCCGTCCGACGGTCGCGCATGAACCCGACTTTCGAAAACGCCTACCACGGCTCGCTGGTGGCCGATGCACTGGCGATGCCGGCCCACTGGTACTACGACCGGGAGGCGCTGCGCCGCGACTACGGAGAACTCCCGGCCTACGCGGCACCGCGGAACCCGCACCCGGACTCCATCCTCTGGCGCTCGCGCTACGAACCGCTGAACGACCAGGCCGACATCCTCCACGACCAAGCCCAATATTGGGGCCGGCGCGGCGTCCACTACCACCAGTTCCTCCAGGCCGGCGAGAACACGGTGAACTTCAAGCTCGCCGCCGAACTGGTCCGCTGGTGGCGCCAGCGAGGCGGCTACAACCCCGATGCCTGGCTCGAGCGCTACATCGAGGTCATGCGCACACCCGGTTGGCATGGCGACACCTACGTCGAGGAATACCATCGCGGGTTCTTCGAGCGACTCGCCCAGGGCAAGCCGCCCCGCAAGTGCTCGATCCGCGACGAACACATCGGCGGGCTCGCGCTGGTCCCCGCTCTCAATCTTGTGCTTTCCGGCGAGGATCTCGAGACCCGCCGCCGCACCATCAAGGAGCACGTCGGCCTGACCCATGCCCACGCCAACGTCCTGCGCGCGGCAGACACCCTCGTACGCCTGCTCGACCGCGTTGCCGGTGGCACGCCCCTGCGCGACGCGATCCGCGACGAAGCCGGCGACTGGCTTTCCACCACCAAGGCGGCCAAGTGGGCGACCCAGCCCGATGACCACGTGGTCGGCCAGCGCTTCAGCCCGGCCTGCTACATCGACCAGTCCATGCCGGCCTCGCTCTTCCTCGCCTGGAAATACCACGATGATTTCGAGGGCGGCATCCGGGCCAATGCCCTCGTCGGCGGCGACAACTGCCACCGCGGCGCCGTCGTCGGCTCACTGCTCGCCGCCGCCAACGGCATCCCCGGACCGTGGCTCGACGGACTCGTCGCGTTGCGGCCCGCCCCGGTGGAGTTATGAATCGGCCCGAACCCACGCGCGAGGCCGCTCTCCGGCGACTTACGGCCTTCGTCCCCGATGCGGGAAAATACGCCGGCCGCCGCAACTTCGACTTCGGTCCCGACGATCGGTCGAACGTGTCCACCCTTTCGCCCTACCTGCGCACGCGTCTCGTCACCGAGAAAGAGGTCTGCCTTGCCGTCCTCGAGCGTTTCGCCCGCAGCACCGTCGACAAGTTTCTCCAGGAGGTCGCGTGGCGGACCTATTGGAAGGGCTGGCTCGAGATGCGACCTGAAGTCTGGAGCCGCTACCGCTTGGATCTCGAGCAGCGGGAGCATTCGCCGGAACACGAACGCGCGATCCGGGGAGAGACCGGCATCGAGTGCTTCGACTTCTGGGTCCGGGAGCTCATCGAAACCGGCTATCTCCACAACCACGCCCGCATGTGGTTCGCCGGCATCTGGATCTTCACCCTGCGCCTGCCGTGGCAAATGGGCGCGGACTTCTTCCTGCGGCACCTGCTCGACGGCGATCCGGCGTCCAACACCCTGTCGTGGCGCTGGGTCGCCGGACTTCACACCACGGGAAAACACTACCTCGCCCGCGCCTCGAACATCAAAAGATTCACCGGGGGACGATTTGATCCCGCGGGCCAGCTCGACGAATCCGCTCCCGCGCTGCCGCCCGACGGCGAGTTCGAGCGCCGGGACCTCGATTTTCCGGAGAACCCGCGACCCGGGGCTCGCCTCGGCCAGCTTCTCATCCCGGACGATCTCACTCCGATCGGCATGCCGCAGGTCGAAAGCACCGCCGGTTGGTTTCCCGAGGATTCCCGTGTCCTCGGTGATCCTTCGGAAAAGGTCGTCGATTTCCATCGCGGCGCCCTCGACGACGCCCTTTCCCGCACCGGAGGCCCGCGCCTCAGGGGCAGGCTCTCCGAGTCCGTGCGCGACTGGGCCACGCGCGAGAAGCTGGACGCCATCATCATGACCCGCCCCACCGTCGGACCATGGCGTGACCTCTTCGCCGGATTCGACCCGGGCGTCCCCGTCCACCATTTCGTCTCCGATTGGGACCGCCAGCTGTGGCCTCACGCCACGGCCGGATTCTTCAGGCTCAAGAAGCGGTTGCCGAAGTTCTTTGACGCACTCGTGTCCGGGCAGCGCTCCTTGTTCTGATGCGTTTCCTGATCTTCGCCATTCTCACCCTCCCCTCCCTGGCCGGAACCGGGGAGAGAATCGTCACGGCCGCCCGCAGCCAGATCGGCGTGACCACCCGCTACGACCCGGCCTACGCCGCGATGAAATATCCCGGCGGCGACGTGGAAATGGACCGCGGCGTCTGTACCGATGTGGTGATCCGCGCGCTGCGCGAGGCGCTGGATGCCGACCTCCAGAGGCTCGTCCACGAGGACATGCGGGCGAACTTTTCGAAGTATCCGAAGAACTGGGGCCTCAGCCGCACCGACCGCAACATCGACCATCGCCGCGTGCCGAACCTGAAAACCTTCTTCAAGCGGCGGGGAATGACCCTGCCGGTCAGCAAGAAGGCCGGGGACTACCGCCCCGGCGACCTCGTCACCTGCACCGTGCCGCCCCACCTGCCCCACATCATGATCGTCAGCAACCAGAAGGCCGGCGACGGCACCCCGTTGGTCATCCACAACATCGGCCGCGGCACCCGCGAGGAGAACCGGCTTTTCGAGTTCAAGCTCACCGGGCATTATCGCTGGAAGGATTGAATTCATGTTCATCGGCACCCACACGCTGCTCCCCGTCGTCACCGCCCTCTGCATCGACGGCGCGCGCCTGGCATCCGGCCGCGGCGAAGGGTTTCCCGCCTGGTCGATCGCGACCATCGGCTTCTTTGGAGCCCTGCCCGACCTCTGCACGCCCCACCTTTCGCTGGAAGCGCGTTACAGCAGTTGGTCGCACACGCTGGCATTCACCATCGCGCTGCTGCCGATGGCGGCACTCGTCTCCACCCTCTTTCCCAAGGGCAACCGCCTGCGGGTCGCGCTGGCCTGCTGGCTGGGCGGCGTGCTCCACCTCGCCTGCGACGCCCTCAGCGGCGGCATCGCATGGCTGCAGCCGTGGAGTGACTCGATCCTCGGGACCTACTACATCCACCCGAACTACTGGCCGGTCTCGGATGCGGTGTTCGTCCTCATGACCTGGTTCCTGCTGATGCTCCGTCGCCACCTGCGCCAGCGGGCCGTGGAATTCCGTACTACTCCGGCCTGAAGAACTCACAGAATCGGCCCCGTACGGACCGCGAGCTTGAGAGGCTGTCGGGAAACGCGGAGCTTTTTGGATGAGGCCTTGGCGGGTAGTTTTTGGCATGGCGCAATACAT
>JAKZES010000045.1 GCA_022548915.1 Verrucomicrobiaceae bacterium E54
GCATTCCTCTGGGGTCCGGGGCGCGCGGGAGCTGGCTGACGGCCGGATTCTCTCTTGGTCGTGGGATAAGAGGCTGCGCTTGTGGAACGGGCAGAGCGGTGAGTGCCTGGAGATCGTTGCACAAGCTGATGCCGCCAACCTTCATCCCGAATGGCTCCATGCTCGATTCTTAAAGGAGTCCCCTGATGCGGTTGCTGGAGATTTTCATGCCATTTCCTCCAAGCGATCGGCACATCTTCGCCACAAGAATACCCCATCCCCGCTTGCTGCTTGGAATGCGGAATCCGATTCAGAAGCGCCCTTGCTGTTCCCCGATGGCACCGCCGTCGTCACCCAACAAAACGGTCAAGTTTGCATCCTCAAGCTGTATCACGGCAACCGCCGAGTGACCCTCGAAGAAGTGGAAAAGTCGCTTGCTTGCGTATGAACGTTCTCCAGTTCACTGGAGTCCGGATCTGATGCCTATTCGACAACCGAATCCCTCTCAGCAGTTGAATTCCCTGAGCCGACTCGTAAGCCTCATCACTGGCCCGGCACCACGGCCACTCGGTAAAACCTCCGCGTTGCCGAAGCCGCACTGGTATCCGTCAGTTCAAAGTCCTGCTCGGGTGCGATCGTCGTGGAGACCAAATCCCATTCTTTGAGATCATCGGAGCGTTCCAAACGATACCAGAGCTGGGGGTCGCCGGTGAGCTGGAGATGGAAGATCCCCGCGACATCGAGGGATACCGCGCGCACGCGTGGAGCCATCGGCTCCAACGGGATAAACGCAAAGCGGCTGATGACGACCTCGACCTCCTGCCCATCGGAGGGAGACGTGCCGTTGAAGAGCCAGAGGTTCATGCGGACGCGCTCGTCGCCGGGAGTGGGTACGCTGGCACTTGTGTTGCTCCAGGTGGCGATCTGAGGAATGGACGCGGGCGGCGGTGCGAAGGTTCCGTTGTGGCTGACGTAGTCCACGCGACCCGCCGACCAGGTGAAGCTGTGGGTGGTGGGGGCAGTGGCGGGAACGCTCCAGCGTGTGAGATTGCCGGAAAGGATGTAGGGCTGGACGACAAACTGGGCATTGGTCGAGTCTGCGGCATTGCCCCAGCGTGAAAACTCGACATCAATCTCACGATGACCGCCGGTGGTGGTGGGATCGTGGTCGTAGGTGAAAAGCCCGAGCACGACATTGGGATCGAGATCGTCCACGGCGGAATCGAGGAAGAAGCGGTAGCTGCCGTAACCGAAGGCGCGACTTGAGACGACCTCCGGGCAAAGCCACTGGCCGTCGCGGAAGGTGATGCGCAGGTGCAAGCGACCAGTTGCATCCACCCAGACGTTGTCGGTGCTGTCGGTGAATCGATTCGGCCCCGGCCCGAACAGGTAGCCACCGGAGTTTTTCACGTCCCAGTCGTAGCCGCACCAGTGAAAGGCATTCGGACTGCCGCGCTCGGTGATGACGCTGGCCACCGAGTTCGTCTCCAATTCCTCGGGAAGCACCGCCAGTCCATGCGCCAGCGGCGGCGTGTAGCTCTGGGGCACGAGAAACGCCGCGATCTTCGTGGCATACGCATCCGCACCACCGGTGGTGATGTCGCAGGACCAGGTGCCGTCGTTCTGGATGACCGTCAGCGGCGCGGCATCGGTGGGTTTGGTCCACCACCCCTGCACGAAGAGATAAACCGCGACCCGGAAGTCCGCCGGCGTGACCTCGCTGACGACACCCGAGAGGTCGGCAGGGGAACCCATCACCGGCACGGAGGTCAGGGAAATGCCGGGCGTCTGCGCGGCGAGCGGCGCGGCCCACGCCAGCCACGCCGCAGCCGTGATCCTCGACCATTTGGTTTTCATCCCGACGAACGGCTGACTCTACCACCATCCACTCGGACCCGGCGAGCGGCATGTCGGGCGGGGGCGTGGAATCGAAGGTACCCGGTGGCTGCTTTGGGCGGAGCCCTCACAACAAATGCTCCAGCCGGACGTGGTGCTGCGCATACGCCGCGCCGGCGCGCTGCAGCCACGGGATCATCGCGAAGTTGTCCGGCCGGAAGCGCCCGGCGAATTCGCTCTCGGCCGCCGCCACCTCTTGCCGGTTGAAGACCTGATTGTAGCGCACGTAGGCGAACTTCTTCTCGCCGTCGGCGAGCACGCCGGGGCCGGCAAGATCTCCGAGTTCCATGTCGATCGGATCCCCGAACTCGCACTGCCCAAGCACCCGGCAGATCAGGTCTTGTTCGGTGTTGATCGACTCCGTCAGCTCGATCGGCAGGTTCACCGCGTCCTGCAGGATGCCCAGCCGATCCCGGCGGCCCGGGCCGGTCGAACTCTTCGCCCGACCCGTCCCCACCGAGACCACCCTCAGGCGGTCCGTTCCGCAGGGCCATCCGACCCGGTAGCAGGGCAGCGTGGCGGTAAGAAAGGCGATCACCGACGGATTCGCGTAGGCGGTGACGCCTCCATCAACGAAGGTGAACTCGGTGCCACCGAGCACGACCTTCTCGGGCGGGAAGAACACCGGCAGGGCGCTGCTCGCCCTTACGAGCTGCCACAGCGGAATGTCGAGATTGCAGTCGGGCAGGTCCCGCTGGTTGAACTTCGCCCGCGGATTGTTGGTCACCGGCCAGGCCGACCCCGAGTCGGCATTCCTCATCACCACCATCAGCAGGGTCCGCAGCTTCTCGGTGCCGAGCAGCGCCGGCACTTCGCCCTGGTCGTCCTCGCTGAAATAGCCGCGCAGGAATTCCGAAAGTGCCTGCGCGGAGTAGAGGGCCTTCCGCCGCTTCAGCAACGAGGGCCTCGCAAACATCCGCGGCCCGATCTCGGCATACATTTCCCGAATGTGAACCGCCGAGTCACCCCACGAGAGAAAGGTCGCAATGATCGCGCCGGTGCTGGTCCCGGCGATGAAATCGAAGTGATCGGCCAGAACCAGTTCGGGATTCCGGTGGTGCTCCCGCAGCAGCTCCTCCATCCGCACCAGGATCTCGATCGCGAACACCCCACGGATGCCACCCCCATCGATGGTGAGGATGCGCTTGCGGCTCGTCCCGCCAGCTTCCAGGGAGTCTGACCGCCGCGATTTCACTGGGTCGGGTCTTTCCTGCTCAATCACCTCCGCAGGGCTCAGGAGGCACCCCGGGCACCAGCCGATATCCCATCTCGTCCAAGACCGAGTGCATCGCCCGCACGATCGCTTCGTCGAGCAACTTGTCAGCCTCCGTGAGGGTCGCGAAGGGCTGAAGACTCCGGTGCAGCCTGAGCTCATCGGTCGTCTCGTCGCAATGCTGGTATCCTCGGATCAGGTGATCCCGCACCCAGAAGTCATGTTCCGCCATCGCCAAGCCTTCATCTACCTTGTCCGGTGGCCTCTCTCCGGCCGACCGCGGGACGGTCCGCTCCAGTTCCAGCCCGGCGAGCTGCGCCTTGACGAGCAGCAACCGGGCCGGCTTGCGATTGCCGTCCTTCTCGCCCTCGGACAGCTCCGAATAATCCTTCAGGAGCGGATGGGTCAGCGGGCCTTTGGCGAGGTCGTCGTTGCGCCTTGCGCCGTACCGGTAATTGTCCTTTTCCATTTTCGCGGTCATCCACGATTCATGGGTCGCCTCCGCAATGCGCTCGATGACGTAAGGGTCGCTGAGTTCGGGCTGCGGAGGATCGAGGAAATCCTCGGTGACGTGCAAACGGATCACGTCCGGCGTGGGTAGGGAGTTTCGGGTAAACCACCCCGCACCGCACACCCGGCTGGTCGAGACGAGGGCCTCGATCGAGCGCGCCCCGTGCAGGAATTTCTCAGCGAACAGGAAGGCCCGCACGACATCCAGCCCGACCTTGGCAAACTTGGATTTGGGATCGATCACGCTGCCGCAGTGAGTCTCGATCATGTGGCGGACGATGCCTGCCCGTCGGATCCGGTGGATCCCGATCGTCCGGTCGAGCTCGGTGATGGCGTTGGGCCCCTTGATGTCCAGGTAGCCCCGCAGGCGGCTGATGAAATCCGGGACCTTGGCATTCCTTAGTCCGGAATCGTATCCGCCATGCTCGTTCCGCTGGTCGAAGGCCTCGAAGCTCTCGCACTTCCCGCCGGCGAAGACGAAGATCGCTTTGCCAAGCGGGTGCATGGCACGGCCGTCCCAGAACTCGGCATCCTGCATCGGTGCGAGGAAGTACTTCAGCCAACCAAACTCGCCGCCGAAGTTCGAGTCGAACTCATCGAAGAAGATCAGAGGCAGGTTTCCCCGGATCGTCTCGTCCCGGACCTGATGCAGGGCCTCGTAGAGTTCCTCCTCGTCACGGAATTGCGACATGTTGAAGGTGATCGACTGCTTCTTGCCGCCGAACAGGGAATTCATCAGCTGCTTGATCGCGAAGGACTTTCCGGAACCCGGGGGGCCGAAAACGGCGATGGACAGCGGTCTCGTGTCCTTGGAGTTCTCCTGATAGGCACGTACTGCGCGCCGGAAGGCGTTGATCCTCTCGATCTCCTCCCGATCGACGGTGAGATAGGCTCCGAAGTGAACCTTGGGAATGTCGTCGAGCGCGGCCTCGGCGCCGCGAAGGATGACCTCCGTCGCGAGTGCGGCCACCGCCTCCTCCTGGTCGCCGGCGGCATCCCGAAGGATGTGGCAGGTCGGCTCGCCCTCCTCGTGCGGATCGACTGGACCATAACCATACCGATCTCCGGTTCCTTCCTCCTCGATTTCCGGGAATGCACAGCGGAACATCTCCTCCGGCTTCGGCTCCGGCTTCTTTCCCGGTTCCGGCTTCTCCTCCTCCGGCGCGAATGCCTTGGCGAGCGGTTCAGGCAACACCTCGCCGACCCGCGGCCCCGCGGCTTCTTCACCGCCTCCTGTCTCCAGCGCGGCCCGGCCCGCGCCGAGAGCACGTGACGCAGCGATGAACAGGGGATACGACTCCGGAGCCAGCGTGTTGAGGACCACTCCCGCCGTGAGATACGAGCCGGCCCCGAAGATCATCCCGGGGAACTGGTCGTCGTAGACGCCCTCGTGGCATTCGGGATGGTAAAGAAAACGGACCAGACGTCCCCGTTCCCAAAGACCTTCCCCGGCTGAAGCCTGATACGCCAGATCCGCCGGGTCCCGCGAAACAATCCCAACCCCGCTCAAGCCGAAGCGAACGATCACTCGGCGGCAGCGGGCGAGCTGCCCGAGGACACCTTCGCCCCAAAGCGCCCGCAGCAGATCCTCGATCGTACTGTCCCATGAACTGCCCTCGGAAAGCCGCTCACCCGCATCGCGTAGCGCCGAGGCCGACAGCACCACCGTGAGCCGTTCTGCGCACTCCGGCGCGAACTCCCGCAAAAGCGGTGAACACGGATCGACCACGCTGGTCTTCACCAGAATGCTACCGCATCCTTTCGCCCGCTCGCGGAGCTGCCGCCAGGCAGCGGCATCGTGGGAGAAGTCCAGGCCCAGGTTCTCGACCACCAGGACGTCCCCGGCTCCGAGTTCAGGAACATCCGGGGCTCCGGACTCCCCGAGACGGCATCCCAGGAACTCGCGAACCCGCCACGTCTTGTCGAACCGGGCCCACACCTGGAATGCCTCACTGGGCTTGTTCTTGCGACGCGCAGCCTTGGCCATGGCAGCGGGCCCGAGCACGTCCGCATCCAGTCGGCCGCACACCTTCCCGAGGAGTTTAGCCAGGAAATCCGCCCCACCCGGGCTCTTGTTCAGGAAGGCCTTGTTTCCGGCCGACGCGTAGGAGCCTTCGGCCTCGGGATACTGCACCAGGTGGAAGTCCGTCAGGCGATCGCCCGTCACTACCACCCTCCGTGGCACGCGTTCTTCAGACATGGAGTCAGCCTGCCCTAACGACCTCGCCGAAGCGAGTCCGAACTCAAAGTGTTGGGTAGGCTATCTCGACTTCGCGAGGATCGTTGTCTCCGCACCCTCCGAAACGTCGACGACTCGATGGGAACGTGAACGGGGAACCAGCTTAGAACCGCAACGCGCGATCCCATCATCAGCAGCCAACAGCCCGTCCAGAACTCGTGTACCGCATCTTCGAATGCACGCCCTGAGTTCGTTCTCCAAGACCACGCCGAAAGGTCCTCCAACTGAAAAACCGTGGGCAGCAATCATTCCAACCACTGAATCATCGGGGCATCACGAGTTCAACGACTACGTCTGAGACCTCATGGCGATACTCGGGTGCGACTTGCGGCAAATCCTGGGTATAGATTCCCTGCCCCCGTAGCGCCGGGTCGCGCGCCCGTTCATCGATAAGCTCTTTTGCCACGGGATCAGGTGCCGCGAGGACGAGGAGGCTGATGGTTTGCCCCTGCCGAGGGGGATATTCGCTGTTGCCGATTTGTCCTCTGGTGGACCACTCCCCACTGTCGCGAATGTCAAAAACGCCATTTGGCGGAAGCTGCAAGAACCAGCCGGGTGCAGCAGGATCTTCAACGTTCACAAACAACAGCAAGGTGTGGTCTTTTCCGAGATTGCCACAGTGCCCTGAGACACTAAAGAAACCACCATCTGGCAGCCTGCGAACCTCTAACTTTGACTTGTTTTTTATGCTGTCAATCCGCACCGGGGAACCCTCGGCGGGCCCGTGTGAAGCGTCCATCAGCCAAGTCGCGATCTTTTTCGGCTTCCGATTCGCATCAAAAATCCCCCAAAAGGGCTCTGCCGGGTGATGAGTCTTCCAAACTTGATCGAAGGCCTCGAAATAGACGAACGGCACCTCCAGCACGTGCAACGCCTGATAGTATTCTGCCTGGGCCTGCTCATCAGGCAACTTGACACCGTCGTCGAGGCTATTCGTTGGCAGTCCCACCTCCTTGCAAAGGATGGGGACTCCAGTCGCCTTTGCGCGCAACTCTTCGACCTGGGCCTTGGTCCACCTGCTGGCCCCCGGTTCGGATGTTTGGCGGTTCCAGAACGGATGGACATTGGGAAACAACCAATCGCCCACAGTCAGCAACTCGGGGATACTTGTATAATCCTCAATCTGCTCGCTTGTGGTGACGGGTTTCCCGCTCCATTCGCGCAACTCCTTGATGCGTGACCTCAGAACATCGAGTGTGTATCGATTCTCGCGCCCGATTCCTTCGTTGCCAACGCAGTATCCGTCCACCACTCCAGCGAGAGACCGGGCGTTCTTCCACTCCTCTTCGTTTTCGGGATTGTAAACACCCAGAATCACAAATTCGATACCCGCCTCCCGGGCAAGCTTGGGGATCTCCATCTTGAGGCCATCACAACCATAAGTGACGATGCCGCCAAAGCCGGCAGCCGCGAGGGTTTCAAGATCAATCGTGATCTCATCAGCGCATTCAGGCATCGGTGATCTCCCTGTGGGGGAATATGCAACCCAACGGGTGGAACGAAAAGACTCGTCGAGATAACCTGGAATCCCAGCGTTCAGGGAAGAGGTCATACTTGCAATAGCGGCGGCCAAAATGTAGGCTTGTGTTTTCATGGTAGAATCAGTCAGTGAGAAAGAATGATAGCGAGCTGACGGGAGAGACACTCGGATTATCCTCGGGTGGCCATGCGTAAACTCCTGAACGCGCGGCCGATTGATACCGTTTGAAGTCGCTTTTCGGGACGATGTAGGATTTCAAGACAAAATGGTCGCCAACGTTCGGTGGAAAACTCGCGTTTCCAACCTGAACCTCCTTGCTCCATTTGCCGGTCTCATCGGGATGAATCCGAGCCCCGCCGTACTGGGGCCGCTCGATCCCGTCTGCGGCGGTCACCGTAAGGAGAATCGCGCCGGCTTCGGAGATGCCGTAGGCGATTCCTTCCACCGTCACACGGGCTCCCTGCCCCGACGCGAAGCGGAAAGAAGCCCTTCCGCCATCGTCTGGCCTGGTGATTTCAACACGCTGAATTGAAGGGTCCATTTTCGTGGACCCGTCCCCGCTTCGGTTTTCGACAGCTTGGTTTTTTTCGTAGTAAACCCACAAGGCCGAAATACCGGCGAGAACGATGAGCACCACAGCAGCCAAAGGAATTTGTGAACGACGGCCAGCCTCAGAATTTAGAGCTCTATCAATATCTTTAATGAGATCCCTAATCCCTGACTCAAATCCTTCGGGGAACTTGACCGCATGGGAGGTGGTTAATTCTTCCAGGGAGGGCGGGAGATCTCGAGATTCCGGGAGCTCTGCACCATCAACCATGACAGGCATGACTGGGTTGCCAGTCGCTAATGCGATTTCAACTTCCTTGCGGTGCCAGTCGACAGAATCCGCTTTCAGACGCTCTTTCAAAGTGTGAACCCACCCGGGGTCAATAATGACGATAACCAAGGAAGATGACCGGATCTTCTTTTCTATCACTCGCGGGAATTTGGATGCGGGCGGAATGCTAGTTTTGTCGAGGAAGACATTCTTCTTCCCGAATTTTTTTCGCAATCCTTCAGCAATACCACTCACCAAAGCGGGAGTGTCCTTATTATTCCTCGTCCGACGATAGGAGATGAAGATATTCGGCTTCATGCGTTCGAATCGACTTAGGTAGTTATTAGGTAAATTATCCCACCACCCACCCCGCCTTCGCGAGGATCTTGGGCCACTGGTGGACGGCGTTCCGGTCGTAGCCCTTGATGTCGTCGGGCAGCTTGGACCACGGCACGAGATAGGGGCTGATCTTGCGCTCGGTGTCCTTTTTCTCGCCGTGCCGCCAGCCGTCGTGGAGGCGCTCGGCGTTCCAGCGACCGTGCTCGGCTTCGGCCATGCTTTCGATCAGCTCCTTGTCCTCGTCGGTGTCGGCGAACTTGAACACCGGGATCTCTTCCGGCGGCAGTTCGCTTTTCTCGACGGTGAAGCCATGGCTGCGCAGGATCTCGGCGGCGTAGAAGGCCTGGTGGCGGTTCGAGTGCTTGAGCCCGGCGGTCAGCCGAGCCCACGGTCGCAGGTTCGGCTCCTTGATCCGTTGGCTCTGGTCGAGCAGGTAGGCTTGGTGAACCGCCTTGCCGGGTTCCTCCCATTGCTTTTCCCATTCGCTGTCGGGAGCGGCCGAGCGGAAACAGAGCATCGCGGAGAGCGTCGGAACATCGTCGGGCACGAGCATGCCGTCGGCCCGGCCCTCACCGGCATGGTCCAGCAGCTCCTTGAAACGCTCCGCGGCCTCGCTCTCGTCGTCGATCACGGCGGCCTTGGCACCGAGCGCCCAGGCAAGGGCCAATTCGGCGGCTGAGATCTTGCCGCCACCGAGGCACAGAAGCACCACCTTCGCCGGGTCCACCCCGGACGCCAGCAGGTCGGTCCACATCTGAAGCGGTTCGTGGATGGTGAAGTCGCCTGCACCGGGGGTCTTCACCGGAACGACCGGCTCGCCCGCCGGCCGGGTGCCCGGTGGCAGGTGCTCGGGGATGTAGCCATGCACCGATCCACCGGTGGATTCCTCTGCGGCGTCTTCCCTGGCGAGCTTGGCCAGCAGGCCACAGACGCCGGCGTCGGTGCCGCCGCTGAGCACCTGGGCGTCGCATCCGGCGAGCGCGGCCCGCAGGTGGGCGTCGAAGCGGGACAGGCGCCCGGCATCGATCTCGCCGGTGGCTCCGGCGATGATCAGGGCGTGGCGGTCCGCGTCATACTCCACCAGGGGATGGAGGTCTTGGGAATTCCACGATGAGCGATCGCAACCCTGCCGGCCGAGCTCCGCTTCACGCGCGAACAGGTCGGCGGCGCATTCGAGAATCGCCACCATCGGGAAATCCTCGCCCATCGCGTCCTCCAGCCGTTCCAGGCTGCGCCGGATGTCGGCCATCGGGCGCGGGTTCTCGGAGCTTCGGGCCGCCAGGCAGAGCGCCTCGAAGGCCCCGCCGTCGTCGCCGAGGAAGAGCCGGATGCGGGTCAGCGCCAGCCAGGCGCGGTTGACCTCGATCCCGGCCTCGATGTGAGCCTTGCAGCGCTGCGCGGCCGCGCGCAGGGAGGGCGCCAGCAGGTCGAGTTGCTGCTTCCTGGCGCCGGCGATCACCTCAAGCTCGACCAGCCCACAGAGGTGGTAGGGATCTTCGGGCACCAGTTGCACGGCACCCTGCAGGCTGCGGCGCGCCAGGGCGCGGCTGCCCGGGCTGCCGATCAACACCCGGCCGAGCCAGCCCAAGGCCGTCGCGCGGCGGATCCGGTCATCATCCTCGAGAAACGCGTCGAATCCCTCGTCCGGTTGCGCGACCGATTGGAGAAGCTCCAGCCCCTGTCGGAATTTCGGGTCCTTGGGCTTGTCCTGATGCATCCGGCACAGCGCGTGACCAAGCTCCATCCGGATCGCCTCGGCGCAGGGCGCATCGGTCCCGGCGTGGGCATCGAGCGCCTCGATCAGGGTTTCCCAGTCCCAGGCCGAGCGCGCCAGGTGGGCGATCCCGAGGGCCAGCTTCGCCTTTTTTCCAGGATCCGGTTCAAGCTCGATCAGCAAGCATTGATCCTCGATGCGCCGGTTCCGCTCGGCGCAATCCATCTGCGCGGCGTACTCGCCGACATAGGCATCCACCTGCGCGACGAAGCGGCCGAATTCGGCGTCCGCCGACTCCAGCGCCGCGGCCACCCGGGCCGCCTCGCGTTCGCAGTGGGTGGGCGGCTTGAATCCGCTCTTGTAGAGCCGGTCGTGGGTCACCTCGGAATGGGCGTGCTGGAGCAGCGTGCGGACCTGGATCTCCGCGACCCGGTCGCCGATTTCCTCCGGGATGGTCACGCCGAGCAGGCTTTTCACCCGCGAGCTGCCATCCTTTTCCATCGGGATCCGCACCAGGAAATGCACCGACAGGTAGCCGAAGGCATCGCGGGCATGCCGCACCGCGGTGTCGTCATCCTCTTCGATCTCGAACACCTCCCGGATCTGGCGGCAGATCAGCTCCGCCTCGCGCTCGGTCGGGGCGATCATGCGTCCACCGCAAAGGTCGGTGAGATCGTGGACCGGGTCGGAATACTTGTCCGCCTTGCGCAGGCACTTCCCGGCGAAGCTGTCGACCGCCTTCGGGCGGGCCTGGACGATCGCCAGCGGCGCCCAGCGCGAACGCAGCTTGTTGAGCACGTCCACCAGCGCCCCGGCGTAGGTCTTGTAGCGGGGCAGCTCGTCGGTGGCGTAGACCTCGATCTGTCGCCGGAGCCAGTTCCATGAGAAGAACTCGAGGTGCGGCGGCATGACCTTGTCTTCACGGGCGAGCTTCTGGAGCTCGACCGGCGTGACCCAGCGGAACGCCGAGTGCTCGTCGCTCAGCGTCACCTCGGGCCGCGAGTCGGTGAAATCGTGGCAGAACATCGAGTATTCCACCTCACGGCTGTTCGTGACGATCACCTTCTCGGGCTCACCCGGCAGCTCCGGGATCACCAGTCCGGCCTCCTCCTCCGCCTCGCGGCGGGCGGCCTCAGACGCCGTCTGGCCCTCGTCGATCTTGCCACCGGGAAACTCCCACATGCCTAGAAAATGCCGGCTGGTGCCGCCGCGCTCGAGGATGAGAATGAGACCTTCGGGATCGCGGACGAGGATCGAGGCGGAGTGTTTCATGGAGGGGAGAAAATAACGATGGGGATCTGGGATCAATCAGGCCACGAGAGCCAACATAGACGGACAAGGGTTTCACCAAGCTTACCGCCTATTGCCTAACGAATCGCTGTTCGCTAGGCAAGCACGCCTCGGTGTCATCGAGGATATGCGCGGTGGATGAGAGACCGTGCAGAGGTGCCGGGTGTTTTCCGCCGTGCAGGCACCGCCGAAACCGCCGATGGGAGATCCACCACCGCACTCACTCACCGGAAATGGTGGACATCGGCCCGCCTGGATGGCCTCCCTGCAAATCCCAAACCGCGAACGCCGGAAGTTCGGGACGCGGCCCAGCCGGGTCCATTGCTTCAAGTCCGGGCAACCTTACCCGGCCTTCGATCTCGTCCCGATCCACTCCCTGACCTTGTCGCAGAATTCGGCGATGATCATGCGGTCCAATTCGGCTTGCTTGCGCATCCTTCCATCCTTCGTGAACTGGAGATCCGCCAAAAATTCGTTGTATTCGCGCCAGATATCGTGCCCATCGGGATAGTCGTCCCGTCCGTCGCCGTGGCGGTATTCATAGAAAAAATCCCTCACGACCGTGATCAACTCCTCCGGACTGTCGTCATGGACCTGAAAGTCACTCCCGTCGAGGTCGCTGATGGCCGCCTTCGCGGATCGCCCAGTCGATTCCACGATGAGGAACTTCTTCGGGAGGCCTTTCCCATATTCGACGGACTTCCTCGCGTAACACTCCCACGCCCAGTCGATTCCGAGCTCGAAGGGCATGTTCATCCGGTAGTATTCCCCCGCTTTCGACGCCCTGTTCCTCGACAGGTCGTGGAATCCGAAGCGGCAGAGCGGAATCAATCCCGCGATCTTGTCGAGTCGAACTTCTTTGCAGTCCAGCCTTTCTGCCGCCGTCTCGGGCCGGTAGCCGAGCCGGATCACCGCGAAGAGCACGGCCCTCAGGAGGGGGATGTAATCCTTGTCGTAAGGACAGTTTATGAAGACACCTTGGCGGTAGTCTTTCGTTTCGGGCGGGGGCATAAGCGGGCGGCTGCCGTTGCCGGGATCCGGGTTTCAACGAGACCGCTGCGGTCGTGCACGAAGATCACCATGTCGCCCCCCTTCGCGGCGTTGTCCTTCGCGAATTGCACCGCCTCATGGCGGGTAGGCCGAATCCGCAAAGCACGCCGTGCGTTCGGTTTCACCACGGCCCAGCCCTTCCCGTTCGAGACGACATGGATGGGCTGGGGGCCTGCCTTGGACTTGGCCATGCCCAACAATCTACCCTCCACCGACTCAGCGTCAATGACGATCCCCCTTGCATGTCGGGCGCGACGATGCCGAAACGTTCCAATATCTGAGCCATGGCTGACCGGCATCTGGAGTTTGCTTGACCGTGGCGGGTCCCGAGGCGGATGACTCTGGCAAAAATGCCCATGAAATGTTCACCCGAAACTCCCGAGACCCACGAGGACCGCGTCCGGGGTCTGCTCGGCGGATCGGCTCCGCTTGAGATCCACCGCCAGTGGCTCGCGGACAACAACCAGCTCATCCTCGGCCCCGATCTGGACAACGCCCGGGAGATCATGAGCGCCCGCACGGCCGTGCACGACGTGCTGGTCGCCCGCTGGGCCGAGGCCCGGCAGCAGGAGTTCGGGTATGAACGACCCTTCGCGGTGGTCGCCCACGGGGGCACGGGTCGCCGCGAGCTGACCCCCTGCTCCGACCTCGATTACACGCTGCTGTTCGACGATGACATCGAGCACAACGCATTCGTCCAGAGTCTAGCCGCCGAGACCTGCGAGTCGCGGACCTTCGAAGAGCACCACGGCTTCGCTTTCGAGCCGACCCGGTTCAATCTCGACGTCGCTCCGTTGCTGGATGAGAAAGACCTAAACTCGTTTCTCGACATGCGTGCGGTCTACGATCCGACCGGTTTGGCGGAGAAGTTCCGGGCGCGCATCCGGGCCACCTACGATCCCTTCCAGCACTTCCTCCACGTCCGCGAGTTCTGGCGGACGCAGCTCAACCGCTCGCCAGCCTGCGACCGAATCGACGAGTTCGACATCAAAAACGACGCGCTGCGCTTGTTCCAGAGCGGGGTCTGGACCCTGGCGGGCCGGGACTATCTGCACAGCGGGGAAATCTATCGCAGCCAGGTCCACCCGCGCGATCTGGAGGCCTACCTCTTCCTCCTGCGGATCCGCTGCTGGATGCACCTCCGCAAGCCTCCGGCGGCAATGACGGCGCTCGGCAACCACCCCCAGGACGTGTTCCGCTTCGACGACTTCGAATCGTTCGGCGAGATGGCCGGGCCGGACGCCGGGCCCAGGGAGCAATTCGAGTTCGCCAACGAGGTCCGCGCCCGCTTCCTCTCGGCGCGCCGGCGCGTGCTGGGATTCGCCCGGGGCATCATCCACACCGAACTGCGCCGCGGCCGGCAGGTCCGGCCCGGCAGCCCCATCACCCTCGGTCCCGGCGGACTGTTTCACGCCGAGGCGCGGCGGTCCCGCACCGACCCAGGCCGCAGCCGCGCCGCGCTGTCCCTCCTGCATGCCGCCCAGCGCTACGGGGTGCCGGTCGATCCGTCCGAGCTGCAGGGTGCCTTCGACAACGCCGGCGACTGGCTCGAACGCGTGCCCGAGGTCGCCATGCTGTTTTCCGAACCCCGGGGCAGCCTCGCCGACAGCTTCGAATTTCTTTCCCAGATCGATGGCGCGGAAGACCGCCTCTTCCCCGGGCGCCGGGCCTTCGAAGCCTCCCTCGATGAACGGGTCCTGGCGGAACGTGCCGATCTGCGGAGCCGCTTCGAACTTGGCAAGCTCCGGAGACTCGAAGAACTGCTCAGCATCCAGGCTCCCTCCCCCACCGACGGCGACCCCGGCGCGGTCTCGCCTGCCGCCGCGGCCGCGATGCTCGACAGCGACCATCTCACCGCAGTGAAACTCGCGCTCAAGACCAAACGCCTGCCGCTGACGGTGGAGGACGAGAAGGCACGACTCGACGAGAGCCGATCTTGGATCGAGCGGTTCTCGTCGGGCTTCTCCGGTGTCCCGCTGGAGGAATACTACCGCCGCTTCGGCCGCGAGTATGGCTTCGCCGATGACATCCTCGCGATTACCGAGTTCCTCATCGCCAACCGCCGCGCCTTCAAGGACCACACGCTGGAAGGCCAGAACGATCGCGAGCAGGTCCGCAGGTTCCGGGATCGCTGTGCCACCGAGCAGCGCCTGCACGCGCTCTACGTCTTCACCTGTGCCGACCGCTTCGAGTGGGGTGCGGAAAGCCGCGAGCCCGCCCGCTGGTTCGTCATCCGCGAGCTCTACCTGAAGACCCTCCACGCCTTCCGCAGCATCTCTCCGGATGCCGCCGCGGTTCTGCGGGCCGATGGCTACGATGCGGAAGCCCGGGCGGTGATCGAGGACCTGGGCACCGGCTTCTTCGGCGGGCTCTACGGACGCCACAAGAACCGCTTCGGCAGCCATCTCGTCCAGCTCGCCTCCCGCGACACCGACGAACCCAAGGCCGCCATCCTCCACGACGGGGCGGCTGTGATCCTCGGCGTGGCGGCACGCGACTTCCCGGGTCTCGCGGCGTGCATCACCGGCGAACTTTGGAAGCGGGGGGTCCGTGTCGGACAGGTCCACTGCTTCAGCGCCCGGAACCACGGCCTCGTCCTCGACTTCTTCCACCTCGCGCCCGATCAGGACATCGACACGCAGAAACTCCCGGCCCATGTCGAGGAGGCAGTGGCCCGACGCCTGCATCTCGATTCAAGCGAGGCGCTTCCGGAACTCGCCGGCACCATCGAACTCCACGAGCCCCAGCCCGGGAAATGCCGGATCCGCTACAGCGGCTCCCAAGACAGCGCCGGCCTGATCCACGCCCTGTGCTGGAAACTCTTCCACCATCTGCGGGCCGACATCCACGGGCTGAATGCCCACAACACGCGCACCGGCCCGGTGATGCTGGCGCATGTCTCGCTGCCGCACGATCTGGCTGGCGATGCGGCCCGGCGGATCATGGAGGAGAGGTTCTGATACCAATGAACGGAATAGGCTGGTAGAATGGCAGGAGTGATTTTCCTCAAGCTCAAGGCGTGACGAGGGCGCGGTGCGGGCACCGCAACCGAGGAACAACGCCGAGATTGAGGAAAAGCGCCCGGACTTCCTTCCCTTCGCGAAGCGACTGACGTTCAAAACCTTCCGTAGTCACCATTCTACCAGCCTATTCCGTGAGTTGGTATGAGGATCAGCCAGGACCCTCGCGAACCGATACCCACCCATCATGAATCCCGAACTCCACTACCACGGCTCCTTCACCTTGACCCTGGACCGCGACCACCGCGTCCGCATCCCGGTCGAATGGAGACCGGAGGCAGGGGGCACGCTCCTACTGCTCCCCGCGAGGAGCTTCGACCTGCCGATGCTGAAGGTCATGAGCCGGTCCTGCCACGAGGGCATCATCGCCATGATCCGCGAAGCCCCCACACCCCCCGCCCGGCGCCAGGCGATCGCCGCCGCCTTCATGGCCATGTCCCATGAAACTGCGGTCGGGCCACACGGCAAGCTACGCATCCCGAAGCCGCTCTGCGAGAAGGCGGCACTCGAACCGGGTGGCGAGGTCGTCGTCGCCGGTGCCGGCGATCACTTCATGATCTGGAACCCGGCAAACTTCGAAACCATGTGTGAACTCGCCACCGACGCGCTTGATGACGACAACCTCGGGATCCTCTGATGCCCGATCCCAGGCAATCAATCGCCTACGCACGGCCTACGCACCACGGGAAGGCAGGAAGCGAAGCAACCGGGGAAACACCGATTCAAGCGAGCCCGGGTCCGGGCAGACGATCGATTCGCGGAACCGCAACTGGCCCGGGAGGCTCCGGGGATCAAAACCGGAAATCACCGAGATCAGCTGGGCGTCCGGCTTGTTGCCGCTGAGGATGTCCTGATGAAAGCTGCGCCACTCATACTCGGGCCACCCCTTGACAAGATGCTCGACCTTGCGCCCGACCGCGATCAGGCACCGGGCGCTCTGCAAGGCCTGGTCGATGGATTTTCCGTAGTCGGAGTCGCAGAGCGTCCGCTCGCTGAAGAAGATCTCCAGCGCCGTGCGACGGCTCAGCTCTTCGTGGAGGCGGTGGGCGAAGTCCGCATCCTCGGAGGCGAAGGTGATGAACACATCCGCCGGTTTTCCTCTCATCCACTCCCCACCACCGCTTGCCACGACATCACGATGCCGGGAGATGATGTTGCGGGTGACGGGGCATAGATCAAACTGGCGGCTCTCGCCCTCGGCTTCTTCGTAGTCATCTTGATCGTCATCGTTCAGTTGACCTCGATCCTGCTTATCTTCGCGGAACTCCTCGACCACCTTGTCGAGTTTTTCAGCTTCCCTCAGCAGCCCTCCACGGAACAGAAAATCGGGTATGAACTCCCGGTTGACCCTGCCCTCGTCCTTGCCCTCATCCTTGACCTTCATTTGGTCCCAAACCCGATTGACCTCAAAGAGCCCGATCGGCGAGTCGAGGAGCCGGCCCTCAAGCAACTCTCCATCGCAGAACACCGCCTCTTCCGGCACCCGCAGCTGGACGATCCGGTCGATCTCAATTCCCTGGTCCTCGGCGGTGATGTTGAGGAAGACGTCGTCCACCGCCGGGCGCGGCTTCCCTTCAAACTCCACCACCAGCGAATCCGGCCCGCGCAACCATTTCAAGGGCACCTGGGCGGTGCGATGATGCAGTTCGTCGGGGAACTTGTGCATGATGAACCGCTGCCGCCATTCGCGCCACGCGGCCTCCGCGTCCCGATCGATGGATTGCCCGTTTTCATCGCACTCGAACACGTAGCGACACGCCCATTCCGGTCGCGGATCGACGATGATCAACTCTTCGAGGAGCTCGCGACCGATGATCAGGTCCGGATTGAGCAGTTCCTGACGGTTGTCCGAACCACCGTTCGCGATGTTCCACCCCACCGGATCCACATCGCGCCAATTCAGGCAGTAGAATTGCTTGCCTCCCATGGAGACGACCACCAAGGCTCCGCCGCTCGCAAACCGGAAGCGGAAATCCGCACTGCTATGATCCAAGAACGACTCTCCCGTCCCATTGAGCACCCCGTCGATTGAGCCCTGTAGGTCAGAGACTTGCTGATCGGAATTCTTGGCTTCGTCTGTCAGGGATTTCTTCTGTTCTCTCCGATGAATGGCCGGCGTCGAAGCATCGAAGGCGACCCGGAGACAGGATCCTCTTCGCGCGATGCGGGCGGCCTTTTGCTTCTCGGCCTTCTCTTTACACTTCTCGCACTTCTCGGTCTCTTCCCGGCTCGCCAGCTTCTCGCACTCGGCGCAACCGTCGGCATTCTCCGCCACCTCCCTCCGGCAAGGCTTCCTGCTCAATTGGAACTTCTTCAAGAGCACCTGCAGGAAACGATTCTCCACCTCGACCAAAGCGCGCGGCCCCTCGACCGCCCCGAGATCTTCCTTCTCGTCCATCGGTTGCATCATGATACCGGTGTCATCGCAGGAAAAGACAGAATTTCGCGCGTCCACGAGGCCACAGATCGAGCGGCACGAATCAAGGCCCGCGCACTTCCGGCTCCGCTTCAGCGCTTCCGCCGATACCCCCGGCCTCATCCACACCCTCTGCTGGAAACTCTTCCACCACCTGCAGGCCGACATCCACGGCCTCGCCTCCAACACCACCCGCTCCGGCCCGGTGATGCTGGCGCGTGTCTCGCTGCCGCAGGATCTGGATGGCGGTGCGGCCCGGCGGATTGTGGAGGAGAGGTTCTGAGATTCAGACTTGGAATGATACGCGGTCCTCCTCAGCACTTCACCACGCCAACTCCATCGGAATTTTCGAAGGGGCGGAACACCTATCTATGCCCCGACTACGCGAGTCTACTCCGGAGGGTCGCCGGCATTCTCAGGGCTCGACTTTTCAAGAAGAGTTCCAAATGCCTCCGGCAGTCTTAGTTCCGGCCTGTCACTGCGGCGGGGCCGTGGTATCCAGCGCCGTGTCAAGACACTTTCCTCGACCTGGAGGCTTGTTGAATCCCTCTCATCTTCATCGCTGGAATCGACTCTACCAGAATCCAATTTTGATGCGCGTCAAACACCGTTATCCTCGAAGACTTCACCCGCTTTTAGAGAAACTCTCTTCGGACCTTGGTAAAGCTTCAGAAAGCACACCTCGCCGTTCATTTGCGTCACGACCAAGTTCCCGTCCGGGAGAAGGCAGGCGGCTTCCGCGTCAGATTCTCCGTGCCACGCAGCCAGCGGCACCCCGCGCGATTTATGCCACAGGCAAGCGCTCCGTGCCAAGGAACTAGCGGACAAATCTCCAATGACACATGATTCGCTCTGAGCCAAATTGAGCATATGTCGCCAATTGGGGAAGTCCCCAAAAGCTTGGGACTCCATGTAATGCTCATCACATTCACCCCTTTCAAGATCCCACACACGGAATCCGAGTTCCCTTGTCTCCCGATCTTCAGACCACGAGAGCAAGCGATGGTCCTGCAATTCGGCAGCCCCCGCAATCCCTTCGTTGTTCTCCCGTAGGATCTTGCAACAACTTCCCGTCTCGTGATGCCAGATCCGGATGGTTCCGTCCGCGGACCAGGAAGCTATTCTGCCACCGGAAAGGAATGAGACTCCACCGACTCCAACTTCCCGGGTGTGGCCTTCCAGAACCACCGGAGATCCTCTCCCGTCGACGTCCCAAATCAGGATCGCGCCCCTCGATGACCAGGCAATCAGGCGCCCGCCGGGCAACTCACGAGCTCCTCTGAGGAAGCCTTTGCTGCCCCACCCCCGTCCTTCGAGGACGCTGATGCAGGTTCCACCCCGCTCGTCCCACACTTTGAGGGCTTCGCCACCCCAAGTCGCGAACCGTCCTTCCTGAAGGCGAATCGCTCCACTACAACCCTCCACGTGGCCCATGACGGCAAGCTCACAGACTCCCTCATTCCCGTCCCATATCCTGAGCATCTGGCCACTCCAGGACAGCAGCTTGTCGCCTGCCAAGGCCAGGAGGCCGGATATCTTCGGCCTGGTCTCAGGGCTAAAGGTCCGCAAACACTTACCGCTGGCGACATCCCAAAGGCGGATCTCCCTGTCCTGGGACCATGAGGCGACACGACCATTGGTTAGAAGCACCGCTCCCAGCGCGGCTCCTGCATGACGCTCGGTGCCTTCGCTCGCAGGCGGCTCCTGAGCGGCACGCACACCGCTACCGCTCTCGCGCAATCGCGGGCTCCCTCCCCCACTGAAAGGCACTCCCCCGGTGCCGGGGGCGCTGATTGCCTTGTCACAGTTCCAAAGCCTGAGGGTCTGATCCCAGGACCAGGAGATCAGGCGGCCATTCACCGCCAACAATCCGCCGATCACCGCATCGGTGTGCCCCTCAAGGACGCCAAGACAAATGCAGCGAACCGAATCCCAGAGTCGGAGCGTCCTGTCTCGGGACCAAGAAAGCAGCCGATCCTCCGCCAGCTTGAGGGCTCCTTTGACCTCGGCGGTGTGACCCCTCAGAACACCACTGCATTCCCCGCGGGCGACATCCCACAAACGGAGGGTTCCGTCACTGGACCAAGAGGCCACCTGATGCTCACCCAACACCATCGCGCCTCGTATGCCACCTTCGTGTCCGCTTAGCACCCTGAAGCACTCCCCGGTGTCGCAATCCCACAGTCTCAGCGTCCTGTCCCCCCACGAAATAATCCCTCCATCCTTCAGTTGGGCGGCCCCTATGATCTTCTTGGTATGGCCCTTGAGGACCTTCAAACAGGTGCCTGTCTCGCAATCCCACAAGCGAAGATTCCCATCCCATGCCCAGGAGAGCAGGCGACCGCCGGCAAGCTCCTGCGCTCCAAGAACCAAGTTTTCATGCCCTTCCAGGGACAGCAGGAATCCGCCCGTGGCAGCATCCCAGAGTTTCAATGTTTCATCATTCGACCACGAGAGCACGCGCCCATCGGAAAGAACCATTCCGCCTGCGACCTTGTCCGAATGTCCCCTGAAGACTGCTTCACAGGCACCGCTCGAAAGGCACCACAGCCGAAGCGTCCAATCCCTTGACCATGAAAGAAACCGGCCCGGGCCACACGCGAGCACGCCCAGGACACCTTCCGTGTGGCCCTCGAATATCCTGACGCAAGAAGCGGTAGATGCGCTCCAGAGGCGGATGGCTCCCGCCTCCCAAGACCATGAAAGAAAACCGTCTCGACCGACTGCCATCGCTCCGTTCACACACTCGGGATGTCCCCGGAGATCCGCGAGGCGCGCCCCAGTATTGGTGTCCCAAACACGCAGCGTCGTGTCTATCGGTAAAGCCGACCACGATACGAGATTTCCGTTACCCAAAGCCCGGGCTCCCGAGATCTCGGCATTGTGTCCCTCAAGAACCGAAACACATGCCTCAGCCCTCGGGGTGGAGGGCCGGCGGCTGTTCCTCCACCACAGCCAGTCGCAGCCACCATCGGCTACCCACTGCTGGGCACCCTTGGTCAGTGGGCTTTCATCGGCATACTCCATCGCAAGCTGGAGCAGGATCTTGTACGCGGGCCATTCGGCGGTCCCGCGCCGCAAGATGTGCGCCTTTTCATGGAAAAACGATCGCTCTACGCCTGTTGCCTCGCCGGAACCGGCGGAGGCATCGGGAATGCTCCGGAGGTCCGCCAGCAAACCCTCAAGCATCCCTCTCCGGACCTTCTCCATCAAGTAGCCGAAATCAGCGAGCAGGCGTAGACATCGCGGCTCGTCCTCAAGCGCCAGCAGATGGCTTGGCAACCATTGGATGAAGTAATCATCCATGCGCTCCGGCCCGTCGAGATATTGCCGCCAGCCATGCTCCGCCAGCTCACGGTGCCCATCGGAAGCGGCAATCACGTAGTGTCCCGCCGCTTCCCGGTTGGTGATCCAGTCGCACAAGGACCGGTGGAACGGTCGGATACTGGCGTCGGGGCCTTCCCCTTCGATCGGAAACATCGATCCCAACCGGTTGAGACAGCGGCTCAGCTCCGTTTCGGAAAGGTCTCCGCACTGGCGCTTCAGGAAGCCAAGCGTCAGGGGTTCAAATGCCGCCAGAACGGGCTGCAGGATGGGCGTGATCCTTTCCTCATACACGTCCAGATCACCGCCAAACTGGCGATTGAAGAAATGTTGATAAACATCACCGAGCCCACGCGGAAACTCGTCGCACCTGGCAAGGCTAAGGTGGCCAGCACCGATCGCGTCCACCACGTGTTTGACATAGAGAAAGACACCCTCGCTGCGCTCCACAATGGTATCAATCTGCTCGCGCGCGATCGTCGGAATCCGGGCCTGCACGAAGGCCCGTAGATCCTGGACGTTCTCCTCCTTCGCCGTGTCGAGAACATACGGGGAGAGCCCTTGGAAGGACGCTACGATCTCGGGCTCAGGACGGGAGGTCACCAGGAAACGCAGCCAGCCGGGCGTCTTGTCGGCACAGAGCGTGAGAAAACGCACAATCTCGTTCTGGCGCCGGCAGCTTGCCTCGTCGAGCGCATCGACAAGCACCACAATGGGCCGGTCGGGCTTGGGAAACCGGTCCGAGAGGGGCTCAATCATGAGCTTGTTGAATAGCGTGTATGCCTCGTGATACTCGCCAACGATGCTCTCCAAGGGCAAACGGGCGAGCAAGTCCCGATAGGCGGGCAATTGGGTCGAAAGCTGGTAAACGATGGAGCGGACCAATTTCGTCGGATTCCGCTTCTCCTCACTGTTGATGTCACAAAAGTGAAATGCCGCAATCTCGCGACGGTTGTCCCGGATCCATGCCGCGATGGCGCTCTTGCCCGCTCCGGGTGCCCCGGTGATCCAGAACAGCTTGGCTCCGTCGGGGTCGTGAAACCACTCGTCAACCTCGGCAAAGACCCACTTCCTTCCGGTGAAATCGCGCAGCAGTTTAGAAATATCCGCCGTAAACGATATGGGCTCAAGCACGCTGAGCAGGCGACTCTGGGCGCCCTCGCAATCCAACTCCCTCTCCTCCAGGGCACGGCACAACTGGACGAACTTCGTGCCATAAAACGCCGCTTTCTCGTTGAGAGGAATGCATTCACGCATATCCAGCCACTGAATCCGGCATATCGAGAGCGGTGGCTCGCTGTCCACCACCATCACCGGGACGATCCGGAGTCCTTTCGAAAGGGCGTGCGCTACCTCGTTCAGGCAGAAGCCATCTGGCCGCCTCACCGAATGAGGCGTCAGCAACAACACCACCGCAGCCTTCGACTTATCTTCAGCCAGATGCGCGATTCCATACTCGATCGAACGTTCCCAGTCATGCCCGGGACGCAAACGTTCCTCATCGTACCAGACCTCGTGACCTCTTTCACGAAGGTCGTCCCGCAGGCGGATTGCCAACGAAGCATGCTCATCGTGACCATAGCTGATAAAGACCCGCAGAGAGTCGCGACAAGGGTTACCCTCTCCTTGCGTCATCACGTTGACAGACATGGCGGATCAACCCTTTTGTTTCAAAGTGATCAACACGCGCAGGGGTCCTGTGAGTCCCTCAAGCTGGAAATGGGGGTGAATGTATAGAATCGCCCTGTAGCTTCCGGGGCTGCCCACGACGTCCGCGACATCGACGCGCGCCTCGGCCAGAGGTTTCGAAGCTTTGACCTCCTCTTCGTCGGAGTCAGAGACGTAGTTGGCGAGCCATTGGTTCAGCCAAGCTTGAAGGTCCGATGTTTTCATGAATGATCCGATCTTGTCTCGGACCATGCACTTGAGATACTGGGCGAAACGACAGACACCGAACGTGTATGGAAGCCTACATGCGCAATTCTCATTTATCTGGGTATCGGCCTCCATGTAAACATCCGGCCTCTTGAGTGCCTGAGCACCGAAGAAACAAGCATAATCACAGTTTTTGTAGTGGGAAAGGGGCATGAGTCCAAGATCCGCCAATTCCTTTTCTCTCCGATCGGTGATGGCAATTTCGGTCGGACAGCGAAGATCGATGACACCGTCGTCAGTTGGGAACGCATGGCCGGGCAGGTTATCGACGATCCCACCGCTTTCCAATCCCCGGATTTGGGTTGGCCAGCCATTTTCCTGAAAGCTCCTGTTGATATTGGCACCGAAAGCGTAGATCGCGTTCGAAAAGCAAAGCTCAGCGCCGGAGCCGACATCAGCAGCCTCCTCAAACTCAAAAGCCTCCAGCGGGTTGGTTGCGGACCCGTAGGGCATTCTCGCCAGAACCCGTGGCATGGTGAGGCCTAGGTAGCGGGCTTCTTCATCGCTGCGCAGGCTGTTCCAAGCAACGTGAGTGATGCCAGCAGTCGACCTTCGAAGATCAGGTGCATTCATCAACTCGGCCCAGCTATCCATGTCGAATAGATCCGCCGCAGCGGCCCCGATGAAGGGCGTGTGGGAGGCGGCGGCAATTCTTGACATGCCCCGAAGCACTTGAACATCTTGACCAGAAGGGCCGAAGTCATAGTCGCCTATGACGACTCCGAAGGGCTGGCCTCCCGGTGTACCATACTCCTCCTCGTAAATTTTCTTGAAAAGCTCGGTCTGGAAGTATTCCTCAGAGTCCCTTACCTTCAGTTGCTTGTGGATCTCCTTCTTGGAAATATTGAGCACTTTAATTCTGAGGGAATCACTGGTCGCTGTATTTTCGACCAAATAGGCCAGCCCCCGCCAGCTTCCCTCAAGCCTACGAAACTTCTCATGGTGGATGATCAGGTTGATTTGCCTGCTGAGTCGGCGGTCGATGTCCGCGATGGCTGCTTCGATGGCATCCGGAGCCTTCGGATTATCTTGCAATGCCTGGGATCGCTCATCGGAAGTTCGGGCGTACCCACGGTGATTTTCACAAACATCCTCACCAACCGAGGTGGCTCCATCAAAAGACGAAAGCTGTTGCTGAAGTCGCCTTCTTCGGTCGAGCAAGCCAGTGAGAGGCTCAGCCTTGGAAGGCGATTCGTGCCCTAGCTTCCAGACAATTTTTCCCGGTGAGAAATCATCGATCTCTTCAAGCACGATGTCCACATCTATGATGCCATCCCCGGCTATCAGGTTAGCGACCGTAAACGTGACCCGTGGCTTCTGCTCCTTGAAATAGGAGCTGAAGTTCCCTGCATTCAGTTCGAAGAATGACCTGTCTCTGATATCGCACCAAATGCCCGCATTGTCGCCGGATAGGTCCGCCATGACTCCCGTAACCCACGGGAGTTGCACTTTCCGGACGCAATCCCCGATCTCGACGTCGTATTCAATCTGAACGCGTGGCTTGCGGGGTAAGGTGGTCATCATCTGGATTCAGTAAAGGTGCGGATTATACGATGCGGAATGGCGCCGCATCAATACCTGAGCGGCAGTCTTGGGGACAGCGGGGTCAACGCCGAAACCGAGAATGAGACGAAGCTCCTCGGCTGGTCTCGGCGAGGTTGGCTGGCAGCAATTTTGTTTCCCGTCATAACGTCGCTGTCACTGATCCCCCCCACCCGGCACGATCCCGCGGCATTCCTCCAGCACGGCGATGGCGAGGGCCTTGGTGACGGGCTTGCGGTTGGAGAGCAGGTGGAGGTGATTGAGAAAGGCGCGCAGTTCGCGGACGTTGCCCGGCCAGGGCAGTGCCATGAGCAGGTTCAGCACGGCGTTCGGCAGCGCCCGGGGTCCGGCGATGCGGTCCCACAGGCTCCGTGCAATCTCCGGGATGTCATCGGCGTGGTCGGCCAGGGCTGGCGTGCGGATGCGGAAATTAAAAAGCCGGTAGTAGAGGTCCTCGCGGAAGGTCCCGGCGCGGACCATGGCAGGAAGGTCGCGGTTGGTGGCGGCAAGAACACGGGCGTTGCTGGTGACCTCGCGGTCGGCTCCGACTGGCGTGTAGGAGCCCTCCTCGAGCGCCCGCAGGATCTTGGCCTGTTGGTCGAGCTTGAGCTCCCCGATCTCGTCGAGAAAGAGGGTGCCATTGTGCGCCATGCTCCAGAAGCCCTTCTTCTTGCGGACCGCACCGGTGAAGGCACCGCGGTCATGGCCGAACACTTCGGACTCGAAGAGACTCTCGGAAATCCCGGCACAGTTGACCGGCAGGAACGCGCCCGCGGCACGGGAACCGAGCGCATGAATCTGACGGGCGACGACCTCCTTGCCGGTCCCGGTTTGCCCGAGGATCAGGACGGGGTGTTCGCTGCGGGCGGCCAGGACGATGAGGCGGCGCACCCAGTCGGCGTGCACGGAACCCCCGAGGAACTTTCTGCGGAGGTCGTCCGGGATCTCCAGATCGGCGCACCGGTCACGCAGGACCTGCATCGCCGGGGAGAGAAGTTGGAGAGCCTCGTCTCTCTCGGCCGCCCGCGCCCGGATCCCGGAAAACACCTCGTCGGACACCGCCACGATGCAATGGCAGTCATTGCCCTGCCGCTCGCAGTGATCGAGCAGGGCGCGTGCGCCGCGGAGTGCCTGCGCCGGGTCGCGGTAGGGCGCGCGGAGCAGGATTCGCCCGCTGCGGTTCCCGACGTAGTAAGAGAGGGCTTTCGCCCGGTTCTTTTCGCCCCGGTCCCCGAGCTGGCTCGCGGGACAGCGGCCGATCACCTCCGGGACGTGGTCGAGGGAGATGAAGGTCACGCGGGCGAGGGCGCCATCCCCGGCGGCGTCCTGGAACGCCAGGGTGTCCGGCATCAGATTGACGCGACGACCCTTGCGCGCCCCAACGGCGACCAGCACGGCCGGGATCGTTTCCCCTGCTGCATGTTTCAGAGCCATCGAGACCTCCGGGAGTCAGTCACAAGCCGGCTGCCGATGCAATGTCGGAGACCCACAAGCCCCGTCGGGTTGAGTGGATTCAACCTGCCAGACAGCCGAACCCGCCCGTTGAGTTTGCCAACTCTCCCCTTTGCGCGTTCCCCCCGGATCGGCGCAAAGCCCGCAGCCATGGGCCTTGCAGCGGACCTAGCCAAGGCTGGCACGGCGCTTGCCATAGAGATTGGCGTGGCGATGGCCCATCGGATCGGCCTGCGCCCGAAAACCCAAAAAACCAAAATCATGAATTCACCTGACCGCGCCGCCCTCCAAGCCCAGCTCGATGCACTCGCCACCGAAGTCCGTGACATCAAGAAGCTCGTAACCCGCCTCGTCGCCGCCCTGCTGGAGGAGCGCCAGTTCCCCGATCTCCGCGGCGCGAGCGAAATCCGCAACCTCGAGGCCGGATTCATGACGCGGGACCAGGTGCAGTTGATCGGCTGCACCCTGCGGGTCAATCACCGCGAGGTCATCCTATCCAAACGCCAGGCCGTGCTGGTGTCGATCCTGATGCGGCACGCGCTGGCAGGCGATCACGGGTTCATCTCCGTTGCGGCCATCATCTCCGAGATCGAGACAGAGTTCGCGGACGAGTGGCGGCTGGCGATGCCGGAAGATGTGCACCAGGTCGTTTACCGGATCCGCCGGAAGCTCGGCCTCGACCGCGACCTGCTCGAAACGTCCCCGGCCAAAGGGGAAGGCATCCGCCTCTCGACCCCCGCCGGTCACATCACCCGCCTCAAGAGCCCGTGGGACGACCGAACGCATCCCTGCACCCCGACCCGTGACCGGGACTCCGGATCCGACGAGGCATCGACCATCTAACAAGCTTTCTCCCGTGGAACCTTCCCCAATCCAAAGCCCGGGGCCCCGACCTCCTTCCCAAGCTGCGTCCATGGACCTCCACCCTCCGGTTCTGGCATATTAGAAACCGTTATGGACGCCCTTCGATACCGTGACCCCGAGGCCGAAGCTGCCTGGCTTTCCTTGCCTCTTACCGAGCCCGTCCCGCTCCCTTTTCCAGGGATGCCGGTCGATCGGGAAGAGGCTCTGGTCCTGCCCTCCGGGGCATTGGTCTGCCGCGGCGACTCGCCGATCCGGGTCAACGGCCGGGCAGTGCCAGGCGGCCTGCGCGTGCTCCGGGAGAAGGATGAGATCCGGTTGGCCAGACACCGCTTCTACTTCAGCACGAAGGACGCCCTGACGATCGCCCGGCACGAGGGAGAGCCAACCACCTGTCCCCGCTGCACGGAGCCGATCAAGAGCGGAGCCGACGCGATCCGCTGCCACTGCGGGACCCTCTTCCATCAGTCGGAGGATCACCCTTGCTACACCTACGGGGAGACCTGCCCCAGCTGCGGGGTCACGACCCGGATCGATGGGAGCCCCTGGAATCCCTCTGAACTCTAGCTGCCCATGCCCGACTCACGTTCCATTCTCCTCGCCGGCCTCGGCAACACGGGATCGCACCTCGCGCCGCTGATCGCGCGCATGGGTCTGAGCGAGCATCTGGTCATCGTCGATCCGGACATCGTCGAGGAGGACAACATGACGGCTCAGGCCTACCGTCCGGATGAGGTGGGGCAACCCAAGGCCTCCGGCACCGCGGATCTGCTGCGGCAGATCCGTCCGGCGCTTCGCGTCGAAGCTTTCGTCGGAGAACTCGAGGACCTGCCCCTCGGGTGCTTTTCCGGACTGGTGATCCTGTGTCTCGACCAGGATGGGGCACGCCAGGTCGCCGCGGAGCGATGCTGGCAAACCGGCGGCGTGCTCTACGACGTTGCGGTCAATGGACCGGCAGGACTTGCCCGCCTGACCCGGATCCTCCCCGGCGCTGGCAGGGCCTGCCTTGAGTGCAGCTGGTCGGACGGGCAGTATGCAAAGCTCCCGGTCCGGAACTCGTGTCGAAAAACGCCACCCACCGACGCACCGGCTGCCTTGGGAAGCTTCGCCGCGAGCCTGACCACCTTGTGGATGAACTCGGAGGAGGCCGGCGACGACAATGTGGAAGTCGTCTCATCCCCGACCGACGGCGAGATGTTCGTTACCCGGCTCACTCCCAATCCCGATTGCCGGTTCGACCACCGCGTTCCCGGTATCGCGCATTTCGGTGCCCTCGACCCCCTTGCGCCTCTGCCCGTCCTGTTCGATCGCCTCCGCACCAAGGTGCTGGCGGTGCCGGGGTTCACCTTTGCCCGTCGCACCCGGTGTGTCGGCTGCGGTTCCGAGGAGGAGGTCCTGCAAATCGCCCGGGGCCCCGCCGGGCCGGGTCCGTGCAAGCGTTGCGCCAGCCCCCTCGAGTTTCCCGGTTTCCACACCAACAGCCAGCTCATCCGGTCCGAGCTCAGTCCGGCGGAAGAGGAAACGAGCCTTGAAGCCATCGGGCTGAGGGACGGCGACGTCGTCGTCGCCGATGACGACCAGTGGGTCCAACTCGGACTCCGCCAATCCAAACCCGGGCATCTCCATGTCTGATCCGATCCATCAACGATTCGTCGACGCACAGAAACTCGAGGCCGAGCGCTTCGTGGCCATGAATCCCGGCTTCTGCGAGATCCTCAGCCTGCCGGACGCCCGGTTCCTCGTGCACCTCGACTGTCCCGTCATGCGCCTCCGGCCCGGCCGGCCGCCGGTGCGGGGCACTGGCTGCCACATCGGCATCACCTTCAGGCCCGACTACTGCCGCCGCCCCGATCCGCAAGCGGTCTCGATCCTCACCCCCTTCATCTTTCACCCGAACATCGTCGGCACGGCCGCCTGCCTGGGTCGAATGGCGCCGGCGACGCCGATCGTCGACCTACTACTACAGGTCTACGAGATGCTCGTGTGGAAGACCTATTCCGCCCACGACCCGATGAACCCCGAGGCGGCGCAGTGGGCCCGCAACCATGCCGATGAGGTCCCGCTTGAGGCCGATCGAAGCGTGCGCATCCCGAAACCGGCGGAAGCCGCCAATCCCACCGTAGGATGAATTCCACCATTTCCACACACGACGAACTCGCCGCCGCTACAATCGCCAACGGTTACATGGCGGGCCTGTGGAAGCACGCGCTCGACGACGGGCGGTGGGTCATCAACGACCAAACGGGGGGGCGAGAGAAAACGTCCCCGCCCAACCCCGACCGGGAACCCGCCACCCGCACCCTGACCGGGAACCCGGAGGCCACGGCTGAACTGCTGTCCACGATCCAGGATGAAGGCTGGGCCGTCAGCGAAGAATCGGGCGTGAAGCGGATAGACCTCGGGCTCACACAACGGGCACGGGCAGATCTCTGCTTCGACGAAGAACCGGACCACGCCGGGTCGCTGTGTGTGCGGATCCTGCCGGATGACCTTTCGCCGAATGAGGCGGTCATCGCTTTCGCCCTTCAACTCACCGCCTCCCATCACGGGGTGCGCGCCTCGCTCCTCGAGCTTGGTCAAGGCCCCACCCTCTTCTGGGAAGCACCTTTCGACTCAACCGGTGTCTCCAGCCACCCGCCCGGCACGGCGCTCCAGTGCCTTGCCCAGGTCGTCGGCTCCGGCCAGGCCGAAGCCCGCCTGCTCGCCGCGGACCCAACCACCGCGGCACGGTGGGTCCGCATGAATCTCCCCGATCATCCCCCGTACTGAAACCAACAAACCAAACAACATCATGGTATCCAACGAAACCAACACCCTGACCATCACCGCCCGCGACGTCACCGGCCAACGCCGGACCGCCTACGAAGTGTCCCGCGAGTCCTCCGTGGACTCACTGATCGAGGGACTCGGAGATCGCATGAACCTGCTCCGCGAGGACGCCGACGGACGCCCGGTCACCTGGTACGCCAGGCACGAACGGGAAGGCCGCGCGCTGCATCGGAGCGAAACGGTCGGCGAGGCCCTCAAGGATCAGGATGAGATCCGCCTGCAGCCGGAAATCAGCGCCGGCGCTACCGGAAACTGAGAACGAACCCCGAAACGACATGATCCCCCACGACTACCAGTTGCAGTGCTTCAAGGAGGACGGCACCCCCTTGGGCAAAGCCATCCTTCTGCCTCTGGGCGGCGTCCTTTCCGAAGGTGTCGAGGCACTGCACTGGCAGTCGTTTGTCGAAACCGGACGAGGCCTCGCGGATCCGATTGAGGTCGTTCCGCGCTGGTCCCCCGATGCCGGAGAGCCGGTGGTTGAGGCACTCTGTCTTGAGTCCGGAAGCTCCACAGTGTCCCTGCCTGCCACCCGACTCTTCCACCCCATGGCGGTCCGGCAACGGACCCGCCTGCTAGAAGATGGAGCCCTCAAAGAAAGCGAGTCCTACGGATTCCTCGTGACCGCCCGGCCAGCGGAGGAACCTTCCCCCTTGCCGGTGTTTTCCCTCGCCGATTATCCCCTCTCCACCCAGCGCATCGAGATCGGCGGGGAACCGGTTGATGCGGAGTTTGCCGCCGCTGGCGACTTCCCCGTCCTGATTGCGCCCAAGGTGCTCCGCGATGCGGTCAACCTCGCGGAAGTGGCGGGAGAAGCCGAGGCAGGGGGCGTGCTCTTCGGGCACCTGATGAAGACCGTGGACGGCACCACGGTTGCCCTGTCGATCACCCATCTCTGGCCGGCCACCGGTGGCCGGGGCGATCAAAGCTCCTTCACCTTCACCCCCGAGACCTGGACCTCCGCGGCAGTCGCACTGGCCGAGCGTTCTGCCGACGAACTCATGGTCGGATCATTCCACTCACATCCCGATTTCTGTCGCAAGTGTCCGCCCGAGCGCCAGGCCGTCTGCAAGCTTCGCGAGCCGTTCTTTTCCAGGGACGACGAGCAACTCCAGCAGTCCGTGTTTCCCGCCGGCTACTCGGTCGGACTACTTGCCAGCCACGATGGCGAGAAGCCAATCCCTTCCCTGTGGGGATGGAGGGATGGATTCACCGCACGTCGCTCCTACCTCATCCCATCCTGAATCATGCCAAGACAAGCCACCAGAACCAGAGACACGCGCACATCCACCCGGGAGAGTGCGCTGCAGAAGGCACTCGACCCACGCCGGGACATCCCTCTCGGTGTTCGGCTCCAGCTTCTGCATCAATTCCGGCAAGGAAACGTCGATGAAGCAATCCACAAGGCGGACGAGCTGATCCTACGCGGCGCGATCGGTCTCGGTCAGACCCTGCTGAAAGCCCATGCCGATCTCAAAGATCACATCGATATCCTGACCTCGCCGCCATTCTTTCCAGGTATCTATCTCGGTCCCTCCGGAGAGCGGCGCGCCCGGGTGCGCTGCGGCGAGGCCGAGCGCATCGTGGGGATCGATGGGGATCACGAACTCCGGCCGGGCGATCCGATCTTGCTCAACAGTGACCGGACCGTGATCCTCGACCGGTGCGAGAAGGAAGCCTCGCTGGGAGAGGTCGCGCGGTTCGTCCACCTGGCGGATGGCGGCAGGATCGTCCTCGATTTCCGCGGGGAAAGCCTCGTCTGCCTGCCCGTCAACGGGCTTGCGCCGGACGCCCTTCGCAAGGGTGACCTCGTCCTCATCAATCCGCCCGCCAAGCTGGCCATCGAGCGAATCACAGAGCCCGAGGGCGGGCGCATGCCCTTCGAAGTGGAGGAAGAGATCGGGGCCGGCCCGGAAGACGTGGGTGGCCTCGAGCGGGAACTGGATGAGCTTCTCTGGAGTCTGTTGATCGCCATCGAGCACCCGGAGACGGCACGCCGCCACCGGATCGCCGGATTTTCCTCCATCATCCTCCAAGGCCCCCCGGGGGGTGGCAAGACCCTGATGGCGAGGGTGGCCGCTGCAGAACTTCAGCGTCGCACCGGGAAACGAACCCGGTTCCTCACCGTAAGGCCGTCGGAGTGGCGCAGCGAATGGGTGGGCGTGGGTGAGCGGGCCATCCGCGAAACCTTCGCCGCGATCCGGAATCTCGCATCCCAAGGCGGACACGTGGTCGTGTTCCTCGACGAGGCGGAAAGTCTGGGCCGCGTTCGAGGAGGGCGGGCTACCACGGTGCTCGACGACCTCACCAACGCCCTGCTCGTCGAGCTGGATGGATTCTCCGGAGACGGATTGAACAACGTGGTCGTAATCTCGGCGACCAATCGCAAGGACCTGTTGGATCCCGCCCTGAGGGACAGGCTCAGCGGGGTTGAAATCCGCGTCCCAAGACCGCGAATGGACGCGGCACGCGCGATCTTCCGGGTTCATCTCCGGGAAGATGACCCGTGGGCCGACCCGCAGGCTCGCGAGGAGGCCATCGAGACAGCGGTTTCGCTCCTCTACGCCCCAGCTGGTGACACTAATGAAGTTTGCCGCATCCGCTTCAATGACGGTTCCTCGCGCGTCGTGCGGGCCGGGGCGCTCATCAGTGGCCGACTCATCCGGCAGATCTCCGACAACGCCCGACGTCTGGCCGCGCGCCGCGAAGTCGACGGGCAGAGCGACGGGCTCGGCATTGATGACCTGGTCTCCGCCACGGAGCAGGCCATCGACACCTTGCGAACCACCCTGACTCGCGACAACGCAGCCAGCTGCCTCGAGGACCTTCCCCAGGATCTGGCGATTGTGGCGGTGGATCCCATCTGGCCAACACATCGCCGCCACCGACAACCCCGCTGAGCCATGGATCTCTACATCAAAAGGGATATCCCGGATCCCCGCGCTCCGAAAATCGTCGGATTCGACACTGAGTTGATGAACGTCAACCCGGCCAAGGATGACGCCGGGTTCTCTGCCTCGAGGGCGCTTCTGAGAGAGGTGTCCGGTTGTTCCGCCAACCTGCCCGGCTCGCTGCAGGACAGCGGCCGGAAGTTCCTCCCCGGATCCGGTGGCAGCATTTATATCGACCTCAACCACCTCGAACTCGCCAGCCCCGAATGCCGGAGCGCCGTGGATTTCATGACATGGTTTCACGCCATGCTCGGAATCGCCCGCGAGGCCACCCAGGCGGCCAACCATGACCGGCTCGAGGAACGAAAGCTTCGGGTGCATGCCAACAACTCCGACGGTCTCGGCAATGCGTGGGGCGGGCACGTTTCGGTCATGCTCTCCGACAGCGCGTATCAGTGGATCTTTTTCGAGCGGCTGCACCTCCAGCTCTACCTGGCCTCGGCCCAGATCAGCTCGATCATCTTTACCGGTGCCGGGGAGGTCGGGACCGAGAAGGGGAGGAACAAGGTCCCGTTCAGCATCTCGCAAAGGGCCGGCTTCATGGAAGTCATGAGTTCCATCGAAACGACCCGCAACCGCCCGCTGGTAAACACTCGCGATGAGCGCCTGGCAGGCGTCGGCTTGTCCCGCCTCCACTGCATCTTCCACGACACGACCCTCACCCACACCTCCCTGGTAATGAAGGCGGGACTCATGCAGATCTTCCTCGCCTCCATCGAGGCGGGGCGGGACGATCCCGGGCTCTGTTTTGAAGAGCCGCTCGTGGCGCTCCGGACCTTCAACACCGATCCAAGCTTGCAGGCGAAAGCACGGTTGCTCAACGGCCAGCAGGTCACCGCTGTCGAACACCAGATGCTCCTGCTCGAAGGAGCAACCAAACTGCTCGACGGCGGAGGGGAAGCCTACATCCCGGGTTTGGCGGAGCTCCTCGCCTTGTGGGAGAGGCTGTTGCAGGCGTTCCGGGACGAGGATCGCGACTTCCTCTTCCCGCGAGTGGACTGGATTGCGAAGCATGCGGTACTCAATCGTGCCGCCTCCGCAAGGGGTCTCGCCTTCTCGGAGCCGTCGATGAAGGCCCTGGACTTCGCGTGGTCCGATCTGGAAAACGGCATCTACTTCGATCTTGAGCGTTCCAAGTCGGTCGAACGGCTTGCCTCGCAGCATCACATCGCCCACGCCGAGAAATCCGCTCCCGCGGACACCCGCGCCTACCCACGCTCCCGCCTCATCCGCGCCTTCGGTGGCCGCGGTGGAGTATCCATCGACTGGCACCGCGTCGTGGTGGGCCGCGGCAACCGCAAGCGGGCCGTCGTCCGTCTCCCCGACCCTGGCGCGGGACGCCAACAATTCGGCGACCTCGACGGGCTGACGGAGCACGAACTTGCCGCCACGCTCGGCGTCACAATCGAGCCCGACAAGTGGTTCTTCAGCGTGCTCAACACCCGCTGACACAGCGGTCCGGACACTTTGCATCATGAAAGAAAAACAACGACAACAACACGACATCCAACCGGGGAACGAAGACGACTGCGGCTCGGAGGAACCATCCCAAAATGCCCAGCAGGCCCTTGCCAAGGTCGCTTCGGTGGACGGGATCATCGATGACATCCTCTCGTCGGCCACGACGGGGAACTACCTGGAATCGATCCGGCAGCGTGGCGGACAGTGAGCAACGCCCTTTGGTTTGGAACCGAATGGGAGATTGCCCTCTCGGCAATTGACCGGACCGGCGCGGTCGCGGACACCGGGAACCTTCTCGCCCACATCGACCGCACCCTCGTCCAGCACCTCAGGCATGTTCCTGACGGCGGGCGGGGGTGGTGGCTCGAGAATGGGGCGCGCTACTACCGCGACGCGGCCCAGGGAGCTGAAGGGCATGACGAGCTTTGCTCCGCGGAGTGCTGCCACCCTGATGAGTTATTGCTCCAGGAAATGGCGGGCGAGCGCCTCGTCCTCGGCCTGGCCGACCTCGTCGCTTCCAAGGCTCACTTCGAAAAGGTCAACGTTTCGAAGTCGAACGTCTGCTACTCCGCGTCCACGAGCTGGGGATCCCACGAGAACTACGAAGCGAGCCAGCAGGTGGATCCGGTGCCGATGCTGGCATGGCTGGCCAGCAGAATCCTCCTGACCGGCTCGGGAGGGCTGGAAGCCGGCCATCCGGGGATTCGCTTCACGCTTTCACCTCGGGCCCACTTCATTGATTGCCCGGTCAGCAGGGAAACCGAGTTCTCTCGCGGGCTCCACAACAGCGGCAAGGCGGAGCCTCTCGGAACCCGGCATCGCGTGCATGTGGTGGCCGGAGACGGGAACCGGGCACCGCTGTCTACCTGGTTGAAGGTCGCCACCACCGCGATTGTCATTCGCCTCCTCGATACCAACCAGGGGCCGGACCTTGCTCTGGAACGACCCGTGGAGGACCTGAAGGCCTTCGCCCTCAACTCGGGAATGACATCCGGGGCCCCGGACTCAAGGGAGCAACTCGAAAGGGCACTTGATATTCAGTTCGCCTTTCTCGAGTCGGCACGCAACGCCGCTGGCGATCTTCCGGGCTGGGCACCACTCGCCCTCGCCCGGTGGCAAAGCGTTCTCGAAACCCTGGCCTCGAAGTCGACGTGGCGGGGCTTGGTCGGACAACTGGACTGGCCGACCAAACTTGCCACCTTCGAGATGATTCTGAAAAAGCACGGCTGGAATTGGGGGCGAGTCGGGGAGGTCAACAACCGGATGAGCCAGACCCTTGCGGACATCGATGAGGGTATCAGCCAAGGCAACCCTCCAAGGAGAGGACGACACGCAGCGATGATGACAGCCGTCGGAAAGTCGTTGGGGCCAACTCTTGTCGAAGAGTTCGTGGAACTCCGACAAAAACTGGCCGTGGTGGACGCTCGCTACATGCAGTTGGGGCTCGATTCACTTTACGATCATGTCGCGGACCCGCTCCCCGAGTTCCGGAAGCTTGCCGACAGCCTTTCGCCGGACCCCTTCGAGCTTCCCCTTCCCAAGTCGGGACGGGCCCGGGCACGTGCGAAACTGATCCGGGAACACGGAGGAACCGGGGAACGGGGAGAAAGCGAGGCATCCTGGACCTACTTCGTCGCCAAGGGTCGTTACCTTTCCATGCCCAATGTTTCTGACGAGAACCCGCGGGACTGGTCTGAAACTTCGCCGCGGCTCCCCCATTCCAGCGGGCAGGAACGAAGAGAGCCCAACATCTTCACCATCCTCAGGGCAGCCAGACGATCTTCAAGCTCCCTCAATTCCGGCGACTACCCTCGGGGGACGGCGCTACTCCGCGAAGTCGAGCCACTCCTGAGCCCTCCCCGACCGGGAAGTTTCGAAATCATCTCCTATTGGAGGCAATCCGTCCGAGTGCATGCACGCCTCCAAGATGAGAGGTCGATGGAAGATTCCCTCTACTACCTCAAACTCGTGGACCCCGAAGACATGGAATACCTCTGGGAGGAGTGCAACGCGAAGACCTGGTTGGGGCTTCGTGGGCATGCCTGTGTGCCAGAGCTTGGCGACCAGGTGAAACGAAAGATGGCTCAAGTGCGCACCCGCGCCTCCGGGGTTGCTTGCTGGAAATCCCATTTCGCCACGTGGTTGAACCGCCACGGCAAACCAGCGGAAGCACTCGAGTTGCTGGAGAGCACCCTGGAAAGCGAATACGGCGCAACGAGCCCCAGCGTCCAGGTACGAATCCATACCCAGATGGCCGAGGCCGACCGCATTCTCGGCAATTACGACACCGCGGAGCAATACCTCAGCTTTGCAGAACGGACTGGCCGAACCGGCCGGGTGCGTTCGGGCCTCATTGACTACGTCCAAACCGGACAGGCCCGCCTTCTTGCCCAGAAGGGTGACCACCCTGCGGCCACGCGCCTTATGCTCGAAACGATCCTTCCCGCTCAGCGGCGACTGAGAATGCCGAACCTTATCCGGACCCAGCTGATGCTCGCCCGCCTGCAGCCTGGCCGGCAATCCCAGCTTACCTGGGAAGATGAACGGCGAATGATCAAGCACGCCGCCCATGACTACGCCGGATTCGCCAACTGCCCGCTTCTCGCCCAGATCTTCAAGCACTGGGTTGCCTGGTGTGAGGGGAAGCCCCACCCAACTCCGGACTCGGAGATCAACAAAGAGGATTTCTTCTGGGGGGCCTGAGACTCTCGGCGGTCCGTTTGGACACAGCATGGAGTCGCTCGCCCCCCGTGAACAAACGTTCCCGGAAGACGTCCGGAAGTGCCTCGGAAAGGCACCGCCTCGCCGCGAATGATGAAAACCCTTCCATTGGCCGAGGACCTGGGCGAAATGCCGGGTGGGTCTCTTCAATGCTTTTCGGTCCGACGCTGGAAGAGCCTTTGAACCTCCCGCAGCAATTCCTCCCGGGGAGGCAGTGACGGAAGGATCATCTGCTGGACCAGCGGCAAATCCCTCGGAGTCATCTGCTGGGAAATCCGGGCAACCAAGCTGATCATGCCGCGGCGGCTCAGGTGAAAACGATGGAAGATGACCTCGACCGGAGAGGCTTCGAAAGGTTCCCCAATGACACGCGTGCTCAGGCGGTCATCCTGCTGGCTGCTCCTGAGCCAACCCGTACCGACAAGACGCCGACCCTGGTAATCGAGCCGATACTCGACCCTCAACGGCGAGAGAGCGAGAACCGCCCTTCCAACCCGACTGGCGATGGAAAGGGTTTCGATCTCCCGGTCGCAGATGAACGGCTTGAGGCTCCTGCTCTCCATGGTTTGCTGATCGTTCTGGGAGTGACTGCCTGCACGCCATGTCAGTGACCCAGGCCCGACTTCTGGGTAGCGAGCCATTCGATATTCTCAGCGAGCAACCTCTCTTCGGTCCAGCTGACTGTCCTCCGAATCGTCGGCAACGTTTCCTGGGTGCGAAGCCGACGTTCCATGTGTTCGAGGGTCTCGACCATGACCCCGTAGCCAAGGCTTCGGCGGCCAAAATCGAAATGCGCCATGAACGCAAAACTCAAGCTGGCCAACAGAGGGAAGAAGACCGGAAGAAAGAGAAAGAGGAGGGCATTGCTCCAATCGCCCTTGAAAACGGCGCTCCAGGTATGCCCATGGTCGATCGCAATCCCCGCCTTGGCGACAAACGCCACACCGACGGCAAGCAGCGCCGCCGGACTGGCCAAATGGGCGAGCTTGACAAACGCCTTCCCGGGACCGGCGGCCCGCTTCTTCTCACGGGTGAAGTAACCGATCTGATCCTGAATCCGCCCTTCAATGTATTGGTCCCTCGCCTGGGCAATCGCCACGGGATCATCCGTACGCAGGGGTTCCCTTCTGGCATTCATCTCAAGCGCGCAACTCGTCGCGAACCGACCCCAATCCGGGAGGTGCCGGTGGATCTTGAGAAACAACGGATCGAGAAAAGGTGCCGCTGACTCAAGTCCCCGGATCACTTCGCGGGCAAACCGGCAGTCAAGCCAAACACCCTCGACGTGATCACGCCCGACTTTGAATTCCAGAAAGAAGCCATAACCGACGAGCAACAGTTCAACGAGGGCGAACAGCGCGAGCAGCCAGTAGCTCACCTCGGCAAGATCCACCTTGAAGACGTGGTAGCAGGATGCCGCGAGCGCGGCGATGAAACCCGCGGCGGCATGGCTGCAGATGGCTCGTTTGGTGAAGGTTCGGAACCGTTTCGATGAATGGTTCGCTGCTTGATCCAAGCGCTCGGCGAAGTCCTCGATCCCTTCGGCTTCGGTGCCCCCATCGTAGCCTAGATGATCGCCGAGCCGTTCAAAGACCGGAAAACCCTCCACCTTGGATACTTGGAACGCAGCCTCGCTGAGCAGGCCGGTCGAACCATCGGCAGGATCAACATTCACGTGGGGAAGCCCGAGCGCCGCGGCCTGTCGCGTCACATGGGCGGTCCCGCCGGTCTCTTCCGCGCCCCCGAGGAAGTTGACCGTGAGCAGGACATCGGCAACATCCAGAAGCAAGAAGTTCACCGCTTCGTAGCAATCCGGTTCCCGGGAGGGGGCATCGACCACACGGAGCGTGCAATGTCGCTCCCCTGCCTCCGAAGGTCTCACGCCCGACTTGACGTGATCGAGAATCGAAACCGCACGATCCCGCCATGCAGCCGCATCCCCTCCGAAATCTTCGGCCAAGAATTCCTCCTCCGGCTTGGGAAGGATGAGATGCATCGGCATCTCCCGATCGCGAGCGATCTCACAAGCCACCAAATCCGCCCCCGCAGCCACACTGCACACCAGATGAAGCTCGCCACCCACCGCTTCGACCTCTTCTTCCAGCTTCGACAGCTCCCTCTCCAGTTGCCCGCGTACCGCGTCGAGGCGCTCGGACGTGCGCCACGGCTTCGCTCCGACCGGCCGATGTCCCGAAAGCGCAACCATGAAGCACGGACGCATGAAAGCTGCGCTGCAAAGGGTGGAATTCGGCCGCTGCACGTTAAGAAAAGTTACCTTCGGCATTGAAGCGACTAACCCTCCTGATGGGAACTCAGAACGACAACGGACACGATGTTTGTCACCCAATCCATCCAAGCTTGGCGCGGAGTAGCAAAAAGAAAGCCGCGCGCTCGGGGCACACGCCCCGAACGCCGGCTGTTGTTCTTTTCGGCGTTACGCCGGGGGCGGCGGGAGGATCTCGACGCGTACGTCGAGGCCCAGGTCGCCGAGGCCGTCACGCATCCGGCGGACCAGGCGTTTTGTGGCGCCCTTGAGCAGCTCGGGGTCGTCAAGACGCCGTTCGGCTTCCGCCCGGTTGGCCCGGTAGGCGGCTTCCATTTCGGCGGGTTCCAGTGGATTCCACCACGATACGTCCTCCGTCTGGCGCCGGACCTTGAGGGTCTCGAAGGCGAGCACCCGGGGCTTCGGTAGCCACAGGCGCAACACCCCGTCCTCGACTTCGGCCGAGGCCTTGCCCAGGTCGAAGCCGACCTTGGCCCGGTAGGTGCCACCCATGACCACATGGGACTTGCCCCAGCCAAACCATCCGGTCGACCGGTAGCGGGTGCTCGCCTGAATGTCGTGGTTCTCCAGAACGACCTCGCACACCTCCCGGGGGAAGGCGACGATGCCGTCGGAGTGGATGGTGACGGTGCGGCCGAGGACCTTTTGGATCTGCCGGCCGACCTTCTCCATGGCCCGCTCGCCAGCGGCGGTGGCCGGGGCCTGGACGATCGAGTCGCCACAGGTGGCCAGCAGCAGGCCGGTCACCGACAGGACGACGACACCCATGATCAGTAGAATGGGCCGGACCTTCTTCCGACCCTGAGACTGGGGATAGTATTCCATGACGTCCTCCCTTCTCAGTTGGCGAGTCCGACGACGCCGTCGCAAAGCCCGTGGAGGGCCTCGCTGCGGGCGAGCGTCAGGCTGGGGTTCTGGCCCTTGTACACCTCGGTGAAGGCGTTGAAGAGCGACCACAAGTTCCGGGGGCGGAACTCGCGGTGGCTCGGTTCGCGCCATTCGTGGACGACGTCGGGCACCTGCATGGGAGTGATCGCCCCGCAGTCGGTGGCCCGGATGACCAGATCGTGCGCCGCCCAGTCGGGGACGGAGCAGTCGCGGTAGGCGTCGATGCGCTTGTCGAGGCTCCGGAACCGGTCACCAAGACGACCGACGGCACGGGCCGTCAGATGCCGCAGGTCGCGGTAGGCGAAGCGGGTGTGCTTGCGGCTGATCTTCACCTCGCCGGAGAAGGCGAGGTTGTCACACGTGAAGACCGAGGTCCCTGCCACTAGTCCGGCCGGGAAGGTCTTGTCGTGGCTGTTCCGCAAGCCGACGACCCAGGCGTAATCCCGCTCGGGGGTGTCGGGCTGGCGGACCTCCATCACGCCGAAGTAGCGTCGGCCCTCGTGGGAGAGGGCGTGACTTTCGCGGCCGATGGAAAACCCGGCGGTTTCGAGCTGGTTCTGGACCTCCTCCAGCAGCGCCCGGTGGGCGAGCGGATACCAGGTGTTCGTGCCCCTCGGGGTGGGCACGGCGTTGAGCGTGGGCCGATCGACGAGCTCCGCCCCACAGTGGAGCAGCATCCCGGCAACGGGCTTCTGTTTTTCGGGATCGACGATCTCGTAGGGCACGGGAGCGTCGGGATTCATGAGTTGGTTCATGTGTATTTGGCTGGTTGTTGGTTTGTTGTTTTCAGAAGGCACGAAGGACGGCATCGGAGCCGACCCACGCGCGGAAAATGAAACGCCCGCCACGGCAAGAGGCCGGGGCGGGCGTGGGTAGCTGACGCTTCCAGCGGCAGGCGGTGTCCGTGGCTTCCAGCCGCGGTGCCATCGATCGGGCAGCCGGATGAGCTGGCTCACCTCAATCCACTCGGTCGGCGGATGCTCGAAACCCGGGATCAGGGTGCGGACAAGCACCCGGGGGCTGTCGGCTGGTGCCTCGATGACGACGCGCTCGAAGTCGTCGTCGCCGGGGTCCTGCCACTCCGGGTGGATCCGCACCCGGTCGCCGACCCGGAAGGGTCCGGGTGCGGCGTGGGAGTCGGACTTGCTCATGGCGTGACCACTGCAAGCGGCTCGGCCTTGAACTTCAGTTGGTCCACCGTGCATTCGTCCGCCGGGATGTCGTCCCGGGGGCCGAGGTAGACCGGCTGGTAAATCGCGCCGCTCTCGCGATGGGCGTAGAGGTAGCGTGCCTCGACGACGGTACCCTTTTCCGGCACCTCATGGTTTGCGGGAATGGTCACATTTCCGGCGGAGACGCGGTTGCCCTCCGCGGTGAGCAGCTCCAGGCCGACGCTGTGCTTCGTTCCGTTCCTCCCGGCGACGATGAACGACGCGGTCTCGACGAACTTGAACTTGAGCTGGGGTCCCCCGCTGTTCGGACGACCGGGACGGTAAGGCGCGTCAATGTCCTTGAATACGACTCCCTCGGCACCGGTAGCGCGGAGTTCCTCGTAGGTCGCCAGCTTGTCGTCGGGATCGAGCGGGGTCGCGATCCAGCAGAGGGCTGGGTTTCCCATGGGAAGAACGCCCATGAGAACCTTGAAGCGGTCGAGGTAGCCGAGTTCGCGCAGGGTGCGGCCTTCGAGCTCGAGGAGGTCGAAGGCGTGCAGGGCGTCGCCGACAGCCTCACCGTCGATGATCACATCGCAGGGAAGCCCCGCAACCGCATCGTGGACTGGCCCTGGGATGGCAACTGCCAGTCCCCGGCGGTTGATCCCGGTGATGGTGTCCCCGCGCTTGCGGACGAGCAGCCGGCGTCCGTCGTGCTTCTCTTGGAGGCAGAACTTCGGCGAGCCGATCAGGCGACCCACTTCGCTCTCCTCGATGGGATTGAGGAGCTGCGGGCGGATGCCGGTGTCGATGGACCCGGAGGCGGTGCCCCGGTAGGGCGTGCCGTCGGTGCTCCGGGTGTATCCCTTGCGGAGCTTCGAGTGGACCAGCTTGTCGAAGACCTGCCTTGCCTGCTCCAGCGGAACGGGCTGCGGGGTCTTGATCCCGGTGGTAAGCGTGTTGCCGCGACGACCATAGGCGAAGGTGACGATGTAACCATCGCCCTTCGATTCGATGGCGGCGTGATAGACTTTGTCGGACCTTCCCTCGCGGAAATGGAGGGAGGCCGAGTCGATGGTGGTGATGCTGGTGGACATGTTGTTTCAGTTGGTGGTTTCGGGTTGAGTTGCCCTTCGCGGAATGCGTCGGGCGGAGAATGGAGACGCCCGCCAAGGTGTGAGACCGGGCGGGCGTCGGTTTTGGGAGTGCGGAGGCTTGCCTCCGCTTTCGACCTGCCGGTGGCGTGGTTGCCGGATGGAGCAGATCTGGTCCTGTGGGTGCTTTTTGAGCTGCGGATCCCGGGAGTAGCTCCCAAAGCGGAGGCAAGCCTCCGCAGTCCAAAGCTCACGCGGCGGCGCGATCGGATGCCCCGAGGCGCATCGGCATGACGACGCACAGGGTGTCGTCGAGGCGACGGGCGACGACCGGGCTCATCTCGTCGATGAACCACAGCGTCGGTGCGATGGTCAGAGCATCGGCCAGATAGGCGGCGTTGAGCGCCACCGGTTGGGGTTTCCCGGTGATGTCCGCCGGCACCTCGATACGCGACGCGTGGCTGGTGCCCGGCGCGTGGCTCAGTTCGAGGTGTCCGCGTTTCGCGGGCCGCAACTCGACGGCGACCTCCTTGCCGCCCTTGGCCAGCGCCTTGAGCCAGTCGATCACTGCGACACGGTTGTTCTCGTCGAAGCCCGCCGAAGCGACGCGCTCATTCGGGACGACCTGCTTCCAGTTCGGGTAGTGGCCATCGATGAGGCGGCTGACCAGGGTGTGGTCGCCAGCCTCGATGCGGACGTGGTCGGGATCACCCGGCTTGCCCTTGGGCTCCTCCTCCGTCACCGGACGCGCGAAGGGCGTCACCCGCACAACTCCCTGTTGGAAATCGGCATGGCCGAGCACGTGGACAGCCACGGTCGGGATCACCAGTTTGCGATCCGGCACACTAGCCCGGATTTCTCATACCGAGAATTGAGGGCGGTTGGAGTTTTGGTGTAAGTTGTTGGTGTTCAAATCAATGACTCACACACAAAACCCAAC
>JAKZES010000046.1 GCA_022548915.1 Verrucomicrobiaceae bacterium E54
TTCATCGCCGCTTTGATGGAGGCGATTCATCGCCGATGGCGCGGCTCGCATTGAAATGCTTCGCCAAAGCGGCGATGAATCGCCGCAGTCTAGAGGGGGATGCCTGCCGGCCGACAAGTCCCGGCCATGCCCACCACTTTCAGTGACACCCCCCGGTGCCCCCGGGATGGACAAGCAGGGCTGCGGGCGTTTTGCTCTCGCGGTGCTCGCGAAACGTATCATCCCCTGCCTCGACGTCACCGATGGCCGCGTGGTCAAGGGCGTCAACTTCGTCGACCTCATCGATGCCGGCGACCCGGTCGAGAGCGCCATGGCCTACAACGAGCAGCAGGCCGACGAGCTGGTCTTTCTCGACATCACGGCCTCGTCGGACAACCGCGCGACGATGGCCGACGTCGTCCGCCGCACCGCGCAGCACTGCTTCATCCCGCTGACCGTGGGAGGCGGCATCCGCACGGTGGCGAACATGCGCGAGATGCTGCTGGCCGGGGCCGACAAGGTCGGCGTGAACACCGCGGCGGTGAACGATCCCAACCTGGTCGACGCCGGGGCCAAGGCCTTCGGTGCGCAGTGCATCGTGGTGGCGATCGACGCCAAGCGCGAGCGACCGGGCAAGTGGGGCGTTTACACCCACGGCGGGCGGACCCCGGTCGGGCTCGATGCCGTCGAGTGGGCCAAGGAGGTCTGGCGGCGGGGCGCGGGCGAGATCCTGCTCACCAGCATGGATGCCGATGGCACCCAGGCGGGCTACGACTGCGAGCTGACGGCGGCGGTTTCCGAAGCGGTCGGGATCCCGGTGATCGCCAGCGGCGGCGCCGGCAACCTGGACCACATGGTCGAGGTGCTGGACAAGGGCCGGGCCGATGCGGTGCTGGCGGCGAGCATCTTCCACTTCGGCACGCACACCGTGAGCGAGGCCAAGCGCCACTTCGCCGCGCGCGGCATCCCGGTGCGGCCGGAGCTTTGATCGATGAAACGCTCGTGCTTCGGAACGCTGCTCGTGACCGCGCTGGTGGTCGGCGGGGCGGGATGGTGGTTCCGGGCGGATCTGAAGGGGCTGTGGGAACGCCACGGCGAACCGGTGCTGGTGATCGGCAAGGGCCCGCCGAAACCCGACCCCGACCGCTACGAGGTGCTCAAGGAGGAGACCGAGCGCTGGCGCCGGAACCTCGGCAGGCGCTACCGCGAGGCCGGCAGCGGGCGCGGGCGCGAGGCGGTCATCGACGAGGCGGCGGTGTTTCTCGAAACGGCCCTGCCGGACCTGATGAGGTGCTGGCTCGGCACGCCGTGGGATTTCAACGGCCACTGCGAAACGCCGGGCGGCGGCACGATCGCCTGCGGCTACTTCGTGGCGACGGTCCTTCGCGATGCCGGATTCCGGGTCGACCGCTACCGACTCGCCCGACAGCCCTCGCAGAACATCCTGCGCACCTTCCTGCCGAAGAACGAGCTGTCGCTGCGGGTCGGCGTGCCCTATGAAACCTACGCCGCGGAGCTGCGGGGCATGGATGCCGGGATCCGCATCGTCGGGCTCGACACCCACGTCGGATTCATCGTCAGCCGCCCGGACGGGTTTCGCTTCGTGCACTCGTCCGGATCATCGCCGTGGTGCGTGGTCGACGAAGCCGAGGCGGAGGCCGAAGTCCTGCGTCGCTCGAACTACCGGGTGCAGGGAAACCTGACGGCGAACCGGGAACTCGTGCGCAAGTGGCTGCTCGGCGAGAAGTTCACGGTGGTGCGCTGACGCCGCCCTACACGTCGAAGAGCGAGGTGACCGACTGGCCGCCGGCGATGCGGCGGATGGCCTCGGCCATGAGACCGCCGATCCCGCAGACGTGGACCTTTTCGCCGCCGGCCTGCGGCACCGAGTCGGTGGTGATCACCTCCTCGATCGCCGAGTCCTTGATGCGCTGACGCCCCAGTTCGCCGAGAACGGCATGGGACACGCCGGCGAACACCCGCCGGGCTCCATGCCGTGCGAGGATTTCCGCCGCCGCGCACAGGGTCCCGGCGGTCTCGGTCATGTCGTCGACCAGCATCACGTCGCGACCCTCGACCTCGCCGATGACATTCATCGCCTCGACCTGGGTCGCGCTGACCCGGTGTTTCGCCACGATCGCGAGGTCGGTGCCGATCGCATCGGCGTAGGCCCGGGCGAGCTTGGTCCCCCCGACATCGGGCGAGACCACGGTGAGTCCGGAAGGGTCGCCGACCTTTTCCCGGATGTAGCCGATCAGCGCCGGCTTGGCGTAGAGGTGATCCACCGGGATGTCGAAGAACCCCTGGATCTGGGGCGCGTGCAGGTCCATCGTGAGGACCCGGTCGACCCCGGCGGAGGTCAGCAGGTTGGCCACCAGCTTGGCCGTGATCGGCACCCGCGGCTGGTCCTTCCGGTCCTGGCGGGCGTAGCCGAAGAAGGGAATGACCGCCGTGATGCGCTCGGCCGAGGCCCGCCGGGCGGCGTCGACCATGATCAGCAGCTCCATCACGTTGTGATTCGTCGGCGGGCAGGTCGGCTGGACGAGGAAGACATCCTCGCCGCGGATGTTCTCGTTGATCCGGACGAAGGTCTCCCCGTCGGGGAAGGCCGTCACGTGGACATCGGCCAGGGTCGTGTCCAACTCGGTGGCGATGCGCTCGGCAAGATCGCGGTGGGCGGTTCCACTGATGATTCTCATGGGTCTTTGGGGGCGGCGGGCAGGATTGTTGACAGTCCGGATCCGCTCGGCAACCCTCCATGCACTCGATTGATGGAACCCAAGCAGAAATCCGGGCCCTCCGCGGCATCCCTGCTCCCCGGCGTGATCGCCGTCGGCCTGGTCGTGGGCTTCTTTTACTTCATCGAGAAGGGTCTCGGGCCGGGCCAGGCCTACACGCCGACCGGCTGGTGGAAGAGCACGTGGAACGAGGTGACCGACTTCGAGCACGGCTTCCTCGTCCCGCTGATCACCATCGGCCTCATCATCTGGAAATGGCCGCGGCTCAAGGAGGCGCGCGAGACCGCCGTCGAAAAGTCGATGTGGCTCGGGTTGCTGGTGGCGCTGGCGGGGGCCGGATTCTTCGTCCTCGCCCACCGCACCGGCCAACCCCGGCTGGCCTGCGGTGGCCTGCCGATGATCCTGTGGGGCTGCACGTGGTATTTCTGGGGCTGGAAGGTGGCAAAACTCACCGCCTTCCCCTTCTTCGTGCTGTGGCTGGCGATTCCCGTGCCGCAGTTCCAGCAGGCGACCACCCACCTCCAGATTCTCTCGACCAAGCTCGCCCAGATCGGCTGCGGCTGGTTCGGCGTCGAAACGGAAGTCCGGGGAACCCAGATCTTCTCGCTGAACGACAACTGGGAGCCGCTGGAGATCAACGAAGGCTGCGGCGGGATCCGGTCGCTGATGGCGCTGATCCTCATTTCCACCGTCTGGGCCTACGTCGCGAAGATGAGCCTGTGGAAGAAGGCCCTGCTCTGCGTCTCGGCGATCCCGCTGGCGATCATCGGCAACATGCTGCGCCTCACCTCCATCTTCGTCATCGCCGAATACGGCGATCCGGTCTTCGCCCGTGACACTTGGCACGACTGGTCCGGCCTCATCGTCTTCTACCCGATCTCGCTGCTTCTCCTGCTGACCCTGCATTCCTTCCTGGAAGGCGGCCTGACCCGTTTCCGCAAACCCCAGCTGACCCGCCGCGAGGTTGTAAAATCCACGGGCTGAAACGATGATCCGCTTCTTCATTCCCGCCGCGCTGATGGCCGCCGTGATGTCGGCGATCTACTTGCTCCCGCCTCTGAACGAGGCGGAAAGCGCCATGGACATGAAGATCGAGCCCTTCATCGGCGCATGGGAGACCCGGACCTACCCGCCCTCCGAACTCGAAATCAACATCCTCGCGAAGGATACCGAGTTCTCCAAGGCCCACTGCTTCCGCCGCCGGCTCGAGGAAATGTCGATCATCGACGGGGTTCCCGTGGACCGGATCGATCTCTCCATCGTGCTCTCGGGCCACGACCTCGCGACCTCGATCCACCGCCCGGAGCGCTGCATGCCCGCCCAGGGCCACCGCTCGATCCAGGGCTTCAAGGACGAGCTGGAGCTCGGTGACGGCAAGAAGATCCCCGTCATGCGCCTGCTTTCCAAGCAGGGCATCGGCTACGGTCCGCCGGAGGACCGCCAGTTCATCACCCGCGATTGCCTCACCTATTATTTCTTCGTCGGCGAGCACGACATCACCCGCGACCACACCAAGCGAACCCTGATCGACATCAAGGACCGAGTGCTCCACGGCAAGGCCCAGCGCTGGGCCTACATCAGCGCGACCATGGCCTTCAGCGACTCGGAAGAGCGCGAGTTCGGCGGGCCGCCCAACTTCGAGATGGCCGACCGGAAAATCCGCCAACTCCTCAGGGAACTGGCCGATTCGAACATCGCCTGGGACCAGATCAATTCGTAGCGCCCGGCTCGGGGGGGCGCGGCCGCACCCTGGCATTCTCGAGGAAGCCGATCGACTGCTCGACCTGCTTGCGGAATTCCTCCCGCTCGGGATTTCCCCAGCTTGCCTGTTCCTTCGCTTCGTCGAGAAGCTGCCGGACCCGGAGGAATTGCCACAGCGCCTCCTCGGACCGCCGTTCCTCCATCCATCGCCGGTGCCACAAGCCGTAGATGTGCTTGGCGTGGAAATAGCGGGCGGCGAAGGCTCCCTCCAGACCGCCTTGAAGCGCGATCGCCCGCTCGAAGGCCTCGTCCGCCTCCTCCGCGCGGCCCAATTCGGAAAGCGCGTTGGCGGCATTGAGCGCGAGCCCCGGATGGTGAGGATGCTCGAGCGCGGCCTCGCGATAGAATTCCACGGCCCGCCGGTTCCAGTGCTGCCGTTCCTCGTCACTGGCCGCGGCCGCCGCCGCACGCCTCGAATAATTCCCGGCCTCCTCGATGAAGCGATGACCCGACCACCACCGCGAGGCCTGCTCGAGGCGGTCGACGGCGGCACCGGGGTTGGAATGGAGAAGGGAGGGATCGGCGTAGATCACCGGCCACACCGCATGCAGGCTGCGGGAGGCCTGAACCCCCAACCAGAGCAGGCAAACCCCGAGGACCCCACCGGTTCCGATCGCGCACACCCCGCAGCTCGCCGGCCCCTTCTTCATCAGCAGTGCACCAAGTCCGAACAACAGGCCGAGCAGCATCGTCGACGGCAGCAGGTGGAAGACGAAGCTGAAGTTGGCCTGAACCAGCACGGCCGCTCCTGCCGCGAGCACCCCGGCCGCCACCGCATCCAGATGCTCGCTGTCGTCCTCCGAGCCAAGAAAGAGCCGCGAAAGCGCCAGCCATCCGACGAACCCGATCGGGATCAGCACCAGCACGGCCCCCACCGCGCCGTAGTCGGTGACGGTCTGCAGCAGCTCGTTGTGGACGAAGCGTTCGTTCTCGTCGCCCTTGCTGAAATCCCCCACCTCCCAGTGCCGGTTGCGTTCCCACGAAAAGGCGCGGCTGCCTCCTCCGGTGAGCGGATGGTCTCCCGCCACGCGCAACGCCAGGTCGATCCACTCCAACCGCGCCGAGTTGTCCGCCAGGCGGGCCATGTCACCATCGCCTCCCCGTTTCTCCACCACCTTGGAGAACAAGGCCCATCCCGCGACCGCCCCGCCCACGAGCAGCAGCGGGAAGGCGACCATCACGATCTTCGACCACCACAGCTTGCGGCGCCAGGCGAGGACTCCCGCGCACCCGACGAGGGCCATGATGCCGACCGCCATCGCCACCGTTCCTCCCCGCGAACCGGAAACCACCACCATCGCCCCGGACCAGACGGCCACGGTGACGAACAGGAACTTCAGGCCGACGTGGTCGCGAGAGAACAGACCGCGGGCCGCCAGCAAGAGCGCCACTCCGAGCGTGAAGTTGGCAAAATAGTTGTAGTGCCCGAAAAACCCGGTGGCGCCGGTCGCCGGGCGATGGTTATAGGGCCAGACGAAATCCGGATTCTGACTCTGCGCCACGGCAACCCCGAGATTGATCGCCAACACGAGGGCAAGCCCGACAAACAACCCGGGGATCGCCCGGTTGCCGGGGCGCAGACCGGAAACCACCCACGCCGTGGCCACCACCGCCAGGACCAGCATCGCATCCGCCCGGGCGAAGTCCATCACGTCGGAAGTGGCACCCCGGTAGAGGATCCAGCCGACCGCCGGCAGCATCGCCACCGCCAGCCCGTTCCATCCTCCCCGGCCCCGGACCAGGGCACCCGCCCCCACCGCCAGGGCAAGCGCGACGAACGCCGGTCCCCAGCTCCACTCCGCCGTCTGCGCCCCGAAGACGAGCGCGAGCAGAAAGGAAGTCGCCAGTAACGTCACAGAGACCGTCTTCATCACTTCATTCTCACCGGTACTTCAGTGTTTCGGTGTTTCGGTGTTTCGGTACTTCAGTGTTTCGGTGTTTCAGTGTTTCGGTGTTTCGGTGTTTCCGAAATACCGAACGGCCGGCTACCGAAACACCGGCTACTTCGCTCCCCAGCCGAAGATCACGGCCGGCACGGTCCTGAGGAGCAGCTTGATGTCCAGCCACAGGGACCAGTTGTCGATGTAGTGCAGGTCCATCTCCACCCACTTCTCGAAGCTGCTGATCCGGTTGCGCCCGGCACACTGCCACTCGCAGGTGATCCCGGGCTTCACGCTCAGGCGGCGCCGGTGCCCGGACTTCTGGAAGGCCTCGACCTCGTAGAGCGGAAGCGGACGCGGTCCGACCAGGCTCATGTCCCCCGTCAGCACGTTGAGCAGTTGCGGCAGCTCGTCGATGCTCAGCTTGCGCAGGATCGCCCCGAACTTGAAGATCCGCGGATCGTTCTCGAGCTTGAAGACCGGGCCGTCCATCTGGTTGCCATGCTCGTCCTTGATCTTGTCCAGCAGCTTGTCGGCATCCGGCACCATCGTCCGGAACTTCCACATCCGGAACGGCCGGCCATACTTGCCCGCGCGCTTCTGGAAGTAGAAGGCAGGACCGGGGCTGGCGATCCGGATCCCGACCCAGGCGAAGACCCACAGCGGCAGGGTGAGGAGGATGATGAGAAACGCCCCGACCCGGTCGAACACCGCCTTGACCGCCAGTTCCCAGGACAGGTCCGGCGTCGAGCGCAGGACCAGCATCGGCTTGTCGCCGAGCATGTCGAAGGTCGGGCGCGCCACCTGGGTGCGCATGAACGACGCCGCCACCCAGGCCTCGATCCCCTGCAGTTCGCAGGCCTCGACGCACTCGGCGACCTTGCTGAAACCCGTTTCACCCGCCGCAATGATCACCCGCTCCACCGACTTTTCCTTCAGCACGTCGTAGAGATCCTCCACCTGGTTCTCGCCCAGATCGAAACGGCCGACGACGTTGAGCCCCTCCATGATCTCCGGGTCGAGCTCGGCCAGGAACTCGTCCCGGTCCTCCCGGGACGCCGCGATCAGCACCCGCTCCTTGAGGTGCTCCTTCACCCCCCGCTGGCGCAGGTGGGCCGTGAGCATCCGGTCCCGTCCCAGGATCAGCAGAAAGACGAAAAGCCCGCCCAGGCCGAGCACCACCCGGCTGCCCTCGGGAAGTTTGGCGAAGATGACCAGCAGCCCCAGCATCAGGGCCATGACCAGCAGCGCGCGGAACAACTGCGAGACGGACTGGCCGAGGGTCTTCATCCGCAGCCGCTGGTAGAAGCGGAAGAACTCGAGAATCAGCGGCGTGAAGGGCACGGCGATGTAGAGCATCCATGCCATGGAAAGGAGCCCGGCTTCGTCGGTCGGGGCCTCCCCGAGCCAATCGCGCACCGGATCCCGCAGCAGGTTGGCGAGATAGAAGCCAAACCACACCAATCCCGCGTCCACCAGTTGCAGGAACTGGATCGAAAAGGCTTCTTTTCGGCCGACGGGCATGATTTTCCGGGGGTTCCGGAGGCGAGGTGATAGGCGAGCACCCGCCCCGGGGCAATCACGGAATTCTTTCAGCAAAAAGCGAAGTTCCTGTCCAGCCCGGCCCATGGGTGGTCACCACCCCGGGGTGTGGTGGGTAAAACTGAAAAGTTGAAAAGCTGAAATGCTGAAATCGGAGGGCTTGCGGCTCTTCTCGTTTGCACTTTCGCCGTCAGCTCAAGGCACCCGCAACCGACTCCTTCGCGCCTTTTTGGTCGGCACGTCTGCCGGTCGCTGCTCTGCTGTCGCCGTGCGCCGCGTCGCCCTCCATCTCGTCACCGGCCTTGGCCTGATCGCGGCCACGGTCGCTTCGTGGAACCACGGACACCAACCGGCGAATCCCTCCGCCGGTCTGGAGATCGCCGGGGGCAGCCCGTGGCTCGAGGCCAGACCCGACTCGCTGAGAATCGATCTCGGCGAATTCGGGGCGGCCGACGGCATGCACCTGCGCTTCACCGTGGAGGCCAAGGAGCTGCAACGCGGCACCGAGGAATGGCAGGACGGCCGGCTGCACCTGGAATGGATCAAAAACGGAGAGTGCCTCGAGCGGGTCTATCTTTTCTCGGTCCGGGGCACCGGCTCCTTCAGCGAAACCTCCGCCATTCACCCCGCAGGCCCGCCGGGGGCGAGGGCCGAGTTGCATCTGGAAAACCTCGGCCAGTCGGGACGCCTGCGGCTGAGCCGCTTCGAGACCTTCCCGACCCGGGTTTCGCCGGCAGCCCGGGCCGGCATGGGGTTTGTGGTCCTCGGCTGGCTCGTCTGGCTGGCCTCCGTCGCCGGCCGGCTGCGATCGCCCGGGCCATGGCTGGCGGCGGCCCTCTGGCTGGTCGCCGCCTGGTTCCTGGTGATCCCGGGACCGTGGCCGAAGCAATCGCCCCTGGTCGGATCCTTTGCGATGGACGCCCCGGATCCCCCAGCCCGCGCCCTCGGGCCCGGCGATTTCGTCCCCGCGCCCAGCCAGCCGGGGGCGCTCGAGTCCCCCAACCTGCTGCTGCGCTGGAAGATCCAACTCCGTCCCCTCCGCCCGCTGCTGCACGGGTTGCTGTTCTTCGTCCCGACCCTGGCATTCCTCGTCCTGACGCAAGAAGAGCGGCGGGGTCTGACCCTCGCCGCTCTTCTCGCGCTTGCCGTCGAAGCCGCCCAGTGGGGCTTCGGCTATGGATTTGATTGGACGGACCTTGTCGACCTGGCCACCGATGCCCTCGGCATGCTCATGGCCCTCTGGGTGTTCCGCAAGTGGCGGACGGGAAAGGAGGGGCACCTTGCAGGTGCCCCACGGGCGTGATTGCGGGGCCTGTGCCCGGTCTCGCTCCGTCACCTCCAGGCACCTGCAAGGTGCCCTTCCTTTCTACAACCCGATCGACTCGAGCAAGCGCTTCGTCGCTGCCCCGTCACGGTGCTGGTGGGACAGCTCGAGGAGCTTTTGCCGACGTTCCGCGTGCGGGTCATCCCCGCCGAGTTCCTTCTCAAGCGCCGCCACCAATCCCCGCTGATCCCGGACCACCGCACCCGCGAGGTAGTCCTCGATCGGTTCAACGGTGAATCCGCGCGAAGCCCGATACTCGTCGAGATCCGGAAAGGCATGAATCACCGGTCGGTCAAGCAGCAGGTAGTCGATCACCGCACTGGAAATGTCGGTAATCAGCATGGCGCTGGCTCCGAGCAGCTCGTAGAGGGAAACCGAACGACCGGCCAGCCAGGCATCGTCGATGATCTTCAGATGACTCCATGACTGGAACCCTGACGTCGAAGCCATCGGATGCGGCTTGACGACCATCCGCGCCTTATGCCGCCCCAAGAAGTCATTCAACTCTTCCGGGTCGGCGTCGGGCAATCCAAAGGCATTGCCGTAATCGACACCGTCCTCACGCGGCAGGCCGCGCAGGCTGGTCCGGTAGGTGGGCAACCAGAGCACCAGCCGCTGGCCGGGATCGAGCGAGAGCTTCTCGAAGACCTCGTGCCGGGGCACGAACAAGCGGTCGTTGCGCGGCAGGCCGGTGGCGAGGATGTCGCCACCCGGCTTCATGATCGTCCGCTGCATGATCTCACCCCAGAACGGGGACGTGGCCAGCGTGTGGCTGCAGCGGATGGGTTCGTCATTCTCGATCATGGCGCCGATCTTCTTGATCGGCATGCCGTGCCAGCAGTTGACCGAGACGACGTTCGCGGGAAACCGCCGGACGAAGCACGGGTGGCTGAAAAACACATAGCGGGCGCGGAGGAACCAGCCGATCCCGGCGAGGGACGCTTTCCGGACACGGCGGGTCTTGGGACCGTCGGCCCACGAGGCCTCCTCCGGTCGCTCCAGAAGCAAAACGACCCGCTCGAGGCGGGTCGCTTGGAGGGACTGCTCGAGCGCCCGGCTCTGGTCCTCGCCATCCGGCCATCCGTAGATGACCGTGTGGTTCGCCTTGGGCATCCAACGATGGAGCCACTCGAACAGGAAGCGGAGCAATTCACGCATGGCGATCACGGATGTGCCTCACTCATACCGGATTTCGGAGTTTCCTCCGAGACTCAGGCGGGCCTTGACCATGCTGGTGCTGATGCCGGCCGTGCGGGGCAGGTAGGCAACCTCGCAAATGGAACGCAGGTCGTCGAACTTTCCCCGCCAGTCATCGCCCATGACCAGCATGTCGATCCGATGCGCACGGATGTCGTCCGCCTTCTGCTCCCAGTTCTCCTCCGGGATGACCTCATCGACATGACGAATCGCCTCGAGCACCAGCTTGCGCTCCTCGTAGGCGTAAAACGACTTCTTGTTCTTGAGGGCGTTGAATCCATCGGTGGACAGTCCCACCATCAGAAAATCCCCCATCTCGCGGGCGCGGCGCAGCAGCTCGATGTGCCCGCGGTGCAAGAGGTCGAAGGTCCCGTAGGTGAGGATGCGTTTCATCATGCTTGGAGTTCAGCGCGCCTTGGGCGACAGCACATAGATCATCTGCCGGGCGAACAGCGAAGGCCAGATGCGCCAAAGGCCGAAGAAGCCGTTCTGACCGACGTAGTGTTCGACCGTGAAGCCGCAATGATCCGCCCAGTGACGAAAGTCGCGAACGGTCCAGTGCCGAAGGTGCTCCTTGATGTGATAGACGATGGCGGTGACCGGCATCTTCCCTCCCAGCGCCAGTCGCAGGCGGTTGAGGATGAAGCCCAGATTCGGGATGGTGATGTAAACGGTCCGCGCCTCGGTCTTCCGAATCTCCTCCATCAGGCGCTCGGGCTCGGCGAGATGCTCGATGATCTCCATCGCCACCACGACATCGACGTCACGGAAGCCCGAAAGATCGGGTCGATCCAGGTCCCCGACCACCGCACCCTCCAGCCCCTTTTCCTTCAGCTTTTCAATGGCCGTGGCGGAACCATCGATCCCGACCGTCCCGAGGTCGGGACGCACCTGTCGGGCGTGCTCCAGAAAAGCCCCGTCACCACATCCCACATCGAGGAGCCTGCCCTGCTCGGGCAGGCGGTCGGCCACCCAGACAAAGCGGTACTTGGGTTCCTGCCTCACCCGCTGATCCCAGTAGTCGTCGTAGTCGGAGAACTCCTCCAGCGGCATCGGGTCAATGAAGACCTCCCGATAAAGACTGATGAGTTTGCGGATCATGCGTCGGGTCTCGGCGAGGGTGTTCAACCCCGGAGCCGGAGAACGGCTTTCCAGCCCTTCGCCAGAATCCAGAGCAAGCCGTCGATGATTCCGTTCAGGTAGGGATCACGGAAAAGGGTCACGCCATAGGCACGGCGGACGGCACGCGACTCACTGAACTGCTTCTCGGCCTCGAGGAGTTCTCCCACGTCACGGGTCCCTCCAAGATGGCGCTGCGAGAGGTTCTCCCCGTGCATCCGGAATTCGGCCACGGTCGGGTCGACGTGCTCGAAACGCAGCCCGGCGGCATCCAGTCGCGCGTAGAACTCCCCATCCATCACATACTTGAAATCGACCCGCAGGCGATGCCCGGCGTCGATGACCGTCGACTTCCGGTAGAACGCCGCCGTGGATCCGACGAAGCAATGGTGGTGGACGTGGACGAAGCGGGACCAGCGGGGAGCCCTGACGTGGCGCAGGTGTTCACCATCGGCATCCATGAAATCCCAATTCCCGTAAACGATGTCTGCGCTCGATTTTCGCAGAACCGTCAGCATCTGCGTCAGGGCGCCCGGCTTAAGGCGGTCGTCGGCATTCAGCCACATCACCCATTCGCCCCGGGCGCGATCAAAGCCCTTGTTGATCGCATCGCTCATCCCCTCGTCCGGCTCCTGGATCCAGCTGGCATGCTCGAACCGTGCCGCCACCTCGGCGCTGTCGTCATTGGACCCGCCATCGATGACGAGATGCTCCCACTCCACCCCCTGCTGGTCGGCCACGCTCTGCAGGCACTCCCCCAGGAAGCGTCCGTAATTCAGGTTCGGCGTGACGATGGTGAAGTTCATGACGATGGGTTGCTGCCGCTTCCAGCGGCAGGCCGTGGCTGTGGCTTCCAGCCGCAGTCTAACCTGAAAGGTCGGCAGCCGGAAGCCGACGAAATGGTCTGCGGCAGGAATGCCGCAGACAACCCGCAGAAACAATATCGTGCCGATCCCGTCAGCTCCCCAACCATTCGAAATCCAGGCCCGGGAAGGAGCGAAAGCCTGCGTCGAAGGAGGTCAGTCGGCAGCCGGCGCTTTCGGCCCAGCCCGCAAGAAGAGCATCCGTCCATAGATTGGGCGTCGGACTCCGACCGGCAACATTCCTGCGGAAGCAGGTTTCCGCAGCAGGCCCGGACGGATCGGTCAGCCAACAAGTCCGTTCATCAGCCTCCATCTCATCCCATGCAAGAAGAGCCTCATCTGGACTCACCGGAGCGCTCCCCATCGCTCGGGCATTGGTCAGGAGTCGCAACACACCGAGGCGAACCGGTAGACAGAGAAGGACACCCTCAACCGGCTGTCGTTCCCACCAATTCCACGCGACGGTATGATGCGAATGGCCTTCCACCAGCATGGCAAAGACCACATTCACATCGACCAAGGATTTCATGAGGACTTCTCAAGATCCTCGGACTCCAACAAAGACGCCAGCTCCGCGTTGGTCCTCGGTGGGATCGGACCGCGCCCACGAATCGGCGGTCGAACCATCCGCCGTGGCTCGACTTCCGAAGACTCCGCCACCGCCCGCTCAAGCGCAGCCGTAAAGAACTCCTTCAAGGTCTCACCCTTTGCCGCCGACAGGGTCTTCGCCTCCCGGAACAAGCGGTCGGGCAATTCAATCGTCGTGCGCATAATATAATGTGCGCACATTTATGCGCGCTAGTCAAGGGCTGAAAATCGGCAGGTTTTTGCAACTTTCAGCGGCAGCCACTCCCCCCGGTTCAAACCTCAACGGTCTCCCAACCCTGGCCCAGCCGGTCATGCATGGGGGCGTGGATCTCGCTTCCCCCGAACCACCGACCCGGCGCCAGAACCTTCTGCCGAGGGTGCTTGCCAAGCCACGCCGCCCACCACGAGTAGCTGCTGTTGGCGATGACGTGGTGTCGGGCGCAGCTCATCAGATGGAGATCGTGAAGGGGATCCTTGGGATCGTCGGGCGGCGGCATGATCGCGATGTCGTCACCCCGGAAGTTGTCAGCGCACCAGGCCGGGTCGTCGGAGAACACAAAGAACCGCGGGCGACTCAGTGAATCCCGCATCCGGGAGATGCAGGTCCGGTAGTAGTCCAAACCGCAGAGGTCGAAGACATCGCGGCCGACGTAGTCGGTGCGCCTGACATGAACGGCAACCGTCTCCGAATCGGCCAACATCCGGGCCTGCTCACGCGTCGATTCCGGCCAAGCCAGCGTTGAGAGGTCCAGCTCGCGACGCAGATCGTCCTCGATGGAACTGAAATAGCGCGGGGACTGGAAGAAGCCGGAGATCACGCAATGGGCGGGTGCATCCAGAAAGGCGGGGTTGAAGCTCGTGTCGTCACCAGGCTCCCGGATCACGGGAATCCCGAGCAGTTCCCACGGATGCTTGCCCGTGAACTTCCTCACCGCACGGCTGGGAAGCGACAGGCCGCGCCTGAGCTCTGCCCGCAGGGGCAGATCCCGGATACGGGAGGCCACCTCCCAATCGCTCGGCTGGAACAGCGAGCCGTCCAGGACCAACCGGGACGCGTGCCTCTGCGACAGAACCCGCCCCAAGGCATACTGGAACAGGTTGTTCCCCGTCCGGCCGCGCATGATGATCCGGATCATGGTTGCATCTCAAAGCGGCCGCAGGCCGAAAGGAGCGGCGCATTTCAGGTGCCGTGCCGGTGCAATGCGAATGCGACGCACGAAGCTCTTCTCATTTTCTCTCCACCGTCACCTCAGGGCGCCTGCAATGCGCCCCTCCTTTCCTCCGGCATCCTCGTCCTCGAACAACCCAAGCACCTGCTGCGCCACCCGGGGCGCATGGAGCCGGCCCGCCCAGCGGTGAGCGATGTCGTGGGGATCCCTCCCTCCCGCGTCCCACGCAGCCATTTCATCCACAATGGCCGCGGCGTGACCGGCGGCATCATCGGTTTCGGCAAAGCGACCGTCGCCCTCCGACAGGAACCACTCGAAACTCGGCAGGCAAATCGACCTTGAACTCACCACCGTGCATCCGGTGCAGAGACCTTCCGCCGAGGCGATGTGAAACGACTCGAAGGCGGAGGAACAGTAGATGATTCTCGCCCGCTGCAGAAGGTCGACGATGCGATCCGGAGTGATGCGACCATGCAGCGTGACTCTCTGCCCGTGATCCCTCGGCAAGTGCGCACGCCATTCGTTGAACTTGTCCGGAGTGTCGCCAATCAGGTCGATGCCCACCGCCGCATCCTTCTTCAGGAGCCTTTCGAACGTCGCCATCAGCAACGAGCTGCGCTTCTGAAGCTCGTCGTCCCAGCGACCGACCGCCACCACCCGTCGCTCGCGGGTGCCGTCGCCCGGATGGAAGTCGGGACTGACCGGGTGCGGGATGCAGCACACCCGCTTGCCGACGTCCTCCCCGATGTAGTTGCGACAAAGCGCGCGATAGTGCTCCGCCGCCCTCGGTGAAACTGCTGCAATTCGATCCCCATGCCTGAGGTGACGGGCACGCAGAGGATCGGTCGCAAGCAGCCCGACACTCAGCCCCCGCCCCACCGATGCCGCGTATTTCCACCACGCCCCCGGAACCCTCCCCAGTCCGGAAACCACCTTCTCGGACGCCAGCCAGTTCTTCAGCCCGCATCGGGGACTGACCATTCCCCGGCTGTCCTGGTTGAGCACCAGCCGGATCCCCGCCCGGTGGATCGCCTCCGCCACCCGGCGGAACTTCGGCCTCCCCCAGGCGTAGAGCACCACCCCATCGAGGCCGTGGCTCTCCCACCAACTGGTTGATTCGAGATTCGCAGCGTCGGTTCGGATCAGCTCGTCGAGATCCTCCGGCTTCCGTTCGCCCGGCATCACCGCCCGGCTTTCCACCCCGATCGCCCGGAAGCCCCGCGACAGCAGCCCGCTGTCGCGGCAGAAGAAGTCCTCGCCACCTCCAAAGGCAACCGGCGTGCAGGTGAACCACTTCATGAGCGAGGAGAGGGGAGCCGACAGCGGAGAGCAAGACAGTTTCAGCTTTTCAGTATTTCAGCTTCTCAGCTTTTACTTGGTAAGCACCAGGTTGCAGTTCGCCGCGTACTTCTTCAGCGCGGGAAACCACGACATCAATCGATGGTCGATCCGCTGCACCAGCTCCGCCAGCGATTGCATCCGATCCGAAAGCGCCTTCATCGGGTAGCCGAGGATGTTGAAGCACTGGACCTCGCATTTCGAAAAGCCCTGAGCGAGCTTCTCGAACTGGGAGAAGTACAAATTGCTCTCATCACCCGATTCGGCCAGCGCGAACCGCCAGGCCCGGATCGCGGCGAACAGGGGGTTGTGGCCGAGTGGTTCGAAGATGAAGACGAAGCGCCCGCCCGGCTTCAACACCCGCGTCACCTCACGCCGCAAGCCGTCGATGTCGTGCGCGAGGTGGTGCAACGCCGCCTGTCCGAACACGAGGTCAAAGCTCTCGTCCTCATATCGGGACAGATCGAAGGCATCGCCCGCCACATACGAAAGGCCCGGTAGCTCCCTGAGCCGTTCCTCGATCTCCGGGCCGGAGGCGGCGTACAGGTCCAGGCCGATGATCTCCGCTTCCGGATAGGCCGTTGCGAGGCCCGCCGCCAGTTTGCCGAAGCCGCCACAGATCTCCAGCGCCCGCCGTCCGCTCAGGTCGACCCGGCACAGTTCCCCGTAACCGGCGAGGAACAGGCCTCGATCCGACGGCGGAAAGCCCCCCACCGCCGGCAGCATCGCCACAGCCCGGGGATCCACCGGAGCTTCCGGGTCAGGATGGGTGGTTTCGATTTTCATCAGAATTCAAAAGCGGCGAAGCCGAAAGGAGCGGCGCATTGCAGGCGCCGTGCCGGTGCGAAGCGAATACCCCGCGCGGAGCAATATTTATTCAGCCTTTACCGCTCACGCAGGGCATCGGCACGATGCCTCTCCTTCCCCGCGGGCGCAGCCCGAAAGGAGCGGCGCATTCTTCTTGTCCCGCCGTAGCCTTGGCGAAGGGGGAGGCGCTCCCGTCGGTTTGAGGCGAATGCGCCGTGCGAAGCTAAGCTCTCCTGATTCTCTCTCCTCCGCCATCTCCGGGCGCCTGCAATGCGCCCCTCCTCTCAGCCGTCCAACAACGACTGGAGCCAGGGTGCCTCGTAGTGCATGGCGGTCGGCACCGCCACCCGGTTCTTCCGAATGTAGCGGGCGACTTTCAGGAAGTGCTCACGGCTGCGGATCAGACGGTCGAAGTAGTCCCGCTGCCACAGAGGGCCTCTCTCACCCAACCGGCGGCGTATTGCCTTGGCGGTGTGCGATTTCCAGGATGACACGATCGCACCGAGATCCATGCCCTTTGCCAGCGAGCAAAGCAGATGGACATGATTCGGCATGATCACAAAGGCGTGCTGGATCGTGCGTTCACCTTCGAAGTAATGAAACGCCGCACTGACCAAGCTCGCATTCTCCCGATCAGCCAAGATGCATCGCCCATGACCCGCGTCGAGCCACGCGTCGATCCGGGTGCTGAATCGCCGATGATATTCTTCTTCCGTCTGCTCATCCCACGGTTCCGGATGAAAGGAAAGCCAGCGATGTCGTTCACCGCGGAAACGCTCCAACAGGCTCGACGGCAACGAATCACCCAGCCGGAACGTCAGGAAGTAGCAGCCTTCTTCCTGCTGCCAGTGAGGCAGCCGGTTGTGTGTGACCTTCACCTCTTCCGAGCAGCGAAGAAATTGAATCGCCTGCCAGCTCATTTCTATTTCACGGGCGCAGCCCGAAAGGAGCGGCGTCCTTCGGGCGCCTTCGTCGGTGCTGAGCGAATGCGAAGCGCAGCACTCATTTCATTCTCACCTCACCGGAACCTCCGGGCACCTGCAAGGTGCCTCTCCTTTCCCACGGGCGCAGCCCGAAAGGAGCGGCGTCTTTCGGGCGCCTTCGTCGGTGCTGAGCGAATGCGAAGCGCAGCACTCACTTCATTCTCACCTCACCAAAACCTCCGGGCGCCGGAACGACGCCCCTCCTTTCCTGCGGATGCAGCCCGAAAAGAGCGCCGCATTTCACTTGTCCCGCCGTAGCCTTGGCGGAGGAGGAGGCGCCGGGTGGGTGCGAAGCGCAAACCTCTCTTCATTCTCTCTCCTCCGCCACCTCAGGGCGCCTGCAATGCGCCCCTCCTTTCCCCGGCCACGCCTCCCCAACCGAGCAGGGCAAATGGCACACACATCAGCCCGAATCGGTCGTGCAGGATTGAAAAATCGATCCGCCCGCCGAGGACCGATGCGGCCAGGATCATTCCCGCCAGCGGAATCGAAGTGATCCAGGCGCTGGCACGGAAAAATTGCTGCCGGTCAGCCACGCACCACCGCGCGAGAAACGCGATCGTGAAACAGCCCACCGCTATCAGCGTGGCTGCCAGGATCGCGTGCTGCAACCACTCCGGAGCGCCATGCACCACAAGCTTGTTGCGAGACCCGAAGGGCGTGAAGGATTCCGGATCGGAGAGGTAAAATCCTCCAATCAACCCCAGCGAAACTCCAGCGGTCACTGCGGCGCAGCCAGCCGCCCGAACGATCCCTGCCCGCTGCCACAACCACGCAACCACCAGTGGGCAGAGGAGCGGAAAACTTGCCCTCGAAGCCACCGCAATTCCAAGAAAGGCCGCAGCCCCCAGCGCCCGCCAGACCCTGAGCTTTTCCTCTGACCACAAACGGAGACACCACCAGCAGCCGACCGAAACGTAAATCGCATTGGCAAGCAAATCACCTCCAGAAACAAATTCATACGCCGCTGCCGGAGACACCACCAGCGAGGCTCCCAACATCCACAGAGCCCAGGCCGCCGAGCCAAGCTCCCGACGCATCACCAGCAGAAAGCCTGCGAGCCAGGCAACATTGATCAACCCGACCTTGCCGATCAACACGAATGGCGCGGCAAGCAGGATGCCACCCGGGAGCACGGAAAGAGGCCCGGCCCCTTCGCCTTGCGGATAGTAGGGATACTCGCCATCGATCAACCGTCCGACCGCGATTTCGAGCGCCTCGTCGCGGTCACTGCTGAAACCCGCCCCCCGGCCATCCTCGAAGGGGTGCAACGCCACGTGCGCAACAGCCATCCCGATCAGGCATGCCAACACGACCCACCCGAAATGCCGGCCCAGCCAGCGCTCGGGCAACGGCAACCGGTGCCAACCAAGCAACACCACTGCAACCACCCCGGCCAGATAAGGAACGATCACCCAGGTGCCGGCATGCTCCTGCACGAACCCGAACGAGGGAAATGCCAGCCACAAGGCCAGAATGAACGCCCGCTTGCGGTCGCCATCAACCTGTTGATCTCCGGAATGCGCCATCATTCAAAACGAATTCACCCAATGCCAGACATGATGGGGCAGCGGACCCGCCGTCAGGAAGTTTCGAAGGCTCCACAGCACCGGCACGCCGAAGAGGAGGAACACCCACTCGTGACCGGAAAGCCGGTCCAGCACGCCCCGGATCGGCGACCACTCCAAGCACGCATGAACCCGCGCTCCCACGCATGCAGGCAACTCCCTTTCTCTCAGCAGCAAGACCATTGAACTCACCACCCACAGGAACAGCCAACGCCCGTAGTCGATCCCGACGACGAACAACGGCGAGATGAAGATCAACTGAAACAGCAGAAGCCCGAGAAGATCGGCCCGACCTTGGGGTCCCGGCTCTGACCGGGTGAACGCGAGGACCAGCAAGGTGCTGACGCCGAACACCATCGCCCAGCACAAGGGCTGATAAAGCCCCGCACCCCAGATGCCCTTGGTCAACCCGATGCCTTCACCGGCACTCCAGCCCAGTGCTGCAATCGCCGCCGCCGGCTCCGTCAGATCCACTCTGGGGCCTTCAATCTCCCGCCAGAGCGGCAGCCACGATTCATGGATCTCCCGCGCCGTTTCCGGACTGCCGTGATGAATGATCACCAAGGCCAGGCACCCGAGCGCGGGCAGGATGGAGAAAGCCCGACCGGCAACCGCCCGCCAATCAAGGGGGCCACCCCGATCTAGCAGCACCAGCCCCGGTAACGCGAAGAAGGCGAAAGCCTCATGCATCAACACCCCCGTGCAGGCCAACAGGTTCACTGCCAAAAAACGGAACATCGGCGGTTTGATCCGGTCCTGAGCCCACAGGCAACCCACCCACAGCAGGAGCAGCAGGCAGTCCTTGCGCACCATGCCGTCCTGATAGGCCGGAAATCCCAGCACCACGCAGGATAACAGCAACGCTGGCGAGAACACCTTGGATCCCCATCGAAGCAGCAGGGCGACGAGCGAAAGGAACGCCATCAGACTGAAGCCGATCACGAGATGATTCGCCGCAATGCCGGACCAATCCGACAGCTCGCGAAACAGGCTTCCCGCCAAACCACGGCGCACAAACCCGTTGCCGTAGTGAATCAGCCAGTCGCCGATCTGCCAGCTTTCGTGCCCCCATCGGCTTGCCTGAAACAGTTGTCGAAAAGCTGCCAGTACCAGCAAAGCCGCCAGAATCACCCTTACCCCTCGATTCAAGAGCAATTGCTTCACGGCTCCAAGAACTTAACTCGTGCTACCGACCAAGGAACCGCTCTCCTTCCTCGCCACAACCATCCCCAGGCCGGTCTTCCCGGAGTACCCGAGCAAGGCCTCCGCACCCACCGACTCCTCCAGCCGGTTCCGTTCATCAAGGATCGCGCTCTTCTCGATCTCCCATCCTGTGTCAAACCAGCCCGCCACGGTCGATGGCGCAAAGACCCGGTGGGCATTGAACTCGATCCGCTCGTCACCAATGGGTGTCGAAAGATAAAGCCGTCCACCCTGCCGAACCATCGACTTGAGAGCCTGAAGCCCCTGGTCGTGGCCCGTGGGATCGATGGCATCGCCATATCGGCCCAGCCCGAAATGCTCGATCGTATGGAGGCAGGAGAGCGAATCCGTGGATGCGACCCACTCGGCCGGAAGCGGTTCCATCAGGTCGAGTTGATGAAACAACACTCCGGGAATGGCTTCGTTCAACGGCCGGATGTCCAGCACCTCGACTTCCCGGAACACCGCAAGATGACCGATGAATCCGTCGATCCGGGAACCCACATCGACATGGCGTTGAGGCTCCGCCTCGCGCACCCAACGGGCCACCGTCAGATCCTGGTGGAAATAGGCTCCTAATGATCCGGCCTGCTCCTCCCACTCCGTCAGCATCGGCAGCTCGCGGCCCCACTTCCAGGCCCCGGCTCCCTGCGCGGAGCGGAAGGATCTCCTATCGCGGACATAGCGCCGCCAGCCACGCCACGCCGAAACAAGACGGCGCGGATCAAAGCCCGCGTTTCTCAAAATGGCACGGAGCATTTGGGGAGCAAAAGCTGAGATGCTGAAAAACTGAAATGCTGAAAGGACATCCGGCGAAGCCGAAAGGAGCGGCGCATTTTAGCCTGCATTTCTCACGAGTGAGAAATGCATCTGGCCGCAGGCCAGACCGATACGGCACTGCAGGAGATTCTGGCGATAGTTTTTGTTAGACAGTGTGTTGCAGTGCCTATCGAGGCTAACCCCGACTCCGTCGGCCCTCCGGGCGGATTTCTCACGGGACGTGAGAAATCCGGGTTAGGCGCCGTGTCGGTGTGATGCGAATGCGACGCGCGAAGCCCTCCTCATTCTTTCTCCACCGCCACCTCCGGGCGCCTGCAATGCGCCCCTCCTTTCCCCGCGCTTCGGACTCGCCTCTCCTCACCTTGGCGAGCCGGGTGAACCCGGCGCTCCTTTCCGCTCGGCGCTATTTCAGGGGAAGGTAAATGACGGTATCAACCACCTCTTCCGGCATCAGGCATTCCGCCATCAGACGAAGGTCATGAATGCACTGGCCGATGTTCACGCGCATCTGGTGGGCATAAATCACACCGTCAAACGAGAGGGCTTCACGCTGCCTGCGGGTTGCTTCAGCGAGCAGATCATCATCCCGGGTGAAGATGATGCGACCAAGCGAACTCGCCCGATCAAGCAGCTCGGGATCAGGCATTCTCGCGCAGTCGTCCTCCTGTGCGGTGATGACATCGACTCCACCTGCAATCAAGGACCGGGTGATCGCACGGGGGACGTGAACATCCATGGAAAGCGAAAGACTCATCGTCGGGACAGGCCCTTGAGCCTGAGAGCGATTGGAGAATCCTCGGCGATTCGAGCCGCTGTGTCGGCAGCCAGCAAGCTCGCTTCGATCTCACCATCCATGGCGGATCGGTTGTCGTGGTAGTATGCCAATGCGGCATAAATCTGGGCGAGACCGAGATGAGGATATTGCCAGTGGATCTCCTCGGGGCTCCACCCGTAGGCGATATGATCCCGGACGACTTCAACGACCTTGACATTCGAGTCATCGATCCAGGCGCGACCGTCGTCGTCGATCTGTACATGGGACTGGATTTCAAGTGCTTCAGTCATGGAGCCATATTCCGTGCGATTTTGAGAAAGACAAGACCGAGGGGGAGGAATCAATGCTGAGAGCAGGATGAGAGCCAGAGTGCTCGATGTTCGGGCCACCGCAGCGGGAGGACTTTCGACTTTTGGACTTTGAGACCTCGGCTCTTTCCACGCTTTCCCGATACCGCGTCACCTTCGCCAAGCCGGGTGAACCCGGCGCTCCTTCACGCTTCACTCCTCACTCCTCACTCCTCACTCCTCACTCTTCACTCTTCCCCGCTCCCCGCTCCCCGCTCCACGCTCCACGCTCCCCGCTCCCCGCTCCACGCTCCCCGCTCCCCGCTCCCCGCTCCACGCTCCCCGCTCCCCGCTCCCCGCTCCCCGCTCCCCGCTCCCCGCTCCCCGCTTCCCCGCTTCCCCGCTTTCAACTTTTACATTCTGGAACACTCCATGCTCATAGGAGTCCTTGTCCTCGTCGTTCGTGCTCTGCGCCTGCAACAGCCACTGATTCCATACGGCGATCAGTTCCTCCCAACTCAGGTTCTGGAGGTCCAGGTCTTCCTCGCTGAGAAACTCCTGACGGACCGGGCCGCACTTCCCACTCATGGATTAAAGGGTAACACTCCTTCCGCCGCCTGCAAGATGCCTGCATGGGCCTTGCCAAGCGGCACCCCGCCAAGGGAAGACTGCAAGCCCGGCCATGCCGCACGCCATGGAGCGGCCGCCACCGCGTAGGCATCGAGCCGTTCCTCGTCCGCCCTCATCAGACTTCTCCGCTCCCGGTCGAGCGATTCCTCCAGCGCCTCCCGGTCCCCTCGCACGGCATGCCCAAGCAGAGGTCTTTCCGAAATCAGTGTGCTCACCATGTCGGGATCCCGGGATGCCAGTTCGATGAGATCCCGGGCGCTTCTCGAACAAAGCAACTGGCGCTCGGGCGGAAGCTTGCGGGCGAGTTCGCCGATCACCGCATAGTCTTTCTCCCGCTGCGTCTGCTTCACCCGCACCAGGGATTCCACATCGAGGTAGGGAAGCGGCTTCCGACCCTCCCGCTCCCAAAGCTGACCCAACTCATTGGCGGAAAGGCGGGGTGGCCTCGAGAAGAAATCGCAACGGACCCTCATGCCGTTGGCTGCAAACTCGAAGTGGGAACTCCATCCCCCCGCCAGCCAGCGCTCGTCCAGGGGCGCGCCGAACCGATAGGTGGCACCTCGCCGCCCGAGTTCATCCCGGATGAAGGCGAGATCCTCAGGATTTTCCCGGACGATCCAGTCGCCGTCCTTGCTCATGATGGCAAGCCGATGCAACACCACCGCCTGCCCGGAACTGACAATCGCACGGGTCCTGCCCCGATTGAACGCTTCCGTGAGCTGGAGATAGATATTGTCGGTCACTGAAGAGTAAAGGCTGACAAGCTGAAATAAGAAGGCACCGAGCGAAGCCCGAAAGGAGCGGCGCATTGCACTTGTCCCGCCGTAGCCTTGGCGAAGGGGGAGACGCCGTGTCGGCGTGATGCGAATGCAACGCTCGAAGCCCTCCTCATTCTCTCTCCACCGTCACCTCCGGGCACCTGCAAGGTGCCCCTCCTTGCACCCCTCACCACACCTCCTCACCCCGGCGCTCCGTCTCACAACCACTTCTCACTCACCACTGCGCCGCAGGCGCCCCCCTTCGTCACCCCCGGGCGCCTGCAATGCGCCCCTCCTTTCCCCTCGCTTCGGACTCGCCTCTCCTCACCTTGGCGAGCCGGGTGAACCCGGCGCTTCCACCTTGCTCCTTGGATTGAAAGCATGATGCTACCGGTATGAAATCGCTGCACATCCGGGAGGTGCCGGAAGAAACGGTTGAACGGCTCAAGCGGCGGGCAGCCCGGCATCATCGTTCACTTCAGGGCGAACTCCTTACGCTGCTGGAGGAGGCCGCGCGGGAGGTGATTGAGCCCGAACCCGATGAATTTGCACTCCTTACCGTGAAGGCCGGAGGTCGGCAGAATTGGACCCGGGAAGCCATTTATGAAGATTGATCGAGGTCGCAGGCTGTTGGTCGATACCAATGTGCTGCTTGAGGCGACCGACCAGGATCGGCGGCTTCACCCGCAGGCGGTCTGGATTTTCCAGACATCAAGAAAATCGAAGTCATCTCGCTGGGCCGGGTGGAGGTCTGACCGCGTGGCAGCCGCCACGGAAAGGAGTGGCTCCTTTCAAGGGGCCATATGAAAGGGAAGGAGGCTTTCCAGCCTTCCGATCATTCAGCGCACCACGGCGACCGGAGTTCGCCTTCCCTTTCTCATGGCGCTCCGGAGAGCGCCACTCCGGCGCTTCCCGCCTGCCCAACCCTCAACATCGCCTATCCACGAACTTCAACCACCCGCTGGCCTTCGTTGAACCAACCCTCGATCTCTGCCATCTGGGGAAGAATGCGGGACAACAAGGCTGCTTTCCGCGTGTTGCCCATCCGAATCCACAAAACTCGCCCTCGGTCCCCCTCCCGGTTGGCCAAGTGAAAGAAGTCCTCGTCCTTGGTGATCACAATCATCCCCTCATCCAGCGCCCTCTTCCAAATCATCGGATCACTGGTTTGCGCAAGGTTCCAATCGAGCACGCGGACGGCATCCCGGCCACTTTCGGCCAGCGCCCGAGCCAGCGCGACGGGCAATTGGTTGTCGATCAGATACTTCACGACGCCACCGCCACCACCGCATGATCCGCCTGATGCGCGGCGTATGTCAGGCACGCGGAAATATCGTCAGCTTCCAAAAAGGGATAGTCTTCGAGGATCTCCTCATGAGTCGCACCATGCGCAAGCAGCGACAGCAGATCCGACACCCGCATGCGATACCCCCGGATGCACGGCCTCCCGCCGCACTTTCCTTCTTCCACGGTAATCCGCTGCAAAAGCTCCATGTCCTCATTCTCAGTGCATTCGCCGGAAAAACAAGACGAAGGAAGGGGAAACAAATGCTGAAACGAGAGGGCTTCCGGCGAAGCCGAAAGAACGGCACCTTGCACTTGTCCCGCCGTAACCTTGGCGAAGGGCGAGGCGCCCTGCCGGTGGAGAGCGACTGAGACGGGGTCAAAGGTTCAGGATATCACGCAGCGCGGCTTTCACCTTGTCCATCGCTGCGGTGTCGAGGCGGCCCATGCGCCGGAACAGAGCGTGCCGGTCGAAACTCGCGAGGCCCTGCACGTTGACGGCAGATCGCTTGGGCAGCCAGCGAGGCTTGCCAATTTCCACCTCACCCCGCATTCCACGGATCTGGGAGGTGAGTGGTGCGACGATCACAAGAGCGCGGGCGTCGTCGGAGGAAGGATAAGCCAGCACCAGCACGGGCCGACTCTTGACCGCCATCCCGAGATCGGCGAACCAGACCTCCCCCGCCGAAGACTCAGTATTCACCCAGCGCCTCCGTCCATGATTCAGCCTGCTGGGCCGATGTCAGCAAGCCGCCGCCACTCAGGGAAACGTCAAAAGGCAGTCCCTGACGAAGCTCGATCTGAGCCAGAAGCAGATTGACCGCATCCCCCGGATTCAATCCCAGACGATTCAGAATCTGCTCGGCATTGCGATACCGCTCCTCTGGAACCCGGGCTCGAAGCAGGACGGAAGGACTTTTCATGACTCAAAAGTGCTCATAATGGCTCAAGAAGTCAAGGAATGACAAAGCGAAGGAAAGGTGCTCGCCCCATGCCGCTCAGGCTTTACCCGGGTAAGGGTCGCTACCGCTCCCGCCGCATTCAGCGTTTCAGATTCTTGCCCCCCATCTTCACGGGCGCAGCCCGAAAGGAGCGGTGTCCTGCACCTGTCCTCCGAAGCCTTCATGAGGCTCCGTAGCTTTGGCAAAGGTGGTGGCGAAGGAGGAGGTGCCCCGTCGGTGTGAGGCGAATACCCCGCGCGGAGCTCCCCTCATTCTCCCCCCACCGTCACCTCCGGGCGCCTCCCCCTTCGCCAAGGCTACGGCGGGACAAGTGCAATGCGCCCCTCCTTTCCCCGCGCCCCGGCCTCGCCTCTCCTCACCCTGGCAAGCCGGGTGAACCCGGCGTTCCAATACCGCCTGACCTTGGCGGCCATGCCGCGCCCACTTCTCACTTCTCACTTCTCACTTCTCACTTCTCACTTCTCACTTCTCACTTCTCACTTCTCACTTCTCACCGATCACCGATCACCGATCACGAGCCACTCTCTCAAACACTTCCATCATCCGCTCGACCACCTGCCGGGAACTGTATTTCTCCCGCAGCGCCAGGCCACAGTCGCGAACCTCCTCCGGCGTCATTGCCAATACCTCGTCGAGGGCCGACCACAGGGAGGCGGGATCTTCGAGATCGAACCCGCCCTTGCCGTCGGCCGGTGCCAGCACCTCCTCGATCGAGGTCCCGAGCGTGTAACAGACCGGGGTGCCGAGGTAATACGCCTCGATCGCCGGCAGGCCGAAGCCTTCCACTTCCGAGGGAAACATCAGCGCCCGGGCCGCGGTGAACTGCGACACCAGCGCCCGGTCCTCGAGGAAGGGAAGATACACGATTTCCCGCACTTCCCCGACCAGCTTCTCCACCTCCGTCGGCAGCTTGCCCACCACGTGCAACTGCGGAACTTCACGGCCCGAACGCACCGCCTCCGCCCACAGCTTCACCAGCCAGCTCGTCCGCTTGTGCGGCTCCAGGGAACCGAGATGCAGCACGTAGTCCGCCTTCGCCGGGGCCTCCGGTTGCGGGAGGGACTCGTAAAGGCACGGCTCGTAGGTCACGTGGATCTCCTTCTCCGGAAGCCCGTGCCGACGCATGAAGTCGAGGATCTGACCCTTCGCGTTCTCGGAGACGGTCATGATCGCCGCCGCATGGCTCAGCGTGTTCCGAAGCATTGCGGCCCAGTACGTGTATTCCGCCTCCAGGCGCCACTTCGGATAATTGTCCTGATAGTACTGGATGATCGTGTCGTGGATGGTCACCACCGCCGGGCGGCAGCGCCCGCGGAGGCGGGGCATGAACCCCTTCGGGAAATACCAGACGTCCGGGCGGCGCGAGGGGGAACCGAGGATGGGATGAAGGTTGTCCGTGACCACCCGCATCAGATGGCTCTTGGTCGACCACGGCAAGCGCGTCACCGAACTGGCGTTCGCCGGCCCCTGGACCGAAGAACCGGAAACCACCACGCCCAGTTCGACGTCCTCCCGCTCACCGACCGCTCCCAGCACCACGTCGGTCATCCGCGAGATCCCCAGGCTCCGTCCAAGCATCGGATTCTGGTCCGCGAGGTAGGCCAGCAGGCGGAGCGGGCGCGCTTCGACCGCACGGGCCTCGGAGCCCAGTGCCTCGACAAAGGCCGAGCGGAAATGCGTCAGCCGGAAGTTCTCCTCGTAGCGGGCCCTGAGTTGGTGGCCGAGATCGGACAGTTCCCCCTTCCGGAGCTTGGCCAGTGCTTCACCGAGGGCACCGGCCAGTCGCTCCGGTTCGCCCACCGGAACGAGAAAATCATAGTCTTCCCCGAGAATGCCGGTCACCCCGTCCGAGCCGGCAGCCACGATCGGCAAACCCGTGGCCATCGCTTCCACCACCGTCAGGCCGAAGCTTTCCCAACGACTCGGTGCGACGAAGAGGTCGGCGGACTGGTAAAGCTCCCATTTCTGCCGGGAATCGAGAAACCCATGCTCCTTGATCCGGAGCCGATCCCCCCACACGCCACGCAAGGACTCGAACGCTTCGTCGCAGGCTTCCCGGATCGTCGGTGAGATTCCTCCCGCGAGACTGAGTCGAAGTTCGGTCGACTCCTCGAACTGTCCTTCCTTCGCCAGTCCTTCAAGGGCCTCGAGCAGATCGAGCAAGCCCTTGGCCCGGGTTCCATGCCCGAGAAAGAGGAGATGCAGGGAATCCCCCGCCTCGGCCGGGCGGATCCGCAGTCCTGCAGGGGCATCCACCCCGTTGGGGACCACGTGAACCTCCCGCGACGACAAGGCGTCCGCATCCCGACGAGAGGTCTCGCACACCACCAGCGACTTCTCCGGCCGCCACAACACGATCCGGCTGATCGTCCGGGCAATACGGTCGAGCCAGACCGGACCCGGGAGCCGCACTCGCTCCGACCCCGTCGCCCATTCCCCCTGCCCAATCGCGTGCCAGTGGAAGCAGACGGTCCGGTAGCTGATCCGGAGGACTCCGAGCACGAGCCAATCCCGGATCACCGCACTCCACTTCACCGGCCCCGGAACATAATAGAGTACCGGGCGCTTCAGCCCCATGCGCAGGTGCACAGCCCGGACCACGTATCCTGCACCCCGCCACAGCTTGCGCAGCGAGCCTTCCCCGATCTCATCCAGATGATCGGAAAAACGTGCATCGATGTGATGTACATCAAAACGCTCCGGTGCATTCCGGAGCGCTTCCAAACCCAAGGCCACCATCCGGCTCTGCCCATGCTCCGGCGGCGGAACCTGGGCGAAGACGACCAGTGGCAATCCTGAAGTCCGATCTGGCATCTGCCTTCTAGCGAATTCGGCCATGACACAGCAGTCTCTTGCCCACACGGCGGGCCTGAAACAATCGCCGGAGAATACCAAGCAGTCTCGAGCAACCGAGCCATGAAGGCAGCCCCTCCTCACGGATGTGCGCTCGCTGCGCCTTCAGCCCTTCATCGATCATCCGCTGCCAGTTCTTCTGCGTGGTGCTCTCCTCGTGCCAGCGGAAGCCGGCCAGGGGCTCGGCTAGATAGGAGAAAGTGAAACCCGCACGGGTGAGCCGGAGGTAGTATTCCCAGTCCATGCAGTTGCGATAGGCAACATCGAGCAAATGACCCGCCTCGATGATCCGCCGGTGGTAAAAGGTCGCGGTCGATGGGATGCAGCATCCGACGAAAAGAAAATCCCACTCATCCACCGGGGTATCGAACTTCCGCCGGATCACCTCGCCCTCCAGATCCACGAACACGCAATCACCATGGATGACATCCGCCTCAGGGTGTTGTTCCGCGTGAGCCGCGACCTTGGCCAGCGCTCCGGGCAGGAGGTAGTCGTCGCAGTTCAACCACATCACCCAGTCCCCCGTCGCCTGCCGGAATCCCTTGTTGATCCCGGCGCTCATCCCCTCGTCCGGCTCACTTGTCCATCGAAGATGCGGGTAGCGCTTCAACACCTCGAGGGTTTCGTCGGTCGATCCGGCATCCGTCACGATGTGCTCGAACTCAACGCCCTCTTGAGCAAGGACACTTTCCACACACATAGGCAGAAAGCCGCCCTGATTGAAGCTTGGGGTGACAATGGAGAACCGGAACATTTAATCAGAACCGCGTGTAATCAGAGCGACCCACCACCTCATCCACCTCCACCCTGGGAATCCTCTCATCCGCTTCGCTAAAGTGTGAAATTAACTCCAATTCAACTCCATTTTTGGAAAGCCATCGATAAACTTCGTAGCTCTTGGCCTTAATTAACTCCAACTCTCCACTGGTTGCTCCTCCGATCGCGCAGTTGTATTTCCTTCCACATATGTAATTTACACCCGCAAGCGGCGGCCCAATGAAGCGCCTCGCGCATCGCCCCACCGATCGGGCCCAGGAAGGCAAATTCGAAGGCTTCGGAAATGCGAAACTCACTCTTCGCCCCTTAAGTCGCCCTGAATCAAAGTGTTCAATCCTCTTGGCCGGTGAGCCAATATCCCAACCCGCAACCACCAATCGAGAAACTCCCAAATGAACGGCCCAGTAAATGGCTTGCTCATAAAAAATCCCGGGGCCAAACGGTCGCTCTAAAGACCGTTCAAGAAGAAAGTCGTTGTAAGAACTTTTCCAGACAAGCGAGTTTTCAAGACACGGATCCCATCCATCCGGAAGGTCCTCTTCGCTCCTTGTGCCTGGAAGCACAGGAACCGTAATCGTCCGCCAGTCGGCTCGCTCAAACACCGGCCTACCTTGCCCTACTGATGCAAGGAACACCGCAGTTCTTCCCCGATCAATATCCAACTTCCTATTATTGACATTATTAAGAAGGACAAGATCAGCAAAATCTCGACATCTCAAATAGGCCTGCTTTATGGCAATCACAAAACGACCATCAGCGAGACTTCTTAACTCTTCATCCGAAAGTTGATTGAGCGACGGACCACAGGTTACCACCAGACATTCGCCACCCGAGCAAACTCCTTGGAAGTCTTTTAGACGGTCTTTACCCATGCCAAGAGGTCATTTCGTGCGAAAATTACCTCAAGCCCCTCCAAGTTACAGGTCACCACAATTTCTCCCCACCAGGCGAGCTTGAGCCTCCTCGAAGTCCTCCATTGTATCAACATCCATAGCGAACTTCTTCGGAACTTTGTACATTAATGGATTCTTGCCAATTCTACAACCGGTTCTAAGTGCCGCATCCCGAGTAATGGCATAGAGCCCGGTTGTCTCTTCGTAGACTACCGCATCTTGCGATCTAGGAAGTCCATCTGGCCTATTCGGATCGTAATTTAGTGGTCTTCCATTGTGCCAGTACCACCCAGTATTCTCAGTCACAAGGAGCATTGAGTCGTATTTATCCAATGCCTCCATGAACGCATTCATTGCCTCCATAATAACTTCTCCCTTTAGAGAAATCGCAGTGACATACATTTGAGCAATTACATCATATTCCGGATGCATCGTGACAAACTGATGCATTAAGTGATTCCCATTCGCCGCATCTGACGCAAACCACTCCTCACGCTGATGGAAGAGCAACCGGTCGTTGTAGCGATTCTCGAAAAAATCGTGTGCGCTTTTATTCTCACTATCGACATAAATATCCCAATCCTTTGGGCAAAAATTACAGACTTCGTCGAGAAGCCAGCATGAGAAAGGCTTCCCGGCCAAATCTCTGAAATTTTTGTTGGGAACTCGTGTGCTTGATCGGGATTTGATCGGGATTTGGACTGCAACTTTCATATTTTACTTTTTGGACAGAAGGAAGAGACCTAGATAATTTAGTTACTTTAGACAAACATATGCAAACATTGCTGTCAAGCCATGCCTGCCAATACTTATTTCACGAATCTCTGGGTGGGGTGTAAACAGGAGTCGCTGCTACAGACACCCGGTAGGACTCCAATATTTCAGCAATATAGTGCTTTAACGAAAACGCGGCAGCGATCGTTGCGGGAGCGGCGGCGGCAATACCCGCCATTTCTTCCCGGTTCGAATCGCACCAGAGGAGTCCCATTGCGAGGGCGTGTTCCATTTCTTCGGGAGTCGATCCTTCGGCTGCAATCCCATTTACCATTGCTGCAATCTCACCTTGGGTGCTGGCTTTTGCGACAACAGGGAAACATCCTGCCAACAATGCCTCGAGCATGGTTACCGGAGTGCCTTCGCGGAGGCTGGGTAGAAAGTAGATATCGTGGGAGTGTAGTGCCGTGACGTATTCCTCTCCGCGGAATCCTCGATGAAGGGTCACTTCGCTCTCTAGATCCAACACCTCGATAAGCTTCCGGACCTTTGGAATTTCGGGGCCGCCGCCAGCGATGGTGTAATGGAAAGGAACGCCCCGATCTCGCACGATTGCGAGCGCCTTCAATGCCATCGACAGCCCCTTTGAGCCGATCATGTTGCCTCCCGCAAACAGCTTGAGCTCGCCTTCCTTGGGCCCGAGCACCTTTTTACACGCGAACCTGGTGACCTTGGCCTCCGGTAAGGAGGCGATGGGGAGTTTGCGTAGGTCCTTGCCGGGCCGGTATGGCTCCAATAGTTGCAGTGTCTCCTCGTTCGCCGGAAAAACGACCGCTGACTTCGCCATGCAATCCCGAAAAGCTTTCGAACTCAGAGTGCGCCACGTACTGATGTCGCGGGCTGCTTCAAAGATCCGTGCGGACGGGCTCAACATGCGGCGAAAAGGGCGACCGACGACACCAGCACCTCCGATCGGGCCCCAGATGAAAGGGATGGGCATCTTCCACAAAGGAGATGGAAGCCGCCATGCAGCCACGGTAACGTGGTGGCACAGGTCGAAGGCTTCCTCGGAATGCCATTCAAGGGCGGCTTTCAACACCATGCTGTTGAATCGACGAAAACTCAGCCAGCTCTGTAAATGGGCTACAAACCGATTCTCACTACAACGCCGATGCTTGCGCAGGAACCGAACTCTAACATTTTTAGGAACTAACCCTTCTTGAGTGGCTCTTTCCCAACCCTCTTCGTTATGGATATCCGTCAGCACGTAGACATCGTGTTGCCCTGATATGGCGGCCACCGCCGCCCATCCGACTCCTGGCTCTGACCCCCGATACGGGTCGCAGGCATAGGCCGAGATGAGTACACGCATGGCTTTTTGGGGTAGTGAAATTTGATAATTGTTGGAGTCGTAGCGCAGGCTGCATTTTTCTCGATTCAGCCGCGCCCCACTTGTCTACTCTAAGTCGGCCAATCCGATGCGAAGACTCCGCATGGTGCGAGCCGCACTGGCTGCATCCATGTGCACTCCGTCTGTCAAGACTACACCGTCTTCCCCAGCGTCTTGGCCAAGATCCCAGAAAGGGGCCTCACTTTCCCGCGCCAGTTCGAGAATCCATGAAGGTGGGGGAGAGCCAGGGGATCTCGCGGGTGGTAGCCACACAAAGACGACCTCGGTGCCCTCGCCAATCTTGAGTCGTCGCAAAATGCTCTTCACCTCATTGAACAGCTCCCGCTGGGCGGCCGCCAACTCCGGTTGAATGCCTCCGCCCACCGCAGTCGGCCGAGTCGACACATCAAGATCATCACCTTCCGGCCGTGCAGAAACACCAATCCGCCTTTCAAGAAGTTTACTGTAGAAGAACGCCGCAGGACGAGCAGACGCGGACAACTGAGGAACTTTCATCCCCACCTTGAACCAATTCCCTTTCATCGCCCGACCAATCTCGGTATCGGCACGCTCCAGCGGTAAGTGCAGTGTGTTCGCTTCAATCACGAGTTGCGGTGCGACAGGGAGCACTCCGTTATCCATCGCGCGGAGGACATCAATAGCACTACCACCGTCACAACCCATGTTCGCCCATCCGTCAAAACCTTGGGCCCGATCGGGGAGTCTCCCTGTAATCGATGAGCCCAACACCATAACCTTGGCTTCTCCATAAGCTCCTGCCTGAATGCGCCCGATTGATGAGAAGAAGTTCGATTCACTCTTGGCCGTGCGTCCCCCAACCGCCCGGAGGGCGAGGGCTTGGACGGCGAAGCAGAACGCGAGACCGATCAGCAATGGAGCAAAGTAGCGCATGAAGGTGGCGTGTCGGTGGGAGGAGGGCAGGTGCGGCCGGCTTCAGCCGGGCGAAAGGAGGGGCGCATTGCAGGCGCCCTGACGGTGTGATGCGAATACGATGCGCGCTGCTCTCCTCATTCTTTCTTCACCGTCACCTCAAGGCATCGACACGACCCGACCTCCGCCAAAGGCCACGGTGGGCAGGTCGCCCTCCCTTCTTCCGGCGAAGCCGAAAGGAGGGCGCATTGCAGGCCCCCTGTCGGTGTGATGCGAATACGACGCGCGAAGCTCTCCTCATTCTCGTTCCACAGTCACTGGAAGGCGCCTGCAATGCGCCCCTACTTTCTAGAACTGGAAATAGATGAATCCCCTCGGAGCCCCGGGATTCGTCACCACGAGGAAGATCAGCAAGGCATGACAAAGTGGCTCGAGACGCGACCGCGCCAGCCTGGTCGCGATTGAGGATCGATGCTCTCTGAGCCACCCCCATGCATGATAGGCGACCACGGCGACACCATAAAACCCGAGGGCGAACACCGGAGGACCGGAGAAGCTGAATCGCATCGACGTCGCCGCCTCGAAGAAGGCGCCGATACTCTGCATGTCCGGCATCATGAAGGTCAGCCAGAGGAAGGTAACGACATGGAAGGTGAGGAGCCACTTGATGGTGTAAATGCAGAAACGCTGAAAAGCTGAAATGCTGAAAAATCGGGTTGCCTGCGGGGATTGGGCAGGCACTTGATCTGTCCCCTGTCTCCTGGACGCAAGCCTTTCGATCGCGAGGAAGATTCCGTGCAGGCTGCCCCAGATGGCGAACTTCCACGCGGCCCCGTGCCAAAGGCCACCGAGGAACATGACGAGGAAGAGGTTGAAGTAGGTCCGGCCGGCACCTTTGCGGTTTCCACCCAGTGGAATGTAGAGGTAATCCCGGAGCCAGGAAGAAAGGGAAAGGTGCCACCGGCGCCAGAACTCGGTGATGCTGGTGGAGAGGTAGGGGAAGTTGAAGTTGGGCGGCAGCTTGTAGCCGAACAGGGCCCCGAGACCGATGGCGATCAGCGAATAGCCGGCGAAGTCGGCGAAGATCTGCAGTGAATAGGAATACAGCAGCGACAGGCTCACCACCGTGCTCATGCCGGCCACCTTCTCGGCCCCAATCGTCAGCGCCCCGGTCTGCTCTGCCAAGTTGTCAGCGACGAAGATCTTGAGGAAGTATCCAACGATCAGGCCACGACGCACCGTGATCCAGTCGATCTCACGCCAGGCTTTCGCCCCGATCTGATCCAAGAAATCACGGGCCTTGACGATGGGGCCCGCGACCAACTGCGGAAAAAACGAGATGTAGAACGAGAGGTCGCGCAATGAGGCGGCCCGGTTGCGCCCCCTCCGTTGGAGCATCTCGAGCGCATGCGGACTGACATCCCGACGCCAGGTATCGACCACCAGGCTGATGCCCTGGAAGGTGTAGAAGGAGATCCCGACCGGAAGGGGGATGTCGCTGAACCAGATCTTCCAGGAGACAGGAATCAGGACATCAGGAGCCAGATTTGTCAGAAAGCCCGCATACTTGAAGAAGGCCAGTAGCCCGAGATTTGCCGCTACAGTTCCGGCCAACCAACGGCGTGCCCTGCGGTGCTGGTAGAAGCTGAAACACTGAAATTTTGAATTATCGGCAGCGGAACCTTTTCGTTCTTCATCTTCTGACTCCTGCCACCTGGGCTCTGACCCCTGACTCTTGTGGAACAGGATCCGCTCCACCGCCACTGCATTGAGGAGGCACGACACCCCCAGCAGCAGCAACAGCTTTGGATTCTCCCATGAATAAAAGACAGCGCTGGAGGCCAACAGCAGTCCAACCTGCCAAACCCGCCGGGCCGGACCGACGAGTGGCAGGTAATACAAGGCCACCGTGCCCGCAAGCAGGACCAAAAATTCCCAGGAGTTGAAGAGCACTAGTCAAAGCCATTAAGATCTGCGCCTTACATACTAGGCTCAGCAAAACTCAAAGGCGGTGTAAGATCTGAAACAATATTGGAAAGCACATCCCACTCCCTCAAGAGAGCCACTTCACTCGAAGGGTGCAAACTCAGGCATGCTATCACAAGGAATCCAAAGCGCGGCTCTAGAAGGCCCTGGCCCTAAACCGAGACAAATGGCCTCAAAATCAACGCACGAAGCACCAGACCTGATGTTTCCGTTCAACCATCCTCAAGCCCTCCGAGTCAACCCACCGGACAAACTCCTGATTCGCATCAGTGTCGCCGTGAAGCTCAACAATGAGACAGCAACAGCCCCGGAGATCTGCATGCCTCATCAGTTCAAACTCAGCCCCCTCGACGTCCATGACAATCGAATATGGCGGCTCCGGCACCAGCGCATCGAGGCGAACCGACTCCACGGCTACTGAGTGGCCAAGATCACCCTCCGAAACTCTTCCCCCAAGACTTCCCGCAGAAGTATCCAGATGAACGACGTCAGATGCGTAGGACAAGGCCCGATTAATCAAGTGAACATCGAGCTCCTTGAAGCTCACATGTTTGGTGTTTAGCTGCAAGACCTCAAAGTTGTCAGGAGCAGGTTCGACCATCAGCAACGACCGCCCAGGTCCGAGTCTCCGTGCAATACAGCGGCTCACCACACCCATACTCGCTCCCAACTCAACACAGTCATGGTCCGGGGGCAAGTGCCGCTGTATCAGCTTGCGCTCTGCCAACTCATACAATCCAAACAGCAGAGTGGACTTGGTATTGGCCCGACAGTTCCTCGAAGCGTAGAAGGGGCCATGCCAAGTCGGAACCGGACTCCACAGCATTCTCCCAAGCAGAGACGCGACCGGGCTTTCAGCTAGGACGTAGTAGATGAACGCCTTGAATTTTGAGAGACTCTTGGCCATTGATTCACAACATATCAGATTCAATAAAGTCGAAATTTACGCCACAAGTCCTAGTTCCCTAAGGGCTCGGGCAGCAACTGCGTCAGCATGAAATTCTTGACTCCATGCGCTACCAATTTGCTCTGGGTCTCGATATCCGGCTTCCCAGGCCCTCGCCTCAAGCACGAGCTCCAGTGCCAATGCAGATGGCTCGTTGCGCCAGGCGAGACGGCCACTCGCCCGGGAGACGTAGTGTCGAAAACAACTGTTCTGTGCAGAAAATGGAGCCACAACAGTGCATCCACAACAGAGCGCTTGTGCGCCAGTACCCTGTTGACCTTCCCATCGGGAGCTCCAAAATCCAATTCGGGCCCTTTGATAGAGCTTCGGGAGTTCCGCTGCTGGCATATGCTCAAGGAAGGACAACCGATTACTAGTCCGACCAACGTCAAATCCCAGGAGCCGAGGGAGATCAGAGGCTCCCGCACCGACAATCATTCCTTTCCATCCCGGCATTTGCTCAAGGAAGCTAGCGTACGCCTTCAATAACACGCGGGGATTCTTCTGACCCCAATCAGCTTGGTGCCAGCGCCCAACCGAAATCACGAGCGGCTCCTTAATGGATCCGTCGTATCGAAACGCCTTCATCTGAGGATGCGGCAAGTAGACAAACTTCTCTGCGAGGTCGGATCTGCCAAGCCTGATCGCCTCGTTGGGAATCCAAATAGCGGCATGGGGCGTGCAGGCCGATATGACACTTGCGGCAGCATAGTGCCTTAGGCGCCCCCGGGAAACCCGATGGGTGGCGAGCTCGACAACAAGCTTGGCAAGCTCCACCCCTTTCCTCAGCGGATTCATGTCACCATGAACAACTGGAACATGCGCTTCCCTCAGCCACTCCGACCGGCATGCAAGAGGCGAAACGACCCCACTGGTGTCCATATTGGCGAGCACCTTGATTCCCGCACGGCTTGCCGCTTCCACGATCCGATTGTAACGGGGGGCAGCCCACGAGTACAGGATCAGGCCGTCCAGTTTTAGCGACTCCCACCATTCTTTGGATTCCAGATTTGAGTAATCAGTCCTCAATAATCGGGGATCATCTCCATCCATTGGCGGCCCAGGCATGATCGCCCTCGACTTCACTCCGATTAGACTCAAGCCGACAGAGAAGAGCCCCGACTCACGGGCGAAATGACTCGGATCACCAACGAATCGCTTGGGTGTACATGTGAAGACCCTCATCTGTTCTTTCAAAGAAATATGGACAGGCAATTTTTCAAGATCTCGCCCTGTGTGTTACCGTGTACATCAGCATGGATGGCCCATGGAATAAACATGATAACAGAAAGTGGGGTTACATAGCCCCGAGACCGCATGCCCCCCGATTAGCGCGGCGGCAGCTTGGCCGAATTCCCTGGCTGATCTGTCTCAGCATTTTCGGATCCAGTATGATTGCCCATGATCGAGCCCTTTCGTGATGAGTTGGCTCAGTTCCTCAGGGTGCTCCCTGCCAAGCAGATGTATTGGAAGGAGGGTTTCAAAAGAGCCGCCACCACTCAGAAGGCATTCCAAGGCATACTGCTCATTTGAATAGCGCGGCAGGTAGAGATCAAGCAACCACCACTGGGGCTGCTCGTACGGAGTGTAGATGTCGTGAATATGGACAGAGACCCCGCTTGCCAGGGATGGAAAGATGTGAAGCAGCTCCCATTCGACATCATTCTGAGCCTTGATGACATGGCTGGTGTCGATAAACAGGATGTCACCCGCACCAAGGCTCTTGAAATACTCAATCGGCATCTCCTCGATCCTCTTAACCACCAGTTCACCATGCAGATCAAAACCATCGAGGATCGGCCCGGGATATGGCTCGATGTAGGAAGAATCGACTTCATGCCCTTCTTCCGCATTCGCCCGCAACGCCGCAGATGATACCCGTGAGCTATGGCCACAACCCACCTCGATGTAGCGCTTTGGCTTCAAGTGCCGAATCAAGGTGTAGAGGAACGCGCTGTCCATCGTCGTAAAGGTCTCGCTCCATTCGATTCTCCCAGAACCGTCGCGAGGAGCCCACCGATCGAACTCATCAGCGTAAGATCCGAGCTCTTGGACCAATTCCAAAGCGGCATCAAGGTTGATTTCGATCCCTGGGAGGTCCCGTTTCTGATCGAGCAGAGAGTGGTCGATCTCGCCCGGGTCGATCAGGGGGCTGTAGAACATCTGGGGAAAAACCTGAAAGCCCGACTTCAACGCCAATTCCCGGTTCTTCGCGTAGGTCTTCAATACCCCCTCGTGGTAGGCGGCAGGCAACTTGGAGTAAATTTTGTCGAACAGTTTTCTAAATTCTACCTTATTCATGGAGAGATACAGCTGAGGATGCGAAGGAGATGCCGGGACTTACGATCGCCGGTTGGCGGGCGCCCAATTCTCTAGTGATTCGAGTAGGGAGCGCCTAAGGCTTGCGGAAAATCTCAAGGTATCTCGGCAAAAGCCCATCCCAAGAGTAGTTCTCGCGAACGGTTCCGAAGGACCACTCAGAATGGGTAGCCGCTGAATCCCGGAGAGCGGAAATGCGGTCGTAGCACCGGGCGAGGTCGGCCGCAGAGCCCGGCTCATACAACATTCCGCTTCGGTTCTGCTCCACAAAGTCCTGCAGATGACCCGTCTTCGTGGCAATCACGGGCTTTTGATAGTGGGAGGCCTGAAGCAATACCGCCGACCCCTTGGTATAATGACCCATGTATGGAAGCATCACCGCATCAGCTGCATCGAAGAGCAACGGAACCTGACTATCCGGAAAGTATCCTGAACGAGACTCCAGTTTCGGGTAATCGATGGTGGAGGCCAGCAAAGCCGGATCATTGCCGGAAATCACCGGCCCAACAAAGAGAAGAAAAGGCTCCGACCTCGACTCGGCGGCGGCCCTTACGGCGGTGTCATAGTCCTTCGTCTCGCGATGCGTCCCAAAGAACAAGCAGATTGTCTCATCGACCGGAAGGTCCAGTTTCCGACGTGCCTCCTCCTGAGAAACGGGCTTGTGCTTCGCCCATGGCAATGCGGCCGGAATATGCACAACATGTTCCCCCGCCAGCCTCTGCCACGCCTCCTTTACTGCCACGGTCTCCACGATGAAAGTAAGCCGCCCAGTATCAAAGGCACGAACGTAGTCATCGTACCGTTCTCTCGACAGATCTGGGGATGGAGCGCCCACGCAGAGTGACGAAAACGTGACTTCCCCGCGACGAACAACCTCCTGTAGCAGGATTCGATGTGTGGACTCAACACAATGGATATGGCGAGGAGCTGCTGAGGCCGCCAACGCCCTTCTCGTGCATGCCAAAAACTCTAGATTGCGGAATAGGTTGTCGATTCGGCTGCCCCAGTGCCTCCCCCGATAAGCATCACAAAACGGAAGCTGCGTCCATGGGCAGCATCTGCTCCACCGGACCGTGCCCCCCGCCATTTCGGACGTCTCCCTCGGCTGCCTGGCCGCAAAAACATCGAGATCCACCCCCTCAGCCGCAAGTGCCGCGACAAGATCGCAGGTGTAGGGCCAGTAGTGGCCGTTCAGATGCGTGAAGGGCGAAATGATCGACAACGACATCTCCTCAATCGAAAATTTGTCCTGAGGAAGCTCCTCCTGCTGGAAGGCCGGACGCCGAAGTTTCGAGCAGAACCTGCAGATTGTTCGCCGCCGTATGCTCGATCAGGAAGCGCTCGGCCACCGAGTCCCATGCAGCCCCCGCCAACTTCTTGGTCCCATCCTTGTCCCGCAAGGCAGACTCCATCGTACGTGCGAGAGCCTTTGCCGAACGAACCCTGCACAATCGTCCATACCTGCCATCGCCGAGGGTCCATGGAACCGCCCCGCTCCGCTCACCACCGATCACCGGAACCCCACAAGCCATCGCCTCCACAAGCACCATCCCATGCGTTTCGACCAAGGATGGATGCACCATCAGCCCCGCTTCTGCCTCCAGAAAGTCGAGGATGCTCTCGTAGGGAACGCTCCCCCTGAATTCAACCCCGCCGTCGAAATTCCGCGCCTTGGCCCACTGTTCCGCATCACCGCCTGCACCCAGACCTTTCCCGAACAAAACGAGCCTGGCGGGATCCGAACTTCGAAATCTCATCATTGAGAACGCCTTGAGCAGTGTCTTGACGTTTTTGAGTCTCCCCCAACCTCCAATGCTGCAGATGGTCTTCAAGCCCCCCGGACTACTGCTAGACAACAACCGCCGCTTCCCGCGCTCAAGCAGTTCACGGGGGATACCATTGGGGATGGTGACAGGCTCACACCTCGGCCGGAAAAATCTGCGGATATGCCTTGCCGTGTATGGTGAGACGCAAACGAGCCCACGAGCCCTCCGAATCACCATCGCCGCCACAAAGACATGGTAGGACATGAAGAAGTTCTTCGAGGTCCACGCATATCGCAAGGGCGTGTCATGACACGTTACGACGGTCGGCATCCCAGTATCGATGGCTCCAAGGGCATGTTCATAGCTCCACTGGGCACTCAGGACATCAGGAGCAGCGCCCATCACCGCGTCCCCCAACAACTCCCGTTCCACCCGATAGCAATCCACCAAGGATTCGCGAAAGCGCCGCTTCGGCAAAACGTCGATCGAAATCCGATCTCCAACCAATCGCAGGGGTCGAACAACTGATTGATCCAGGCAAAATACCGCCACCTCCTGGCCCTGCTCGTGCCACAAACGAACCAGCGGAACGACCGGCGTCGCCGTGACTCCACCGATTTCCGCAAGCAGACTGCGCGAAGGGGGATCCAGCAGATCCTCCACCTCTTGAGGCATGAATGGACTGCAGATACCAATTTTCATCTGAGACGGGCCCTCGAACTCCGTTGAAACCCTGCTGCCAGGCAATGAGTAAATCAAAAACTTTGGCAACACCCTTGCGGGATCTTGAGTGTCGCCCAAAGACTCGAGGACAGGCAACGGCCGCCACGGTTCAGGAGTTGAAGACGACGCAAAACGTCACCGGCGACCTATGGCAGACTCCGATAAAGCTCCCGGTATTGGGCAATCATGGAAGCCCGGTTCAACTTGCTCTCGATCACGAAATTGCGACTCTCACGCATCCTCCGGTGCAGGAGCTCTTCATTCTCGACGAGCCCTTCAATTATTCGCGCAAGCTGGCGATCATCCTGAGAAGAAAACAGGTACTCCGGATCGGTAATGGAATCGGTAATGCCACCCACTCTTGAGCCAATGCATGCACATCCAAAATGCATCGCTTCCTGCAAGGCGAGTCCGTAGGCCTCGAAAAGGGAAGGCTGGACGTAGATCGAGGCTCGCCTGAAATAGTCATCAGGGTCAAAGGTCTCGGTCACCAGATCGACCCTGTCGCGGATCTCCAGGAAATCGAGCATACGCTCGATTCTCTCGTGATACTCGCCGGCATTGGTTCCTCCGACCAGTTGAAGCCGCCAGGTCGGGTGCCTCGCAGCAATCCTAGCAAACGCCCTAAGGAGCACGTGTTGCCCCTTCCGGTACGCGTAGTGACCCACACACAGAATCAGACGCTCCTTGCGACTCCACCAATCGGGCTCCAGATCCACCGAATCCAGCCTGCTGTGGTAGATCCGCTTGAACTTTCTTCTGAAGAGCGGGTAACGCCGTGAAGCACGCCTTCGCTCAAACTCCGACACACTGATCTCATAATTCAGATGGTAGAGTTGAATATTCTTGTAAACCCAGGCTGCCACAAACCCGGCCGCGCCACCAAGACGCTCGCGAACACTTCGCTTCTCGCGCACAGGCATCCGAGCAAATGCCGGATTGGATTGATGGTTGATCAGAAGGATCGACCGGCCCCTCCGGGGAATCTTGTTGATTGTTGACAGCCTCCTCCTCAGCACACCCCAGGAAAAATCCCCCCCATGGAAGACTGCCACTTCAATGCGATTGTCTTCCAGATAGCGGACGAGGAACGACTCGGCCGCCAGATAGTCTAAACCCTCGTTCCATTCAGCCAGCCGGATTCCCACTTCTCGCATGTCATCAACGTCTCCAGAGATCGGCATGGATGGACAAATGACATGCGTTTCATGCTCGTCAGCCAAGCCGAGGGCGATCTCTCTCGCAAGCAGTGACACTCCACCATGGGACCATAGTGGGATATCGAGGATATGTGCGATTCTCATTGAATTCGCTACCTGGCGTTTTGGTCCCACCAATCAGCGTCAATTTGACGCTTTGTGTCGTAGCCCGGGACTGCGAATCCTCAAGCCCCAGATGCGGAATGGGCGACTCCTCTTTCGCCGCTGAAAATCCCGCCTGGGTCGCTTAGAGGCGCACAAGCCACCCGATCCCAAGCGTGTTCAACTTTGAAGCCCCTCAGACACATGCAACCACACAGAACCGAAGATCCGCACATCGCTGCCGAATGACTCGTCCACGGCCTTGACAACTCCAGGGTGGATTTCCTTGTGATAGTCGTGGCCCGAAATGACAGGGCATCCCGATTGCATTGCCCAGTCGATATCTCTGCGGACAGAGCCATAGTCATGGCCTGCATCGATAAAAACCATGCTCGGCTTCATGTCTTGGTTCGCTGAATAAAATCCCTCAGCCGACCCGTCATAAATGGATGTCGAACAATTCTTCAAAATGTAGCGGAGTGAACGCTTCGTGAACTGCCTATGCTCGTCATCTGAGAGAAAAAAGGGATTCCAAGTGAAATTCTCTACCGCGATGAGTTGGGTGTCAGTTCCTTTCAGTGTTGCAAGCAGGGTAGTTGTATGACCAAACAGCGCCCCAATCTCGACGATCGGCCCTGGATGCAACGAGGCGGACGCAACGGCGGCTTCGATGCCAGCTTCGTCCTCCTCGGTGATCGAACCCCAAATCGATTGCTCAGCATTCTCCATGAAGAAAATCGAGGAATTCACGAAAGGCTGCAGACGTCTCCGGTGCTTGAGCAGTTGTATTGTTTTGCGAATTTTATTTGCGACTCCCATCTGAATTGATTTGTTTGGTGGTTTTGTTCATTTCAAAGGCAGCAAGACTGTGCGCTCCCGAAGCGCTTTTTTACCATTTGGCGCTTCGTCAGATTTGGGGCATCCGCGACCTTTATACTTCTCGGCATTAACTTTTCGGATTCTCGAACAGCTGGAAGTTCTCGGTAACCAGGCTTTGAAGGCATGCACGATTTTCGCCGCTGAGCG
>JAKZES010000047.1 GCA_022548915.1 Verrucomicrobiaceae bacterium E54
AATCTGCGTAATCCGTTCAATCCCCTAAATCCGCGGTATTCGGCACGATTCAGCCTTGGCAGATAATCACTCGTCTGTAAGGCGGCCTACACTAGGAGGCGGGCCGCCCCCGGGCCCGCGCAGCCGACGCCTCGAAATCAGCCGGCCGTCCGCTCCGCCATCCCCATCGCGGGGCGGGGGCGCCCCGCCTCCTGATTCACCGCCCGCGCCACCTCCGGAAACTCACGCGGCACGATTGCGCAGCAGGCCGATCATCACGCCCTGGATCACCAGTTCCCTGGCGGGGATCAGATCGGGATAGTCCGGATTCTCCGCGTGAAGGTAGGGCTTGCGGTCCTTGATCACATAGCGTTTCAGCGTCGTTTCGCCATCGATCAGGGCCGCCACAATGTCGCCCTTCTTCGGCTCACGGAATTCCAGCACCACGGTGTCGCCGTCGCAGATGTGGGCATCGATCATCGAATCGCCCCTGACCTTGAGCGCAAAGGTCCGGGCCGTCGGGCGAACTCCGAGTGAGCGGATGTCGATGGAGATGCAGCCTTCCTGCTCCGGCGGCGCGTCCTGCGCCATGCCCGCCGCGATCGATCCATAAACCGGAATGTCGACGATCTCCTCGCGGTCCAGGTCCTCGGGGAAGACCACCGCCCTGGCCTTGTTCGGCAGCCGCTGGATGGCTCCCTTCCTTTCGAGCGCCCGCAGGTGGCTCACCGCGGCCGTCTGGCTGGCGAATCCGAAGTGGTGCTGGATTTCACGCGTCGAGGGCATCAGTCCCAGTTCGCGTTGGTAGGCTTTGAGATACTCGAGGATCTCCTGCTGTCGACGGGTCAGTTGTTCGGCCATGGTTCGATGAACAGTGTTCGCAGGAACAAACCACGTCCATTTGAACAGTGCAAGCCGATTCTGGAGGGCGATCCACCGCCCTGTCAGTTCCCCAGGGCGATCAAGCTAGTGTAGGCCGCCTTACGGACGAGCAACTATCCGTCAGGGCTGGATCAGGCCGACTACCACGGATTTAGGGGGATTAAACGGATTACGCAGATTCTTTGGTTCCTGAAAATCTCCGTAATCCCCTTAATCTGCGGTTCCCAAAACTACCAATCTGTTAGACAGACCACACTAGGGAGAAGATCAGGACCATGACGCTGTTTAGAAACCAGGATGGATCGGATCAATAGGATGATTTCATGAAAAGTCCTTTCCCATTCGAAGGGATGCACTCTCAAAGCGGGTTCCTTGGCTCAGAGGCCCAAGATCATATCCATCCCATTCATCATGGTCCTGATTTCTCCCCTCAATTCTCGACTCCATCCCCAGCTTGATCACCCTGGTCAGTTCCCCGCCATCTGCTGGTTCCACATCGGCGAAGGCTTCAGGTCGAGCGGCCGGCAGATCACGATCCCGGCGTGCTTCGACGAGCCGTTCAGGTAGTCCGTGATCGGTCTGTCGATGATCGTTCTCCGCCCCTTGTCGCGATCGGAGGTGGCGTGGGCGAAGTAGGCGCGTCCGCCGCGGCGGACGATCAGCCCGACGTGCGAGGTGTAGCCATACTTCCAGGTGCTGGTGATCGCGCAGATGTCCCCGTCCTGCAGCAGGTGCTCGACACTGCGGACCCGGGATTTCGGAACGTGGTAAACCGGCAGGCGCGACAAGCGCTTCTCGATGCCGGCCATCAGGGGAATCAATTCCCGGTTGTTCCGAAGGTAGCGGTAGCTTCTCCACTGTTCCGGCATGTAGCGGATTTCACGGCGCAGCCGCACCGCTCCCGGCAGACTGCTGGTCACGTTCTTGGCGAGACCGCGCTTCTGATTGTCGTGGAAGACCTCTTCGAGGTGATGCATCCGGCTGATGTAGCTGCCGTTGCAGCGGCCGCCGCGATAGCGCTCCAACTCGATCATGTGCAGAAGGTCCTCCGGCCGGTAGGGACCCGGCTTGTAGGCCAGCATCCGGGCGAAACCGAGGGCGTTCTCGTAGTAGGTCCAGCAGTCCATGCCGTTGAGGTTGACGACCGGACTCTCGATGTGATCGTCGACCTCCAGCGTGTAGTTGACATAGGGAACCCCGAGCATCGCCGTGGCCGCTTTCACGGTCCGTTGGCCCAGGGGCAGGCGGCGCCAGTTCTCGCGCTCCGCCTTGGCGACCAGCGCGCGGAACTTCGACTCGCCCTTGAAAACCGTCGACATCGGCAAACGGGCCTGGCTGGGCGGCGTGACCGAGTGCGCGGCCGTAGAAACGGGAACCGATTCGACCGAACCGCCGCCACCGCACGCGGCCAGCAGCAGGACCCCCGATGTTGCGAGAACCTTCCAGAATTTCATGGTCCGGAGACTATCTGCCTTCGCCTGACTTGGAAAGCCTTCAGTCCTTGCTTGCAGAAAGGTCAGGAGCAGAAATGCCTTCATCGCCCTGCCATACCTACGGACCGGATGCCACCTTTCACCGCAAAGGGCTCGTCATGCAGTCGACAACCTCCGCCGTCGCGCTCGACCTTTCTTCGCGCCACGTCATGCTTGTCAGCATGCTCCGGCGAACGAGAACCACTCTGGCCGCCGCCCTGCTCGCGGTCACCGCCACCGCTGCGGAGAGCGCGCCCAACTTCCTCATCATCCTCGCCGACGACCTCGTCGACTTCACCGACCTGCTGCCGACGCTATGCGAGCTTTCCGGCGCCCCCCTTCCCGACGAAATGACCCACGGTCGCAGCTTCGCCCCGCAGCTGCTGGGCAAGCCGGGCCAACCGAGGGAATGGGTCCACATCCAGGACAAGGAACAGCGACACATCCGCAGCCGGGACTTCATCCTCGACCACCGCGGCCAGCTGCGGCCGGTCGTCGAACTCCGGCGGTCGCCCGCCCCGGTCACGACCCCTCCCGATTCGGACGAAGAGGCCGCCGCCCGCCGAAGCCTCCAAGCGGCATTCGAGAAACTCGGAGACTGAGGCATGACAGGGACCTGCTCCCGCGTATACCTTCCCGCCGATGCACCGTTTCCCCTTCATCCTTCTCGCCGCCGCCCTGCTGTCATCGTTGGCGGCGACAGTCGTGCCATACAATTTTCCGACGGAAATGCCGCGCAGCGCGGCCTACCAGGCCAGCATCGACGGAGCCGAAATCCCCGCGATTCAGACCAAGCGTGGCGCCTTTCTCAGCTTCGGCATGACCGCGCCGGTCGAAGTCGTCGTCTCCGTCGGGAAAAGGCCCGACGCCGTGGCGATCCGGCCGCTCAGCGCGGGTATCAAAGCGAAGGTGGACGGAGAAACGGTTCGCTTCCGTCTGGAGAAACCCCGCAACCTGAGCGTCGAGATCGATGGCAACCTGGAAGATCCCCTGTTCGTCTTCGCCAACCCGGTGCGCGAGGCTCCCGACCGCAGCGATCCGAAGGTGCGATTTTTCGAGGGAGGAAAGGTCCACGATTTCGAGGAAATCCAAGTCGGCGACGGCGAGACGCTCTACCTCGAGGGCGGCGCGATCGTCCGCGGGGTTGTCCGCGCCCGCAAGGCCGACAAGATCGCGATCCGCGGTCCGGGCATCCTCGACGCCGGCACCCGCGAGCGGAAGATCAACCACCTCGTCCTGCGCGAATGCCGCGAAGCCCTGCTCGAGGACTTCATCATCCTCGATCCCCACGGCTGGACGATGCACCTCAGCGCCTCCGAGTCGGTCACCGTCCGCAACACCAAGGTGATCGGCTGGCGCAAGAACAGCGACGGACTCGACATCGAATACTCGAAGAAGGTCCGCGTCGACGGCTGCTTCTGGCGGACCAACGACGATCCGATCGCGGTCAAGGCGATCTATCCGCCCGGGATCACCCACGTGCCCTTCGAGGAGATGATCAACCCCGAAACCCTGGCCGGCCACGACGTCGAGCGCGTTCCCGGCGACAGCATGGGCGACATCCTCATCGAGAACTGCGTCCTGTGGAACGACGACGGCGGTCAGGGCTTCGAGATCGGCTTCGAACTCCGCATCGACCACATCCGCGACATCACCTTCCGCGACTCCGACATCATCCACGTCAAGGGCGGTGCCTTCACCCTGCACAATGGCGACAGCGCGCAGGTCGAGGATGTGCTCATCGAGAACGTGCGGGTCGAGAACCCCGACCGCCTGGTCGATTTCCACGTCGGCCTCTCGATCTACAGCGACGACGTCCCACGGGAATACCACCGCAGCAATCCGAAGCGCAAGGCCCCGCCGAGCCGCCCCGAAGTGGCCAACAATCCGTGGCAATGGTTCGTGCCGCCGGCGGAGGAAACCGCCCGCTACGAGAAGAACCGCGGCCTCGTCCGCAACGTGACCTTCCGCAACGTCAGCACCGGCTCGAAGCCGAAGAAGCCGTCCATCCTCAACGGCTTCAGCCCGGACAAGGGCATCTCCGGCATCGTCTTCGAGAACCTCCGCATCGATGGCGAACTGATCCGCTCGGTCGAGCAGCTCGATCTCTACCAGAATCACATCTCGGGCGTCGAGTTCCGCGTCACCGGCGAGTGATGGCTGTGGCGCAAAGCTCCGCTTTGCGAGAGATCGGCGAAGCTCCCGCTTCGGCTTGAGGAACTGCCGCACTCTGAAGATTGACCACCTCCGGCGATTCTCCTATTTAATGCGGGAATTTGTTTGGTTGAACCTCATGATGCGCCCCGCCCTTTTTCTGCTGCTGACTCTCTTCCTTTTTCAAGCCGCTCCGCTCGGTGCCTCGATCCTGCGCGTGAAATGGGACGCCACGGGTGCCGCCGATGGCAGTTCCTGGGCCGACGCCTTCCCTTATCTTCAGGACGCGCTGGCGGCCGCCGCACCGGGCGATGAGATCTGGGTGGCAGCGGGAATCTACTACCCCGACGAGGGCGCGGGCCAGGTCGACAACGACCGCACGAGCAGCTTCGTGCTCGATCAGGACATCAGCCTGTATGGCGGGTTCGTGGGAACGGAGCCTGACCTTAACGCACGGAACTTCAATCCAGCGAAACCCGTCACCGTGCTGAGCGGCGACCTCGACCAGAACGACGGCAGCAAGGATGCCGATGGCGTCATCACCGACCCCGACTCGATCACGGGTGACAACAGCTATCAGGTGGTGACTGTCCAGGGCGGATCGGCAGATGTGTTTATCGACGGCTTCACGATCACCGGGGGGAAAAGAAAGACAGTCGCCCCCGTTACCCCTACCGAGAGGAGTGGGGCAGGCATCTACGCGGTCCTCTTCGAGTCCCTGGACCTGAGGTCGTGCCGGATCCAGGGCAACCACTCGGGTTTCGGCGGGGGCATGTTTGTTTCCGGATCGAACGTGGACCTCTGGAATTGCAGTTTTCTCTCCAATCGCGGCGAAAACGGTGGGGCCTACTACGGCAACAACGGAGGATCGATCGCCTTCCGCAGCTGCGTCTTCGCCGGCAATGCGGCGACGCGCGGCGGCGGCGCCTACATCGCAAGCAACAGCACGAACCAGTTCATCAACTGCACCTTCCACGGCAATTCCGCCATCGACGACCTCGGCTCCGGCATCCACGACCTCGGCTCGTCGAGCGAACTGATCAACTGCGTGGTCTGGAACTCGTTCTCATCCGACGGCCCGCTGGACGAGATCGACAACAATGGCACCGACTCGCTGACCTATTCGCATACCCTGGTGCAGCACCACGACCTGTCGGCGTCCGGCTCCAACCTCGACGGCACCGACCCGGCCAACGATCCGCTCTTTCTCGAAATACTCGCCTTCAACCAGTCGCCGCAGGTGTGGACCGACTTCCGCCAGGCCTCGAATTCGCCGATCAACGACGCCGGTGACGACACCCCGGTGTTCCTGATTATCGACATCGTCGGCCGCGAGCGAATCTTCAACGACACCATCGACCTCGGAGCCGTCGAATACCAGCCACGCATCTGGCACGTCGATGCCGACGCGACCGGAACGATGGACGGCACCAGCTGGGCGACGGCCTTCGACGACCTTCAGGATGCGTTGGCGGCCTGCATCAACGGCGACGAGATCTGGCTGGCGGAAGGCATCTACCGCCCGGGCGACGGCAGCGACAGGAACGCGAGCTTCGTCATCGACGACACGATCCGGCTCTACGGCGGTTTCGCCGGAAACGAGACCGACCGCGAAGCCCGGGCGCCGGCAGTGAACTTCACGGTGCTCTCCGGCGACCTCGACCAGAACGACACGGTCAATTCGCTGGGCATCACCACCGATCCGGCAGGCCTCGTGGGAAACAACGCCCATGTCGTTTGTGCGGTTTTCGTCCCGGTCGACGGAGCCTACAACACCGAGCCGGTTCTGCTGACGGGCGTGACCATCACCGGTGCGCTGGGCGGGGTGTCGGGAGCGGGGCTCAGCGTGGCCGGGGGTGCGTGCGACACCGATGTGATCAGCTGCCGCATCCGCGGCAATTCGGCGGACTTCGGAGGCGGGGTGATGGCCAACCTGAACTCCCGCGAGCTGCGGATGGAGAATGTCATCATCCGCAACAATCACGCCGGATCCGGAGGCGGTGGCATGAACCTGACCTCCGGTGTGACCGATCCCGCCGTGGCCAACATCCGGCTGACCGGCGTGAGCTTCATCGAAAACACCAGCGACGACGGCGGCGGCGCGATCGAGCACTTCGGTGCCCTGCTGATGCAGGATTGCACCTTCACCAGCAACACGGCGGCCACATCGGGTGGGGCCGTGTTGTCGACCTTCGGGGGGAGGGCGCGGATTGATGGCTGCCACTTCAACACCAACACCGCGAATGTCGGCGGGGCCCTCGACCTTCAGGAGAATGCCGAGGTGACCGGCAGCAGCTTCGTCGGCAACACCGGCACGCAGGGTGGCGCCATCGAGGCCGAGACGGATCTGATCGTGGACGACTGCACCTTCACGGGTAATGAAACGACCGCCGCAAGCCAGGGGGGTGGTGCCATCAATGCGGATTTCGCGACGATCACCCGCTCGACCTTTGTCTCGAACGTCTCGATCTCGGGAGGAGGAGCGCTGCGGTTTTCAAGCACCGGAAGCCGGGTCGAAAACTGCACCTTCGAAGGAAACGAAGGAAGTGGAGGCGGCGCCATCGACGTGTCCTTCGGCGGCGTGGACGTGGTCAACTGCGCCTTCTCCGGCAACGCGACGGGATCCGGCGGCAGCGGCGGAGCGATCCGCTTCGACAATTCGGCGACCGGCTCCTTGGTCAATTGCTCGTTCCAGGGCAACCACGCGAATCTCGGTGGAGCGGTGGCCGTTTCCTCGGGAACCGTGGCCATCGCCAACACGGTCATCTGGGGCAACGACGCGACCAGCACGGCCGTGGTCGGCGGCGAGTCGATCTATGTCGATCCATCCTCGACCGTCACCTACTCGCACAGCCTGCTGGAGTTCCTCACCCCGGCCGGGGTGGGAAACCTCGACGGCACGAATCCCGCCAACGATCCGAATTTCACCTCCCCGGTAAATCCGCTCACCGCGCCGGCCACCGGTGCCGACCTCCGCCTGCAGGCGGGCTCGCCGGTCATCGACCAGGGACTGAACTCGGCCAACGACACCACGCTGGAACTCGACGGCCTGCTGCGCTTCGCCGGACCGGCGATCGACCTGGGTGCCTACGAATTCGGCTCCTCGACCTCGGTCACCTTCGCTTCCCTGTTTCCCACTCTCGCGCCCGGCGACGATGACAACGGCAACGGTCTCTCCAACTATCTCGACTACGCGCTCGGCACCGACCCGACCGGGCCCTTCGACCCCTCCGGGCGGGTGCTCCTCAACGGCAACATCCTCACGCTACCGTCGCGCGCCGGTGCCGCGGACGTCTTCGCCACCTGGGAGAAGTCCACGACCCTCGCCACCGGTTCATGGAGCGAGATGGTCGAGGGAGTCGACTACAACGTCGACTCGGTGAACACCGTCGGCAGCCAGACCCTCACCGAGATCGAGTTGATTGGAGTGACACCGCCCATCTTCTTCCGTCAGTCCTTCGACACGACCCCTTGAAGCCCGCCTCAGGATTCAAGGTTGGACCAAGCCTGCAGGTGGCGCAAAGCGATGCTTTGCGCCACAGCCCGGCAAGATCGCGCACTGGAGTCGAGTATGCATCCCTCCGATGAAACCACTGCTGCTCGCCGGCCTCGCCCTTTTTCTCCCCCTCCAGGCCGAAACCCGCAGGCCGAACTTCGTCTTCATCTACACCGACGACCAGCGCTGGGATGCCTTCGGCACCGTCCAGCGTGAACAGGGAGAACGCGCCCGCTTTCCCTGGTTCGAGACACCGGGGATGGACCGGCTGGCCCGCGAGGGTGTGCGCTTCGATAACGCCTTCGTCACCCTATCGCTCTGCTCGCCGAGCCGCGCGTCGTTCCTCACCGGGGCCTACAACCACATGAACGGAGTCAAGGGCAACAGCACGCCGTTCCCCGCCGACGCCGTCACCCACGCCAGCGTCCTTCGTGAGAACGGCTACCGCACCGCCTACTTCGGCAAGTGGCACATGGGCAAACAACGCGAGCGGCCCGGCTTCGACCACGCCGCCAGCTTCGTCGGCCAGGGCATCTACTTCGACTGCCCCTTCGTCATCAATGGCGAGGACACCCCCACCGAGGGCTGGGTCGACGACGTCAGCACCGACTTCGCGATCGACTGGATGCGCGCGCAGGGCGACCGACCCTTCTCGCTGGTCCTCGGCTTCAAAAGCCCGCACACCCCGCGCGGCGGAAAGAACCTGCCCGATCGCCTGCGCGACCTCTACGCTGGCGAAAAAAGCCGCACCACGCCCAACGCCAACGTCCCCCCGCCCTTCGCCAAGCCAAATCCCGAAACCGGCAAGTACTGGCCCGGCCTCGCCGACAACGACACCCACCTCGACTACCTCCGCCACGTGAAGGGGGCCGACGAAAACCTCGGCCGGATCCTCGACGCCCTCGACGAACTCAAGATCGCCGACGACACCGTGGTCGTCTATTCCAGCGACAACGGCTACTACCTCGGCGAGCACTGCAGCGGCGACAAGCGCATGATCTACGAGGAAGCCCTGCGCGTCCCCTATCTCGTCCGCTATCCACGCCTCTTCAAGGCTGGGCAGGTCGTCGACGGGATGGTGCTCAACATCGACCTCGCCCCCACCTTCCTCTCGCTCGCCGGCGTCGCGGTTCCGGAGTCGATGCAGGGTCGCGACTGGAGTCCGCTCGCGAAGGGAGACACCTCGAACTGGCGGTCCTCCTTCCTCGCCCAGTACTACAAGGAGATGGGCAACGTCCCCACCCTCTACGGTCTGCGAACCGACCACGCCAAGCTCATCGAATACCCCGGCCACTCCGAATGGACCGAGGCCTTCGACCTCGGCAAGGATCCCTACGAGATCCGCAACCTCGCGGACGAGGAATCATTCATGGGACCGCTGCGAGACGAACTCGCGAAGCAGGTCAAGGCGATGCGCTATCCGATTCCGGAAGTGAAACCATAGACCTGAAACCCCGGCTATTTCTTCGAGTCCTCGACCGGGGCCATCGCCGCCGCCCGGAATTCATCCTTCGGCAGTGCCCAGATCAACGGCAGAAACAATCCATCGCGCCTCCCGGGATACCATTCGAAGCGTCCGCTGGTCTGCAATCCGAGGATCAGGTCGTCCTTTGTTTGATTCAAGACCACGAGGTAGAGTCTCCCCTCGCCCCGGAGTTGATCGAGGGTCTTGAATCTGCCCCCGCTTCTCATTCCTCCGGTGTCGCTCTTCTCCATCGCCAGTTCCCCGTCGAACACGGGCTGCCGGCGAGCATCCTCGGGGAGGTCGAGTTCCACCTTGAGGCGGGCCTCCCGCCCACCTGGTTTCCGGTAGGTCAACTCGCCGGGCCGGGGCTTCTGGGCATCGATGACGATCTTGGGGCCCCTGCCACCGACTTCATGGTGAGGAAGGATCCAGCTTCGAAATTCCGCCTTGGCCAGATTTCTGCCGGACTGCTTGGCCGGCCTCGGCCCCCGCGTGTCCATTTCCCAGGAGTTGTCACGGGGATTGAATCGCCCGACGTGATCCCAGTCGTGGATCACCAGCACCCGGTTGCCGTCCTTCAGGATCGCCCGCGGTGCCCGATCCACCGAATCGAACGGCGTAAGCTCCGGCCTGCGCCCGAAGACCGTGACCGGCTGACTCTCACCTGTCGGCCCGACTCTCATCAACTGCCACGCATTCCGGTTTCTCGTGGGATGGGGGGCATCCGCGTCTCCCGCGGGCTGGAGGAAGAAGAACTCGTCGCCCAAGGCCACCGCCCCGACCGATTTTCCCATCATCATCGTCGGATCCTCCGCTTTCCCCACTCGTGTTGGCGGATCCATCGGAATCATCCGACCATCCGACTTGTCCAGCAGCACCGCGGTCACGAGGCTGTTGGGTTGCCCGCCAAGATCACGCAACCATGCGGCATTGGTCAGGATCCGGTTGTCGGTCTGCACCAGAAATCCCGATTCTTCGTCCATGCCCCACTGCGAGTTCTTCGCCAGCTTGAGCCCCTCGAATCCCGGGGCCCGGGCGAGTTCCACCCGCGTGGCGATTGTTCCGGAACCACAATCGACTCCGAGCACCCGGGGGGCTCGTCGATTCGCACGGAACATCGTCCTCGAGCTGAGCTTGCGTTCCACCGCCTCGCTCTCGAAAGAGTGATAGTAGACCCACAGCTGCTCGCGGTCCTTCTGGTCCACCATCGGCGTTTGGAACAGCCCCGGCAGGGAACCGTCGACCTGCCGAAGATCGACCAGCAGCCTCGCTCGAAGGCCTTCGTTTCCACCCGATGGATGCAGGCGCTTCCACCGCTTGATCATGCCGTCGTGCAATGGCCGTCCATGAATGCGCTCCCACAGCAATGTCGCCTCGGAGAGTTCGGCGATCCGTTTGCCAGCGTCAGGCTTGGACGCGGCCTTGTCCGCCAGCCCGTCGTATCGATCCCCAGGCGAGTTCAGCTTCATGTAGCGGTCCGCGTCACCCGCGGATTTCTCCTCGAGCTCCACCAGGGTCCGGATCGCCGTGGCATACCATTGACGGAGGAAGACCTCCCGGTGGCCCATGGGTTCGTGCAGGACCGAGGCAAGCATGGATTCTCCATGAAGCGGCAGGGAGAATTCACCCCGGTCAAGCAAGCCCGGATTCCCAAACCTCTCCGGCCAGCGAACGCCGATCCACGTGGGTCGGCGTTGGCGCTCGCCCCGTCCGAGCTTCGCCTTCTCTTCAGCCAGCCGTCTCGCCGCATCGGCATGCGCGTCGCCCCTGGAATGGACGAAGGCAAGCGCGGCCTCCCGCAGCGAGTGCGTCGGCCCCGCTTTGTCATCGAAACGTTTCCGGACCGCATCGGCGACCAATTCGCTTGCGCCATACCAAACCCCGCTGCCGTCGATGCAGCCGATCTGCCGGAGCAGATCCTGATGCTCCGACGAACCTCCATCCTCCACGTCCGAACAGGCGAAGAGCATCTGCACCAGACCCTTCAGGAGTTCGGGGTTACGGCGCAGCATCGGGGCCGGGATCGACCCCGGAAGCGTGTGGCTGAACCTCGATGGAGCGATCGTCGGTTTCTTCATCTTCAAGCGATTCTCGAAATAGGTGGCGGTAAAGCGGTCGAGTTCGGAGCCGAATTCCCGGATCTCGTCTATCGAGACCCCAGGAGGAAGGCTTCTCGGGATGGACGCCCGGACAAAGGAGAGGTCCTCCACCACCTCCCAGAAGACAGGATCATCCCACTTGAGGAAGGCTTCACCATAGCGGGCATGGTAATAGGACGCTTGGTCCAGCAGCACGCGGGCGGCGGCCATCGAATCGAGCAACCGGCCTTGATAGGGCAGCGACAATGGATGCTCCGTGAGGGCCAACCTCGGCATGTCCGACCTGAGGAACACCTCTCGAAGCCCGAGGTCGGCTCTTAGGGCCTTCAAATGAAAAAAGACCAGGCTCTTCGGCTCCGCACCGAGCAATCGTGCCCGCTCGAGAAGCGGCAAGGCTTCGGAGGCCAGGTTTGAATTGAGCAGCCACTCGCCCTCCCTCAAGAGACGCGCCGCCTCGGCCCTTGCCTGCTGCACATCCGGTTTTTTCCGTGGTGGCTCCGCCTTACCAAAAAGTTCGGAGGCAGTCAGCCCGACCCACGCCCGCGAGACCAGCACCGGGAGTTCGTCGACGCCACCTTCCTCGGTCACATCGACTGACCGTTCCCCGTCACCGGTCATCGAGCGCAGGCGCAAGGTTGCGGCGATCCGGTCATCATCGAGAGAGGCCACGCCCCCTTCCAGGGTGAAGGCCGCCGCCCAAAGCTCCCCTTCGCCACCCAGGGCCTGCTCGTTGGAGATCGCCTGGATCTCCTGCATGCCGACCGACAGCAGCCCCGGGGTCGAATCCACCTCCGCCTGGATGGCTGCCCGAAAGAGTCCTTCCAGCGATCGCGAATGGGGCAGATCCCCGGCAACCGAGAAGGGCAACAGGGTGATCGCCTTGGGGCGGTCCCCGGTCCGGGCTCGTTCGAAGGGTGCCCGGATCCGCCCGAGCAGCGGATTCACTGACTTGTCGGGATCAAATACCTCCAGATCCATGTGCTCGCGGAAAACGGCCAGACCCGTCGCCACGTCGACGGCCTCGAACCGCAGAAGCTTGGTTTCCTTACCCTCGAGGAGAGACACCATGATGAGGAGGTCCGCCGCCATGCGGTCTCCGAGTTCCGCAAATCGATGCTCACCCCCGCCCCAGGGATTCGCCATTCGCGCTTCGGTCAGGGCACTTGCCACCAACTCCCGGTCCACCACGGTCCAATCTTCTTCTCCGGCTGCTGCGACCTCGATAAGGGTTCCCTGCGCGGCAGCCGCCGGTGCCGCGATCACCGCAAGCGTCCATCGGCCCGCGACGGCGTCGGGTTGCCCGGCCGGGGGCCTGGTGCGGGGCAGCAGCATGCGAAGTTCTTCGCCTCCGGCAGCCTCCTTGTCTGGCTCGCGATTTGCAAACTGCCGCGAACCGGCGTTGGGAAACTTCTCCCTGAGCATCGCCAGAATCTCCGGCTCACCCGTCCAACGCGCCAGCGCCAGCAGCAGGTCCTGATAACGCCCATTCACCTGGCCCGCCTGTGGCAGCAGTTCCTGGGTCAAGCCCACATCCCCCATCCGAATCGCCGCACTGAGCCCATCCCAGGGAACCACCCCGTAGAAGTAGCGACCATCCCCGTAGTAGTCCGTGTCGGGAAGCGGGGGCCGCACCGCCGGGACCCCTCGCCGGAGCAGTGCCGCGCGGGTCCTCTTGAGCGCATCCCCTTCGGTGATGGCACGGGCCAGCAGCGAGAAGTGGGGACTCGCGACCGAAGAGTGCGGTCCACCGAACTTGTTGCTCCGCAACTCGCATCCGCGATCAATGAGAAAGGCGGCAAGCTCGTCGTGCCCCATCGCGATCGCATCCTGCACCACGAACAAGGAAGTCGCCTTGTTGTTGCGGGGCTTGCTCTCGTCATACGCCGGCCCGAGGGCCTCGAAATCAAGGTCCGGACGCTTTTCAAGCAGGAGCTTCAGGGTCGCAAGCGAGCCGATCCGGATTGCCGCGATCGCGGGATGCAGATGGCTTTGATCAAGGTTCTCCGGCATCCACGAGGCAGGCTTGAGCCGTCCTTCCGGCACCTCTGCACCCGCCTCCAGCAGCAGCTTCATCATCGCCGTATCTCCCGTCGAGGCGGCTGCGGTGAGCACCAACACCGACTGACCCGCCACATTCGGATCCGCACCAGCCTCCAACAGCAACTTCACCATCCCCTGGTCGCCATCGGCTGCCGGGTGAAACAGTGGCGAAAGTAGATCGGCATCGAGCGCGTTCACGTCCGCACCCGCCGCCAGTTCGCGTTCGACACTCAGCCTGTCCTGCACACGCAACGCGAAATGCAATGCTTGCGAGCCGCCTGCCCCCGCCGATGGCACGCTGTCCTCCGCAGCCTTCCTCACCGCCACGCCATCGATGCACGTCTTGCCGCAGTGGATACTGTCGGGAAAGTCGTCCAGGAACACCGGGAGACGACCTTCGTCGTCGGTCCGCGCGACGCCCACCCGGGCACGGATCAGCCGGGTGCCGCCATTCGCCGTCGAGAGATTTATCTCTCCCAGCTTGAGCGGATCCTTTTCCTCGAGGGTTGCCGAGATGCCGTGGACCCCGCTGATCTTCGCCCCCGGACTGATGATCCACGGAATCCTCTCCGAATGCACTCCGCCATAGGTCGTGAGGCTCGCCAGCCCCAAGCCGAACCGCGCCGGCCAGTGGTGCGGTCCCTTGGCCTGTCCTTCTCCAAATCCCGGGGCCCAGAAGTAGCCGAAGACCTCGTAGTCGGCCTTCGCCTCCAGCCCATCGACCCAAACCACCAGCGGCGGCGCGTTGCGCTCGGGATCGCCCGCCGATTCCAAGACGCCATCGTTCCCTTCCTCAGGCAACCACTTCCAGACGGATGAATCATCTGCTATCGGAGAACCATCAAGTTGGCGCGTGTTCTCAGGAGTGGCTGGAATGAACCGGACCTGGGCCGGAAGCAAACCTGAAAGCAAACTAAAGAAGACGAAGGGCAGGAACCTCATGAATAAAGCGGGTTCTTTGGGGTGCTTGTTGGACGGGCACTTCCGAAAAACAGGAATCTGAAGCGCCGCCGTTTCACTCCTGGTCACCGGGCTGGTGCCACGCCCTTGGGATGACCGACGTCGCCAGCAGGCCTGTCTTTTGCAGCGCGACCTTGGAGAACTGGATGGCCACTTCATGTTCTTCGGTTCATGCTCCTGCGATGACGAATATTCAGGGCTCTGTCAATTTATCGACTGCGTCCAATAACTCCTCCTTGGGAACAAACCAGAGGAAGGGAAGGAATTTGGCAGACCACCCCCCGGAATAGTAGCCCAATCCACGACCATATTTGAGCGCCACCACGAGATGCTTCGCAGTCTGATTCAGGGGCACGGGGAAAAAGTCGTCCACAAGACCATCGAAGGGCAGCACACTTCTCTCACCAGTGTCCTGCTGCTGGACGACGAATTTTGCCGAGTCAAGATAGTCTTGTGGCAAATCAAGGGTGACTGGAACATGGACGCGTTCCTTGATCCCCCGGCCCTCGATAACCAAGTGTCCGGGAACTCGGGAATCGTAGCTTATGTTGAGCGGGGGCTTTCCATCCGCCCGGCGCAGAACATGGATGGGCATCACAATCTGTTGGTAGAGCCTCTGATAAATCCTGCTTTGATGACTCTCTGCCTCTTTTCGGTCGCCGAATTCCAGCATTCTCCAAGTGCCGTTCTCAGGATCAAAATATCCGCAGTGTTCGGGCTTGTGGTAAACAAAGAGCTCATTCCCCTGAGCCACAATAGCGGCGGGAGCTCGGTCAAATGCATCGAATGGTGTGAGCTCCGGCTTGCGGCCGGGCACGTTCAGTGGCGCAAGCTCGCCGTCGGCATCGAGACGCCAGATCACGCAACCCCCACGCCGTCCGGAGGATGCAAAACGGCTGCTCTGCAGCCCCAGGAAGTAGAATGAACCGTCTATCGAGGTCACAGGATTGACCTTGCCCGATCTCCAGTATGAGTGTGAGGAAATGGTGAAGCCTGCCGGGAGTGCTGTCACCCTGCCGTCGCGTTTGCGGATCCGCACGGCCACCAGAGGATCCTTCTCTTGGCTCGGATCCACCCTCACTACATTGACCAGGATCTCTTCCTTGGTTTGCCCGAATTCTTGTGTCAGATAGACGGAGCCTTTGGTCCGAGAGCCTTTCGCACCTGCGGGAATCGGCACCGAAGACAGATCGACCGGCCGGATCAACTCGGCCTTTTGGCAGTCCACGGCAACCAACCATGGCTCCAAATGGCGCGGCCAGCTCTCGATCTCGCGAAAATCGATTGGCTCATTCTCTGTCCGGAAGAGGCTACCCGGGTTCACAAGGCCCTTATCGTAAGGGTAGTGAAGAATCCAGAGCACCTCCGGGTTGGACGAGTCGACCATGGGCTGCCAGGCAATGCCCGGAAGCCCGTCGGCGCCGCGCAGATCGACCCGCAAGCGGGGCGTGACCGCGTTGCGTGATGACTCGTCCGCAACAGACTTATCCAACAGATTCGAGTACTTTGATCCAAGCTCACGGCACAACTCGAACCCGGTCAGAAGCTCAAACAATGCCGCACCTTCCATCAAGTGATGCAGATCATTGATCGCGCCAGCGCTCACCAGACTGTCTGCGATCGTGGCATAATTATCCAAGGTCCTTTCCCGCGTGGGCGGCACAGACCGGATCCGCGGCGAACCTGCGGGCACATGAGCCACACTGCGGATGGCATGCAGATACATGGCGTTCCGGGTGAGAAAGTCAGGGGCACTCTCCGGTTGGTGAAAAACGCATGCAATCAGCGCCCCACCATGACGTGGCTCCCTTGTGCCCAGAATCCCCATCGAACTCCTGAACAGAAGCAAGGGAATGTGCCGCTTGATCAGCTTCGTCCCAAACTCGATATCCAAATCCTTGGCTTCATTCCTGCCTAAGGCAGTCGCTCTTGCCTTCATCAAGCCGCGCAGCGCCTGCGAGCGATCTGCTGGTCGGGCAAGAACGCAACCGGCCTCCGCTGTCCTGACCGCAACAAGTGGTGAATCGGACTGAGGCAGGCTCTCAAGGAACTTCCGGGCCAGCAGCTTTTCCGGTGCGAGCCATCCGAATTCCCCATATCCTCCTGAGCCCGAGCGGCACAATGCCTTTTCAAAGGTGGCGGCGGCATCCGGGAGCGGGGCACCCGCATGCATCATCCCAACCAACCCCGACGCCAGCGCCGGGTTTCGCAGAAGGACCGATTTGTCGAGTACATCAAGTTTGTAGTGATTGTAAGCCGGAGGATGCGCTTTCACAACGATCGGCTTCGCCACCTTGAAGTAGTGCGCGGTGAACTCGTCCAATTCCCTGCCAAAAAGCTCCACGTCCCGCTGAACATTCGCGCCAAACAGGCGATCAAAGGACGCGAGTGCCGCACGCACGGCGGACAACTTTTCGATGACTTTCCAAAACGGATCATCCGCGAGGCTTCCCTTCAACGAGCGGTCCCGGACCCGCCGAGCCAAAAGGTCTTCGCCGTGTCGATCAAACAAGTAGGCGGCATGATGGAGCAGCCTGCGCAACTCGGGCAAGGCGGCAGCGAAGCGGTCGGCCAAATGCACAGAAATCGGCAGGTAGTCGGCATGGGGAGCGATCGCACGATCGGGCCACGCCAGATCGGCCAGCAGTTCGAGCTGGAATGGCACCACCTGCTCCGGAGATGCCCCAAGAGCCGCTGCTGCCTCCACTTTCTGGATCAGTCCCTCGGGCTCCACGTCCATCACGTTGGATAGCCATTCCGCCTCACGCAGAAGTCGTTCCGCCTCACGCCTGGTGTCCTTGGGGTCGGCCTCCAGCCCCACCCTTGGATCTGGAGTGGCATCAAGCTTAACCAGCAGATCGTTCCATGCCTGCAATGCGAGATCCGCGACCATCATCGCCTCTCCACTCACCACCACGTCGTGCGTCGCCTTTCCCTCCCCGGTAAGGCTTTCAAGGCGGAGCGCAACCTCGATCCTGCCCGCATCCGTCGGGCGCACAACCCCTTCGAGCAAGTGGGCCGCAGACCAGAGCGAGTCATCTCCCCCAAGGCTCTTTTCCTCGATCAGTCGATCCGTCTGGGAGCGATCCATCGAGATCATTCCCGGAGTCGCATCGATCCCGCGACGAACTGCGGCATCAAGCTCATCGATCAGTGCCCGAGAGTTCGCCAGATCTCCCAACCCGCTGAAGGACAACACAGTGACCGCCTGTCTCCTTTGTTCCGCCTCTACTCCCGCCAGCACCCGCTCAGAACGATCGAGCAATCCGGCGAAGTCCTGGTCGGGCTCAAGTTCCTTGGTATTGAAAAACTCCCGATGCACCACCAAGCCGCTCCGCACCTCCACGACTTCGAAGCGGTAGAGTCCCAAGGAACGCCCTCGGAGCTGGCTGGTCACGATCAAGACGTCCGCCGCCAAGCGGTCACCCAGCGCACCCAGATCATGCCGGCCATCGAGCCAGGGTGCTGCGATACGATTCTCGGTCAGCGTCTGTTCCACCATTTCACGATCCACCACCTCCCACCCATCGCGTCCGGATGCCAAAGCCGCCAAAGCGTCACCCGGCCCTGCCGAATCCGGTGACGAGACCACTGCAAGCACACGCCTTCCGGGCTCCGATGCAAGGCGTGCGGGTGGCGCAGACGTTCTCGGAAGTAGCAGCCGCAGGGCCTTATCAGAAACCGTTCCATCGGCCCGCTGCCCGGATTCCAGCTTCCACCGGGGAAGACGGACATCGGGAAACCGGCCCTTTACAAGCGCGATGATTTCCTCATTTCCCGAGTGGAGAGCGAGGGACATGAGCCGATGCTGATAGACAGGACCCGCTGGCGCGGCACCGGGAAGAAACCGCCGCACCATCTCAAGCTGCCCCGACCATGCGGCGGCAGTCAGACCATCCCACGGAAACAGTCGACCACCGTCAAATCCGGCATATCCGGGCCAGGGGTCCTCTTTGTAGAAGAGCACTGGGGGAAAGCCGCGCCGCTCCATCGCCGCAACCACCGGCAACGCTTCCTCTCCTCCCATGCTTACGGCCCGGATCAGAGGCACCGCTCCCGGCATGGTCGGGAAATTCCGGTCGTTCATGGTGGTAAGTCCACACCCCCGGTCGATCAGAAACTCGGCAAGTTCCCAGTATCCCAAACTGACGGCATCCGCGACTATGTATGGATTCGAGATTGCCTCTAGATCGAGCTCCGGAGCCTCTTCAAGCAGTCGCTTCAGAACCGGCAACGAACCGGCTCCAATAGCGGCGGCAGCGGGATGCTCGATCTGAGGTGCGGAAGCATAATTCGGCCCCGTACCGCTTCTTTTCAAGACCAAGGTGCGCGACAGCGGCACGGACGCCCCGTTTTCGAGCAGCTCCTCCACGATCTCCAGATCCGGTACCATCGCGGCCGCCGAAAGCGCAGACAACTTCTGCCCCGGGACGTCCGGAGCGGCACCCGCTTCAAGGAGGTGGCTCACCATTTCCCGGTCCCCGGAGGCACAGGCGTGGAACAGCGATGTCACACCATCTTCGTCAAGAGCATTGACCTCGGCTCCAAGGGCAAGTTCACGGCGCAATGTGATCCAGTCGGCCGTGCGCACCGCCCGGTGGAGTCGTGTGCCTTCCCGTCGCCTCCCTTTTCCTGCTTCACCGGCCTCATGTTCCCGAACCCCCACACCATCAATCCAGACACGGCCCGGCAGGTTCCGATAGGGATACGCTGCCACGAAGACCGGCAATTTGCCTCGATTGTCGGCCCAGGAAAACCCGAGCCGAGCGCGGACGAGCATCGCGGACTCGGTGGTCGTCCGAAAGCCCTCCGGCATCTCGAACCGGATGCTCGCCTGATACCCAAGTCTTTCACCGATCACCGAACCAGGCCTTGTCATCCATGAATTTCCGCCCTCCTTGCCTCTCGCGGCAATCCCATCGAAAGTCTGCAAATCCGCCACGCTGCAGCCCAGTTGGACTGGTTGAAAATCGGCACCCGAACTCAGTCCCGGCTTATCTGCCCAGAAATACGCGAAAACCTCGTATCCGGTCTTTGGCTTGAGTCCGTCAATCCACACGACCAGCGACGATGCGCTGCGGTCGAGATCATCCGCCAATTCCCACACACCTCCGTTGCCCTCGTCCGGCAGCCATTTCCAATGCGAGGACCCCTCCTCGACCGGAGAGCCGTCGGGCAGGCTCGTATTCTCCGGAGTGGCCGGGATGAATCGAAGCTCCGCGGCAAAGGCCGTGGAAAGGCCGGTGGCAACGATCGCGGCAACGAGGGGTCGTGGCATCGAGGCGATATGGTGGGAGCTACTCCTTCTCATCAGAAGCCGTGGTCCACGCCTTCCCGATGACCGGCGTCGCCAGCAGGCCGGTTTTCTGCAGGGCGCCCTTGGCGGACACGGCCTGGGTGAGATCGACATTGCCGGCGACGATGCGGTCGGTCTTGAGCACCTTGCCCTTGGCATCCTTGACGGTGAACTCGAGCCGGGCGCGGGTGAACCACAGGTTGCCGCGACGCACGCCGGTCTCGGCGAAGGCCTCGCCGCGGACGACGAGGTCCGCATCGGCTTCCGCCTCGACCACCTCCCAACCGGCCGCCTCCAGCGTGCGGCCGATCTCGGTCTGTGCGGCCGGGTCGGGCACGATGGCCTGGATGATCGTCTCGGGGATATGGACGTAAACCTTTCCGGTGTTCTGATCGATGAACATCTTCTTCACTTCCGCAAGCGTCCGTTCCTCGATCGATGCCCCGCCGCGGAGGTCGGCCGCCTTCTCGTTGAGGATCTTGGCCACGTCCGCGCCGAGTTTCTCAACCGCGCCTTCGACCGGCTTGCCGCGGTCGTAGGCGGCGGTGGCACCAAAGACACGGCTGGTGCTGGCCGAGATGACCTTGGCGACGACGTGGATGCGGTCCTGCACGGCGAACACCCGCCCGCTGACCAGGACCTCGGCGCCGGTGAGCTGGCCGACCTTCGCGGCCTGAGCCGGGGTGACGGCACCGGAAAGCGTGAGCTCCTGCTCGCCGAGGATCTCGTTGAGCTCGGCCCGCTCGACGAGGATGGCCTCGGAGTGAACCGTGAGCTGAACCTGCAGCAGCGCGGCGACGGAAGCACCGACGCCGTCGAGTCCGTTGTTACCGTCGGCAAAATCGAGGACCGCGGCTGACAGGGGCTGGGCGACTTCTTCCTCGGCGGAAGAGGTCACTGGCAGGACAAACGCCGCGGCGATCGACATCGCGGCGGGGCGGAGAAATCTGTGGATGGCAATCATCTTCGTTCAGGGGTTGTAGGGAGGTTCGGTGAAAAGATCGAGCATACGGATCAGCCCCTCGTCGGTGGCCAGCGCCGCAGCGGAAATCCACCAGCGGGGGGCACGCACCTCGAGGTCCCCTGCGGCCGGACCCGGACGCCAGACGACGAGGTTCGGATGCCGTTCGTCCCAGACCACGCGGCGACGCGCGGCGTCGCCCTGGCGGGGAGTCATTTCCAGCGAAGCGGTCACACCCATATCACGGCCGGAAGACCCGCCGATCCGCAGGCCGTGATCGGTGAGCGCGCGGCGTTCGTCGGCCGTCAGTCCCACGGCATTCCAATCGACCTGGTTGCGCAGCATCCCGAGGGTGGCCTTCAGCCAGCTGGGATCGCGGGCCTCGATGTGGACGACCCGCTCGGGTTCGCCACCGAAGCGGACCTCGTAGTGCGCGGGTCCGCGAGCGGCTGGCGGAGTCCATGTCCATGAGGCACCCTCTGCCTCGCCCCCCGCCAGCGGAACGCGGCGCGTGCCAGTGACCCTGTGGAGATGGACGACCGGCTTCCAATCGGCCGGCACTCCCTCGAACTGAAGACGAAGCGGCTCTTCTGCCAGCACGACGATCCGGGGCTGAGGCTCCGGCCATCCCGCCGGGAGATGCCGGCCGTCGGCATCAAAGCGGTGCACCTCATTTGCCGCCGCGCAGCACGCGATGACGCCGAGAAAGCCTGGCATAAACCCATGCATCAGATCCGTCGTGTATTGATGAAAAGGCCCGGAGCCGGATGCTCGGGACTCCCAGCGGTCCCGTCAAACTCCGGACTATCGACGATGATCGCTCCGCTCTCATCCGCGCGGACGGTCAGCCGGTGACTGCCGATCTCGAATGTCTGGCCGACGTAAGTGATCACCGTCTTGCAGCCCTTCTCCTCGCAAACCTCGACCACCACCGCCTGCTTAGGCCCGGAAAGCGGTTGATCGGCCAGATCGATCTCGAGTTCCGGTCCACCCGCGACGATCGCCTTGACCTGCCGGGGAAACACCGCCGACACCTCGCGCAGGATCAGGGCATACTCGTCCTCGGGCTTCACCGTGGTGACCTTCGGCTCCGGATCCGGCCGGTTGAACAGAACGAGAAAACCAACCACGCAGGCGGCCGCGGCCAGGGCCGGCCGCCAGCACCGCCGCCACGCCCCGCGACGGATGACCGCCAGCCGCTCCCCTGCGATCGCGGCGATGGCCACTTCGGTCTCCGCAGAGAGGCGGCATCGCTCGGAGGGCAGCGTGCGAAGCGCTTCCAACCATTCCGGGGGAAGGTTCTCCTCAGGCTGGCGATCCGGTTCTGACGGGTCGGCATTCATCGCGTCTCTTTCCATGAAGTGTCCTCCGTACCCGATTCGTTCACCGGCGCGGCGGGATTTTCGAGATCGTGGTCCGCACGAAGGGCCGCGAGTGCGTGGTGCAGGCGTGACTTGGCGGTGCCCAGCGGGATGCCGGTAAGCTCCGCGATCTCGGGCAGCGTCATGCCATCGACGAAGCGCAGCAGCAGCACCTCCCGATGATCGGGGCTCAGCCTGCCGATGATCCGGTGAAACTCGTGAAATTCGGAAGCCCTCGGGTCCGCTGCCGGCATCCGCTCGATCACGAGTGCCCCGGATTCCCCGCCGACGAAGCGGCGTTCCCGGCGCAGGGCACCGATCGAGAGGTTGCGGATGGCCGGATAGAGAAAGGTCCGCAGCCGGCAGCGCAGTTCGAAGCCGGGAAACTTGCCGAGGAAGTAGCGAAAAACCTCCTGGGCAACATCCTGGGCGACATGCTCGTCGCCGCTGATCCGCCACGCCATGCGGAGCACCCACTCACCATGGCGGTCGTAGAGGAGTTGGAAGGACCGCTCGTCACCCCCGTTGATCCCATCGATCAAATCCTCGTCGGTGGGATCCGCAGGTGGGCGCGAATTCTTCTGGGGACCCTCCGGCTGGTCCCCGCCCTCGGTGCGGTTCATTCGCTGCCTTAAGTGGCGGGAAGCCCCGGATGGTTCAACAAAATTTCAACGAGTTGCCCGCTGCTGCAAGGTGGTCGGCAGGCCAGCGCCTGGCCATTCCAACAGGAAAACGGAGGCCCCTACCGGAGCCGCAATCTTTAAACTTTGCACTTAAAGGGACAGGCAATCTGTAAGAGACACGAAAAACGGAAGTCGATCCGATCTCCGCCACCGGCAGCTGGCTGACCTCCACGCACACGCTCTCCGCTCTCGGCGAGGGACGTGGACAGGTAGCGCTCGGTCGACGAGCAGCCGACCGTGACGATGGATCATTCACCGAACCGCTGCACGATGAAGTCGCAAACCAGGCCAAGACGACGAGCTCTCCGATTCCGGAAATGGGCCGATCGGCCGGATGGAGGCCCGGATATGGTCACCCCATTGCTCAAGATCAAGGACCCTGGCTCGCGGGACCGACCCCGGCTCGGTGGTTGCAGAGAGAATTTCTCCACCGCAGGCGTAGTGATGGGAAGGCGATTCCACGATCTTGAGACACCTGCTTCCACTCCTGTTGACATTGCTGCTGATGGGATGCGGCGAGCGCGACGGGGCGGAGACCGGTGCTGAAGCCGAAGGGAATAGCGGCAGGAGCAAACCCGAATGGCAGACGAAAGAGCTGGAAAGGAAGATACGGGTTCGAGCCCTGATTCCGCAACTGGCTGACCCATCACCGGAACGCCGGCAGGCCGCACTTGCCGAGCTTCGGAATACCCTGATCCGGAAGCGGGATGTTCCGGAGTTGAACCAGGAAATCGATCGTCATGCCGATCCCGATGATACCTCTTTGCTTTGGGACCTCGCCTTTCAACTGGAGTTCGAGTCGGAGTGGCGGCTTCCCGACAAGACGTGGACCACGGACGTCAAGGAATGCGAGAGCCGCTGGAGGGCCGAGTTCGAGGAGCTTGGATGCGACGCGGGTCTTTACGTTGGGCAGGATGGCCTCCGCCTTGCAGTCCCCATCACACCTGGAAACGGGGCGGCGGTGATCGACCGGATTCTCCTTCTTGAACCGACGATCCTGAGTCTCCGGGGGTCGCTGGCCGACATGAGCTTCCTCGGCACCCTGGCGAGCCTCGAGACCCTCCATCTCGACAAGGCGACCGGGACGGAGTTGCCGCCGTTGAAGGACATGGCAAAGCTCGGCTCGCTGGATCTTCGGAGCACGGAGGTGACCGACCTGACGCCCCTGGAAGGGATGCCGAGCCTGTTTTCCCTCGATCTCAAGCGCGCGAGAGGAGTCCGCGATCTCAAGCCTCTGGTCGGACTGCCCGAGCTCGGCTGGCTCGAGCTTCAGGGCACCGGCGTGACGGATCTGACGCCGCTTGCGAGCATGCCCGAACTGATGAGCCTCAATCTTCGGGATACCGATGTGAAGGACCTGACGCCCCTCGGGGGACTGGACCATCTGGAAAGGCTCAACCTGATGAACACTCCGGTGACGGAACTCACGCCGATCGACGGGTTGACCGGCATGAAGTTTCTCGACCTGGCCGGAACCGGGGTTTCCGATCTGTCTCCGCTGAAAAGCATGCGGGAGTTATGGCTTCTGGACATTCGGCGCACCGAGGTCACGGACCTGTCACCCTTGAAAGGCCTGCCCAAGCTTCGGTGGCTGTACCTGCAGAACACCGGGGTCACGGACCTGTCGCCACTCGAAGGGTTGCCGAAGCTCTGGGAACTCAACCTCGCGAACACCAAGGTGGCGGACCTGACTCCCCTGGCAGGGCTGGACCACCTCGAAAGGCTCTACCTGACGAACACCCGGGTCACCGACCTCACACCACTCGAGGGGCTGTCCAATCTGCAGTTTCTCCACCTGTCGGGAACCGGAGTTTCCGACCTGACGCCGCTGAAAGACCTGTCGGAGCTCTGGCAGTTGAACATTCGGGGCACCCTGGTGACGGATCTGACACCCCTCGAAGGAAATCCCTACCTCAAGGATCTTCGCCTCGAAGAGACGACCGCCGACTGATATTCCGATTCGCCCCCACGGCTGAGCCGTGGGGATCACTCGCAAAGCAAACCTTTGCGCCACTTCAGACCTCCGCCACCGGGAGCTGGCTGACCTGCTCGCGCACGCTTTCTGCGAGCGGCGTGGAAAGGTAGCGCTCGGTGGACGAGCAGCCGATGGTGACGATGCGCTTGCCGGCGAACTCCGGCCGGGCCGCCACCTGCATCGCTGCCCAGACGTTGGCGCCGGTCGAGATCCCCGCGGGCAGGCCTTCCTCCTGAGCAAGCGCCTGGGCGGTCGCGAAGGCATCCTCGTTGCTGACCTGGATCGTCTCATCGATGATGTCGACATTGAGGTTGCCGGGAATGAAGCCGGCACCGATCCCCTGGATCATGTGCGGGCCGGGATCACCGCCGGAAATCACCGGGCTGGCGGTCGGCTCGACGGCGAAGGTCTTCAGGTCGCAGCGCTGCTTGAGCACCTCGGAAACCCCGGTGATCGTGCCCCCGGTGCCCACGCCCGCGACGAACGCGGCAATCTCGCCCCCGGTGTCGCGCCAGATCTCCTCGGCGGTGGTCTCGCGGTGAACCTGCGGGTTCGCCGGGTTGTCGAACTGGCCCGGACCGAACGAGTCCGGATTCTCCTCGATGAGCTGCTTGGCCTTGGCGATCGCTCCGCCCATGCCCTTGGCGCGGGGCGTGAGGACGATCTCGGCCCCGAGCAGGCGCAGCAGCACGCGGCGCTCGATCGACATGCTCTCGGGCATGGTCAGGATGCAGCGGTATCCCTTGGCGCGGGCGACGAAGGCGAGCGCGATGCCGGTGTTGCCGGAGGTCGGCTCGATGATCAGGCCGCCGGGCTTGAGCGAGCCGTCCTTCTCGGCGGCCTCGATCATGGCCTTGCCGATGCGGTCCTTGACGCTGAAAAGCGGGTTGAAGAACTCGGCCTTGACGCAGATCTCGGCACCGAGATCCGCACCGACCTTGTTGAGCTTGATGAGCGGGGTGTTGCCAATGGTGGCAACCATGTTTTCTGCGATGGGCATGGTTCGTCGGGGTTCGTGTTTCGTCGGGGTTCGTTCGTGTTAGATCTGGAAATCGTTGTTCATCGACTCGAGGTGCAGGCCGCACTCGAATTTTTCGCCGTTGAAGCGGGTCGCCTCGGCACCCGACTCGGGTTCCGCGGGACGGGTGCTGTGCCAGTCTCCCATGGTCACGTAACCCTTGGACGCAAGCGGGTGGGGTGGCAAGCCGCGATCATGCATGTAGGCCGAAACCTGCGCATCGGCCCAGTCGAGGATGGGATAGACCTTCAGGGTGCGCTTCTGCCGCTCGGCGAAGGCGCGGTCGACCCGCGTGCTCGAATGGCTGCGCCGGACGCCGCTGAGCCACACGTCGCCGCCGATCTCGCGGAGGGCGCGGTTCATCGGCTCGACCTTGGTGATGATGCCGTATTGCTCCAGCGACTCCCCGCCCTGCTCCCACATCCGCCCGTGGAGCGCCTCCATGCGGGCGGCCGAAACCAGCGGCTGGTAGATCCGGAGGTCGATGCCGGTCCTTGCGGTCAGCTCCTCGGCATAGCGGTAGGTTTCGGGAAACAGGAAGCCGGTGTCGATGAAGACCACCGGCACCTGCGGCGCGTGCCGCGAGAGCAGGTCGAGCATCACCGCCGACTGGATCCCGAAGCTCGTCGACGCGACCAGCCGGTCGCCGAAACGCCCGGCGAGAAGCTCGAGCCGTTCTCCGGCCGTGAGCGTCTCGAGCTCGGCCGAAAGACCGGCCTCCATGTCCGTCGCAGTCGCCATGGTCAGTTCTTCAATGCCTCTTCCTTGATGTTCTGATGGAAGTCCGGCCCCTGGATGGTTTCGTTCACGATGCCCGCCCGGATCACGAAGTCACCGAAGTGCTCGCCCTCGTTCCGCTCCTTGGCGTATCGCTCCAGAATCGGATCGAGCGTGGCGCGGATGTCGGTCGCATCCAGGTCCTGGCGATAGAGTTTGCTCAGCCGCTGTCCGGCATGCCCCCCGCCGAGGTAGAGGTTGTAGCGGTTCGGCCCGCGGCCGACGAAGCCGATCTCGGCGATGAAGGGGCGGCCGCAGCCGTTGGGGCAGCCGGTCATGCGGATCGTGATCGCATCGTGGCGCAGACCCAGCTCCTCCAGCTTCTCCTCGATGTCGGTGACCACGTCCGGCAGGTAGCGCTCGGCCTCGGCCAGGGCCAGCCCGCACGTGGGCAGGGCGACGCAGGCGATGGAGGAAAGCCGCAGCGAGCTGCGCTGGTGGGCCTGGTGCATGCCGTACTTCTCGAGCAGGGCTTCGATCTCCGAGCGCTTCTCGGCCGCGACGTTGGCGATGATCACGTTCTGGTTGGCGGTCAGGCGGAAGTCGCCCTCATGGACCCTGGCAATCTCACGAAGACCTTCCCGCATCGGATAGCCGGGCGTGTCGACCACGCGTCCGCCCTCGACGAAGAGCGTGAAGTGGAAGTTGCCGAGTTCGTCCTCGACCCAGCCGTAGCGGTCGCCGTTGTTCTCGAACTTGAAGTCGCGCACCGGCTCCAGGTCGTAGCCGAGATACTTGTTCAGCTCCGCCTTGAACCAATCCACGCCCCGATCCTCGATCGTGTACTTGAGGCGGGCATGCTTGCGGTCGGTCCGGTCGCCGTGGTCGCGCTGGACCATCACCACCTTCTCCGAAACATCGACGACCTGGTCCGGGGTGCAGAAGCCGATCACGTCGGCAATCCGCGGAAAGGTCGCCTCGTTGCCGTGGGTCATGCCCAGGCCGCCACCGACGGCGACGTTGTAGCCGACAAGCTTGCGATCCTCGACGATGGCGATGAAGGACAGGTCGTTGGCATAGATGTCGACGTCGTTGCTCGGCGGCACCGCGATGGTGATCTTGAACTTCCGCGGCAGGTAGGTCTTGCCGTAGATCGGTTCAACCTCCTCCTTCGAGCTCTCGACCTTCTCGCCATCGAGCCAGATCTCGTGATAAGCCCTGGTCTGCGGGGTGAGGTGATCGGAGATGTCCTGGGCCGCCCGCAGCACCTCGTCGTGGACCGACGAGAGGTAGGGGTTCGGGTTGCACATCACGTTGCGGTTCACGTCGCCGCAGGCGGCGATCGTGTCCATCGCGGTGTCGTTGATCTCCTTGATGGTCCGCTTCAGGTTCGACTTGATGATGCCGTGGAGCTGGAAGGCCTGGCGGGTGGTCAGCTTGATCGTGCCGTTGGCGAATTCATCCGCCATGCGGTCGGTCTCGAGCCACTGGCCCGGCGTGGCCACGCCGCCCGGAACCCGGATCCGGATCATGAAGGAATAGGCCTTCTCCAGCTTGTGCTTGCGGCGGTTGGCGCGCAGGTCGCGGTCGTCCTGCTGGTAGGTGCCGTGGAACTTGAGCAACTGCTGGTCGTCCTCGCTCAGCGAGCCGGTCGACAGGTCGCGCAGACCCTCCGCGATCGTCCCGCGCAGGTAGTTCGAACGGGTCTTGATCCCCTCGTTCGCGGATAGTTTCTCGTCAGACATGTTGTTGGAACTTGGAACTTCTTACTTGGAACTTAGTAGACGTCGCGCTGGTAGCGCTTGTCCTTCCTGAGCGCATCGACGTACGCCTCGGCCTCCTGGCGGCTCTTGCCGCCGGCGGTTTCGACCGCCTCGATGAGGGCTTCGTGAACGTCGTGGGCCATGCGCGAGGCATCGCCGCAGACATAGAAGTGAGCACCGCGCTCGAGCCAGGTGTAGAGCTCCGCGGCGTTCTCGCGGATCCGGTCCTGCACGTAGACCTTCTCCGGCTGGTCGCGGGAAAAGGCGACATCGAGCCGGCCCAGCGCGCCGCTCTTGAGGTGGCCCTGCCACTCGAGCTGGTAGAGGAAGTCGTAGGTGAACCGCTGGTCGCCGAAGATCAGCCACGAGTCGCCCCTGGCACCGGTCTCGGCCCGATGCTCGATGAAGGCCCGGAAGGGGGCGATCCCGGTCCCGGGGCCGACCATGATGATCGGGGTGTCGTCCGAATGCGGCAGGCGGAAGTTCTTGTTGACGTGGGTGTAGACCTTCACCGGCTGACCGGTCTCGACCAGGTCGGAGAGAAAGGTCGAAGCGACGCCCTTGCGGGTCCGGCCGTGGGCCTCGTAGCGGACCGACGCCACCGTGAGGTGAACCTCGTCCGGATGGGCGAGCGGGCTGGAGGCGATCGAGTAGAGCCGCGGCGGCAGCTTGCGCAGGATTTCCACCAGCGCCTGTGCCGAGAGCCCCTTGGGGGCGAAATCCGTCAGGGCATCCTCCACCCAGCGGCCCCAGAGGTAATCCTTCAGCGCGTCCTTGGCATCCTCGGCGAGCAGCTTGCCGAGCTTTTGCGAACCCGCTTCGGCCTGGAGTTTCTTGAGGATCGCCTTGGAAAGCGTGGTGATCTCGAGGTCTTCGCGAAGCGCATCGGCCAGCAGCTTGGTCCCTGCTCCCTTGATCTCGACCTCCTCGGTCCCCTTGAGCCGCGCCGCCTTGAGCACGCCCTCGACCATGTCCGGCGCGTTGACCGGCACGATGGCAAGGCAGTCCCCCGGAAGATAGGTCAGACCCGAGCCCTCCAGGGAAAGCTCGTAGTGCCAGGTCTCCTTCTGCGAACCCTCACCGTTGAGCAGCACCCTCTCCAGCAGCTCGGAGTCGAAGGGATTCTTCTTGCCGAAAGCCGAGGCCGTCGGAAGCGCCACCGCCGGGGCGGCATCCGGAGCCGCCGCCCCCTTCGGTGCGAGCGCCTTGAGCACGGTGTCGAGCCAGGCTGCGTGGTCCTCCTCGAAGTCGACGTCGCAGTCCTGACGGTTCGCCACTCGTCTCGCTCCCAGCTTCTCCAGGCGCTCGTCGATGTCCTTGCCGGTCTTGCAGAACTGCTCGTAGGAGGTGTCGCCCAACGCGCACACCGAGAATTCGACGCCACCGAGATCGACCGTGTCGTTCATCAGGCCGTTGTAGAAATCGGTGGCCGTCTCCGGCGGGTCGCCATCGCCCCAGGTGCTGACGATCACCAGCAGCTTGCCGGCCTTCGCCAGGTCCTTGGGCGAAAGGTCGGCCATGTTCCTGACCGATGGCTTGAAACCACGCCGCTTGGCCTGCTTCGCGGTGAGGTCGGCGAGGCTCTCGGCATTCCCCGACTCCGTGCCGTAGAGCACCGTCAGTGGCTCCGGCTTGCCCGCGGCCGGGGCGGCGGGCGCTGGGGCCTGGGCCGACAAGTAACCGCCCAGCCACAAGCGCTGGCCCGGTGTCAGTCCGGCCAACAGCGCCTCCAGCGCGGATCGCTCTTGGGGGGAAAAGGGAGCTTGCTCGGGAATCATTTAATTAGTGAGTTACCTAACTTTGTAACGTTTCGCAAAAGAGACTCCATCACCGGAGCCCGGCCTGCAAGTGGATTTTGAAGCAACGAAGGCGGTTTGTCGCCCCCAGCGTGCCAAAATCCGGCCGTCCGCCTGCCCCTTGACGACCCGGAAGGCCTACGTCTGGCGGACTTCACATCGACGAACTACGACTTTTCTTTCATGCATTGCAAATCGCCTAATTGGAAAAATCCGCTGGAATTCCAATTGGGGGTCGGTGGTTCTTGGACTTTCTTCGCGGCGGCCCGAAAGCCGTTCCAATCCAATCCACCAAACACCATGAAACGCACCCTGCTTCCCCTTGTCGCCCTCGCCATCGGAACCCCGGCCCTGGCCGGCGTGTCGCCCGTCATCAACGACGATCCCGCGCCCTCGAACGGCGACTGGATCTACGACCTGCGGCGGCCGATCACCAACCCCACCTTGTTCGATCTGGCGGTTCCGTCGACCAACATCCGCCCGATCTTCGCCTACCACGCGCTGCCCGACTTCGTGAACACCACGGCCGGCAACCTGCCGGTCGGGGGCGACGTCCAGGTTTACGCCCTGCAGTTCGAGTATGCCCTGTCCGAGCGACTCTCGATCGTCGCGACCAAGGATGGCTACATCGATTTCAATCCGGACGCGACCCTGGCCGACACCTCGGGCTTCGCCAACCTGGGTGGCGGACTCAAGTATGCGTTCATCCTCGACCCCGACGCCGGCCGGGCCCTCAGCGGCTCGCTGACCTTCGAGTTTCCCACCGGGAACTCGGATGTGTTCCAGGGAGCCGGCGACGGATCGGTGAACCTGATCCTGTCCGGCGTCCAGACCATCGATGACTGGCAGTTCGCGGGCGGTGCCGGGGTGTCCATCCCCTTCTCGGGTCAACAGGCCACCACCGGCTTCCTCAGCGCCCACGCCAGCTACGAGGTGACGCCGTGGTTCATTCCGCTGATCGAATTGAACTGGTTCTCGGTGATCGACGCGGGCGACGGCCGTCGCGCCTTCAACGCCCAGGCCGGCGGGGCCGTCCCGGTGATTGCGGAATTCGAAGGCAGCGACTTCTTCAACATCGGTGCCGGAAACGCCGACCGGAACCGCCACCTGGTGACCGCCGCGGTCGGCTTCCGCTCGAAGATCACCGACCGGATCCAGACCGGGGTCGCCTACGAGATCCCGCTCACCGATGAGGAGAACAGCGTGATCGAGAGCCGCTTGACCCTCGACCTCGTCTGGCGCTTCTGATATCTACGACCCGACCGTTTTCATCGTCAGGTTGCTGCACGAACCCGTCTCCGGCACGATGCCGGGGGCGGGTTCAATCTTTTCCCGGGAAGGCCCGGCTCAACCGGTCCACTCCCAATTCATCTCGACCTCGATGTCGGGATGAATGCTGTGGTGAACCGGGCAACCGCGGCCCGTCGCCTCGAGGAAGGCCCGCTCCGGATGATCGGCGGGCAGCGGCACGCTGAGATCCAACTCCAACCGGGCGATGCGCCGGGGCGTCTCGGCCGACATGTGCTTGCGGACGGTGACCTTCATCCCCTCCACGGGGATCTCCTTGCGCTGCGCGGCAATGCCCATCACGGTCGCCATGCAGGACCCGAGCGCCGTCGCCACCAGGTCGGTGGGCGAAAAGGCCTCGCCGCGCCCGTTGTTGTCGACCGGGGCATCCGTCGAAATCACGGACCCCGAGGGGCCATGGGTGGCGGTGCAGTGGAGTTCGCCTTCGTAATCAATCTGGATCTGGACCATCTTCTTGTTCTTCGGGGGTGTTTTCTTCTTCGGGATCCTCTTCCTCCACCTCGGCCGGCTTCTTGGCAAGCACGACGCGGAAGCCGTAGGTCGGATCCGTCGCATCCGGCGGCTGGGGGTTGCGGGATCCGATGTACAAGTTCTCGTCGCGGGAGCTGCGCCAGCCGCCGCCCCGCAGCACGCCGTTGTCCGGGTTCAGCCTGCTGTAGGGATCCGAGACCCACTCCTGGGCATTGCCGCAGATGTCGTAGAGCCCCGCCTGATTGGCCGCAAAGCTCCCGACCGGCGCCGTCGCCGCGAAGCCGTCGGCAAAGCCCGGCACCTCGCCGAGGTTCCCGGCACCCGCGGGCGGCGGCCATCCCCGGCCCCAGAAGAACACCTTGGGCTTCAGCCGGTCGCGCTTCGCCGGAGAGAAATCCGGAAGCTCGTCGGAACCCGCAAGCTGCGTCCACTCGGCATCGGTCGGCAGGCGGTATTCCAACGAGCGGGTCAGCCGGTCCTCGTCCTGTTCCTTGTCGGTCAGCCACCGGCAGAAGGCCTCCGCCTCATCCCGGGACACGGAAACCACCGGATGCAGTTCATCGCCGTTCGCATCCGCCTCGAATGGCCAGTCCGCCGGGGACGGCATGCGCTCGCCCATCGCTTCGGCATACTCGCGGAAATCCGCCCGGCGGGTCTCCCAGATCGAGGCCATCCAGCCGTCGCCCACCGGAACCATCTGCATGCCGAGCGAGTTCTCCCACGGCTCGGTGATGACGACGCTCATGTTCGGCTCGAGGTCGAAGGTCAGGTCCAGCGTCTCGCTGGGCTTCAGGTCGATGCGCCGCGTCTCGGACTTGTAGCCTTCGAGGGAAGCCATCAGCTCGATTTTCCCGGGCTGGACCTGCTCGATGAGCAACGGACCCGAACCCGATCCCTGGCTGACACCGTCGAGGTAGAATTCCGCACCCGGCGGATGGCTTTCGACCATGATCCGGCCGTACGGAATCCGCCGTACCAGCACCCGGAACGGCTTCCAGCCATCCTTCTTCGCGGCACCATTGAGCTTGTTCTTCGGGAAGTCATCGACGAAGCGGGGAAGCGCCTCGTGGTCGCCGGTGAGATACCCCTGCTCCACCCCCGTCTCCACCAACCATTCGCAGTAGGCCGCCGCCTCGGCCTTGCTGGTCGCCACCACCTTGTCCTTCCGGCCCCCATCCTCGATCTCGATGATCTGCCCGACCTTCGCCGGCCGTTCGGTGGCCGCCAGATAGGTCAGCCAGGCCGCCTCGCCGACCGGCCGCACACTCTCGTGCGCCCCGTCGAGCGGACGGTAATCCTCTCCGAGTTGGTCGTTCCAGGGTTCGTCCGCGGCCGGCGGCGAATAAACCTTGAGCGGGGCCGAAACCACGAGCGGCTCCTCGGCCGCCGAAGCGGGCACCTTCACCGTGACTTCGTAGGGCTGATACCCGTCCCGCAGGATCCGCAGCGAGATTTCCTCCCCGACATACGAGTCGAGCACCTCGGTGGGCGTGCGTCCGATCAACTCGCCGGCACCCGAAATCTCGTCCACGATCTCGATCACGTCGGCGCCGTCGGGATTGCTGGTCACCTTGATGAAGGCCTTCAGCGGCGCCGCCGCGGGGGGCGCCGGAGGAACCAGCCCGAGGGTTTCCGCCCAAGGTCCCTGATGCGCCGCCTGCCACCCGCCCCATGCCAGCCCTCCCCCGAGGATCAAGGCGGTGAGCATTCCCGCGACCGGTCTGCGGCGCCGGCGGCGCTTGCCCTGGCGTAGCAGTTCGAGCGCCTTGGCGAGTTCGCCCGCGCTGCTGATCGAGCGCCGCGACACATGCGGCTCACAGACTTCGCAGATGATCTGGTTGAGCGCCAGCCACTGCTTGCGGTCGGTGCCGGACGGAATCGAATCCGGAAGCTCGGGGAAATCCAGCCGGTCCTTCCCCGTGGCCACCTCGTAGAGCACCTTGCCCAGCGAATACACATCGGCACGCGCCGAGCCGGGTCCCTCCGGCGGCACGAAGCCCTCGGTCCCGACGAACGTGCGCTGGCCGCGCGCCGCGACCAGCCCGATGTCGGCCAGCTTCGCCTTGCCATTGACGAAGATCACGTTGGAAGGCTTCACGTCCCGGTGGGCGAGGCCGTGCTCGTGCAGGTGGTGCAGGCCCTCGGCGAGCAGCTGGCCGACCTCGATGCAGAAGCCCGTGTCGAGCGGCTTGCCTCCGGCACGCTGGACATCCGTCCGCAGCGTCCGCGCTTCATACTCGATCGGGTTGATGTCGCCGCCGGTGGTGACGTCATCCCCCAGCTCCATCACGTAGTAGTAAAACGACTTCGGTTCCTCACATCGCCCGACGTGGAGCACGTTGACCAGCCCCGGGTGATCGCGCGAGAGCGGCTCGTATTTCAAGATGCCCTCGAACTCCCGCTCGAAGGTCCGTTCATCGTCGAAATCCTCGCGCCACAGGATTTTCACCGCCCGCAGCGCACCGGTCACCCCCCGCGCCAACCATACCTCGCCGTAGGCACCGCCCCCGATCCTGCGGAGCACCTCATGATCCGGAATGGTCGGATCCGGGCGGATTCTAGTCGTCGGCATTCTCTTCGAGGCGGGCGAGCTCCTTCTTCAACACAGCCCCGACCCGGTGCTTGGCCAGATAGACCTGAGCCATGCTCACGCCGAGGTGCTCCTGCACTTTCTTCGCGTCCCACTGTTTGACCACATAATAGTCAAAGATCTGGTACTGTTTCGGCGAAACCTGCGCCTTGACCCGTGCCAGCGCGGCATCGGCCAGGTTCTTCTTCCACTCCACGTCCCACAGGCGGTCGAGCAGGTCGCCCTTGGGATCCTCGAAACGGTCGATCACCGCGGTCTTGCGGTCGTCCATCCAGTCGCCACCGGCCATCGCCGTGTCCTTCTTGCGCTTGCGGAACTGGTCGTTGATCCGCCACCGCGTCATGTTCATCAGCCAGGTCTTGAAGGAACCCTGGTTGGGGTCGTAGAGCTTCTTCTTCGACTGCTTGGCGATCGAGAGGATCGTTTCCTGCACGCAGTCGTGGGCCTCCTCGGGCCGCAGTCCGGCCTTGATCGCCACCGCGTAGATCAACCGCCAGTAGGTCTGGTAGAATTCCTCCCAGGTCCGCTGGTCCTCCCAGTTGTCGAGACGGGCGATCAGGCTCTTGCGGGTCTTCTCGTAGGCGTCCCGGAGCACCTTGTTGCGCTCCAGATCGACCGCATTGTCGTCCTTCTCTTTGTCCTCCTTCTTGGCCATCCCGGAAGGCTCTTACCACGGAACCACCCGCTTGTCTCCCGTCGACTCACCCGTTCGTCGAATTTGTCAATCCATCCTGATCATCCGAACAAGCGAAGCACTCATCTTCGGCTTTTCCGGAACTCTCCGGGTCCTTATGAAAAGAGGGTTCACCCCCCGTGTGCATTCACCCATGCCACCGACATCCCCCACCCCCCAGCCCGCCCAACAGGTCGAGAGGATCCGCGAGATCCTCGTCGGTCGCCAGATGCAGTCCGTCGAGCGGCGTCTCGACCGCCTCGAATCCCAGCTCCAACCGATGCCGGTCGAATCGGCTGCCGCTGCCTGGTCGCGGGATCTGGAATCGCTGCGCCAGGAATGCCGCGACGCGAGCGTGACCTTGCGTGATGCCTTCGATGCCGACCGGCTCCGCCAGCAGGAAGAAACCCAGAAGCTCGCACGGCGGATCGAAAGCGTCGCCCGCAGCCGCCAGGACCTCGCCGAGGAGGCACGGCAGGCGGTCGACGCCCAGCTCAGACCCGGCTTCGACCGCTGGCAGCGGCAGCTCTTCGAGCAGCTCCAGGAACGCGAGACCCGCCTCGTCGGACAACTGCGCGAGGAACTCGAGCGCATGCGCGTCTGGGTCCGCGAGGAGATGTCGGCCCCGGCCGAGGCCGAGCGCATCCACCTCGCCTTCGAACAACTCGCGGCCTCGGCCCGCGAGATCGCCGACCGCTTTCCCTCCCGGTCATCCTGATTCCCGGCCCTCCCCCCATGAGTTCCCTGGCCCTCCCCCCCCTGCCCCTCGGTGTTCCCGTCGGCGGCCCGGCCCGCGCCCGCCCGCTGCCCGACATGCCCCCGGTGACCGCCGCGACGACCCCGCGACCCCGCCCCCGGCCGGAGGTCAGCGCCCCGCTGGCCACCGAGACCGCCACCCGGTCCGCGCCGCCCGACCGCGCGCCGGACGTCGCCCCGCTGCCACAACGATCACCGGCACCCCCGCGTGACTACACCGACCGCGAACTGGCCGAGGCGCTGCGGCCCGTCATCGGTGCCACCGCTCTGCCGAACCCTGACGATTTCGAAACGCTCATCCGCGCCGCCTTCCGCCGGACGCTCGCCGAACACACCGGGGGTCCCTTCGACCCGCCCGATCTCTGGCACCGGGCGATGTGGCGGCTCGACGCGCTTTTCAGCAGCCGCAGCTTCGAGGAAACCGTCGACGAAAAGATGCGGCGCTTCCGCATCGAGGAGATCCACCTGCTCGACCGTCGCGATCTGGCCCTCGTTTCCTTCGCCAGCGTCAACCCGGCCCGCCATGCCGATGCCCGCAAAGTGCAGACCACCAGCGGCCGGCTGGCCACGATGCTCGCCGGGCGCGACCACGGCGAACCGGGCGAACTTCCCTTCTCCAAGAAGATCCGCGCCCTCGTCCGGCCCGGTGAACACACCCTGCTGGTGGCGCTCGTCCGCGGACGACCGGACTCGCTGGCCGGGGTCGATCTCGACTACGCCCTGCAGCGCATCGAGTCCCGCTACCTGACTCCCCTCGCCGAGGGCGAACCGCTGCTCCAGGAGATCCAGCCGATGCTGGAAGAGTGCCTGCTCATCCACTCACCCCCGGCACCCATCCCCAACTGATCGTCTTTTCGCAGGCAAGACCACCCTTGACCGGGTCGACGGCTGCGACTACGCCTCACGGCGCATGGGATTTGATTCACTCGGTCTATCGGAGACCGTCCTCCAAGCGGTCCGCGAGTCGGGCTACGAAAACCCGACCCCGATTCAGGCTCAGGCCATCCCCCTCATTTTCGAGGGCAGGGATGTCATTGGAGCCTCGCAGACCGGAACCGGCAAGACCGCCGCCTTCGCGCTGCCGACGCTGTCGAAGATCAAGCCCCTCGGCAAACCACAGATCCTCGTTCTGGAGCCGACCCGCGAACTCGCCCACCAGGTCGCCGAGCAGTTCGAGAAATACGGAAAAGGCAGCGGCACCCACGTCGCGCTCCTCTACGGCGGCGTCGGCTACGGCACCCAGACCGAACAGCTCGAGAAGGCCGACATCGTCGTCGCCACCCCCGGCCGCCTCGTCGACCACTTCTTCCGCGGCACGATGCGCTTCGGCGAGATCCAGACGCTCATCCTCGACGAGGTCGACCGCATGCTCGACATGGGCTTCCTCCCGCAGGTGCGCAAGATCGTGAACCTCTGCCCCTGGGACGGACGCCAGACCCTGTTCTTCTCGGCCACCATGCCGCCGGCCATCCAGACCTTCGCCCAGTGGTGCCTCACCGACCCGATCGAGGTCGAAATCGCCCGCCGCTCGGTGCCCGACAGCGTCAACCACGCCTTCTACCCGGTCTCCATGGACCAGCGCGACGAGCTGCTCATCGCCCTGCTCGACCAGACCGACTACCACTCGGTGATGATCTTCACCCGCACCCGCAAGGAGGCCGACCAGGTCTGCCGGATGCTCGCCGAAAAGGGCCACCCGAAGGTCATCGCCATGCACTCGGACATCGCGCAGGCCGACCGCATGAAGGCGCTCGCCGGCTTCAAGGAAGGCAAGTACGAGGTTCTCGTCGCGACCGACGTCGCCGCCCGCGGCATCGACATCTCGGACGTCTCCCACGTCATCAACTACCGGGTGCCGGAGAATGCCGAGGACTACGTCCACCGCATCGGGCGCACCGGCCGCGCGGAAGCCTCCGGCGACGCCTTCACCCTGCTCACCGCCGACGAACTCGACTTCGCCAAGTCCGTCGAGGTCTTCGTCGACAAGACCATCCCGCGCCGCAAGCTCGAGAACTTCGACTACCTCTACACCGCGCTGCTCGACGACGACCCGCGTCCCGTCCGCAAGAAGCGCAAGGGTGGCGGCAAGAAGCGTCGCCGCTGAACGGCCGGAGCGCGGACTCCAGGCCGTCCGGAGCCGCAGGCCCGACGGCTTGGCACTTGGAACTTCTCACTTGGAACTTCGCCCGTGCGCGTCCTCTCCATCGACCCGGCCATCCGCAACACCGGCTACGCGGTGGTCGAAGGCGATTTCCGCGAGGCCAGGGTCATCGCCTACGAGGTCATCCAAATTCCCCAGCGACTTCCGCAGTCCGCCGCCTTGGCCGCGGTGCGCGCCCACCTCGCCAACGTCATCAAGACGCATGAACCCGATGAGGTCGCCGTGGAGGGCATCATCTACGTCCAGTCGCACCGGACGGCGATCAGCATGGGTGCCGCCCGCGCCGCCGCGCTCATCGCCGCCGCCGATGCCGGACTTCCCATCTACGAATATGCGCCCAAGAAGGTGAAGCAGGCCGTCGTCGGCCGCGGGAACGCCGACAAGGCCCAGGTCGCCTTCATGATCCGCGCCCTGCTCGGCCTTGCCGAAACTCCGCCGCACGACGCCGCCGACGCGCTCGCCATCGGCCTCGCCCACCTCCAGGCCTCCGACCCCCTCAAAGCCAAAGCCCTCGGCCGCACCCCGATCTAACCCGCCCGCCACGGATGTTCGTAGTTCCCCCTTCAGGGGGCCGCGGAGCCCGAGTCCATCGCCCGGCAAACCATGCAAATCCGCCGCTTCCAGAACCCCCTCCCCTACCAGCAAGGCCTCGACCTCCAGGAGCGCGCCGCCGCCGAAATCCTCGATGCCCACGGCCCGGAAACCCTGTTCCTTCTCGAGCACGAACCCGTGTACACCATCGGTCGGCGCCGCGACCAAAGCTCGCTGCGCGACCCGGAAAAGCTCCCCGCCCCCGTGTTTGAGATCAACCGCGGCGGCCAGGCCACCTACCACGGTCCCGGCCAACTCGTCGGCTATCCCATCCTCGACCTCCGCCAGCGCGGCAAGGATCTCCACGAACACCTGCGCAAGCTCGAGGAGTCCCTCATCCTCACCTGCCACGACTTCGGCATCGCGGCCGGCCGTCGCGAGGGCCTCACCGGCGTGTGGATCGAAAACCGCAAGCTCGCCTCGATCGGCGTCGGCGTCTCGAAATGGATCAGCCGCCACGGCTTCGCCATGAACGTCACGCGCGAATGCCTGCTGCCGTTTTTCGCCATCACGCCCTGCGGCATCGACGGCGTCACGATGAGCTGCGTCGAACAGGAGGCGGATCGCCCCGTCAGTGTCGCTGACTTCGCAAACGCCTACCTTCCGCACTTCCACGCCCATTTCGACCTCGAATGATCCGCCTCGCGCTGTTCCTTGCCTTCTGCCTGAGCGCCTGCGCCCCCCGGCAAGGGACCGCCGATCTCCGAATCGGCACCACCGGGGAAAGGGACCGTCCGGTTCCCGCTGCTCCTTCCGGCCCCACCGAACCCGCCGTCCTCCGGGCTTCCACGGACGCCCCCTCCGAAACACCCCTCCGCACCCCCCGCCACCTCAAGACCTCCCTCGCCGGCATCTCGATCCAGGCGATCACCTTCGACGCCCGCAGTCACCGCCTTGTCGTCGCCGATCAGCCCTCCGGCCCCGCCTCGCTCTGGCCCGACGCCCGCGCCGCGGGTCGTGCCCTGAACGGTCTCGCCGCCGTCAACGGCGGCTTCTTCACCCCCGAGGGCCAGCCACTCGGACGGGTCGTCGCCTCCGGCAAATCCACCGGCTCGATCAACCGCGCCTCGTCCCTCGGCTCCGGATTTTACGTTGAGAAAAACGATCGCCCCGCCCTCGTCCGTCGCCAGGGCTTCTCCGGCGGCAGCCAGGCCCTGCAGGCCGGGCCCTTCCTCGTCGAAAACGACCGCACCGTTCCCGGGCTGGGCACCAAGGTCTCCTCCGCCCGCACCTTCATCGCCACCGACGGCCGCCACGGCTGGATTCTCGCCCGCACCGGCGCCTGCTCGCTGGCCGACCTCGCCACGGCGCTCACCGGAGCCACGATCGGCGGAATCCGGCTCCGATCCGCCCTCAACCTCGACGGCGGCCGCTCGTCGGAAATCTGGGCTTCCGGAGCCTTGCCGGGCGGCCCGGCCTTCACCCGCCCCTTGTGGAACAAGCCCGTGAGGAACTTCCTGGTCCTCAAATCCCGGCACTGACCATTTGACTTTACGCCCGCCAGGGAGTTACGATCCCAAGTCCGAGGGGAGAGTTCCTCCTTCCCTCATCTCGCTGAACCTCCCCATGTCCCTCCGTATTTTCAGCTGGGTTCCCTTGGTTCTCGCCCTGAGTTCCTGCGGCACCATGACCGCCATCAAGGAAGGCACCGTCGCCGGTGTCGACAAGGTGACGGACCTCGCCACCGCCCCGTTCAAGCCCGGCGTGCCGGTCGTCGAGGCCCGTCCGGACGACTGGAAGGAGCTGAAAAGCGGCCAGGAAATGGCCCTGGCCTACCAGGAAAAGCAGCGCCAGCGCCGCTTCTGGCTGTTCGGTCCGCCGGTGGACTTCGAGGAACCCGAACTGCCCGATGATGCGGGCTCGACCGAAATCAGTTTGCTGCCGGAAAAGGTTGAGTAGGCCGAAGTTAGGGCGTTTGCTTGGCAGGCTATGATTGGATGGGTTGTGCCATATTGATGGTGTTCACTGATTTTTGGCGGTGGTCGCGGTAGTGGTCGAAGGC
>JAKZES010000048.1 GCA_022548915.1 Verrucomicrobiaceae bacterium E54
GGTTGGGTTTTGTGTGTGAGTCATTGATTTGAACACCAACAACTTACACCAAAACTCCAACCGCCCTCAATTCTCGGTATGAGAAATCCGGGCTAACATCCATTGCCCGACGGCACCTCGCTGATATGGTTCATGTGAACACTATGAACCTTCAGGAAAAGCTTGCCATCCTCGCCGACGCGGCGAAATACGACGCCTCCTGCGCCAGCTCGGGGGCCAACCGCCGGGACTCGCGCAACAGCAAGGGAGTCGGCTCGGCCGGGGGTGCGGGAATTTGCCACAGCTACGCGCCGGACGGACGCTGCATCTCACTGCTCAAGGTCCTCCTGACCAACCGCTGCCTCTACGATTGCCACTACTGCATCAACCGTAGATCCTCGAACGTCCGCCGCGCCGCCTTCACCCCCGCGGAGGTCGTCAAGCTCACGCTCGACTTCTACAAGCGCAACTACATCGAGGGACTGTTCCTCAGCTCCGGCATCATCCGCAGTGCCGACCACACGATGGAGCAGCTCGTCGCCGTCGCCCGCTCGCTGCGCGAGGAACACGATTTCCGCGGCTACATCCACCTCAAGACCATCCCCGAGGCATCCCCGGAAATCATCGAGGAGGCCGCCCGCCACGCCGACCGGATCAGCATCAACCTCGAGCTGCCGAAGCAGGAAAGCCTCGACCGGCTCGCGCCGGAGAAGAATCTCGCCCGCACCAAGGAGGCCATGGGACGGATCCGGCTCAGGCTTGACGATGCGGCCGACCGCAGACGGGGAGGCGATCGAAAGCTCCGCCACGCGACCGGCCAAAGCACCCAGGTGATCGTCGGCGCCGACGCCTCCACCGATGCCGACTTCCTTGCCCGCTCGGAGGAGTTGTATGGCTCCTACCGCCTGCGCCGGGTGTACTACTCGGCCTTCAGCCCCATTCCCGAACCCTCGGCCATCCTGCCGGTGAAGCCGGCTCCGCTGCTCCGCGAACACCGTCTCTACCAGTCCGACTGGTTGATGCGGTTCTACGGCTTCGACCGCCGTGAGATCCTCACTCCCGAGCAACCCAATCTCGACCTCCACCTCGATCCCAAGCTCGCCTGGGCCCTGCGCAACCGCCACCGCTTCCCGCTCGACCTCCGCACCGCCTCCCGCGAGGACCTGCTGCGCGTCCCCGGCCTCGGCCCGCGCAATGTCGACCGCCTGCTTTCGATCCGCCGCTTCGCGCCCATCCGCCTCGCCGATCTCGCCCGGCTCAGGGTCTCGCTGCCGAAAGTCAGGCCCTTTCTCATCACGGCCGACCATCGACCACCCGCCACCGAACTCGACAGTGACCGCCTCCTCGCCCGCTTCGCCCCGAAACCGGAGCAACTGGAGCTGTTCTGCTGAAACAACCCAAGACGCGCGCCCCCACACCTTCCCGCTTCCCGCTTCCCGCTTCCCGCTTCCGATGCGCACCGTCGACCCCGGCCCCTCGTTCACCACATGGCGGGATGCCGCCCGGCGACTGCTGGCCGGACGGATTCCGCCGGAAGACATTCTGTGGGATAAGGAACCCGGACTCTTCTCCGGCCTCGCCGAGGAACCCGCGAACTACGAAATCCACCGTAGCCAATCTCCTCCCGTCCCAAGGTCCTTCGTCAATCTCGCCAGGAACGTCGCCTGCCACGGCGACCCCGGCCGCTGGGCGCTGCTCTACCGCATCCTCTGGCGCGTCACCATGAAGGGCGAACGCCACCTGATCGCCGTCGCCACCAACCCCGACATCGCCCGCGCCCGGACGATGGAAAAGAACGTCCGCCGGGAGATCCACAAGATGCACGCCTTCGTCCGTTTCCGGAAAACCGGCGAAGGAGAAGACGGCCGCGAACGCTTCGTCGCGTGGTTCGAGCCCGACCATTTCATCGTCGAGGCCGCCGCTCCCTTCTTCCGCAAGCGATTCGCCAACATGGACTGGTCGATCTTCACCCCGAAGGGCTGCGCGCACTGGAACGGTGAGGCACTGAGCTTCACCGAGGGAGTCCAGAGCAACCCCTGCGATAATCCCGATGCCCTCGAAGAGGCGTGGCGGACCTACTACCGCAGCACCTTCAACCCCGCCCGGCTCAAGCCGAAGATGATGCAGACCGAGATGCCCAAGCGATACTGGAAGAACCTGCCCGAGGCCGGACTCATCGACGAACTGGTCCGCCACGGCCGGATCCGCGCCGACGACATGATCCACACCCCGCCCTCCCCCGTCCGGCCCGAACCGAACCTCGCCTACCTTGAGCGGCTCCGCGGTCTCCCGGACACGCCCGACGAGCCGGAGTCGTGAAAGACTCCGTCACCCGCCCACGTTCCGCCCGTTCATGCCCCACCCGCTTCTCGTCCTCGGCCTGACCTGCCTCAGCGTGGCGGCCTCTCCGCGGCCGAACGTCCTCTTCCTCATCGCCGACGACCTCAACACGGCGCTGAGCGGCTACGGCCATCCGCAGTGCCGCACGCCGCACCTCGACCGGTTGGCGAAGCGCGGGGTCACCTTCAGCCGCGCCTACTGCCAGTATTCGGTCTGCGGCCCGTCGCGGGCATCGATCATGTCGGGGCAGTATCCAATCACCACCGGGGTGACCAAGAACGACCAGCCGCTGCCCGAGCAAACCGTCACCCTGCCCGTCCTCTTCCGCCGCGCCGGCTACTGGACCGGTCGGGTGAGCAAGATCTACCACATGGGCGTGCCCGGCCACATCTACACCGGCGATCCCGGCACCGACCACGCCCCGTCGTGGATGCACACCTACAACGTCAGCGTGATGGAGGGCCTCGCCCCGGGCAAAGCCGAGGACCTGATGCTCGACGACGTGACCCCGCAGATCCCCGCCCAGCGCGAACGCTGGAAAAAGGTCGAGGGCAAGGGCGGGCGGTTCCTGATTCCCGGCAACCACCAGGGCAGCGACTTCCTTGCCGTCGAAGCCGACGAGACCGCCGAATTGGCCGACGCCCTCGCCGCCGACGAGGCGATCCGGTTGCTGCGCGAGCGGGCAAAATCCGAACAACCCTTCTTCCTCGCGGTCGGCTTCGTCCGTCCCCACGTCCCGCTGGTTGCACCGGCACAGTCCTTCGAGGGCTATGAAGCCGACAACATGAAGCTTCCCGAGGTCCCCGAGGACGACCTCGACGACATGCCCAACGCCGCCAAACACGGCACCAATGCCCGGCGCTACAAGCTCACCGAGGAAAACCAGCGCAAGGTCCTGCGCGCCTACTACGCCTGCATCACCCACGTCGACGAGCAGGTCGGCCGCCTGCTCGACGAGCTTGAGCGCCTCGAACTCGCCGACGACACCATCGTCGTCTTCCTTTCCGACCACGGCTACCACCTCGGCGAGCACACGATGTGGCAGAAGATGAGTGTGATGGAGGAAGGCGGGCGCGTCCCGCTCATCATCGCCGACCCCGGGCTCGGGACGAAGGGCGGGCGCTGCGCCCGCATCGTCGAGTCGCTCGACCTCTACCCGACCCTCGCCGAACGCGCCGGACTCACGCCACCCCCGGTGATCCAGGGCTGCAGCCTGGTTCCACTCCTCAAGGATCCGGCCGGGCCCGCGGTTCGCGAGGGCGCCCTGATCCAGGCCGGCCGGAACTTCGCGCTCCGCACCGGGAAATGGGCCCTGACGCGCCACGCCGGGCGGAAGGGAGAAGGAGGCGGCACCATGCTCTACGACATGGAAAAGGATCCGCAGCAGTTCACCAATCTCGCGGGACGTCCGGAAGTTGCGGAGATTGAAAAGACCCTGAACGACCGGCTCGACCGACGTTTGGCCGAGGCCCGGCGTTGATCTCGACAGGGAGCGCGGACTTCAATCCGCATCGACAGGATCTCCAGGCGGGCGAGCGGACCAAAGTCCGCGCTCCATCCCTGGCCCTCGCGGCCACAACTTACTCCGCGCCGTATCCCGCCGCCGGTGTGCCGTCGTCGTTCAGCTTGCCCACACCCCACAGGATGCCGCGGGCCACGAGGTCGAGGTAGCGGTCGTCCGCCACCGTTTCATTGAAGTGGCCAATGGTGGTGCAGAACACGCGGGCTTTCTTCGGGCCGTAGAGATTGGTCCAGGTCACCACCGCCTCGTTCTTGCCCTGCTTGGCCTTGGCCAGCGCATGGGTGCCCTCGTGTACCATGATGTTGTTGTAGAGCTCCTCGTCGCCGGTGGTCCAGTCCGGCAGGCCCTTGGAAATCGGGTGCTCCTTGTCGACGTAGTAGATGTCCAGCGGCTTCCTCGGCCCGTGACCGCTCGACTGCAGCCCGAGGAACTCGAACCACTTGCCATTCTCGGCGCCCACCTCGAGCGGCTGCTTGAAATTCCCGAAACGGAAGCTGTGCATCGCGCAGTGCAGCGCGACCGCCGGCAACCCGTCGACGTGCGGCTTGAGCACGTCCTCGATCAGCTTCACATCGCCGATCCCGGCCGCGCACTGGTCGTGGATCACCAGGTCATAGTCCTTGGCATACTCGGGATCGCCCAGGATCGGCAACGGCGGCTTGGTCGACTTGTCGTCGGTGTGGACCTGGGTCACCACGGCATTCAACCGCGCCTCGATGCCGACCTTGATCAGGTCTTTCTGGACCCCGTAGTCGTGGCAGCAGCCGCCGGTGATCAGCATCAGCTTGAGCGGCTTCTCGGCGGCGGGAGCGAGGGCCGTGGCGAGAGCAAACAGGAAGAGGATCGTCTTTTTCATGGTTCTCTGCGGTGAGTAGAGCGACTACGCACGCGTTTGGCCATCTCGATCATGGGATCGACCACGGGGCGCTTCCCTCACCCCGGCCACCAGATCCACAGTGCGGTGGCCCCGGCCGCGGTGGCGCCGAAGGCGGCGAGCACCGGCCACAGCATCGAGCGGTGGGCCAGCACCGCGACCATGCCGGCCTTGAAGACGAGGTTGGCCAGGCCGCCGAGCAGGATCACCCGCCAGCCCTGGCCGGTGCCGATGTGGCCCTTGCCGACCAGTTCGGCGGTGGAAAGCGTGATCGCATCCATGTCGGTGAGCCCCGAAATCGCCGCCACGGCGTAGAGTCCGGCGTCACCGAGATGCTCCTTGGCATAGGCCACCCCGAGCAGCACGCCGACATAAAGCAGGGCGAAGACCACCGCCGCCTTGAACTCCGACGGCGCCTCGCGATCGTCTTCGGCGCTTTCGCGGACCTTGACGAAACGGCCCAGAACCCACGCCACCACCACCGCCCAGCCCAACATCGCTGCAAAGGGCGGCAGCATCGGGCGCCCGGCCTCTCCACCGGCGATCCAGATCTCGGCCATCACCCGCACGAAGACGATCGCCGTGGCAATCATCACCACCAGCGCGCAGACCCGCGAACTCTCCGGAGCCGACTTGCTCCGGCGCGCCATGCCGGCGGTGGTCGCCGTACTGGAAATCAGCCCCCCCAGCACGCCGGAAAGCACCGCCCCCTTGCGGCCGCCGATGAATTTCGAGGCGAGATAGGCCGCCAGGCTGATGCCGACGATCAGCACCACCATCAGCCAGATCTTGAAGGGGTTGATCACGCCGAGGTAGCCCATCTCCCGGTTCGGCAGCAGCGGCAGGATCACCAGTCCGAGCAGCACCAGCCGCGAAATCTCCCGCAGCTCGCCTTCGCCAAACCGCCCGACCCAGCCGTGCAACTGGGACTTCCCTTGCAGAAGCACCATCACGATCCCGGCGCAGACGGTCGCCTCGAGCCGGTAGCCCATCGCCACCGCCACCCCGACCGCGAAAGTCACGAGCAGGGCAAACTCGGTGGTCAGCCCCGGGCCTTCCTCCCGGGCATCCCCGGCGCCCGGAACGTTCGCGAAAATCATCAACGCCACGCAGCCGAGCAGGGCCGCCGCGATGACCCAGCCGCCATGGGCCTCGGCGATGGCCGCGCTCAGCCCGCCGAGCAGCGCCACCAGCGGGAAGGTCCGGATGCCCGCCATCGGCTTCTGGACCCACTCGCGCTGCAGGCCGATCAGCAGCCCCAACCCGAGAGCGATCGCCAGCGAAACCAAAAGCCCGCTCATCTCAAACCCTCCGTGGCCCATCCTTGCAGGGATGCTAACCCAGGTGCGCCTGCAGCTCAACCGGGAGAAAAAGACGTGATTTGCCGTCGGGCGGCCACCACAATCGGTCGCTATGGTTGAATCCAAAATTCTCCCCACGGGCATCCTGGTGCTGCGGCCCTCGGGTCCAATCTCGGCCGAGGATGTCGATATCGTCCGAGAAAAGGTCGATTCCCATCTCGCTGCTGACCACGAGCTCAGGGGCCTGATGATCGAAGCTGCGTCCTTCCCCGGCTGGAAGGACTTGGCGGGGATGTGCTCCCACCTGCGCTTCATCCGCGACCACCACCGCATGATCCCGCGGGTGGCGATCGTCTCCGACAGCGCCTTCCTCGCCGCCCTGCCGAAGCTCGCCCGCCACTTCCACCACGCCGAATTCCGGCGCTTCGACACCGGGGAAAGCGAAGCCGCGCTGGCCTGGCTTTCCAAGGTGTCCGAGCCCGACCTTTCCGCCATCCGGCGCGGCTGGTTCCCCGACCGCAAGCTGATCTGGATCTACGTCCACGGCACCGTCCACACCGGCCCCTACCGGGAGCTGGCGGAGTGGATGGAAGGCATCATCACCGAGCACAAACCCGTGTCCTTCCTGATCGATCTTGAGGACCTCGGAGGCGTCGATTTCGGTGCGGTGATGACCGATCTGAAATTCGGGCTCAAGCACGTCGGTGACATTCGCCGCATGGCACTGGTCGGAAACCGCCACTGGACCCGGCGCCTGGCATCGCTGCCCAATCCCTTTTCGATGGAGATCCGCGCCTTCTCCGAAGCCGAGGAGCACGAGGCCTGGGACTGGGCGAGTGCCTGAGCACCGCAAGCATCGAGACTCCCGGGCCCGGATGGCCTGATGTCCGGAGCGAAGCGCTGGCTTTTCGACAAACCTGCATAAACTCTCGAGTGTGAACGACCATTTCCCAGAGGTGACCGATGCCGAACACGACCAGGAATTCGTGGCCTTGCTGACCGCCCACCAGGGGCCGGTGCTGGCCTACATCCGGTCGCTGATGCCCGGATTTTCGGGCGCTTCGGACATCCTCCAGCAGACCAACATCACCCTCTGGAAGAAGAAGGACCACTTCGAGCTGGGCACCAACTTCAAGGCCTGGGCCTTCGCCATCGCCCGCAACCACGTGATGGACCAGCGCAAGAAGCTCAAGCGCAACGGCTGGCTGGTCTTCAGCGACGAGCTGGCCGAGGTCTTCGCCCAGGAGATCGAGGAAGATGAACCCTTCGATCAGGACGAGGCCTTCCGGGCGCTGGAGGTCTGCCTGTCGAAGCTCCGCGACCACGACCGGGAACTGGTCCGGAAGCGCTACTGCGAGAGCGTGACCCTCGACGACTACGCCAGGGAGCTGGACCGCAGCTCGGGCACCCTCAAGGCCCGCCTTTTCAAGATCCGCGCCAGCCTCCGCCGCTGCCTCGACAACCAACTCGAACACCTGCACGCATGAGCCTTCGCGACGACGAGCAACTCATCCAGGACGCCCTCGACCACAAGCTCGATGCCCGGCGCTTCGCCGCCCTGGAGGCCCGCCTGCTGCGCGAGCCCGAACTGCGCCGGCTCTACCTGAGCTACAGCCGGATGGACGGGCTGCTCGGAGAGAAATTCGGTGATACCGCGTCGAACGTCACGCCCATCCGCCGCAAGCCGGCCCGCTTCGTTTCCTGGGGTGCCATCGCCGCCTGCCTTGCCGGCCTGGTGGCGGTCCTGCCCGTCGCGCTGAAAAAACAGCCCGAGTGCCTCATCGAGTTCGGCCCCGAGTCCCACGGCCGCGTGATCCACGCCCGGGGCGACTCCGGAGACCGGGTCCTGCGCGTCGGCTCGCGCCTCGAACTCGAGCACGGCTCGGCCTCGGTCGCATTGCAACATGGCGGCCGTGCCTACTTCGAGGGACCCGGCACCCTGGAGATGGTCGAACCCGATCGTTTCCGGCTCCACGAAGGCCGCGCCTGGTTCGAATCGACGGCCAACGGCCCGATCGCCTGCATGACCGACACCTTCGAGATCCAATCCGGCCCCGGTGAATTCGGTGTCATCGCCACCAATCAAGCCGAGCTGCACGTCCTCTCCGGGGAACTCTCCGTGCTCACGCCCGACGGCAAGACCGCCGGGCTCTCCGCGGGCCACTCCGCCCGCTGGGATGGTGAGACGCTGCTAACCGCCGACACCGCCACGGCCTTCACCACCGGATTTCCGAAAGCCGTGACGATCTTCGCCGACAACTTCGACGAGCCCAACCTCACACCCCTTTCCGGCAAAATGCCCGACACCGGCGCCGGGCCGTGGAAGATCGAATACGGCGGTCCGCTGATCGAGAACGGCATCCTCGACACTTCCGGCAACGTCCGCCACACCGCCTTCGCTCCGCTGGAGATTCCGGTGCTCGATGATCTCTCCCACGTCCTGCTTCTCACGCTGGAAACCGAAGATCCCGCCACCTCGCGCTTCCACTCGCCCGGCTGGGCCGGCGTCAGCCTCTACACCGGCGACCAGGAGCGGATCTTCGTCGGCGATCCCTGCGGCCTTGCCGAAGGCTGGGCGCTGCATCCCGCCGGCTACTCGGCACGCAACGCCTGCCCGCTGCTCCACGGGAAGTCGACCGTCACCCTGCGCTACGACTACCGCACCGGCCTCGCCCAGCTTTTCGAAGGCACCGACACCTCCGGCCCGGCCCTGGCATCCGAGTGGATCGAACCCGGCCTCCAGTTCGACCGCATCCGCATCGCCAACGGCTCGCAGGCCGATGCCGCCGTGGATGCCGGCAAGCCCGCCTCGGCCGCCGGCGACGGCCCCGGGGTCGAGGTCCGCGGCGACATCGCCCTGCGAAATCTCCGCCTCAGCGTGCTGAGCGCCGACGCCCGCTCGGTCGCCGCGCAGCCCTGAGCAGCACTCCGCCGCGCTCATGGCCCGCGCGCGAGAATGCGCGTGGCCAGTCTTCACGCTTGTCCCCAGACGGAACCTGCGGCTATGATTCAAAAGAATCATCCGCCGGAAGGATGAAAGCGGCTCCTTCATCTCCCGCAACCCCGACCCCCTCCAAGGGCCCGGGCGCGGGGCTGCCGTTGCCGAAAAGGCCGTTTTCAGGCAGTCTGGAGTTCATCTTCGCCATGATGGTCGGATGGTCCGGTGCCATGGGTGCGGAGGCACCATCCGCGCCCCTGAACCTGAAAGTCAACGACCTCAACGCCACCTCCTGCCTCCTGACCTGGGATCCACCCGCCGACTCGGGCGGTGCACCCATCCTCTCCTATCTTGTGCTGCTCGAGGAAGTTTCCACCGGCATTCCTCAATTCTGGACGACCTTCGACGCCAGCATCCCGGTCGACACCCTGTTCCCCGCCACCGACTACCGCGTCGAGGTAAAGGCCCAGAACTCCGTCGGGACCGGCCCTGCCGCGATCGAAACGTTCACCACCCTGATCTCGGGACCGGCGCTGCTGAACGGTGTGGCTTCCGACCCCGACAACGGGGACGCCGTCTTCAGCGGGGGCGATGTCATCACCCTCAGCTTCGATGTGCCGACCAACGAACCCGATGTCGGTTCGAAAGCGGATCTCGACCAACTGCTCCAGTCCACCGAGTCGCTGGGCGCGAACTATACAGGCGTTTGGACCCAGCCCGACCGCCTCGTGATCACGATCATGGATCCGGGTCTCGCCACCCCATTCATCGGGGCAACATGGATCTGGGTGCGGGCCGAAGGCAACCTGCGCAACGCAGCCGGAACCTCGGCTCCCTCCACGTCGACTGCCGTCCTGACCGGAAACTGGGGGACCTTCAATCAGCCTCCCGCAGGCGGCACACTGCAGGCACTCCCGGAAAGCTCCTACTCCGAGGTCACGCTCGTGGATCTCGACGCGCCGGATTGGACCGACGCCGATGGCCATCTTCCCCTCGACTACCGCTTTTTCAGCCGGGCGACGGATGGCAGCACGACTTTCCTCAACTTCTGGAATTCATCCGGTAGCTGGACCGGATTCCTGCCACCGGGAGATCCCTCCGACGCCTACCAACTCACCGTGGGGGTTCTCGTCCGGGACGCTCTGGGTGGGACGACCGAGAGCACCATCCAGGTGACCTCCGCCCGCCCGGACATCGGGCTACGCCCGGAAACCTTCGACGGCATGGTTGGCAGCGTGCTGGCCGAAGGAACGGTCGTCGCCACGCTGTCGGGAGAGTTCGAAGGGGCGGCCGCAAGCTACGAATTCGTCTACGGCGAAGGCGATTCGGACAACGCGCTCTTCGAAATCCATGAAACCGCCGGGCTCCTCGTCCTGACCTGCACCAAAGCGCTGGATCTCGCGCTGAAGAACCGGTTCTTCCTGCGCTTGCGGGTCATGACGACCTCCCATTCCTTCGAACGCACCGCGGTACTGGCGATCGAGCGCGGCGACATCGATCAATGGCGGAAGGCCAAATTCCCGGATTCCGATCTCTCGGACCCGGTCGAAGAGGCGGCCATCTGGGGCGACGAGGCCGACCCGAACGGCGACGGAATGCCGAATTACATGCACTACGCGCTCGGCCTCGGTCCCTTCGACGAGTTGATGAACTTCGCCATCTATCATCGGCTCTCCCCTGTCACCGGCCTGACCGTGGGATGCCGGCATCTGGACGACCCCCAACTAGTCACCCAAGCCCAATTCAGCGATGATCTGGATTGGACCTCCTCCCCCTGGCTCCCGGCGACCCGGCTGCCGGATCCTCCCCTCGATTGTTTCGAGGTCACCGACCCCGCCGGCCCCGCTCCCAAGGCCCGATTCGGGAGAATCATGCTGGAGAAAATCCCGTAACGACTGGCGGCGACATCGCCCTGCGCAACCTGTGCCTCAGCGTGCTGAGCGCCGACGCCCGATCGGTGCCCCCCAGCCCTGAACGAGATTTCGGTAAACCCATCGCCTCCCGAAAGCCATTTCGAGATAGGCCGGTCCGCACCACGGACCGCCTCGGAATCGTCAACGCATCCAACCCATGAAATCCAAACCCGCCTCCGCGGGCCGTTCGCGGCTCGCCATTTCCGCGCTGGCCCTCGGCCTCGCGACCACCGTCTCCGCCGCGCCCGTCATCGATGGCACCGACGACGGAACCGAGGGATACGTGCAGCTCGACTCGCAGACCAACTCCGGTTTTGGCACCGACAACATCCTGGCCAACATCAAGGCGGTTCAGGAGGCCAACAACCTCCACTTGCTGCTCGGCGGACTCGTGAAGGACAATGCGATGATCCTCTTCATCGACTCGAAGCCCGGCGGCATCAATGCCATCGCCGGCAACACCATCACCAGTGGCGGCGAGGAATTTTCCATCAACAACATGGGCGGCCTGACCTTCGAGGCGGGTTTCGAAGCGGACTACGCCGTCCGCATCTTCGGAAACGGCGACAGCACCGGGGCGTTCTTCAATACCTACGACCTCGTCACCGGCGTTCGCGACTACGCGGGCAACTCCTTCGGCGATCCGTCACCGATCGCCACGAACGTTCCCATCATCGCCGACTTCGGCACCGTTTGGACCGCTCTTCCGTCGCCTCAGACCGATGCCGTCAATGGCCCCGAGATCGCGCTGAACCTCGGGACCCTCGGCGTGCCGGTGGGAGTCAATGACGTGAAGCTCCTCGCCTTTGTCACCAACGGCGGCTCGGACTTCATCTCCGACTGCGTTCTGGGTGCGCTGCCGTCGGGCGGCAACCCCGGCGCCCCGAGTGGAGTGAACTTCGAAACGATTGGCGGCATCCAGACCCTCACCGTGTCGGTCAACGCGGCGGCCGACGACGACAGCGACGGCCTGCCCAACAGCGCAGAGAACAGTTCGGGCACATTCAACAACGTCAACGACACTGGCACCAACCCCAACAACACCGACACCGACGGCGACTTCCTGGGCGATCTCTTCGAGGCCTTCAAGAACGGCACCCTCGGCACCAACCCGAATCTCGCCGACTCGGACAGCGACGGAGTCAATGACGCCACCGAAATCTCACTCACAGGTTTTGCGAACGACCCCTCGACCCCTGCCGGCGGGGCCACCGACATGATCGGCTTCGACTTCTTCGACTACGCCAACGGCGGCATCAACGGCGCCACCGGCTTCGAAACCCGCGTCTTCGACTTCGATAACAACCTCACGAATGACCCCTTCCTCGGCCACACCGGGGCCGTCGCTCCCTGGACGACCAGCTTCGGCACCCAGATCATCTGCGGCCGCCTGTTCACCGAGGGCAGCAATGCGATCCGCCAGTTCAATGGCCCCTTCACCGGCGGCGCCGCTCTCGGTGTGGTGGAAAACACGATCGGTGCCGACGCGAAGGAGGTCTTCGTGAAGATCGACCTCACCCGGCTTTCCGGTGCCACCTTCTCCGGCGTGTCCTTCGTCAATGGCACCACTGAAGTCGCCTTCGCCGGAGTCCTCGATGCCCTCAACGGCGGTGACCGCAACTTCGGCGTCGAAGTCACCGGCGAAGCCGGCGCGGCCTTCACCGGCGATATCCCCGTCGATCGCCAACCGAACACCATCGTCGCCCGACTCGACACCTCGGGCATCCCGAGCATCGCCATCTGGGTCGATCCCGACACCTCCACCGCCAGCGCTCCCGCGCCGGATGCCACCGCCGACTTCGTGACGGCCGCCAACGCGGTCGCCACCGGCATCCGCATCGCCTCCGGCGGCCGCAGCTACTGGGACAACCTTGCGGTGACGACCACCTGGGACGAACTCGATGCGATCACGCCGACCGACAATGATGGGGGTGGAGCCGACGGACTCCGCGACAGCTGGGAAGAACTCTTTTCCCCCGGTGATCTGACAGTGCTCTCGGCCGGCGGGAACAACGACCTCGACACGCTGATCAACAGCGACGAGCAGGTTCGCGGCACCAACCCTCTGGATCGCGACACGGATGGAGACACACTCGATGACAACGTCGAAACCAACACCGGAGTCTTCGTCGATAGCTCGAATACCGGCACCGATCCCTGCGACAGGGACACCGACGACGACACCCTGGAAGACGGCGAGGAGGACGGCAGCAGCACGTTCGTGGCGGGCGTCTCTGCAGGCTCGAATCCCAACGCTCCCGATTCTGACAACGATGGCGAGAACGACGGTTTCGAGTTCTTCCAGGGCACGGATCCGAACGTTGCGGGTGACAACTCGGGTGCCAAGGGACTCGTCCAGGTCAATGGCGTGAGGGACGGTGGTGACGCCTACGGCACCCACGTCGCGGTGCAGAGCATCAACACCGAGTTCGGAGACAATACCAACGAGCTCAATGCCGCCTACGCACGGGTGCAGGGCGGCAATCTCTACCTGATGCTCACCGGCAATCTGGAGGACAACTTCAACAAGCTGGAGATCTTCTTCGACTCGAAGAGCGGAGGTCAGAGTCAGTATGCGGCGGTGGCAGATGCAGGACACGAATCCGGTTTCGTGGATGGCACCAACTCACTGAACGACATGTTCTTCGAGACGGGGTTCACGGCAGACTACCACCTCATCGTTCGCCGCGGACTCGGCAAGTTCGACCTCGATATCATCGATCTCCAGGGAGGGAACTTCAGTTCCTACGAAGACATCCTCTCCTTCGGCACGACCGGATACGGATCGACCGGCACCGGCGTGAATGCATTCCCGATCCGGGTCGGCTACGACAACTCCAACACGGGAGGCGTGACCGGAGGAAACGGACCGGCGGTGGAGGCCGATGCCCTCGCCGTGACCACCGGCCTCGAGCTCTGCATCGATCTGGCCGATCTCGGCTCACCCACCACCGAAATCCGGGTGATGGCGATGATCATCAACAACAACCACGACTTCCTCTCGAATCAGGTGCTCGGCGGACTGCCGGCCGGAACGGGGAACCTGGGCAACCCCGCCTTGGTCGATTTCGATGCTGTTGCCAATCCCTCCACCGGGATCCCGGGCGATCAATCGTTCACCATCAGCGTGGTCGAGCCCACCGGTGAAATGAAGATCGACTCCGTCGCGCTGATTCCCGGCAACAAACTGCAACTCCAAGTCAGCGGCCTGACGCCCAACTCGACCTATCTGCTGACCGAGTCCGGTAATCTCTCCAGCTTCGGCACGCCGGGGGGTGCCGTGACCTTCAATGGATCCCCGGCAACCGACGGGGAGTTCACTCCCACCACTTCCACCGCCACCCTCGAGGTCGAGTTGCCCGCCGGCACCCGCGCCTTCTACCGGGTCGAAGACGCCCCCTGATGGGCCACGACATTTGAAAAACCCGGCGGCGCTGTGGTGCTGCCGGGTTTTTTATCGCCGCACGGCCCGGTAATCCGAAACGCCGGCGCCGCCATTTGCGTTCAGACCCATGAAATATCTCCTCCTCGTGCTGTCATCGCTCACCATCGCCCAGGCTCTCGCCGATCCAGTCGAAATCCGCGGCCGCTTCCCCCTCGACGGCGTCCGCTACCTCGGCTCCGGAGGGTTGCCCACGGCCTGCGGCACCGACTGGCGCGAGTCCGAGTGGGAAGTCATCGGCCCGAACGGCGCGATCCGGCTCCGCCACGTTTCCAGCGGCAAGGCCCTCGGCTTCAGCGGCAATGGTCCCGCCGCCGTGGAGCCCGAAGCGGCCGCCACCTTCGAGCGCGAGGATGCCGGCGACGGCTGGTTCCGGCTGCGCTCGCGCGACCGCGGACTCGTCCACTACGAGAACCGCACCGGCACCCTGGAGGCCGGCGGCGAACCCCGCGACGACTGGTGGAGTGCCCAGTGGCGGATCCTCCAACGGACCGACGAGCACGAACTGGCCTCACCCGACGGCAGGAACCGGATCACCTTTTCGCTGGCCAACGGCATGCCCGAGTACTCGGTGATCCGGGGCGGGGAACCCGTCATTTCACCGTCACCCCTCGGCTTCGTTTTCAACCAGCGCCCACCCCTGACCGGTCCCTTCCGCGTGGTCAAAACGAAGCGCTCCACCATCGATGAAACCTGGACGCCGGTGTGGGGAGAGAAGGACAAGATCCACAATCACGGTGAGGAACTGGCGATCCGGCTCGAGGAGACATCGACCACACGGCGTCTGCTCGACCTGGTGTTCCGCGCCTACGACGACGGGGTTGCCTTCCGTTACATCCTGCCGGAACAACCGAATCTCACCGACTTCGAGATCACCGACGAGGTGACCGGCTTCCATTTCACGGCCGATGGCGATGCCTGGTGGTGCGAAGACCTTCCCGACACCTACGAGCGCGACTACAACGAGACCAAGCTCTCCCGGGCCGCTCCCGAGGGGATGCAAACGCCCGCCACCTTCCGGACCCCTCGCGGAACCTACGTCAGCATTTACGAAGCCGACCTCACCGACTGGGCCGGCATGAAACTGAAGAGCCCGGACCCCGCCGCCAATCTCTCCTTCGAGGCGGATCTGGTCCCGTGGTTCGGCTCCGACATCAAGGTCAAGGGCCGCACGCCGATGCGCTCGCCGTGGCGCACCATCCAGCTCACCGACCGACCGGGCGGCCTCGTCGAGTCCTCGCTCATCCTCAACCTCAACGACCCCTGTGCCATCGACGACACCTCCTGGATCCGCCCCTCGAAGTTCATGGGCATCTGGTGGGGCATGATCACCAACATGTGGACCTGGGACCACGACAATCCCGACATGCACGGCGCCACCACCGAACGCGCCAAGCGTTACATCGACGCCTGCGCCGAGATGGGAATCGACGGCCTGCTCGTCGAAGGCTGGTGCGAGGGCTGGTCCGGCGGCATCCCGGGGTGGCGGAACATGGAATTCACCAACCCCACCGAGGATTTCGACATCCTCGAGGTCGCCCGCTACGGCCGGGAGAAAGGCGTGAGACTCGTCGGCCACCACGAGACCGGCGGCGACATCCCGAACTACGAGAAGCAGGTCGAGGCCGCCTTCCACTTCTACCACAAGCTCGGGATCGACACGGTCAAGACGGGCTACGTCACCGGCGACGAGCCCGTCTACACCGACACGCCACCGGGCCGCGAGCATCACCACGGCCAGTACATGGTCCGCCACTACCAGCGGAACGTCGAGCTGGCGGCGAAATACAAGATCATGATCAGCGCGCACGAACCCATCAAGGGGACCGGGATCGAGCGCACCTGGCCGAATTTCGTCGCCCGCGAGGGCGCCCGCGGCGGCGAGTTCAATTTCTTCGTCGGCAACCCTCCCCGCCATACGACCATCCTGCCCTTCACCCGCATGCTCGGCGGGCCGATGGACTACACACCCGGCCTTTTCGACACCAACTTCCAGCCCGACAAGCCCTTCGCCACCCGCGCCAACCAGCTCGCGCTCTTCATCACGATCTGGAGTCCCCTCCAGATGGCCGCCGACCACTACCAATGCTACCAAGGCGAGCCCGCCGCCGAGTTCATCCGACGGGTACCGGTCGGCCGGTGGGACGAGACGCGGGTGCCTCTGGCCGAAATCGGCGACTACATCGTCACCGCCCGGCGTCAGGCCTCCCGCTGGTATGTCGGTGCCGTCAACGACGATAACCCTCGTACTTTGACCGTTCCCCTCGATTTCCTCGAGTCGGGAAAGGCCTACAAGGCGATCCTCTATGCGGATGCCGCCGACGCGGACTACCGAAGCAACCCGCACGCGATGCGGATCGAGGCGATCGACCTCACCGGCGGTGGTGAACTGGAACTCGACCTCCGCGCCGGCGGTGGCGCGGCCCTGGAAATCCACCCGGCCGATGACCCGCCAAGCCTGCCCACGGGCAACGCCGGCACCCCTCCGGCGGGCGTGCCCGTGCTCCTCCGTGCCAAGCACAGCGACCGGGGCCTCACCCTCGACGGGGCCGCGCTGATCCAGCGCGCCCCCGGTAGCGACGGCCAGGCATGGACGCTGGAACCCGACGGCGAGCATGGCTGGAAAATCCGGATCGACGGCAAGGTGCTTGCCGCGGCCGGTGAAGAGAACGGCGCGGCGCTCCAGGTCGAAGCCGACCGCGGCGAACCGGCCCAGCGTTGGCGCTTCGACCACGTGGCCGGCAGCTACTACCGCATCGTCAACACCGCCTCGGGACGCCTGCTCGACGTGTCCGGCAACCGCTACGATGACGACGCCCCGGTCCACCTCTGGGAAAACGCCAATGGCTTCAACCAGGTCTGGTGGATCGACCCCCGGGACTGAAGGCCTCGATTCGACCCAACGGCCCGCCAGTGATGTACGTAGTTCCCCCTTCAGGGGGTCTTCAAAGCCAAGGGAAGCGCCATTGCCGGAGCCAAGGACCTAACAGCTTCACCCCCTGAAGGGGGAACTACGTACATCAGTCACCCGCTCAACCGTGGGAAGCACCCCTCATCCCACGGGCGGACTGAAGAATTGCCATGGTCTGGAAGTCGCTAAGGTGTTCAATTCTCCCGAAGTGATTCACCGATTCTCTGCACTCCTGATCGCCATCGGCCTGGGCGTCCCCTTCCTCCGATCGGAAGAGGGTGGCCCGCCCTTCCCCTTCGAGATCGAAACGGCAGCCACCTTTCAATCGAGCGACCCGGCGCTGCAGCGCCTCCACGACACGGCCGAAGCCCGCATCCGGGAAAACATCGTCCCCTTCACTCCGTCGATGAAGGTGCTTGTCGAAGGCGGCGGCTACCCGAACGCCTGGCTCGAAACCCAGCCCATGGGCGGCGAGATGTTCGCCAAGCGCGACCTGCGCATCGCCCTCAACAACCAGTTGATCTTCATGCTCGCCCAACGCGATGACGGCCGGCTGCCGGGCATGGTCGTCTCCGGCGCGACCGCCCGGGAAAAGGGCTGGGACCACGAGCCGCCGGAAGGCCACATCTGGATGCCCGAGGCCGACCTGCTCGCCGACTTCGAGATGATCCAGGGCTTCTGTTTTCCCGAGCCGGCATGGAAGATGTACCACTGGATCGGCAGGGACCGCGGCTACCTGCAGAAGCTCCACGAAGCCCTCGCCGGATTCGATGCCTGGCTGTGGCGCACCCGCGATTCGAACGGCGACGGGCTGCTCGAAACCTGGTGTGTCTGGGACACCGGCGAGGACAACTCCACCCGGCTCGAAAGCCGCTGGGCACCCAGTCGCTGGCCCTTCGAAAAACCTCCCGGAGCGGAAGGCGTTCCGGACCCTTCAAACCCCGAGCACCTCAAACGCTACTGGTTCCGCGGTGGTCCCGGTCCGACCGGCGATGAGGTCCGCGTGCCCTTCGCCTCGATGGACGTGATGGCCTACAGCTACAGCGCCCGGGCCACGCTCGCGAAGATTGCCGCCGAGTTGGAAAATGGAGAGGAAACCCGGTGGCGGCAACGGGCCGAGGAAGTGCGCCAGCGACTCATCGACGGACTCTGGGTGCCTGAACGAAGCGCCTGCTTCGACCTCGACCGCGAAGGCAAGCGCCTGCCGGAGCTGATCCACAACAACCTGCGCTGCATGTGGTACGGCATCTTCACGCAGGAGATGGCCGATGCCTTCGTCGACGAGCACCTGTTGAACCCCGAGGCGTTCTGGACTCCCGTCCCCTTGGTCTCGATCGCGATCGACGAGCCGCTCTTCAAGAACGCTCCCGGCAACAACTGGAGCGGCCAGCCGCAGGGACTCACTTATCAGCGCACCATCGGTGCGTTGGAAAACTACGGCCGCCATGCCGAGGTCACCCGGCTCGGCAGGAAGCTGCTGCCCGTCCTGATCCGCAACGACTTCAAGTTCGCCCAGCAACTCGATCCGAAGACCGGCAAGGCCTCCGGCCAGAAGAAGGACGGCTACGGCCCGATGATCCTCGCCGCGCTGGAATACCTGACGCGCCTGCACGGCATCCACCTCGACGTCGCCGCCGGAGAGGTCTGGTGGTCCGCGGTCGACGCCTCCGGTCACGACTTCACCTACACCCAGACCTGGGGCGAAAGAAACTACCGCCTGCAATGCAAGGACGGTCGTTTCGAAGGTTTTGCGGGCGATCGCCTCCTCTTTGCCTGCACCGCCGGCACCCGGGTCGTCACCGATCTCGACGGGAAAGTCCTGAAGCTCATCGGCATCGCCCCGAAGGCCACGACCGTCACCCTCGATGTCGACGGTCGCAGGGTGGAAGCCACCCTCCCGCCCAACGCCGTTCACAAGCCAAGCCTGGGCGACTGACGCGATTGTTTTGGAGATCCACGGCGCGGTCGCGTAGGAATGGCGGAGCCCGTTCCCACGCTGATGACCCTGCGATACTTCTTCCCACTCACGCTGGCGCTGTTCTCGGCCTGCCTCGGCCGGCCCAACATCATCCTGTTCGTCACCGACGACCAGAGCCCGATCGCCGGTTGCTACGGCTCGCCGCTGATCCAAACCCCGCACCTCGACCAGCTCGCCGCGGAGGGGACGCGCTTCACCCACGCCTACGCCACCACGGCCTCCTGCTCGGCCAGCCGCTCGGTCATCCTCACCGGCCTCCACAACCACGCCAACGGCCAGTACGGCCACACCCACAACTACCACAAGTTCGAAACCTTCCGGAACTGCACGGCGATCAGCCTGCCGAACCAACTCAAGGCCCTCGGCTACCGCACCGCCCACATCGGCAAGTACCACGTCGCCCCCGAGTCGGTGTATGCCTACGACCGCTTCCTCCGGGAAAAGGGGGGAGGCCACAACAGCCCGGCATGGGTCGAGTCATGCAGGCCGCTGTTCGAGGAAAAGTCGGACGCCCCGTTCTTTCTCACCTTCTGGACCCACGATCCCCACCGCAGCGGCGCCGTGGTCGAGTCCGCGCCGGAAACACTGAAGCCCAATCGTTTCGGCAATCCGCAACCCGGCAAGCAATACGGAGAAACTCCGGAGGTCGCCTACGATCCCGCCGGGGTGCCGGTTCCCGAGTGGCTGCCCGACACCATCGAGTGCCGCCGCGAGATCGCCCAGTACTACCAGAGCTGCACCCGCACCGACCGCGCCCTCGGGGCACTGGTCGCGGCGCTCAAGGAGACCGGCCACTACGACAACACGATGATCGTTTTCACCGCCGACCACGGCATGGCCTTCCCCGGGGCGAAAACCACGGTCTATGAAGCCGGGCTCCACGTGCCCTTCGTGGTCAAGCTGCCCGGCGCGGCGAAAACCGGCGTCGCCAACGACGCGCTGATCTCCCACGCCGACATCACCCCGTCGCTGCTTGACGCCGCCGGTGGCTACAATGCGAGAACCGGCGGTCCGAAGACGCTCGTGCCCGTCGGTCCCGTCGGCCACGGCGAGAACGCCGGGCCAAAGTTCAAGCGCTACCACGGCCGCTCGTGGCTCGGGCTGATCGGCACAAGCGATTCGGCGGGATGGGACGAACATCTCGCGTCCCACACCTTCCACGAAATCCAGATGTACTACCCGATGCGCGCGCTGCGCGACCGGCGCTACAAGCTGATCTGGAACATCGCCTCTCCTCTTCCCTACCCCTTCGCCACCGACCTGTGGGCCGCCTCGAGCTGGCAGGCTCAGTACCGCCAGGGCGGGGACGCAAACTACGGCAAACGTAGTGTCGACTCCTACATCCACCGTCCGGCCTTCGAACTCTACGACCTCAGGGAGGATCCCGCGGAATCGGTCAACCTCGCCGACGACCCGGCCCATGCCGAGCGCCTCGCCACGATGAAGACCCGCCTCAAAGCCGCCCAGAAGGAGACCGGCGATCCCTGGGTGCTGAAGTGGTCGTATGAGTAAATCCCTCGCGTCCCGAAAAGGATGCCGACCAAACCCGACAGTGGCATGACCGTCCCGGTCATGAAGGGAAGAAGCACGCCCGCCATTCGTTAGAAACAAGAACCTCCGAACGGCAGTCCGGGCCCAACCGTTCATGAGCGGGACGGCCATGCCGCAGCCATACCCGGATTCTGCTTACTTGATCCGGTTCTCGCCGCGGTTCTCGCCCTGGTGGATCGTCACCGGCCAGCCGGAAAACTGGTTGCCGGGCTGGCCGTCGGTGGCGTCGACCAGAAAACGGAAGGACTCGATGAGGTAGGTCTTGTTCTCCGGATCGAAGGTGATGAAGCCGAAGCCGCTGCCCTTCTGGTGGGCCTTGTCGTAGCGGTTCGGGGCCTTGCCCACCTCCGGGTTTCCCACCGCATACACGTAGGCCTTGTTGCCCAGGCCGTCGATGAACTCACCGGTGTTCGCCAGTCCGTGCTGCGGGCGTTTCTCGTGCGGCATGCCCATCTCATCCGGTCTCCACCAGCGCGGATAGCCCACGGCGATCGCCGGCGTGCAGAACGACCAGTTGCTGTCGCGCTGATTTTCCACCCCGTACTGCACCAGCGTCGTCAGGTGCTGGTCGCCGTTGATGTGCAGCGCCATCGATGGACGCATCAGGTCGATCGCCCGGTTGCGCGGCGTCTGCGGCCAGCCGCCCGAATCGAGGTCGGCCTTGAGAAACGCGTTCGGCCCGCCGTGATGCGTCGCCACATTGGCGAAGACCGTCTGGCTCAGCACCGCCTTGAGTTCGTGCCCGCGCCAATCCTTCGCCCAGGATTCGAGAAACTTCTCCTGCCGTTCGCCGAGCAGCACCAGGCCGGGCTTGTCGAGCTTTGCCGTGTCGAAATCCCGATCGCTGACGTGGTCGGCGCGCCCGCCGCCGGTATCGACATGCTCGGGGCCGCTCTTCCACTGCCGGTCGGCGAGGATGGCAAAGCCCACGCCCCCATAGACCATCTCGCCGTAGTAAACACTCATCCCCTGCAACGCGGGCGTCGGGTCGTGGGGGTCCGGGTGATGCGCAACGCTCGTGCGGTGCACCGCGTTGACCATCCGCACCGGTTCGATGTAGCCGCCCATCGTCGAGGTGTTCCCGCCCTCCATCGCCTTCCCGCCCTCACCCCAGAGGTTGCCGTGGAACACATCGTGATCGTCGGGAAGGCACAGCGTCGGGCAGTTACGCATCACCTCGCGAAACGCCCAACCGAACTGATAGTATTTTCTCAGGTAATTGAGGATCGCGCGGTCTGCAGGCCGCCGGATGATGCCGAAGCCGCCGTGTGACTCGTAGATCTGGTCGCCTGAAAAGTAAGCGAGGTCGGGATCCAGCTTGCGGACGTTTTCCGCCACCGGCGCGTAGGGGAAGGCGTAGTCGTTCTGGCAGGTCATCGCCGCCATGCGCAGCGGCCGGCCGGCCGGGTTGGCACGGATGACCCCGGACCACTCGTGCGGCACCTCGCCGCCATCGCGGAGTTGCTCCCGGTAGATCACCTTGTAGGGCACGGCATCCTTGGCGTTCCAATTCGCGATGCGAAAGGTCGCCACCCAGGCATCGGGGTCGAGCTCCGCCTTGCCGAGGGTTTCCCAGTCAGCTCCCCTCTTCACCATCAGTTCGACTTCCCGGGAATCCTTCGCGCCCATCGGACCGGTCAGCGCGCTCAGCTTCATCACGAAGCCCTCGTTCGAGCGCGAGTCGCTCAGCGAGTACATCGCCCACAGGATCGGCCCGAACCGCTGTTCCGGTTTCACCGTGAAGGCCTCCCCCTCCATCTTCCAGCGGTGGAAACGATAGCGCGCGCCGGCCTTGCCTCCCGGCTTGGCCGAAGCGGACTTGAGGTTATGGGCGAGCGAAACATTGCCGAGGATCTGGTCCATCGGCACGACATGCTCGACCGACCCGAGCAGCTTGCCCACGCCGACCGACCTCGCGGTCAGGGTGAGTCGGCAGTTGTCCCCATCCGGCTTGCCTTCGAGGACGAGCGGCAGGAGGCCCCGGTCCGCTCCAAGTTCCAAGGGTGCCGACTTCGGCCCGAGCACCAGTTGGTCTCCAACCCAACCAGCCCGCAGTCCTTTCGTCACGAAGCAATTGCTGCGGTACTCGTTGATTTCGCTGCGCAGCCCGATGCGGAAACCGGCTCCTCCGTCATCCTTCCCCTGCTCCGCCCGGATCACATCCACCACCATCCGGAACGGTCGGTTGCCGGTGATCTGGTGGGTCAGCGAATGCACGCTGCGACCACCCCCGGCATTCAGACACTCCGCCCCGCCGTCGCGCAGGACCCAATCCTCCATCGGATTCGCCCACACATCGCCGGAAAGCCAGACCCGGTCGTGCCTTTCCGACCAGCGGTCGCTGTCGGGCTCGCCGGCCGCCGCCGCAAGAACGAGTCCGGCCAGCGCCGCAGTGGTCATCCATTTCAGCGAGCTGCAGCGATCGATCTTCCGATTCATGGATCAGGATAAACGCTGGACGAACCGGGGATCTGTCGCCGCACCGGTGATCGCGCCTCTGGATCTCAAGTCTTCCGTCTTTTGTCTTCCAGTCTTCCGTCTTCAGCCTTGTCTCTCCGCCCCGGGTTTCCTTCACTCCGCGCCCCGGCATGGCCCTCATCGTCCAGAAATACGGCGGATCCTCCGTCGGCACCATCGACCGAATCCGCAATGTCGCGTCGAGGATCAAGCGCACCCGTGACGAGGGCAACCAGGTGGTGGCCGTGGTTTCCGCCATGGGCGGCGTGACCGACAAGCTCATCGCCATGGCCCGCGAGTTCGGCGACAACCCCGCCGAGCGCGAAATGGACGTGCTCCTTTCCACCGGCGAGCAGCAGTCGATCGCCCTGCTCAGCATGGCCCTCCACGAACTCGGGGTGCCCGCACTTTCCGTCACCGGCCGGCAGGCCGGCATCCGCACCACCGGCTCCCACACCCGCGGCCGCATCGATGCCATCAACTCCGATTACATGCTCGGCTGCCTCAACGCCGGCAACTCGCTGGTCGTCGCCGGATTCCAGGGCATCACCAACGACGGCCTCATCCACACGCTCGGCCGCGGCGGCTCGGACCTTACCGCCATCGCTGTCGCTTCGGCCATCGGCGCCGATGTCTGCCAGATCCTCACCGATGTCGACGGCGTCTACACCTGCGACCCGCGCGTCGTGCCGAATGCCCGCAAGCTCCCCGAGATCTCCTACGACGAGATGCTTGAGCTTGCCTCGTCCGGGGCAAAGGTGATGCAGTCCCGGTCGGTCGAGTTCGCCAAGAAATACGGCGTCGTCTTCGAAGTCCGATCCTCACTCAACGACAACCCGGGCACGATGGTGCTCGAAGAACATCCCGATATGGAAAACGTCGTCATCCGCGGAGTCTCGATCGAGCGCTCCCAAGCCCGTGTCACCATCATCGGCATCCCGGACGAACCCGGCATGTCGGCGCGCATCCTCAGTGCCCTTGGCGACGCCGAGATCAACATCGACATGATCATCTCGAACATCGCCAGCGACGGCTACGCCCGGCATTCGTTCACCATGCATGCCAACGACCTGGGCCGGGCCCAGGCCGCCCTCAAGCCGGTGCTCGCCGAAATCAGCGACCAGGCGAAGGTCGAGACCGAGGCCGGCATCGCCAAGCTTTCCTGCGTCGGCATCGGCATGCGCACCCACTCGGGCGTCGCGGCGACCATGTTCAAGGCCCTCGGCGAAGCCGGCATCAACATCGGCATGATCTCGACCTCGGAAATCAAGATCGCCGTCACCGTGGACGAGACCCGCATCGAGGACGCCGCCCGCGCCGTCCACGAGGCCTTCCATCTCGACGAGGCCCCGGTGTAGTGAGGGACCGCCGATCTCCGAATCGGCATCACCATGCGGAATCCGGGGAGAGCCGCCCTGTGAGTTGCTGCCGATTCGGAGATCGGCGGTCCTCTCGCTACCGCGCGCCCGTCGCCCACTCGCGCTGGAAGGCCTGCCACGCCTCCCGGGTCTTCTCGAAATCCCCCAGCGCCTTGGCCACCATCGCCCGGTGAAAGGCCACCCCGGCCTTCACCAGGTGCCGGTTCGACTCCGGATGCCCCTTCCAGACCGGGTCCTCATCCAGCGGTGAGGCTTCGAAAATCCGGTCTACCCACGCCGTGAACTTCGGACCCACGCACCAGATCACCTCGTCATCCTGCGCCACCTCGCGGAAACCCTTGGGCGCCTGGTACTCGATCACCGGCCGGTCGTCGGTATTCAGCGGGTAGCCGCCGAAAAGCCCCGATGCCTTCGTTAGATTCCCGGCATACATGAAGGGAATCGCCTCGGGTTCGACACGCAGCATGTCGGGAGTCGTCCCCCGCCAGTCCAGGCCCGCCACCGCCCGGCGCATCTCCTCGCGCTTGCCCGGTGGAGGCACCGGCACCGGCCCGGATTCAACACGACCGATCAAGGCCACCTTCTCCTGCCCCGGCTCGAAGTTGTTGCGCCACATCGTCACCTCCCCGAAGGCCTCCAGCATCGTCCGCACGATGGTGCCGAACTCGTCCTCGGTGAGCTGATAGAGTGGCAACCACTGCACGAACACCCCGCCGGGATTCAGGCGCTGCGCCACCACCTCGTAGTGCTCGAGGCTGTAGAGGCTGCCCGCGCCGCGGCGGTAGGGCAGGAAAAGATCGGCGTTGATCATGTCGAAGCGTTCACCCGCAGCCATCAGGTAGTGGCGCCCGTCCTCGATCAGGATCTCCGACCTCGGATCGTCGAAAATCCCGCCGGTCAACTGCTCCGGGATCCACGCCTTGGCCGCCTCGACCACCGCCGGCGTCAGCTCGCAGCTCACCACCCGCCGCACCTTGGGAAACTCCTCATCCAACGCGGCTCCGGCCGACATCCCCGTGCCCAGGCCGATGAAGCAGATCGTTTCCGTGTCCGGGAAAAGGTAGAGCGGAATCCGGGCCTGGTTCGCCTGCTCGATGTAGGCCTGCGTCGAGCCGAGAGAGTAGCCGCCATCAATCAGGATCGCGCGATGGCCGTTCGGGCGTTCCACCGCCGCGACCGTTCCGCCGCTGCTTTCCCAGACCTGCAGCGTCTTCGAGGGCTTGAGCCTCGAGGGCGCGCCCATGACCGGCAGCCCCGTCGGATCGAGCACGGTGAAGGCCAGCACCAGCAAGCCCACCCCCGCCGCGCGGCACCCGATCCCAAGCTTCCCCCAACCCAGCGGCAGCAGCAGCGCCACCCCCAGGTACATCGCGGCCAGCGCCCGCAGCGTGCCCCACATCCCCCACGCCGGCAGCATCACAAAACCTCCCATCAGGGCCCCCGCGATCGCCCCGGCCGTGTTGATCGCCAGCAGGCGCCCGAGCATCCGGCCCGGCACCCGCACCTCCCGCTCGGCCACCTTCATCAGGAAGGGAAAAACCGTCCCGAGCACGACCACCACCAGGCCGACCCCCCGGAAGCCTGTCTTGAAAAGCCCGCCGACGTAGTCGCCCCACGCCTCGATCGACTGCACCGGCTGCAGGCCGTTCGTCACGTGCATCAGGATCGTCGGCCCCAGCACGAGCAGCCCCCCGCCGGTCAGGGTCATCACCCCGAGCGCGGGCCACGGGCTCCGGACCATCCGCGCCACGATCGAGCTCACCCCGGCACCCAGGGCCAGCCCGACCAGCACCACGATCAGGATGATCGCATACGAATACACCGAGTTCTCGTGGACCTGCGCAAAGACCCGGGTCCACACCACCTCCAGTGCCAGCACCACGAACCCGGAAAAGAAGCACAAGCCCACCAGCGCCAGGCGCTCGCTCCGGGGCACCGGCTCGCCCACGACCTCCCGCCCGTCATCGACCGGCTCTTGTTTTTCCCGCGAGAGCAGCCAGGCCACCACCCCGGTAGCCGTCGAAAGAATCATCGCGATGCCATAGGTCGCCGCATACCCGAGCGACGGGATCCAGACGAAGGCCGCACACGCCACCCCGAGCGCCGCGCCCAGCGTGTTCGTCGCATACAGAAACGCGGCCGTGCGGCCGAATCGCTGCGGATCCCGGATCGCCACCTGCCCCATCGCCGGCACCGTGCCGCCCATGAAGAAAGCCGGCGGAAAGACCAGCAGCAGGGCCAGCCCGAACTTCACCGCCAGCATCGCGCCGCCTCGCGCCACCGCGCCCTCGATCGCCGGGTAGACCGCATAGAAAATCCACAGCACGCCGAAATAGACCAGGGCGGTGACCGCGATACCAAATTCCAGCCACGCGTACAGGCGCAGCGGACGCCCGCTGCGCCCGACCCGCCGGCCCCACCACGCGCTGCCCGCACCCAGCCCGGCAAAGAAGGCCGCCAGCGTGACCGCCGCCGCCTGCGCCGTGTTGCCGAAGAGCAGGCCGAGCTGCTTCATCCAAAGCACCTGATAGACCAGGCCGGCGAAGCCCGACACCAGCACCATCACCGCCAGCACCGGTCCGTTCACCGGCACCTTCGGCTTCTCCTGCTGCGTCGCGCCGCGCTTCATCGCCGCCATCCATACGCCCCCCATCCCGCCCTGACAAACCCCGGAAGGGAGCGTCGACGATGCAATCGGCGGGCTGCTCTTCGCTACCCGCCCTTCTCCGAATCGTCGGAAACCAACCGCTTCAGCAGTTCGGCGAAGCGGTTGTAGAAGAATCCGAGCACGACCAGCGCCACCCCCAGTGCCAGGAAGGCGGCGACCCGGGTGAAGGTGTCGAAGCGCCAGACATCGTGAACGAAGAGCTTCACCAGCGAGACCAGCAGCAGGGCGAAGCCACCCATCCGCACCGCGGCATCACCCCGCCACAAACCCACCGTCACCCAGGCGAAGCCGAGCAGGGTCAGCAGAATGGTCAGCGACGCGAGGCTGTAATGCTGGAGCAGCCAGAGACCCGCCCACAGTGTCGGCACCAGCACCGCCGACCAACCCAGCGCCATGCCTGCCCGTGGCCAGGTCCCACGCCGTCGAATGAAGACCGCCGCCACCAGGGTCGCGGACACACCCCAGCCGGAGGGAATCCCCTGCGCGTCGATCAGGGGCAGGTTTGCGAGGAACATCGTCGCGGCGACCAGGCCCCATGCCGCCAGTTCGAGGGGCTTGACGGCCGACAGCCAACTCCGCCAGATCCACCAGCCCGCGAGGACCGAGAGCGCGATGATGTCGCCCCAGATCTCCGGGGCGATCGCGTGCCACGCCAGCATCCATCCGAGCGCGCCCGCCGAGCGCGAAAGCACCGCATGCACCCCGGCTCCCGGACGGGTGAACGATTCGTGGATCCCGCAAAGGACCCACACCGCCCAGGCCGCCAGCGGCACCGCCAGGGCGACCCACGCAGGACCCGTCCCGTCGATCACATCCATCAACGGCAAACCTAGTAGCGCGACCGAAGCCGCCCGCAGGCGGGGGCAGCCCAGGACCCTCCAGGCCAGCACCGGCAGGCCGAGGGCAAAGCCAAGGCGGATCCAGAACCGCAGCGACCCCGGATCGAGATCCACCAGCCAGACACCCAGGGCGATCACGGCGCCGACCGCGTGCAGCCAGACGGCGACCGAGGCTGTCAGCCTCCAATCATCGCGATCCTCCGCCGTCGCCGGATCCCCATGCCGCTCCCAAAGCCACGCCGCGGCTCCGAAAAGGCCGGCGACCAGCCACAGGCTCCAGGCGGCGGGCCGCCCGTCCAGCAGGAAAACCAGGCCCGCCAGGGCCATCACCAGGCCCGCACCAAAAACCTCGGGCATCCGCCGGCGCGCCTCCCGCCCGATCACCCGCCAGCCGAGCAGGCCGGCCGCCAGGGCGGCCATCAGCGGTCGCCAGTCGACCGGCAGGCGCGAGCACCAGACCAGGCCCGCCGCCGCCGCGCAGACCACGCCCAGGCCGGCGGCCAGTCGTCCGGCCTTCGCCAACTCACCCGTCGCGCCACTGCGGCGCAGGACGAAGGAGGCGCCCGCCGGCAGCGCCGCCACGACCGCCACGCTCCAGACCGGGAGATCGGGGCGCACGACCACCCAACCGGTGGCCCCGATCATCGCCAGCACCGAAAACACCAGCTCCGGCCACTTGCGGAAGCGACGGAAGGCCCCGGCCAGCACCAGCGACTCGAGGGCCAGGCCGAAACCGAGATGATAGCCTTCCAGCTTGAGCACCAGGGCCAGCGACAGCGCGAGCAGGCCCTGGACCAGATAGGTTTCGGAAGACGCCGAGCGCCGCCGCCCCCACGCCCCGAGGGCCAGCCAGACCGTTCCCCAGACCGCCGCCACGCCCCAGAACGCCTCCCACCCGGCCTGCCACCAGAGGAGCGCAAAAAGCCCGAAGCCCGCGCCGTTGTTCAAGCCGGTCCACCAGGCCCGGCCCCGGCCATCGAGGCCCTGCATCGCGCCAAGCGTCGGCACCGCAAACACCGCCCAGATCACCCCGACGAATCCCAGCGCCGAGGCCGCACTGCCGGAGCCCACCGCCCCGGTGAGCTGCCAGAACAGAAAGGCACCGTAGGCACCCAGCATCGACGCGAAGCCCGGTCCGCGCCAGCGCTTGAGCGCGACCAGCGTCACGCCCGTGGCGGCCAGCAGCACGTTCGAAGTGGCGGTGAGGGCGGACATCGGCTGCAGCATCGTCGAGTACGACGCAAGCAGTAGTCCCATCACCGCCGTCGTCCGGGCGTTCCTCACCACCGACACCACGACAATCGCCGCCGCCGCGCCCAGCAGGGCCAGGGTCCCCGCAACCACGGAATCGAGAACCCGCAGGCGCTCGACATGATGGGCGGCATACGCGCACCAGTAGAAGAACGCCATGCCACCCGCCAGAACCACCTCGCCGAAAGCACGCAGCTTCTCCTGCCGCGTGCACCACCAGCCGGCTCCGGCGATGGCCAGGGCCGACAGCACCAGGAAGCCGAGGCGCGCGATCGCCGGCAGGTCACGGATCCAGTTGCGGTAGGCGTAGTTGCCGAGAAGCACCAGACCGGTCACCAGCAACACGACGCCGATGCGAACCAGCCACACCCGGCCCAGATCCATCTCCAGCCTGCCGCGATCGACGGCGGGCTTGGCGGCCGGCGGCTTCTCGGGAGGCGGCAGGTCACGGGTGCGCGCCGGTTTCGGGTAGCGATCCGGCGGCGTCGGCGACTCCTTGAAGGAGCGCGGAGGCACCTCCTCCTGCACGACCGGATTCGCCACGGGCTTCTTCGGCTCCGCCTCACCGGCCGACTCCGGCTGCGGCAGGGGTGGCGGCTTCGGCCCCAGTGCCTTCTCAAGCAGCCGGATCTCCTCCCGCAGCCCGGCAATCTCTTCCGCCTGTCTTGCTGCGGTTTCGTCCAGCTTCCGTTGAAGCTTGGCCAGCTGTAGCGACGGCATCCGCGGCTCTTCCATCAATGGACATTCTGCGTGCCCATCGCCCGCTTGCCAATGCAGGAGAAACTCCAAGCCGTCAGAACATGCTTCCCTTCCCGCGTGCTGCCGGGAGAAGTTGCCCCCGCCATGGCGGGTGAATCGGTCAATCCCTACGACACGCCGGATGCCAATCCACTCATCGAGCGTTCCGGGCCCGTCTCGCTTCCCCCGGGACCCTACGGCGCCTACCGGGACAACCGCATCCTCTCCCGCTGGGTCGTCGGGCTCCTGCTCTTCTACGCGGCGCTTCAGGCCTTCTGGCTGGTCGTCAACCTCCTCTACAGCTTCTCGGTCGCGGCGACCTCATCCGAAACCCTCGACACGATCGTTCTCGGAGTCGAACGCATCTCCTGGACGGTCCTCGCCACCTTCGTCGTCTTCGGCGTGTGGATCGTCCGAAGCGGGAAGAACGCCTGGCTTTTCCACCAACTCAAAAGGCATGCGGCGAACCACGGCGGCCGGCGCTACCACGAAGTGATCAGCACCACGCCCGGTTGGTGTGTCGGATGGTACTTCATTCCCATCGCCAACTTCTGGAAGCCTTTCGTCGCGATGCGGGAGATCTTCCGGGCCTCGACCACCGGCCAGGCCGCCCCGGGATACCTCCTGCCATTCTGGTGGACGCTGTGGCTGCTGTCATCCATGGGCGACCAGCTCACTTCGCGTCCCCAGACCGGACCCGCCAGCCATTGGAACGATCACCTGATCACCATCGTCTGGACCTCCAGCAGCGGGATCAACGTGGCGCTCTCGGTGATCGCCATCCAACTCGTCCGCACCCTCACCCGAATGCAGATCGACTCGGCCCACCACTTTTCGGACATGGATGCCGAAGTCCTGAAGCGACCGTCACCCGGCGATCGCCTCACCGGGACCTTTCTCGACCGGTGAAAACAGGATTGGAGTCCAGGGTGGAATGGGGGATGCTGCGGCCCGTCGATTCACTGCCATGAACCTCCGTCCGCTGATTCTCCTCGCCCTGCCGCTCGTCCTTTCCCACTGCACTCCCATCGACGACGGCGGCATGACCTCCGGCTCCACGGCGACCGGCCTGCCGCCCGGGCATCAACCCTACAAGGGACCTCACCGGGGAACCTACGATCTCGGCATGCAGCAGGGCAAAGCCGACGGCGCCGGCGACAAGTCGCGCCAACCCAGCCGCCACTACGGCACCTTCCCCGCCACCCAGACGGAGGCCTTCAATCGCGGCTATCAGGCCGGGTACACCCTGGCAAAACAGACCGGCACCGGACCGGTGGCCGGCGGGGCGCTCACGCCGGTGAAGGGCGTCGGCAACGTCGCGCTCCGGCGGAGCGGCCAGACCGTCGCCGTGTGCCAGACCGCCATGCCGAAGGTGGAAACCGTGCGCTTCATCGACGGACAAAGGAAGATCGTGGTGAAGTCGCGGGGCAACCACGGCCCCGCCACGGTGCAACTCTTCAACTGCGCCACCGGCTTGGAGGAGGCGCGGGTCATGGCCTACGAGATCCGCAACGGCCAGCCCGCCTGGGCCTCGGGCATGGGCGAGTAGGTCTCCTTGCAAAACGGCCTGATCAAGGTCATAGTGGGTTCATGTCTGGTGAAGCCGACAACCGGGAAGCTCTGAGCAAGGACGATCTCTTTGCACTCGCACTGAAGGATGCCCTGGAAATCTCAGACCGGTTCGCCCGTGAGCCGGTGCTGGGGCCGACCGGACAGGGCAGTTACAAGAGCGCGGGGGTCGAGGGGATGGAGAAGGATCGCGCCTATCTTGAATCGCTCTTGAAGGATCATGCCAATCGGTGACCGCATCGCTCCCTGGCTGGCATCCTTCAGCTGGGAAAAGGTTACCGAACTCAATTCGCAAATCTGCGAGGCAACCCGATCCTTTCACGGTCCAACGAGTGACGGCCATGATGGATGCCGCGATGAGTGGTCTGGAGTTCACGAAGACGAAATGACGTTCCGGGAAGCGCTGATGCTTCTCAAGTCGTGCCATCGGCAGGCGCCGTTTTGCTTCAACAACGGCAACACCTTCGCCGCAATCGGACGCACCTGCGTCATGCTTCTGACTTCGGACCCCGACGAAGCCAAGCTCCTCCGCTCCGCCGCCGGCCACTTCGTCGCCGGCGTCCTCCGGGACGACGAACTCGACGCGATCCTGGCGGCTTTCGACTGAGTCCGGCGACCCGAACGGCCTGCGGTTCCCATAAACTCCGCGCATCCTCTTCCGCTATTGCGAATTTTCGCGGGTGTGGTTTTCAACCGGAGGCGTCATGCACGCCATCAAGCGACTCGCCACCGGAAAAAACCTTTCCCTCCTCCTCGCGCTCGTCGCGTTTCTGATCCCCTTCTTCCTGGAGATTCCTGGACTTTCGGAAGCCGGACACCGCCTGCTCTCGATCTTCCTGCTGGCCGTGATCCTGTGGGTCAGCGAGGCCATCCCGCTGTTCGCCACCTCGGCCTCGGTCATCCTGCTGCTCGTCCTGTTCCTCAGCGACGTGGCCGGTCAGTTGAGCTGGGCCTGGGGCATGGCCGCCTTCCCCGAGGGCATGACCGCCCCGGCCTACACGACCTTCTTCAACACCCTCGCCAGCAAGGTGCTCATCCTCTTCCTCGGCGGATTCTTCCTCGCCTTCGGCGCCGCCCGCTTCGGCGTCGACAAGAACCTCGCCGCCATCATGCTCAAGCCCTTCGGCACGAAACCGTCACGCGTGCTGCTCGGCCTGATGCTCATCACCGGCGTGCTCTCGATGTGGATGAGCAACACCGCCACCACCGCCACCATCATGGCGGTCGTGCTGCCCATCATCGCCACCCTCGCCCCCGACGACAAATTTCGGGTCGGCCTGGCGCTCGGCGTTCCCTTCGCCGCCAACATCGGCGGGATGGGCACCCCGATCGGCACACCGCCCAACGCCATCGTCCTCGGTGCGCTCTCCAAGATCGATCCCGCCACCGGCGAGACCATCGGTCAGTGTTCGTTCCTGCAGTGGATGATCTTCGCCATCCCGATCGCCCTGCTCCTCATGGCCTTCGCCTGGGTCCTCATCGTCTTCATGTTCCCCGCGTCGAAGAAGGCCATCGAGATCGACATGAACGTCAAGTGGGCCAAGTCCACCCACGCCACGATCTACTACGTCACGGCCATCTTCACGATCCTGATGTGGGTCACCGGCGCCCTGCACGGCATCAACTCCTACGTCGTCGGCATGTTCCCCGTCGTCATCCTGCTCTCGACCGGCGTGGTCTCGGCCAAGCAGTTCCGCGGCCTCGAGTGGGACGTGCTGTGGCTGGTCGCCGGCGGCATCGCCCTCGGTGTCGGCGTCTCGGCCACCGGCTTCGACACCTGGCTGGTCGGCCTGATCGCCTGGGATTCCATGAGCCGGGTCGTGATCGGCATCGCGATCTGCGGCACCGCCCTGCTGATGAGCACCTTCATCTCCAACAGCGCCGCCACCAACCTGCTCGCCCCGATCGCCGTGGCGGTGGCCGGGGCGGCCGGGGCCAGCGCCATCATCATCCTCGCCTTCGTCGCCCTCGGGGCCTCGATGGCCATGGCCCTGCCGATCTCCACCCCGCCGAATGCCATCGCCTACAGCGCCGGCACCTTCACCACCAAGCAGATGGTCCTCACCGGCACGCTCATCGGGGCCGCCGGGGTGCTCATCTGCTTCCTCCTGCTGCGCCCGCTCCTTCACATCGCCGGGGTCTCCTGATGTCACATCGCCGCTGGCAATCGGGCATCAACTCAAGGAAGTCCGAAAACCCCGAAGCTACCGGCCACCTCGAAGTTCCAAGTTCCAAGTTCCAAGTTCCAAGTTCCAAACTCCAAACTCCAAACTCTAAACTCTGAACTCTGAACTCTGAACTCTCCATGCCCCTCCGCCCCGCCATCCTCTGCGCCCACCGCGACGACGCGCTCGTCTCGCGGCTGGAAAAGACGCTGGATGAATGGTCGGGCGAGGCCTTCCGGTTCGAACGCTTCACCAGTGGCCGGGACCTCATCTCGCGGGCCCGCGAGATCCGCGATGCCGACGGCGACCTGGCGATGGTCTTCTGCGGGCTGGAGATCGACGACATCGACGGCGCCGGCACCCTGCTCGCGATCCGCAGCGACCCCCGCCTGCGAGGCACCCGGAGGCTGCTGCTCGACGTGATCGAGGGCAATCGCCGCGCCGACGACCTGCTCCAGCACGGCGCCCTGCATGCCCGCGTCGACCCGGACTTCGATCCGCGACGCCTGCGCGACCTGCTGCGCACCCAGCTCACCGACTACGTCCTCCACGCCGCACCGCACCGCATCGACGACCTCCACCCGCTGCTCGACCTGCAGTCGATGGGCAGCGCCTTCCTTTCGGCAAAATCCAATCTCGAGCGACTCTCCGCACGCCTCGACGAGGTCCAGACCTCGGTGATCGACGGGACCACGATGACCGACAACAAGGTCGAGTCGTCGATGATCGAGGAGTTCGACGAACTGCTCGGCCACCCCGAACGCCACACCTACGAGCCCGGCGAGATCCTCGTCCAGGAAGGCGACGAGGCCGGCCGCATCTGGGTGCTCATCGAGGGCCAGGTGAAACTCTCCCGCAACCTCGAGGGCCGCGACGTCACCTTCCACTCCGAGACCGCCGGCCGCATCGTCGGGCTGATGTCGCTGTCGCTGAAAAATCCGGTGTTCTTCAGTTGCCGCGCGGTCACCCGCACCGAGGCGCTGGTCCTCACCCGCGAGCAGGTCCGGGATGCGGTGAGCCGCAGCCCCAGGCTCGCCTCGTGCCTGATCACCGTGATCCTGCGCTCGATGGCGCGCCGCAACCGCCGCGCCGCCGAGCTGCTCTCCGACGTCCACCAGCTCAACACGCGGCTCGAAAAGCAGCGCGACGACCTCGAGTCGGCCCTGGCCGACCTCAAGGCCGCGCAGGACCGCCTGGTCGAGTCGGAGAAGATGGCCACCCTCGGCACGCTCGCCGCCGGCATGGCCCACGAACTGAACAACCCGGTGGCCGCGATGCAGAATGCCGCCCGCTACCTGCTGGAGGACGTCCCCGCCCTGCTCGGTGCCAGCCGCAAGCTCGCCCCGGCGGGCGCCGCCCTCGAACTCGCCCGCAAGGCCGCCCCCCTTTCCACGCGCGACGAACGCAGCCTCAAGCGCGATCTCGCCAACAGTCTCGACCTCGACCTGCCCACCGACCGGCTGGTCGCCGCCGGCATCCGGTCGGTCGAGGACCTCCAGCGATTCGAGAAGCTCGATCCCGGGCTCAAGCGCGACGAACTCCTCCGCCAGATCGAACACGGCGGTCAGATCGGAAGCGCCCTGCGGAACATCGAGAACTGTTCCGACCGCATCGCCGCGCTGGTCCGCAGCCTCAAGCTCTACGCCCGGGCGGACGAGGACTGGACCGAGGACGTCGACCTCAATGCCACGCTCGAGGACGTCCTCGTCATCCTCCGCGGCAAGCTCCGCGACCACGAGGTGGTCAAGCACTACGCCGACCTGCCACGCATCCGCTGCATCCCCTCCCAGCTCCAGCAGATCTGGACGAACCTGATCCAGAACGCCGCCCAGGCGAGCGAGGAGGATGGCCGCGTCACGATCACCACCTCGCGCAAGGGCGAGCAGGTGCGCGTCGAGATCGAGGACAACGGCCGCGGCATCCCCGCCGAGGCCCAGCCCCACATCTTCAGCCCGCGCTTCACCACCCGCAGCGGCCGGGTCGAGTTCGGCCTCGGACTCGGGCTTCCCATCAGCAAGTCCATCGTCGAGCGCCACGGCGGCGCCATTTCCTTCTCCTCCGAACCCGGACGCACCGTCTTCTCGGTCGTCCTTCCCACCAAACCGCCCCAATCCGAGCCATGAACCAGATCGCCATCCTTTCCATCGAGGACGAACCCGAAGTTCGCGAAGCCATCCGCCGCGACCTCCGCCCCTTCGAAAAGCAGTTCCGCATCGAGGTCTCCGAAGACATCTCCGATGCCCGCGAAGCCATCGCCCAGATCGAGCAGGACGGCGACCGCATCGGCCTCGTCCTTGCCGACCATCGCCTGCCCGGCGAGACCGGCGTCGACTTCCTGACCAAGCTGCATGCCGACGGCTCGCACTACCCGGTCCGCAAGGTCCTGCTCACCGGCCAGGCCGACCAGCAGGACACCATCCGCGCGATCAACGAAGGCGGCCTGCACCACTACATCGCCAAGCCATGGGAGCCGGAGACCCTGGTGACCATCGTCCGCGACGAGCTCACCGAGTACGTGCTTCGCTCCGAGGACATCGATGCCATGCCCTACGTCGCCATCCTTGACGGCCCGAGACTTCTCGAAAAGATCTCCCACGGCTCGCGCATCGACTGATACTCGCCAAGTCCGCCAGTTCAGTACGTAGTTCCCCCTTCAGGGGGCTGCGGAGCCCGGGTCACACCGTGAGCCGTTGCCCATCGTGCCCTTCGCGCTCGCCGTTCCAGCATTCCCCCATCTCCCCTCTCCCCTCTCCCGCTTCCCGCTTCCCGCTTCCCGCTTCCCGCTTCCCGCCTCCCGCCTCCCGCTTCCCGCTTCCCGCTTCCCGCTTCCCGCCTCCCGCCTCCCGCCTCCCGCTTCCCGCTTCCCGCTTCCGTCCCAGCCAACCATGCCCGACTCCATCGAAACCATTCAGCCCCCCGACCACGTCGAGGACCTCGAGGTCAAGGACGCCCAGATCATCTTCAACTCCGTCTGGTCACAGCTCGAGACCGATCACGGCGAGGAAGACCTGCGCTTCCCCAAGGAGATCTTCTGGCTCAATGGCGCCCCCGGCGCCGGCAAGGGCACCCATACGGGCTTCATCATGAAATACCGCGACCTCACGGCTCCGCCGTTGGTCGTCAGCAGCCTCCTCGACACCCCGGAGGCCAGGCGCATGAAGGACGCCGGCATGCTCGTCGGCGACCGCGAGGTCATCGAGATCATGCTCCGCAAGCTGCTCGACCCGGTCTACCAGTCCGGCGCGGTGGTCGATGGCTTCCCGCGCACCAAGGTGCAGGTCGAGTGCGTCAAGCTCCTCCACCAGAAACTCAACGAACTCCACAACCGGTTCCGCGACACCGAGCTGGCCCACCGCTTCAAGAAACCGCACTTCCACATCGTCGTCCTCTTCGTCGACGAGAAGGAAAGCGTGAACCGCCAGCTCCAGCGCGGACGCGAGGCCCAGGCCCACAACGAGGAAGTCCGGGAATCCGGCATCGGCGAACTCCTCGAGGTCCGCGCCACCGACCTCGACGCCGAAGCCGCCGTCAACCGCTACCGCACCTTCAAGGAAAAGACCTACGGCGCACTCAAGGACCTGCGCGAGATCTTCTTCTACCACTTCATCAACGCCCACGGCACCATCGAGGAAGTGCGCAGCCGCATCGACGACGAACTCCGCTACCAGGGATCGCTCGAACTCGACGAGGCCACCTACGACCGCGTTTCCGCGATCCCCGTTGCCGCCACCCTCTCGCTCCACGCCCGGCAAAACCTCGTCGACCGCCTCGACGACTACGCCGCGCGCCAGAGCGAGCTCTTCGGGCGGGTCGTCGACCTCATCCAGAGCGACTTCATCCCCATCATCGAGCGCCACGCCATTTCCGGCAGCGCGGCGATCAACAGCGAGAGCGAGATCCTCCACGACCCCACCGCCCTCGCCATGTTCATCGACGTCTTCTCCGAGCGCGGCTACCACGCCACCGTCGACATCCACCGCATCGAAATCCCCGAGTCCTTCGACCCGGAGACCTTCAAGATCCACACCCGGATCAAGCGCGTCCACCGCGTCCAGATCCAGTTCCAGGGCTCCGAGATCCGCCGCGGGCGTTGACGACGATCACTCCTTGTCGCGGGACTCAAGGTCCGCCAGATTCATACCAATGAACAGAATCGGCTGGTAGAATGGCCGGAACGATTTTTTGCAAGGTTCAAGGCGTGAGAAGGGAGCGGTGCTGGCACCGTGACCGCCTGCCCGTCCAAAGCCTTGGCGAAGGAGGGACGAGCAACGCAGAGATTGCGGAAAAGCGACCGGCACCCTTCAACTCGCGAAGCGACTGATTTCCAAATCCTTCCAAAATCTCCATTCTACCAGTGGATTCTGGGAGTTGGTATCAGGGGCCAGTGCCCGGAGAGCAGCCCGAATGGCCTGCGGGCCACCCCGGTAGAACGGGAATCCCCAGCTCGCCGTGTCGCCTCGCTGCGCTCGACATGCACTCCGCACTCCGCTCTCCCCGCCCCGCACTCCGCACTCCCCGCTCCCCGCTCCCCGCTCCGCACTCCGCACTCCGCACTCCCCGCTCTCCGCACTCCGCACTCCGCACTCCCCGCTCCCCGCTCCCCGCTCCCCGCTCCCCGCTCCGCACTCCGCACTCCGCTCTCCGCTCCGCGCTTCAAAGATCATCCAGCGGACTCCCACTCTCCCGCTCCGGATCATTCAGCACATGCGTGTAGATCATCGTCGTCTGCACGCTCTCATGCCCCAGCAACTCCTGCACCGTCCGGATGTCCCGCCCCTTCTCCAGCAGGTGCGTCGCAAAACTGTGCCGCAGCACGTGGCACGTCACCTTCTTGTCGATCCCCGCCCGCTCCGTCAGCCGCTTCATCGCCCGCTGCACCCCATTCGCATGCACATGATGGCGCCGCACCCGGTGACTCCGCGGGTCCACCGACAGCTTCGGCGAGGGAAACAACCAAAACCACACCCACTCCTTGCCCGCCTCCGGCGCCTTGCGTTCATACGCCCCCGGCAACCACACCCCATCCAGGTCCGCCGCCCGGTCCTCATCGTACTGACGCCGCACCTCCTCCAAGTGCGCCTTCAATGGCTCCATCAATCGCTTCGCCAGCGGCACCCGCCGGTCCTTGTCCCCCTTGCCCTGCCTCACCAACACATAGCGGTTCTCGAAATCAATGTCCTTCACCCTCAGACGCACACACTCCGTCACCCGCAGCCCCGAGGCGTACATCACCTGCAGCATCAGCGCGTACACTCCCGACAAGCCGCGCCGCTTCCCTTCCTCCACCGCCGCCTCCAGAAGGCGCGACATCTCCCCCTTGCTCAGCACCACCGGCAGACGCCGACTCACCCGCGCCCGACGGAAATCCCCGAAATCCACCCCCTCAAGCCCGCGCACCCGCTTCAGATAAAACGCCAGCGCATTCAGCGCCTGCTTCTGGGTCGCCACCACCACCCCCGAGTCGACCGCCAGATGGCTCAGGAAATCCTGCACCTCCGCCGCCCCCGGCAGGCGTTCCCGACCGACGAAGCCCATCACCCGCTTCACCCACTGCACGTAGCCCTGCTCGGTCCTGAACGCATAGTTGCCCTCCCGCATCACGCGCACCGTATGCGCCAGGCTCTCGACCTGCTCAGCCGTAAATCCGGCCTTGCGCCAGCCCGCCTCCAGCTCGGCCAGCGTTTCCGCCACCACCTCTCCCGCAGGCTCGGAATCCTCCTCCTCGACCCGCAAACGCATTCCCTCCCAATCGACCTTCCTCGTCCACTCCTCGTTCAACAGCACCTCGTGAGCCAGCCGGATCGCCTCCAGCACCTGCCTTGCCTGAAATGCCCGCACCCCCTCTGTGTGAATCAATTTCTCAAAATAACCTTCAAGAAAATCCTTTTTTGACGTCTCAGATGGTCTCGCTCGGAGCGCCGCACCCCACCTTTCCAGATGCTTCAGATAGTAAGGCCGCGCCCGTTCCGCCACCCGCTCCC
>JAKZES010000049.1 GCA_022548915.1 Verrucomicrobiaceae bacterium E54
TCCTCCACCAGCTTGCGGATCTCCTCGAGGATCCCCTTCATCCGCTGCACCATCTTCTCGTTGAGCGCCTGGTTGCGGCGCTGCAGGAACTCGCGGCGTTCGCGGTCCAGCGCAATGCCCTCGTTCTGCTTCATCTGCCATTCCTGATAGACGCTCTGCTTCTTCGAGTCGGAAATCGACGGATCGTCGAGCTGCTTGCGCATGTTCTGCAGCTCGGTGTCCAGCTCGCGGATGCGGGCCAGCCGCTCGTTGTTCTCCTTCTGGATGCGGGCGCGCTCGATGTTGATCTGCTTCTGGGCCTCGTTGGTGCGGTGGTACTCCTTGAAGAGCGACTGCATGTCCACGGTCGCGATGTCGAGAGTGCCTTCCTGCGCGACGGCGGCCCCAGAGAGCCCGATCGCCAGCACAAGGGCGGTAATGGTGCGGATGATTTTCATGAATACGGATGTCCCTTTCGGGGTTCGCGGCCACCGTGAACGTATTTCCGAGGGCCGTCAACGCCGGTCCTCGGGGTTCAGGATGGGCCTTGCGGCCTTCGCTCCGCTCGCAAATGCTGCTGCCGACATGCGTGTCGTCACCGATCCCGCCGAGCTGCGCCGGCCCTCGCCGAGCCCCGTGGTCCTCGTCCCGACCATGGGTGCCCTGCACGAAGGCCACCTCGCCCTGATCCGGCGGGCCCGGGAGGCGGCCGGGGCCGACGGCACGGTGGCGGTGTCGATCTTCGTCAATCCGATCCAGTTCGACCGCGCCGAGGATCTCGCCGCCTATCCGCGCCCGCTCGACGACGATCTGGCGAAATGCCGGGCCGCAGCGGTCGATCTCGTCTTCGCGCCGGAGCAGAGGGCCGTGTACTTCCCCGACCGCTCGATCACCGTCCTCGAAACCTCGCTGTCGAAGACCCTCTGCGGCGCCACCCGGCCCGGCCATTTCGATGGCGTGTGCACGGTGGTCCTCAAGCTCTTCAACCTGATCCGCCCGGACGCGGCCGTCTTCGGCGAAAAGGACTACCAGCAGCTCGCCATCATCCGCCGCCTGGTCCGCGACCTCGACGTGCCGGTGGAAATCCTCAGTCACCCGACCGTCCGCGAACCCGACGGGTTGGCCATGTCATCCCGCAATGCCAGACTCGATCCGGCGCAGCGGACGGATGCTCCCCGAATCCACCGGGCCTTGGTCGAAGCCTCGGAAAAGCACGATCCCGCCTCGATCCTCGCCACCGCCCGCACCGGCATCGAGTCGCCGATTAGCCGCATCGACTACCTCGAACTTGTCGATGCCGAGACGCTCCAGCCCGCCATCGATCTTTCTCGTCCCACCCGGCTGGCGGCTGCGGTCTTCTACGGTGACGTCCGCCTGATCGACAATGTATTGGTATTTCCGGTTCTGCCGTTGATGACGGCGTTGAAAACCGTTGACGCGCACAAGAAATACGAAGTCGGCCTCCTCGGTGTCCTCATCTCCCTCGCCGGGGGCAGTCTCTTCGTGATTGGGTTTCCCGAGCGAAAAACCTGGGACCCGGCCTTGTTCGCTTTTGAAGGCAGGAACCAGTGTGCATTCGCCTTTACCGACGAAACACATGCTGCCGAATGGGTCTCACCCCTTCGCAAACATGGCTTGGGCCTTTTCCGAATGCCCATCCAGGAGATCTTTGAAGACCTGATCCATCTCGACCAACCACTCGGCCTCACCGTCAATCCGGCATCCGAAGAAAGCTTCGACTTTGAAGCCGCCAAGCTCGCACATTTTCAGCAATTGATACAGGAACTTTGTGGTCGGGCTGAGTCGAGTTCCGAGGACGCTTCCTGAGCAGCAGACTCAGGATAATTCCTTGGCGTTCTTCGGATTTTGACGATTGAATCCGGATCCGTCATGAGCATGTCTCCCCGCCCTGCCAGCATGTCATTTTTTCAGCTTCTCAGCGTTTCAGCTTTTATCCCGTGACCTCCGACTTCCTCGTCATTGGTGGCGGCATCGCCGGCCTGTCCTTCGCCATCCGGGCGGCGGCCCACGGTTCCGTGACGCTGGTCTGCAAGGGCGAGCTGCCCGACTCCAACACCGCCTGGGCCCAGGGCGGCATCGCCTCGGTCCTGCCCGAGGGACTGCGGGACCCGGGCGACTCGGTCGATCTGCACGTCGCCGACACGCTTGATGCCGGCGCCGGGCTATGCCGCGAAGACGTCGTCCGGGCCATCGTCGGCGAAGGCGCGACGACCATCGACGAACTCGTCGCGCATGGCGCGGAGTTCGACCGCGACGGCGGCGGCTACGATCTGCACAAGGAAGGCGGCCACTCGAAGCGCCGCATTCTTCACTCGCTCGACACCACCGGCCGGGAGATCGCCAACTCGCTGATCGACAAGGCCCGGGCCACTCCCGGCCTGACCATCCTCGAGCACCATTTCGCGATCGACCTCATCACCACCGGCAAGCTGGGCGCGGTGACCGAAGACCGGGTGCTCGGCGCCTACGTGCTGGAAAGCGAGACCGGCGAGGTGAAGGTCCTCCGCTCCGACCGGGTGGTCCTCGCCACCGGCGGCTGCGGCAAGGTCTACCTCTACACGACCAACCCGGACTCCGCGACCGGCGACGGGGTCGCCATGGCCTGGCGGGCCGGCGCGTCCGTGGCCAACATGGAGTTCATCCAGTTCCACCCGACCTGCTTCTACAATCCCGGCGCCACCGGTCCGGAAGCCCGGTCCTTCCTCGTGTCCGAAGCCGTCCGCGGCGAGGGCGCGGTGCTGATCAACGACCGGGGCGAGGATTTCGTGAAGCGATCCGATCCCCGCGGCTCGCTCGCCCCGCGCGACATCGTCGCCCGCGCGATCGACCGCGAAATCAAACGCACCGGCAAGCCCTGCGTCTATCTCGACGCCACGCGCAAGCCCCCCGGATTCTTCCGCGAGCAGTTTCCCTACATCCACGACAAGCTGCTCGATTTCGGCCTCGATGCCGAAAAGCAGCCGATCCCGGTCGTCCCCGCCGCCCACTACCAGTGCGGCGGCGTGGTGACCGACATCGACGGCAAGACCACCGTGCGCGGATTGTACGCGATCGGCGAAGTCGCCTGCACCGGACTGCACGGGGCCAACCGCCTCGCGTCCAACTCGCTGCTCGAGGGCAACGTGCTGGCCCGCCGGGCCCTCGACCACCTGCTGCACCACCACCCGCCCGGAAAAGCCTCGCCGGAAGCCCCGAGCATCCCCGACTGGTCGCACGGCGACACCACCCCGCCCGACGAGCTGGTGGTCATCTACCACAACTGGGACGAGCTCCGCCGCCTGATGTGGGACTACGTCTCGATCGTCCGCACCGACAAGCGCCTGCGCCGCGCCGGCACCCGCCTGAAGAACCTGCGCAAGGAGGTTCGCGAGTTCTACTGGGGCCACCGGGTGAACGCCGACATCCTCGAACTCCGCAACCTCGTCGCCGTCGCCTCGCTGGTCGTCGATTGCGCGATCCGGCGCCGCGAATCGAGGGGCTTGCATCATACTCTAGACTACCCCCATCTTGACGACCGGTTCGCGAAGGACACGATCCTCCGCCGCTTCTGAAAATTCCCATGCGCCTGCCCACCCCGCTCATCGCCCTCGCAGCCGTCCTCACGGCGGCGGAGCCGGCGCATGCCCAGGCGGTGGCCAGCTCGGCGAATCTCCCGCGGGTGGTCATCCCCACCACCCGCCAGCCGATCCAGCCCGCCCCGCGCACCCCCGCCGCCGGCAACCGGCTCTACCCGTGGCGGCAGAACATCACCGCCACCGTGTTCTGGATTGGCGAGCAGCCGACGCAGAACAACCCGACCCCGAACTGCAAGTCGTCGTGGGATCAGAACTGGATGGGAAATTTCGGCGGCTACGACAACCCGGACCCCAAGGCCCGCGTCGCCTGCCACACCACCTCCGATTTCCGGCCGAAGGGATTCATCCCCAAGCTCAACCCCTTCTACATCGCGCTGCCCTACAACGACGTCGCCGGCTGGTCGCGGCACAAGCCGGAAGCCGCCAAGGTGATTCCGTGGTTCTCGCGCGTGAACCCGAAGCCCGGGAAGACGGTCCTCAAGGGCCGCTGGGTGCAGATCTACCATGGAGGCCGTAGTTGCTACGCCCAGTGGGAGGACTGCGGACCGTGGGTGACCGACGACTGGCGCTACGTCTTCGGCAACAGCCCGCCGAAGAACCGCAACAACAAGGGGGCCGCAATCGACATTTCTCCTTCGATCCGCGACTACCTCGGCCTCCAATCCGGCGAGAAGTGCCACTGGCGGTTCGTCGAGGCGTCCCAGGTCCCCTACGGTCCGTGGAAAAAATACGGACCCCGGGGCGGCGGCGTCACCCCCGACGGCACCGACTTCGAGTCGAAGCGACGCTACCTCGAGTATCTGAAGAAGCTGCGCGACGAGCAGTACAGCCGCACGGGCGGCTCCGGCTCCTATTCGCGGAACTGAGCGTCCCACTCGCGGATCTTCGCGCCGAGCAGGCGCTCCCGCTCCCGGTCCCGGCTTCCGCCTTCGTAGCGGACGCCGTAGTGGTAGGCGATCAGGTCCCCGGCAAATTCCGGCGGGTCGCCCAGCGCTTCGAGCATCGAGCGCAGCGTCCGTCCCGGATACCACCTCACCCCGCGACGCCGGCAGGCGGAGGCAAAGGCGGGACCGTAGGCCGGCTGTTTCCCGCCGCCGCCCATGACGGCGGACTCCGGGCGCCGGCGGCGCATCGGCCAGAGCAACACCACCGGGAAGAGCCCGAAGGCGACGAGGCCGAGCAGCCACGGCAGTGGCCGGGCCGCATCGGGCGAGATCTCGTCCATCTCCACCTCGTCCATTCCCGGCGGCGGCGCGTCGGGCGGAGCAACCTCGGGCCGCAGCCGCTCCAGGGCGGTCGGAGGCGTCGGATCGAGCACCACCCATCCCTCACCCTCGAGAAAGACCTCAACCCAGGCGTGGGCTTCCCGCGCCCGGAAGACGAACAACCCACTACCTTCGTAGTAGGTGCCCCCGGTCCAGCCGTAGCAGATGCGCGACGGCACCCCGACCGCCCTCGCCATCAAGGCTCCGGCGGTCGCGAAGAACTCACAATGCCCGCGCTGTTCCTCGAAGAGGAAATTCTCCATCGGATCGCGGTTGTCGGGGTTTTCAGTCACCAGCGAATACTCAAGAGTGGTCCGCAGGTTGGTGCGGATCTGCTTGAGCCGGGCGACGGGCAGGCCGCCGCCGGTCACCGCGTCGGTGAACCTCGCGATCCGCGATCCGAACGCGTTGTTGGGCAGGTCCAGGTATCCATCGGGCAGCCCCCGGCCCGGCACCGCCATCGGGTCCACCTCATCGAGCGTCCGCGGGCGGGAAACCGCATCATACTCGTAGCCGCCGCCATCGGTCTCCGGCAGCAGCAGATGTCCCGGAGCCCGCTCCCGCACACCGGGAAGCCGGACTGCGGCGAGGCCCTGGACGCCAACCAGCGGGTTCTGGCCGTGCGGTTCCCGGCCGAGGAAGACCCGGTAACTGACCGGTTCGCCCCGGGGCGCTCCCCCGACCCGCAACCAACCGTCGTTGCCGGTCGTCCGGGCCAGGTCGCCGCCGCCGAGCGGCGCCCAGGTGCTGTCGTCGTAGCGGGCCATGGCAAACGCGTGCACGTAGACCCGCGACTCCAGCAGCCGCCCGGCGTCCGCGGACGGCTGGAGGAAGACCTCCGGGCGGTTGCCCGGCTTGAAGTTCGTGCGCCTCGGCAGCGGACGCTCGCCCTCGTGGTTCCACAGCCAGTTGCCGCCGCGGCTTTCCGATTCCCGCTGCTCCTCGAGCCGGCGCTTCGCCGCCGCCTCGGGGCGCAACCACTCCTCGACCTTGGCGGCCACCTGCTCGAGCGGTTCCGGCGCGGTGTGGAAATACGCGAGGAATCCGACCTCGACGGCGAGCACCACCGCCCCCAGTGCGATCGAATCGAGCAGGCGGGCGCGCCGCCGGCTCGGCAGCACCGGCAGATCCGGGCGCCTGGCCACGGCCCAGCAGCCGAGCCCGCCGAACAGGCAGACCACCGCCACGCAGGCCCTGACCACCGCCGGCCAGGTCTCCGGGTGCCCCCTCAGCAGCACGTAGGCGGCTGCCAGCGAAAGCAGGGCCGCGAGACTACGCACGGCTTCCTCCTTTCAACCGCAGACCCCTCTCGTAGTCGCTCACATCCACGACACGGACGCCCCGGCGGCCCGCCACCAGACCCTCCCATGCCGCCGGCGGCATGTCGGAAATGACCACCACCTCCCCATCCAGCTCATCCAGCCGCGCCTCCACCTCATGGGCCTCGGTCCCCGGCGCGCGCCGCGCCCGGCACAGCGCGTCCCCGAGCTGGCTCAGCGAATCCCGGCCCACGACTTCCCGCGGCACCCATTCCTCGAAGTCGGCAAGCCAGGTCACCGGCACCCGGCGCATCCGCAAGCGGCGGACCGCCCCCCAGCCGAGCGAAAGCGCCCGCTCGAAGCGATCCGGACGAATCAGCGCGCGATCCGCCCCGTAGGAGTGAAACAGCAGGATCACCCGCTGCGGACGGAATCCGGGCGGATCCAGCTCGCGGACCATCAGCGCCCCCCCCTGCGCCGCTGACTTCACGCTCGCGGCCCACGCCACGGTCTTCACCCGGTCGCCGGCGCGGTAGTCACGCAGCCCCCGCAGCTCGCCCACCGCCTCGCGCGCCCCCGGGCGGCGCCTTTCCCCGGACCCGAGCGAACCGGAGCCCGCCAGCATCTCGACCGGCACCACCGGCCTCGGCAAGACCCGCATCCGGTGTCCGATGCGGAAATTCCGCGACTGCCGGAACAGGCCCCACGGGAACTCCGAGGTCAGCTCGACCTCCAGAGCTTCCGAGACGCCCCTCGCCGGCAATTCGACGCGGACCTCCCCCGACGCCGACGATCCCGCGGCGATCCAGGGGAGAAGTGCCTCCGCTTCGAAGTTGCCCGCGCCCTTGACCGAAATCCGCACCCGGAAGGCGTCCACCAGGCGCCGCCGGTTGCGCGCCACCACCCCGAGCCTCACCTCGTCCCCGGCCTGCGCCACGCCGGGAGCCTCCACCGTGGTTTCGAGCCGCCGCAGGTTCCACCAGCCGAGAAGCTTTGCCAGCCCCACCAGGATCGCGCCCGCCAGCCCGATCGCGATCAGCACGCCGTCGACCAGAATCAATCCCGCCGCCGCCAGCGAAAACGACGCGCCGACCACCACACTGCCCCGTTTCTCAAGCTTGACCACCGTCCCGCCATCATGCGCCCGATCCGCCGGGAACCAATGCAAAAGGCCGAACTTTGAACTTGGAACGGCGAGGCGAGCCCACCCTGGCCCAAATTCTACCCATCATTCCTTTGTCTTCGGGTTTCGGCCCGAAAGTTCACAAGCATAAAGACCCCCATGCTCGCGAAGTAGCGCATGCATTGCATCGAGCACGATCTTGTCGATTTTCCCGTCGCTACAGTGGTAGTCTTCGGCCACGGCATCGAGGGCGGTGACCGGGTGCTCGCCCTCGCCGGTGAAGCCGAGTTGGTTGACCTCGAAGCCCCGTTTCAACAGGTCCCGCAGCAGGCCGAAATCCCGCGACCACACCGCGTAAATCAGCGCGTGCCCGGAACTCTGTCCGGGCGGCGCGAGCAAGGCTCCGGCATCCAATGCGTCGTGGACATCATGGTGCCGGAGGTAGATCCAGCGATTGAACACGCTTTCGCCCTCATCGGGCAGGATGCGGTTCCAGTCGATGTCGCTGGCGTTCCCGACCGACGGAGGATCTCGTGGTTCCGGCGTGCTCATGGCGGGTTCTTCTCGCTGGGAGCTGGCATGCTGACCGGCTCTCAGTCCAGCCAGTTCTCAAACCTGAGCCCCGGGACCTTTTCGAAATCCACGCTGTTGCGCGTGAGCAGCAGGGCACCGCGTTCGATGGCGATGCAGGCGATCCTGAGATCCAGGGTGCCGATCCGGATGCCGGATTTGCGGAAGCGCTCGAATCGCGATGCGGCACCCCGGTCCCATGGCAGCTGATCGAAGCCCGCGAGGAAGTTCACCCGTTGTCCCAACGCAGCATAGGCGCGTGTCTGCTCCGTGACGGCTTTCGCTCCGGCGATCTTTGCGAGCCAACCGCGCATCTGCTCTTCCACGGAAATGATCGTGATGGCGACTTCCCCATCCGCCTCCGCCAGCCGGGTGGCCAGCCGTTTTCCCGGAGCTGTCGCATATCCGAGTTCCGTCAGATGGTCGGTGTCGAGTGCGAGCACCGCCGTTCAGGGCTTGGCCTGTTTCCTGCGGATGTCGCGCCCCATGGCATCAGCCTCACGGGCTATTCTGGTGTCGCGAAGGCGACCGGCCATCAGACTCCAATCCTTCGGGGCATCGATTCTTTCCCTCAACTCCATCACCTGCCTGTCCAGCCGCTTGATCTCCTGCGAGAGAATTCCCAGCTCGCCGAGCTTCTTCTCGAACGCGGCGAGCTTCTTTTCGGTGATCGCTTGCATCCCGGACATATTCGGCGGAATTGGGGGGACCGGCAAGATGCGAATCACGTCCATCCAGACAATCCCGCTGTTGTGCCAACCCTCAAATTGCCTGATGTCAGGCATCTCTGTGCGGCTGGGGAATCTTGTGCAATTCAAGTTGTCTCCGCCACTCGGCCCGCACCCGCCGGGGATTGTCGAGCGGACCGTCACAGGCCCGGCCCCTGACCCGGACGCCGCGCCGCGCCCGGTCGGGAAAATCCCGGGTTTCGGAAATCCAAGTGCTCCACCAACGCCACAGGCCGTCGATGGGAGTGACGCTCACATAGGGCAATCCGAGCTTCTCCGCTTCCCCGGCGAGCCAGGCATCGCGCTCCCGCCCTCGAGTCATGATGTGGTCCTCCGGCCGCGTCCACGCCGCCCACAGGCCGAGCACGCGCCGATCAAAAGCCTCGGCGACTTCGCTCGCCACCGGATGGAGGATCTCCAGCGTCTTCCGCCCGACGCCGTCCATCCCGTCGAGACGCTCGAAGCGCATGGCCACCAGTGCGAAATCGAACTGCACGGCGCCCTGATCCGGCAACACCCGCCCGAGCGAAAAGCCCGCACACGCGCACGGCCGTTCCTGTTTCAGGGCCGGGCGCACGATCTGTCCCTCGAAGCGGGGATGCCGCAGCAGTCGAAGCTCATTCATCGCTCCAGATCGCGGTGGATCTTTTCCAGATGACGGCGTCGTCTTTGCCGACCCGGTCGAGCCACGTGCCTTGGAGCCAGATGGTTCCCTGGATCATCTGTCCCTTGCGGGGCGGAGCGCCTTCTGTCCAAGCGGCGCGAAAGAGATAGACCACCAGACAATGCCCGCTGGGAAGTTCGTCCGGCAGACACTCCACTTCCAAGCGCCATCCCTGAAACTCGGGTCTCGGCCTGATACCCGTCACCCGCCGGACCTTGCCGATCAGCATGTGGTGGTCGTGGTGGTCGGAAAAGAGCGTCCTCAATCGGTCGCTGGTCACCGTCAGGTGGAAGTCCGGATCGTCCGCCTCGGCATGCCTGCCTTCGTCACGAAGTTCTTGTTTGCGGAGTTCTACCATCGGGCCTTCGCGGATGATCCACGGATCGCTGAAATAGGTTTCCATCGACAGTCCGAGGCCCACCAAGGCCACGCGAGCGAGGCCGGTCCGCTTCCATGAGTCCGCCCTCTCGGCAAAATCAGTGGCGAAGAACTCAAGATCATGGCCGCTCGCCGTCTCCGCGACGACCGTGCCCTCATACGGGCCGTAGGAATCGGTGGTTTGCTCGATCCGGACAATCCACTCCGAGCTGCGAACCAGCACCGGGTAGGCGGAAACCAGATCATAGGGCTCATCGTAGCTCGCCACCCCACACAGAAATCGAAAGCGGATCGACGCCTGGGGAAACTCACAGGCTTCGACCCGTGCGTATTCGCCGCCGGACCACGGTGCGGGAGCAGGATCGCCGATCCCACTGGCCAAAAGAAGGAATTTGTCGATCAGCCCGTCGAGTTGGCGCTCGTCGGTCACTCCGAGTGCCCGCCAGTGGTGGCCGTGGCCTAGAGTGCCTTCCACCGGGTCGGCTGAGGAATCTTCGGGCGGATGACTGCGCCAGGGATCGGGCAACCATCCCGAATCGGAGGGAATTTCCGTCATGGGGGGATTTCAGCAAACAGGGTCGGACATATGTGGGGTGAATCCGGGCAGCGGTCGGCCCGGATGCGCGGATGGTGCCGGAGAGTGAGCTTGTGAGGGACTGGAACACGATGAAATTCCCTGACCGCTTCCGATGCCTGGCGGTGTCATGCGTGGCAACAACACCCCGTGCGCCCCGTTGGGGGGCGCGGGGATCGGCGGGAGGCGGCGGACCAGAGTGAAATCCGGGACGGATTTCACCCTTCGCTATCACCGATCGCGCCGTTGGCGCGGGGGAGGTGATGCGACAGCGGGCCCATTGACGACCCAGTGACCGCAGTCCGTGTCGTTGGTGCGGGAATTGCGATGCGACGGAATTGTGGTCGGCGCGCCGATTCACGGCCCCAACGGGGCCGACGGCGATAGCGAAGGGTGCCGAAGGCACCCTGGAACCCTGGAACCCCCACCCCATCGCGCCCCAACGGGGCGCACGGAGGGCCGCCGATGGCCTCACCCGTGGCCGAGCCCTTTGAGGGTCTCGAGGATCGCCTCGATCTGCTCGCTGCGCTTGCGGCTCTTGCGGCCGAAGAGTCCGGAAAGCCCCTCCGCCGTGGCAGCGGGGTCGGCGGCGAGATGCTGGCGGATGAGGGCGACCTGCTCCGGCAACCTCGAAGGCCACGACAAGGCCTTGGCCCCCGGCGGCCGCGCGGTTTTCGTCGGCGCGGTGCCATCGTCGGCGAGCGTTTGTTGGACGGGGCCGGCCTCGGCAGCGCCGGGATTCTGATAGTCGGGCCGCAGCCAGCGGACCCGCCCCTGCCGCTCCTCGGCGGCACGTGCGTGGTTGAGCGCGACGAGGCGGCTGAGCAGCTGTTCCCGTCTTCCGTCTTCGGTCTTGGCGTGTTCCGTCTCGGCCGCCAGGTCGCTCCAGCCGTAGGCTTCGAGGACGGCGGCGTCGAGTTCGTCGTGGAGCTGCCGGAGCAGGGTGACGAGGCCCTGGTCGTGGATCTTCCTTTCCTTGTCGGTGAGGGCCTCGCCGGCGCGGAGCTTTTCGAGGACGTTGTAAATGCCGGTGAGCGTGAGGCCGGGATGCAACTCCTGCTGCCGCTTGCGGTGCGCGTCGAGCCGCTCGCCCAAATCGCGGATGCGCTGCTTGAGCGGGCCTTCGGAGAGATCGGGAAAGGGGAAGGGGTCGAAGCAACGGGACTTGTTGTAGCGGGGGTCGTTGCCCATCCCAAGACGCCCGCCGGCGGCAAGCGCCCATGTCACGTGGATCGTGGAGGAGAGGACGCCGAGGTGGAAGGCGTCGTCGGAGGCGATGGCGACCAGCATGTTGTCCGGGAGAATGCTTCGGTCGAGGAAGGTGAAGAAGCGGTGTTTGCTGGTCTCGACGGTGGCGATGTAGCGGGGGAGGTTGGCGAGTGCGGGACGAAAATCGCGGCGGGGCTCGCCGAAAATCCACCAGTTGATGCGATAGGTGTCTCGATTGTTTTGGTCCCGCTCAGGTTTCACGTGCGTGAGCACATGCTGATAGAGTGTGGGACATTCGGACCGCGCCTGCTCGTCGGTTAGACCAAAGAGATCGATCACACGAACGCCGCGCGGTCGGTTGGTGAGATCCTTGCCGTTGCGGTATCCTTTGAGATGCTTCTCGATGCCGGGAATCGAGCCGAGGCCGAGTTGGGTGGCTTCCTCGTTCGTGACGATGAAGCCGGAGCCGTGGAGCTTGACGCCGGGGCAACTGAGTTTCGAGTTGGCTTGCAGGCTGACACACGACGTCAAATCCGCGCCGATTTGCAGATTGGGGGCAAGAATGCCCCCGCTCCGAATGAGGGTCACATCCACCTCCCCATGCTCCATCGGTCGCTCGGCGGTGACCTTTTCGAGAACGCCCTCGGCCTTGCCGGGCGCGGCGACGGTCATGGCGATGCGGACGGCGGCACCGTCGGCCGAGTCGATCCACGGGTGGTCGGGAATGGCGTAGGCGAGATGGATCGGCGTTTTCGCGTGGGCGAGGAAAGGCTCGATCACGCGGCGGTTGAAGGTCTGGTGGATGGAGTTGGTGGTGATGAAGCCGAAGCGTTTGCAAAGGCCTTGCGCGGTCTCTGCAGCGGCCTTGCACCACCAGAACATGACGAGGTCGGCGGACTCGGGGACCCCGCCCTTCCAGGCCTTGCGCAGGGCTTCGGTGTAGCCGTCGCCGAGCGCCTCGCGCATGCGGGAGGCCCCGATGAAGGGCGGGTTGCCGACGATGTAGTCGGCCTGCGGCCATTCGGCGCGGCGCGGGTTCACGTAGTCGAAGAGCACGCTGCGCGCGGATTCGTCGGGGACTTCCCTGCCGGTGACGGGGTGGGGCCTGGTCGTGTGGCCGTCCCAGATGGTGAGGATTTCGCCGCTGTCGGGATCGCGGCGCGGGATGCGTTCGTCGTAGGCGAGCACGGCGTCTTGCCGGCGGATGGACGGGGTTTTCGGCAGCAGCGGGCGGTCGCCGGTGTCGGCCTTGCCGGTGGTCTTGCGCTGCCACTGGAAGTAGCCGATCCAGAGGACGAGCTGGGCGATGGCGACGGCGTTGGGCGAGAGTTCGAGGCCAAGGAACTGCTCGGGGCGGACCTTGTATTCGCTCATCTCGAAGGTGGCGTCGCCGCCGAGGGCGGTGACGAGTTCGAGGACCTCGGCTTCGAGGCGCTTGAGGTGTTCGAGGGTGACGTAGAGGAAGTTGGCGGTGCCGCAGGCGGGGTCGAGCACGCGGAGCGCGCACAGGTGGCGGTGGAAGTCGGTGACGAGCGCGAGCGCCTCGGCGTCGGCCTTTCGCGCCTCGGCGCGGGCCTTGGCGGCGGCGGCGGCTGCCTTCTTGGCGGCATCGGTGAGGCCGAGGGATTTCACCTCGGCATCGAGTCCGGCGGCGCGGGCTTCGAGCCGGCCGGCATCGGCATGGAGCTTGGCGGCGGCGATGCGGGTGGCCTCCCATTGCTCGCGCAGGGGATCGAGGATGACCGGGCGGATCAGGCGCTCGACGTAGGCGCGCGGGGTGTATTCGGCGCCGAGCTTGTGGCGCTCGCGGGGGTCGAGGGCGCGGGTGAGCAGGGTGCCGAAGATCGACGGCTCGACCTCCGACCAGTCGGAGGCGGCGGCATCGGCGAGCATGTCGAGCTGGGTGGCATCGAGCGGCAGGGCGGTGGTGGATTCGAAGAGGCCGCCGTTGAAGTGGGCGATTTCCTGGAACAGGACGAGCGAGGAGGCGGTGCCGGTGGCCATTTCCTTCCACAGGGCCTGGACGTGGACGGGGAAGGCGGAGGGGTCCGACTTGAGCTTTTCGAGGAGGTCGCGGAAGCCGTCGGCGGGCAGCAGGCCGATGTCCTCGGCGAACATCGTGAACAGGCAGCGCTGGAGGAAGCCGGCGATGATTTGCGGGTCGTGGCCGGCGGCTTCGAGCGCGCGGGCGAGGCGGGCGAGGCGGCTGGCGATGTCGCGGGTGACCTCGGCGGCGCGCTTCGAGGGGTCGAGCGCGTGGGGGTCGGTGAAGACGAGGCGCAGGCGCTCGCGGATTTCCGGGCGGCGGAGGTCGGCGAGGAGGATGCGGTGGTGACGCGGGTCGGGGAAGCGCTCGTAGCGGCCACCGGTGCAGGTGAACTCGGCGTAGAGGTCGAGCGAGTGGCCGACGTCGCAGACGATGAGGAAGGGCGGTCGGCCGTGGGCGGCGGGCAGGTGGGTGATGTAGTCGCGACCCTGGTGGTAGGCGCGCTCGAGGGCCTGGTCGAAGGCGGCGCTGCCGCGGCGGCCGTGGCCGGTCTTGGCGGGCGCGGCGGTGTCATCGGCGGAGGTGCCCTGCTTGGTTTCGCAGACGAGATGGCGGGCCTTGTAGAGGTCGATGTAGTTGGTGGTGGCGGTGCCGTCGGGGTTCACCCGGGTGATCGCGCGGTCGAAGACGTAGAGGTTGCGCTCGGGGTCGGGCGAGGTCGGGTCGGGCCGCTGGACTTCGAGAATGTCGCAGAGTTCCGAGAGGAACATCTGGTAGTTGGCCCGTTCGGCGGCGCCGGAGTTTTCCCAGCGGGTGATGAAGGCGTCGATGGCATCGGCCGGGGGCATGGTGGAAGCGTAAGTGGCCGCCGAATCCGATGGCAAGGTGGGGCCCGAGTAATCTTTCCGGGCCAAAAGTTCCGCCGATTGGCGGCGGAGGGCGGGTGCGTGGCGCTGCGGGCAGCGATCTTCGGTGGGGGCACGGTCACGGAATACCAAAAGGCCTCGGCATTGCGGGAGCCGGTGAGCGACGACGAGCTTTGAGGTGGAATTCCCCGAACTTTGCGCTTGGAAGTTCAACCGCCCGCTAGGGAACTAGCGGCATGCACGTCCGCACCCGCTTCGCCCCGTCGCCGACCGGTTTCCTCCACGTCGGCGGCGCACGCACCGCGCTGTTCAATTTCCTCTTCGCCCGCCACCACGGCGGCAGCTTCGTGCTGCGCGTGGAGGACACCGACAAGGAGCGAAACACCGGCGACGCGCGGGCCGCCATCTTCGATGGCATGAGATGGCTCGGACTCGATTGGGACGAGGGCGAAGGCAAGGGCGGCGACTACGGGCCCTACAACCAGTCCGAGCGCACCCACCTCTACGACAAGTGGTTCGAGGTCCTGCTCGAAAAGGACCGCGTCTACGAGGACGACGGCGCCTGGCGTTTCCGCTTCGAGCGCAAACCGGTCACCATGAACGACCTCGTCTGCGGCGAAGTCACCATCGACTACCGGAATCTCGACAACAACCCGGACATGGTCGTGCGCCGCTCGGACGGCTCCTACGTCTTCCACTTCGTCAACGTGGTCGATGACCTGGAAATGAAGATGACCCACGTGATCCGCGGCGAGGACCACCTGATGAACACCCCGAAGCACCTCCAGCTCTTCGAGGCCTTCGGCGTCGAGCCACCGCAATACGCCCACATGCCGCTCACCCTCAATGCCGACGGATCCAAGATGTCGAAGCGCGACGAGGGGGCGATCATCGGCGACTACCCGAAGGCCGGATTCATCGCCCCGGCGGTGGCCAACTTCATCGCCCTGCTCGGCTGGAATCCGAAGACCGAGGAGGAGGTCTTCACCATGGACGAACTCATCGAGCGCTTCTCACTGGAGAACATCAACCGCTCGCCCGGTCGCTTCGACTCCGAGAAATGCGCGTGGATCAACCAACAGCACCTGCTCAAGCTCGACCCGGCGGCCTTCGCCGAAGCCGCCCGACCTTTCGTCGAGACCGCCAGCCTGCCGATCACCGACCGCTACCCGGCCGCCGCCGCCTCGGTGCAGGAAAAGGTCCGGCTCCTCTCGGAGGTGCCCGAGGCCCTCGATTTCCTGCTCAAGGATGACATCGGGATCGACGGGCAGGCCCTGGAGAAGGTGAGGAAGAGCGAGGCCGCCGGCACGCTGCTCGCCGCGCTGGCCGATGCCCTGGAGTCCCTCGACCGATGGTCCGCCGATGCCGCCAAGGAATGCATCGGCACCACCGCCAAGGCCAACGGCGCGAAGCCCGGCCAGCTGATGTTCCCCACCCGGGTCGCCCTCAGCGGCAAGACCGGCGGACCCGACCTCGGCGACATCCTCGGCATCCTTGGCAAGCAAGAATGCGTCAAGCGCCTGCGCGACTTCGTGGAGCGCCGGTTATGAAACCGGCATTCTCCAAACAGGTCCGGATGCCGGTTTCATAACCGGCGTTCCTCTCCATCACCATGTCCCTGTTCACACTCGCCACCCTCGCCGACGCCTCCGCCGGTCCGAAGCCCGCGCGCCTCGCCGTGATCGGGCACCCGGTCGGGCATTCGCTTTCGCCGCAGATGCACCAGCCGGCGCTCGATGAAGCCGGCATCGACGCCCGTTACGTGGCGCTCGAGGTGGAGCCCGGCGAGGTCGCCCGGGCCTTCACCCGGATGCGAGAGCTCGGCTTCATCGGCTGCAATGTCACGGTGCCGCACAAGTTCGAGGCGCTCGAGGCCTGCGACGAGATCGACGACACCGCCCGCTCCTTCGGCGCGGTGAACACGGTGCGTTTCGACGCCGACGCCACCCGCGGCACCAACACCGACGGGCAAGGCTTCGAGCAGGCGGTCAAGGAAGCGCTCGGACTCGATCTTCCCGGCGCCGCGGTCGCCATCTTCGGTGCCGGCGGAGGTGCCGGCGGTGCGATCGCCGCCCACTGCGCGCGGCGGCAGGTCGGGCGCCTCGTGCTGGTCAATCGCACGCTCTCCAAGATCGAGACGCTCGCCGGGCCACTGCGGGAACGGCATCCGGATCTTGATCTTCACCTCGTCGCCGCCGATGCCATCGACGAACCCGGGAACCTCGAGCTCGTGCGGAGTGCCGCGCTGCTGGTGAACACCTCGTCCCTCGGACTCAAGGACGACGATCCGTCACCGATCCCGGTCGGGTGCCTCACTTCGCGGCATGCGGTCTTCGACACCATCTACCATCCCACCGCTCTGCTGAAGGCGGCCGGCGACATCGGTGCCGTTCACGCCAATGGCAGCCTGATGCTCCTCCACCAGGGCGTCGCCGCCTTCCGCTACTGGTTCCCCGATCGCGATCCGGAAGCCGCGATGCGCCGCGGGCTGCTCGGCTGAAACCAAGATCACTCGTCGGGCACATCCACGCCCGGGTCCTCCACCGAGATCCAGTGGCAACCAAGGATCTCATCGATCTCGAAGCGCGCGGACTCACCCTCCCCCCCGGGATCGTGGCGCCGTAGCTTGGCCCGGATCCGGACCATCGACCGAGGGTCTTCTTGCTGAAGCTTGCTTCCGAAGGCGCCGGATTCGTCCTCGCGCAGGCGGAATGCCGCCTCGAGCATCCGCGCCGTGCGCGACCCCGGCGCGACCTCCACCTCCGGCGAGCGCGGCCCCAGACGCTCCGGATCCCAAGGATCCGGGGCGAAAAGCACGATGCTCGTCACGTCCCCGACCTGCCCGCTGGAACCCGCCCGTCGTCTCGCCAACAGACGGAACTCACCCGTCGGTGGCGCGCTTCCGGAAAGAAACAGGGACCATGGGTGCTCGGAATACCGGACGAGGTTGGGCCAATCGATCCCGAATTCCCCGTCGGCTTCCGGCAGGAAGACGAACTCGGCACGCCGGCCGTCGGCAAACTCCATCACCCCCTCGTAGGCCCGCTGTCCGTCGATGTCGATCGGCTGGAACCGCTTCCATTTTCTCTCCTCCTCGTCGTCAATCCGCAGCGAAACCCCTCCGTAGCGCACCATCCTCCGCAGTGTCTCGGTCGGGTCGTGCACCGCCTTGACCCGCCGCTCCGGCATCGTCTCCTTGAGAAAGTCGGCCACCTGCTCCGAACACTTCTGCCAGGCCTCGTTGAGCGCCCGTTGGTCTTCGGCCGCCTCGGTCACCGACCCTCCGGAGCCGCTTCCCGAACCCTCGTTCTGGCGGAGGAAGGACACCAGCCCGACCAGCAGGACGAGGAAGACAAACCAGCCGACCACAAACAGCATCAGGCCGCCCTTCTTGCGCTTCCTTCTTCGTGCAGGCTTCCGCGGGCTCGCCGGGGCCGGCTTTGCCGACGCCTCACTCCGGAACTGGCTGGCGGCCTGCAGGAAGGTGATTTCCTTCTCCTCGACCACCGGGTGCCCGCCGCACTCCGGACACGACTGCCCCACCACGCCCCGGAACAAGTGTCCGCAGCGCCCGCAATGAAACCATCCTCCTTCTTCCGGCATCAGTCGTCTTCCCAGCGGATCCAATCTGCTGCGACGACCTCGATCAACTCGAATTGCCCGCGATCCGCGGTGCCGACATTGCGCAAGCGCACCAGCATCCGGGACATCGGCTCGCTTTCAAGGATGGTCCCCTCCAGATGCATCTCCCCGGCCACCGCTTCAGCCACGGCGGATCCGATGGGCACATACCCCCACGCAAAGGCATCGGCAAAGACATCCGCAAGCTTGTAGCAGCGGTATCGATCCTCCGGAAAATCACTGGTGTAAAAGTGGTCGGGCTGCACCTCGACGCGAAAGTCGGCCTCGGCTCCCGGGGCCGACTCGCGGAAATCCGCCAAACCCGGAGCATTCGCACCGACACTCGCGCCCCAGTCGAAAAGCAGTTCGTCATCCTCCGAAACGAAGACGAAGCGCAGGGGCCTCAGCAGCGAATCCTTGCCCGAAAGCACCATCCACTCGCGACCTTCCCCGCCCTCCTTCATCTCGAAGTTCAACTGCGCGATCCGCTCCTCATCCAATGCCGGTGGTTTCCACCGCTCTCGCCGGATCACCCGGATGCCGGGCTCGTCCCGGAAAAGCGACGAGACTTCTTCCCCATCATCCGCCGCCGCGAGGCGCGCGACCATCTCCCGCGCTTCGCCCAGTTGCCGGGTCGCCGTTTCGACGAAGGGATCGTTCGGATCCTCCCCGACCTCGTAAGTCACCTCGACTCCCCCGTAGAGCTCGCGACCAGGGCGGTCGTCCTCGCGGGCGGCGACCAGGATCGCCACCGAGGCGGCGACCAGCACCAGAATCGACCCGCCCATCACCAGCGTCCACTTCCAGACACTCCAGCCTTTCCGGCGCGACCGGTACTCTTGCTCATCCCCGTCGGCGGGTTCGAGTTCGTCCACGCGGCGCGCTCCTTTCACTCCCGACTTCACCAGTCGCACCACCTCCTCGGGGTCCTCCATGCGCTCCCATCCGGCCGGTGGTTCGCCACCGATCACGCGCACCTCGACCCCGCGCGGTTTTTCACCGGATGGTTCCTGTTCGTTCATCAAGCCGCCTGCCAGAGACTGCTGCGAACGCCGGGTATCGGCAAGCGCGCGCTCATCCACCCATCCGGCGCTCGAGCGCCTCCTCCATCGCCCTTTCCACCATCCGTGCCGCCACCGCCTCGGTCGCCTTGTCGAGGGATTCCACCGCGGCCTTGAGACGGTTCGCGTCGCCTGAATCCAGCGCCTCCCTCACCGTGGCCTCCGCCTCGCGGATCCCGGCCACCTCCTCCTCGGGGACGATCCCGTCACCCTGCGAAAGCACGGCCTCCACCGCCGGCAGCAACTCCTCGGCCTTCAGCCGGGCCTCGGTGAAAACCCGCTCCGCCATGTCGTCAAAGGCATGCTCGACCGACTCGCTGACCATGGTCTCGACCTTCTCGTCGTCCACATCCACTGCCGCATCCCGGATCTCCAGCACCGTGTCGCGGTTCGTCGCCGTATCGCGCGCGAGCACCTCGAGGATGCCGTTCTCGTCGATCCGGAACTGCACCCCGACCCGGGCCCGGCCCTTCTCCGCCGGCTCGAAGGCCACTTCAAACTCGCCGAGACGCCAGTTGTCGCGGGCCATTTCGCGCTCGCCCTGCAGGACGCGCAGACTCATCGAGCGCTGACCCGCCACGGCGTTGGTGAACATCTCACCCGCCTTGGCAGGAATCGTGGTGTTGCGCGGAATCAACACGTTCATCAACCCGCCGAAGGTCTCGATTCCCAGACTCAGGGGCGTCACGTCGAGCAGCACGACCTTGCGCACCGCCCCGGTCAGAACGCCGGCCTGGATGGCCGCTCCCAGCGCGATCGCCTCGTCCGGATGCTGCGAAAGATCCGGTTCCCGGTCAAAGAACGCCGACACGGCCTCGCGCACCGCGGGGATCCGCGTGCTGCCTCCGACCAGGACCACCGCGTCGAGATCGGCCGGCGAAAGCTCGGCGTCGTGCATCGCCCGGCGGCAGCAATCGATCGTCCGCTCGATGAATGGCGCCGCAAGGTGCTCGAAGTCGCGGCGGGTCGCCGCCACTTCGATGCTTTCCCCTCCGTCCACGAAGGGCACCCGGAACACCGCCTCCCCGTCCGCGGAAAGCGCCCGCTTGACCCGCTCGGCCTCCTTGATCATCCGCCCGTCCACGGCACCGGCACCGGCTTTCTCCGCGCACCACCCGGCCAGCGCCGCATCGAGGTCGTCGCCCCCGAGCCGGGTGTCACCGCGGGTCGCCAGGACCTGGAACACGCCGTCGCGCATCTCGAGCACCGAAAGGTCGAAGGTGCCGCCACCGAGGTCGTAAACCGCCACCCGCGCCTTCTCGCCGAGCTTGTCGAGACCGTAGGCCAGGGCCGCGGCGGTGGGTTCGTTGACGATCCGCGCCACCTCCAGCCCGGCCAGTTCACCCGCCCGCTTGGTCGCCGAGCGCTGGGCGTCGTTGAAGTAGGCAGGCACCGTGATCACCGCCTTGCGGACCTCCGTTTCCAGCCGCCATTCGGCGATCCGCTTGAGTTCCTTGAGAATCTCCGCACTCACCTCCTCGGGCGTCCGGCCCAGCACCCTCACCCGGTCGCCCTCGTCGAGCGGCAGTGGAAAGTCGTCCACCTCACCCGGCCGGCGTCCCATCAGCCGCTTCACGCTTGTCACCACCGGCGACACCCCGCGCCGCCGCAGCGCCTTTTCACCCACCTCCACCGCGCCGTCCCCGAACCAAACCGCGCTGGGAATCACCCGCCGCCCTTCCTCGTTGGCCAACAGGATCGGAAAGCCCGACTCCACGACCCCCACTGCCGAATACGTCGTGCCCAGATCGATTCCAATCATCACCTCGTCCATCGCCGCGGACGTTCCCGCCGCATCTCCCGCGATGCAACCCTCAACCTCAAACGCCCGCCACCTCTGTTCGTAGTTCCCCCTTCAGGGGGTCTTCCATCCGGCCTGCCATCGATACGCCGGGGAATGACGAACCACCCAAAGACCCGAGCACGAAGGAATACCGAAGCACTAAGGTCGTGGAGACAGGCTGGTCACGTGGGAGGCACCCCTACTTGGAATTTCGGTTTTCGGACTTCCTTTGGGTATTTGGGTGTTTCACCCCATTCGTCATTCAAGACGCCGTCTGCCGCCCGCCGCCCTCACCAAAGCCCCGCAAACCGTTCGCGCACCCCGGCCCGCCACTTCTCCAGAAACCCCAACTCCCGCGCCAATTCCCAGCCGTCCCTTCCCCCGCCCTCGACCTCGGAAAAAACCGCCACCCGCTCCGCCATCATCGCCTCCAGCTTTTCCTGCATCGCCTCCAGCTCCTCGCGCGCCGCCTGGGTCCGCCCCTCCAGCATCGCCTTCGCCAGGGCGCTCGACGCCTTTTCGCGCTCCCGCAGCAACCCATCCACCTGTTGCAGCAGTGCCCCAAGCTCCGCAAACACATCCATCATTCCCGCGGAAACCGTCCCGCGCAGATCCCCCTCGAACCCCTCCAGCTCGAGCCAGTGCCTCAGCCGCGACACCGGACTCGCCAGCGTCGCCTTCGCCCGGCCCACCCGCTCGAAGGCCTCCTTAGTGCCACCGGCATCCGGGTGCGCCTTCTTTCCCGCCGCCGCGAACGCCGCGTCCAACTCCGCCTCCCCCAGCACCAGCCGCCGCTCCAGCCCCAGCTCTTCAAACGCATCCATCTCCAGGCTCCGTGCTCCGGACTCGATCACGCCGCAAAGCTCTCGCCGCACGAGCAGGTCACCACCGCATTCGGGTTGCTCACCTTGAAGCCGCCCTGCTGCAGGTCGTCGGAATAGTCCAGCTCGCTGCCGCTCACGAAAAGCGCGCTCTTCGGGTCGATCACCACGTTCACGCCGTTGCTCGGCACCATGATGTCGCGGTCGCGCGGACCATCCACCAGGTCCATCTTGTACTGCAGCCCGCTGCATCCGCCGCCGATCACCGCGATGCGCAGCCCGCCGTCCGGCCGACCCTGCTTCTCCAGCAAGCCGCGCAGGTGCGCCGAGGCCCCGTCGAGCACCTTGATCAGTTTCTCGTTGCCCAACTTGTATTTCACCGCGGTCTCGGTCATCGCGCCCGAATCTCACCCCAACTCTTGAAAGTGAAAACCGGAAACTTGAGACTCCGGCCGCTTCGTCCATGCCCGATCCCGTCCCGTCCACCCCCGGAAAGACCGCCGTCGTCCTCGGCTCGTCCTTTCTCGGCGTCTATGCCCATGCCGGATTCCTGAACGGGCTGGTGGAGGCCGGGTTCGTCCCCGACCGCGTCGCCGGGGCCTCGGCCGGTGCCCTGGCCGGTGCCCTTTTTGCCAGCGGGCTGCGTGGCGACGACCTCCGGCGCGCCGCCCTCTGCCATCACCTGCGCTTCTCGTTCGCCGACCCCGGCGTGCTCTGGCGGCTTCCCGGCGTGCTCACCTCCTTCTGGTCGTCGGGGCTCTTCACCGGAAAGCGGACGGTCGCCCACCTGCGCAAGCTGCTCGGCGACCGCGACCTCGCCGACCTTCCGCTCGACATCGCCGTGACCGACGTCGCCAGCTCCACTCCGGCCATCCGCCGTTCCGGACCGCTCGCCGAACTCGTCATGGCCTCCTGCGCGGTCCCCGGCCTCTTCACCATCCAGGATGTCGGCGACGACCGCTACCTCGACGGCGGCATCGCCGCCGAGCTGCCTTTCGAGCATCTCATCGACGATCCCGGGATCGACACCATCCTCATCCACCGCATCCGCCACGAACCCGGCACCGGCCCGAACGTGAATTGGGAAACCGTGGCCAACGTCGTCGGTATCGCCCACCACACCGCCTGCAACGAACTGCACCGCCTGCGCGCCGACCTCTGCCGACAGCGAGGCAAGCGACTCATCGAACACGAATCCACCACCCCCTTCCCCGGAATTTTCTCCAACCGACTCGCCCCGCAGTGCTACAAGCAGGGACTCGACTCCGGAAAATCCGCAGCCGCCCGGCTCTGACCCTCATGGAAACCGAACTCGCCCAGATCCTCCGCGAAGAAATACTCGATCACGACGGCAACATCGGAGCCGATACCGACCTCTTCGAGATCGGACTCGACTCCATGGCCATCATGCAACTCCAACTCGCCGTCGAGGAACGCTTCTCCGTCACCATCGATCCCGCCGACCTCTCCCGCGAAAACTTCCAGACGCCCGAGGCCATCACCCGCCTGATCAAGTCGAAACAAGCCTGACCCCCAACGGACCGCGAGCTTCATCTCGCAACAATTCATTCGTCATTCGTCATTCGTCATTCGTCATTCGTCATTCGTCATTCGTCATCCGTCATCCGTCATCCGTCATCCGTCATTCGTCATTCCCCTTGATCCCCGCCACCACCAGCGACGCCTTCCTGCTCGCGCTCGAATCGCACATGCGGCGCTCGGGCCAGGGCGCGCACCTCTCGGCCACCGTCATCGAACTCTCCGGCGAACCCGATGCCGGCACCCTCGAAGCCACCGCCGCCCGACTCGCCAGACGCCACCCGCTGCTCAACGCCCGGCTCCGGCGCGGCGTCGACTTCATCGCCCGCTGGCATCCCGGTGGTCCTGATCCGCTTCCCATCGAGATTCACCCCGCCGGCCCGCTCGAACCCCTTCTCGCCCGACTGCTGGAAAATCCCCGCATCGACATCCGCGCTCCCGGCCCGAACCTCGAACTTCACGCCCGCCCCCTCGCCCCCGGCCGCTGGGCCCTCGTCCTGCTGTGGCCGCACTCGCTCTTCGACGCCATCGGCATCGACAAACTCATCGCCGATCTCGACGAAGCCGACGACTCACCCCGCCAGGACTGGGGCGAAACCACGAAGGCCACCGGCTCCCATGGTGATCTCTGGAAGGCCGCCAAACCCATGGTCGAGGAGATGCGCTCCTTCCCCACCTGGCGGATCCGCTCGCTTCACCGGCACCGGCACCCGGCCCGCTCCCCACGCTTCGAAATCCTCCGCTTCAGCCCGGAAGAGACCGCTTCGATCCGCCAACGGATGGCAAGCACCGCCGGCGAACTACTCATGCTCCCGTATTTCGCCGCCATCGCCGCCCGCGCTACCCGCGCGGTCATCGGGCTCCGCCACGCCGGCGACGAAATCCCGGTCCTGCTCTCGCTGCCCGTCCAGCGCACGGCGAACCCCGCCAGGCGCCCGCTCTTCCAGAACCACATGGTCGCCTGGTCGCTGATGCTGGCACCCGGCGACTTCGGCGGCCTCGGCGACACCACCCGCACCCTTCACCGCAAGTATCTCGACTTCCTCCGCCGCAAGCTTCCCACCGCCATGGAGGCCCTCATGAAACTCATGGAGCGCTGCCCGTCGCGCTTCTATCTCAAGCCCGCGAGCCACTATCTGAAGGGCGAGATCTGCACCCTCTTCCACTCCCACACCGGACAGTTCGCCGCGGCCAGCACGACTCTCTTCGGGCAGAGCATCCTCGACGGCTTCCACGTCCCTTCGGTATCCGATCCTCCGGGTCTCGGCATCTTCTTCAGCGAAAGGTCCGATCGACTTTCCTGCACCCTCTCCTGGCGCGAGGGCACCCTGTCCGCCGAGGAACTCCAACTCCTCAAGACCACGCTCCTCGCCGACCTCCAAGGCGAGCCTGCAGGTGGAGCGCCGGTTATGAAGCCGGCATCTTCCGCCACATCCTAACAACAACTCCCTCACCCTCCAGGACCACCACACCCATCACCCATCTCCAGCGAAGCTTCATGAACCTCATCGAGGAAATCGCCCGACTCCACCCCGACGACCGCCCGGCCATCCACGACGGCCGGCGCCTCGTCACCTATGGCGAGTTGTTCTCCTCCGCCCGCCCCGTCGCCGACGCGATCCGCGAAGCTGCCGCACCGCTCGGCCGCCGCCCCCGGGTCGGGCTTCACTGCCCCAACGGCCTCGACTACATCATCCTCGCCATGGGCATCCTCCTCGCCGATGCCTGCCTGGTCCCCCTCGCCGAGGAACTCACCGAGGAGGAGCGCGACGAAATCATCCGCACCACCTCCCTCGACCTCATTGTTGAAGGGCAACCCCAGCGCGACGGAGTCGCGGACTACTCACTGATCACCGATCACCGATCACTCGGCACTCCGCCCGCCTTCCCCGAAGTCGCCTTCCAGTCCCTCAACCCCGCCTTCATCCGCTTCTCCTCCGGCACCACCGGCAGCAGCAAGGGCATCGTCCTCTCCCACGAAAGCCTGCTCGCCCGCATCACCGCCGCCAACCGGGGCATGAAGATCGGCCCCGACGACCGCATCCTGTGGATGCTGCCGATGGCCCACCACTTCGCCGTCTCGATCGTCCTCTACCTCCACGCCGGTGCGCTCACCCTGCTCGAGTCCTCCCCCACCCGCGAGGACATCCTCGCCTGCGCCGAGGGGCATCAGGCGACCATCATCTACGGCTCTCCCTTCCACTTCGCCCAGCTCGCCGCCGACCCCGGCGACTTCCACTGGCCCTCGCTGCGCCTCGCCGTCGCCACCGCTGCCAAGCTCCCCGAGGCCACCGCCATCGCCTTCCACCAGCGCTTCGGACAACCCCTCGTCCAGGGACTCGGCATCATCGAGGTCGGGCTCTCCGTCCTCAACCTCGATGCCCCGCTGGAAAAGCCCGGGGCCCTCGGCAGGCCGCTCCCCGACTACGAGGTCGAGCTGCGAGGCGACGACGGCGAACCGGTTCCCGACGGCCAACCCGGCGAATTTCATGTCCGCGGCCCGGGCCTGCTCGATGCCTACCTCGTCCCTTGGAATCCCGACCCGCTGGATGACGGCTTTTTCGCCAGCGGCGACCTCGTCGTCCGCGACCCGGATGGCGACCTGACCCTCGTCGGCCGCCTCAAGTCGGTCATCAACGTCGCCGGCATGAAGGTCTTTCCCGAGGAGGTCGAGGCCGTGCTCAACCTGCACCCCGGGGTGAAACGCAGCCGTGTGATCGGCCACGATCACCCGCAGATGGGCCAGATCCCCACCGCCGAGATCATCCCCTCCGACCCCGGATCTCCTCCCAAGCCGGTCGCCCTGCAGCGATACTGCCGCGAGCACATCTCCGCCTACAAGGTCCCGCTCCGCTACAAGTTCGTCGACAAGATCCCCCTCACCGCCTCCGGCAAGGTTCGGCGGCACTGAGCGGCACCGGGCTTCGGTCCGGAGGTGGGGAATGGTAGCGTATCCGCCGAACCAAACCCCTCCAAGCGCCTTGCCCGGTCTTCTCCGTGTTCCTCAAGCCGCCCGGAGGCCCCTTCTAACCACCCGCTACAAAACATGCCGCATGTTTGGAGGGGACAAGCCCGTATCCCTTATCCTACTCTCCTAACGTATCGGTGATGGACGGGTTCCCACGAGCCTGGCCGGAGCCCATCAACCCCGAACCCCCGAACCCATGACCGACTGGTGGACCTCTCTCGATTTCTCGCTGCAGGTGTTCTACGCCATCGCGATCGTGGCCCTCGGGCTCACCATCCTGCAGACGCTTCTGGCACTCCTCGGCATGGGGGTGGACGGCTTCTTTGACTTCTTCCACCTCGACATCGGCTCGCCCGACGCCTCCGGCCTCGGACTCTTCTCCTCGCACACGATCAGCGCCTTTTTCCTCGGCTTCGGCTGGGGCGGCGTACTCGCCCTCGAGGGAGGACTCGGCACCCTCGCCGCCACCGCCATTGGAGTCGGCTCGGGATTGGGCCTGATGCTCGCCATGTTCTTCGTCATCCGCACCCTGCTGCGACTCCAATCGAGTGGCAATCTCGAGTACGAGTCCGCCATCGGTTCGGATGCCACCGTCTACGTCACCATTCCCGGTGACAACCACGACGGCGGCGGCCAGATCCAGGTGACCATCCAGGGTCGCCTTGTCACCGCCAGCGCCCGCAAGCGCGAGCCTGGCGCCATCGCACCCGGCGAAAAAGTCCGGATCACGGGCCTCGACGGACCCACCTCCTTCTACGTTGAAGGAATCTAGCTCCCAACCCCAAACACAACTCCAATGACACATCCCATGATCCTCGCGGATATCCCGCCTGCCATCGTCATCATCGCCATCGTGATTTTCTTCGCGGCTGTGGTGATCGCCTTCATCACCCGCTACAAGCGCTGCCCCTCCGACAAGCTGCTGGTCGTTTACGGCAAGGTGGCTGGCGGCAAGTCGGCCAACTGCTTCCACGGCGGTGCCGCCTTCGTCTGGCCCATCATCCAGGGCTACCAGTACCTCGACCTCACCCCGCTGCCCATCGACATCCGCCTCGAAGGCGCTCTTTCGAAGCAGAACATCCGGGTCAACACGCCCTCGACCTTCACCGTCGGTGTCTCGACCGAGCCCGGGATCATGGAAAACGCCGCCGAGCGGATGCTCGGTCTCGGACTCGCCGAGATCAAGGAGCTGGCGAAGGACATCATCTTCGGCCAGATGCGGGTGGTCATCGCGACGATGGACATTGAGGAAATCAACGCCGACCGCGACAAGCTGATTGCCAATATTTCCACGGGTGTGGAAGTGGAACTCAAGAAGGTCGGCCTGCGCCTGATCAACGTCAACGTCCAGGACATCACCGACGAGTCCGGCTACATCGACGCCCTCGGCCAGGAGGCCGCCTCGAAGGCGATCGCCGAGGCCAAGGTGAAGGTCGCCGAAGCCCAGCGCGACGGCGACATCGGTGCCGCCGAGGCCCAGCGCGACCAGCGGATCCGGGTCGCCAACGCCAATGCCAAGGCGACCGATGGTGAGAACACCGCCACGGTCGAGATCGCCAACTCCAACGCCGACCGCCGGGTCAAGGAAGCCGAGGCCGAACGCGCCGCGTCCGCCGCCGAAAAGGTCAAGGCCGCCGCCGCCCTGCAGGAAGCCTACAAGGCCGAGGCCCAGTCCGAGCTCGAGCGCGCCAACCGCGAGAAGGCATCGCAGGAGGCCAACGTCATCGTGCCCGCCGAGATCGCCAAGCAGAAGGCGATCGTCGACGCCGAGGCCCGTGCCGAGTCCATCCGCCGCACCCAGGCCGGTGAGGCCGATGCGGTCCGCCTGCAGAAGCAGGCCGAGGCCGACGGCCTCAAGGCCGTCAAACAGGCCGAGGCGGATGGTCTCCGCTTCCGCCTCGAGGCCGAAGCGGAAGGTACCGAGCAGATCCTCACCAAGAAGGCCCGCGGTTTCGCCGACCTCGTCGGTGCCGCCAATGGCGACAAGGACCTCGCCTCGTTGCTGCTGATGATCGAACAGCTGCCGAAGCTGGTCGAGGAGCAGGCCAAGGCGATCTCCAACCTCAAGATCGACAAGGTCACCGTCTGGGACAGCGGCCCGGGAGCCGACGGCAAGAGCAGCACCGCCAACTTCGTCTCCGGACTGGTCGGCTCGCTGCCGCCGCTCCACGAGATCAGCCGCAATGCCGGCATCGAGCTGCCCGAATACCTCGGCAAGCTCGGCGAGGGTGCCAAAGCCGCTCCAAAGCCGGCGAAACCGGCTCCCGTGGAGCCCACGCCCCCGCCCTTGAAGCCGGAGCATCCGGAAGGCCCCGACCAGCCTCCCGCCTGAACCCGATCGAGCCGGGCGTCCGCGCCCGGCTCGTTCCTCTTTCCCTCGCCGGGCTCCCTCCACCCGGACGCCTGCCCTTCCAAAGGGTTCACCCTTCCGCACTCGACGAAATGAAGCCCACCGACTCCTCCCCGCCCAAGCCCAGCCGCCGCAAAGTCCTCGCGCAACTGGCCGCGGCCTCCGCCCCCCTGATCATCCCGTCGCGCCTGCTCGGCAAGGACGCCCCGTCGAACAAGATCACCCTCGGCCACATCGGCATGGGAAGCCAGGGCATCGGGCGCAACCTCCGTACCTTCCTCAACCAACCGGACCAGGTCACCCTGGCCGTCTGCGACGTCCGGCGTTCCGCCGCCGAGCGGGCGAAACGCGAGGTCGACCAGCACCACGGCAACACCGACTGCACCGTCACCCAGGACTTCCGCGAATTGATCGCCCGCGACGACCTCGACGCGATCGTGATCTCGACGCCGGACCACTGGCACGTCCCGCTCTCGCTCGCCGCCCTGCGGGCGGGCAAGGATGTGTTCTGTGAAAAACCGACCCTCACGATCACCGAGGGCTCGGAGCTCGTCACCGAGGTGATGAAGCGCAAGGCCGTCTTCCAGTGGGGCATCGAGGACCGCTACCTCGTCAAGTACTACCGCCTCGCCGGATGGGTCCGCGCGGGACTGATCGGCGACTTGAAGACCATCCACGTCACCCTCCCCGCCAAGTCGCCCTTCCCGCTCGAGGAACCCGCACCGGTCCCCGCCGGACTCGACTGGAACCTGTGGCTCGGGCCCGCACCCTTTCACGAGTACACGCCGACCCGACCGGACCCCCAGCACTGGCGCACCCTCTTCGACTACAGTGGCGGGGTCATCACCGACTGGGGCTCCCACCTCATCGACACCGCGCAGATCGGCGCCCGCATGGAGCACCTCGGCCCGGTCGAGGTCTTCGGCAGCGGGCCGCTGCCCGATCCGGAGAAATTCCACAGTGACGTGCCGATCCGCTTCGACCTCGACTACCGCTACGCCAACGGAGTGGTCATGAAAGTCGGTGCCGGCGAGGTCGACATCAAGTTCGAGGGCAGCAATGGCTGGGTCCGGTGCAAGGGTTGGAACGGTGCCTGGTCGGCCAGCGATCCGGAGATCCTGCGGGTGGCCGAGTTTCCCGACACCGCCGACTACTGGCCCCGGCCGCCGATCGAGCACCGCGACTTCCTCGACTGCATGAAGTCGCGAAGCAAGCCCGCCTACCACGCCGAGGCCGGCCACCGGCTCGCCACTGCCCTCCATCTCGGGCACCTCGCCGTGCGCACCGGCAAGACCGTGAAATGGGACCCCGGGCGCGAGGCATTCGAAGGCGAATCGTTCGAGGCCAGCCCGATCTATCGGCGCCCGCCCCGCGATTGGCAAGGTGCCTGAGCGCGTCGCCCGCGCGCCAGGCCTTCGCCGTTGGCCGGAGGACGGCGCCTCCTCCTTCTTTCCCCGGGAACACGCCGGCCGAGGAGCCTCGGCTGCCGGCAGAAGATCCTTGCTTTCGTGCCCGGTTCCCCTTCGTTTGAATGCCATCGCACCATGAAGTTCCCCTTCCTCTTCACCCTTCTGCTCCTCACCGCTGCCGCGAAGGACTGGCCTCGCTTCCTCGGCCCTTCGCGCGACGCCGTGTCCGAAGAGACCGGCCTGGTCCGCAGCTTTCCCGAGAACGGCCCGCCCGTCCTCTGGGAAAAGCAGCTCGAGGTCGGCTTCGGCGGCTGCGCCGTGGTCGGCGACGAGGTCTTCCTCATCGACCGGGTGCGCGGCGAATCCGACGTCCTGCTGTGTCTCGACGCCGCCACCGGCAAGGAGAAGTGGCGCTTCGAGAACGCCGCCGAGGGCGAGCCGCCCTTCCCAGGCTCGCGCAGCGTCCCCACCGTCGAGGACGACGCCGTGTATTTCGTCAACGCCTTCGGCCGCGTCTTCCGCATCGACCGCCGGACCCACAAGCCCGTCTGGGACGTGAAGCTCGGCGAACGCTACGAGGGCGCCACCCCGAAATGGGGCTGGGCCCAGCCTGCGCTCGTCGAGGGTGACGCGCTGATCGTCACGCCCTTCGGGGAAGAAACCGGAGTCGCCGGCATCGACAAGACCACCGGCGAGGAGCTCTGGAAGAGCGGGCCGATCGGCGACTCCCACTCGGCACCCACCGTGCTGGAGATCGGCGGGGAGAAGCATGTCGTCATGATCTCGGTCACCGACAAGGACGCGAAGAAGGGACTGATCACCAGCTACCGCCCCACCGACGGCAAGGTCCTCTGGCAGACCGGCCTTTACTACAACAAGATCCCCATCCCGGTCGCAACCCAGGTCGGCGAGGACCGGATCTTCGTCACCGGCGGCTACGACTGCGGCTCCAAGATGCTGAAGGTCAGGAAGACGGACGGTGAATACGCGATCACCGAACTCTGGTCCACCGACAAAGGCTCCCAGGTCCACCCCGCCATCGTGATCGAAGGCCATCTCTATTTCCTCGCCAACGAAAACTCGAACCACAAGGTGAAGAGCAAGCGCGAGACCGGCGGCTTGAGCTGCTGGACGCTTGATGGCAAGGAACTCTGGAACACCGGAACCGAGCCCTTCATGGGCCGTGGCGGCATGATCCATGCCGATGGCATGCTCATCATCCAGGACGGTGAGAACGGCGTCCTGCGACTGGTCAAGCCGTCGCCCGAAGGCTTCCGCCTGCTGGCCGAAGCGAACGTCTTCGGCTCGGACCTTGGCAAGAAGTTCGACCTCAAATACTGGAGCCCCCTCGCCCTCAGCAAGGGACGGCTCTACCTGCGGGGCCAGGAACGGCTGATCTGTGTCGATCTACGGGCGGAGTAGCGCGAAGCATCACCGGGATTGTCTGCACGCCTCCCGGCCCGTGGTCAGTTGGAAGCTCGATTCTCCCGCCGGCCGGATCCTGGGCACCGCGCTGCGGGAAACCTGGTGCTCCCTGCCACAGGCCACCCGCGCGGACGCACCAGCGATGGCCGCCGGGTTTCTCGGCCTGCTCGAGGGATTCCTCGGTCCCTCGCGCTCGCCCGCCAGCTCACCCGCTTCGGATCAGGCAACATTCGCGGCGATGAGGGAGTTTCTGGAGACACGGCTTGGCGACCCCACCCTCGGAATTGACGCCCTGAGCGCAAGCTTCCGGTGTTCCCGTTCCACCATCTACCGTTTGTTCCGTGATGTGGGTGGCGGAGAGGATGGGACTCTCGTTCAATTTCCTCGCGGATCAAGACCGCGTGACACCAATCCTAACAAAGAGAGCTCGCAGATTGCCGGAGTTGCCGTCCGCCGCATCGATCACAGCCTTGTCGAGAGGAACGGTAATCTCCTCCCCGGTTCCCGGATGGATCGAGTCGCTCGTCCAGACGCCGAGGTCGGTGCTCCAGAAAACCTCGTAGGTCCGGTCGGCGACACTCGGCCAGGTCACGGACAGGGTCGCGGCTGAGTCCGTCAGGTCGATCACGCGGAACACGCTTCCGCGATCGTTGGGGTCGGTGCCGGCGATGCTTTCGGAAAGGTTGTCGGCGCCGTCGCCGTCGTTGTCGAGGGCGGCGTCCTTGGGCGAGTCACGGTCGAGTCCGTGGAGGGTCTCGAAAGCATTGCTCATGCCGTCGGCGTCGTTGTCGGGCTCGCGCCCGTCGAGGGCGGCGGCACCGCTGGTCCGGAGTTGATCGAGCGTGGCCAGCAGATCGCGACCGGTGAGATTCACGAGTTCGGCGCGGATGGCGGAATCGCCGGTCAGGCTGTCAATCCGGTTGATGTCCTCGCCAAGGTCAACCGGCATTTCGAAGAGTTGCTTCGGAACACCCTGGTTTGTTCCAATGGCGCTGGGAATGCTGTTATTCTCAGAGTCCCACGAGGAGGTGTTGCCGCCACCGCCGGTCGAGTCGATCAGCTTCCATCCGTCCGGCGCTTTCAATGCGAGGTGACCGCCGAACGAGCAGAGCACGATTCCGCTGCGGGCCTCGCCCGGCTTGCGCTGACCACGGACGACATTCAGGAACGATTCGCCGTCGGGAGCGGTGGTGTCGGGCAGCTCCTGGCCGAGGAAGGCGGCGATGGTCGGGAAAATGTCGACCTGGGAAATCAACTCGTCGGTCACCACCATTCCGGCCGGTGCCTGGCCGGGCCAGCGCACGATGAAGGGCACGCGGGTGCCGCCGTCCCAGACGTCGCGCTTGGCACCACGCAGGGGGCCGTTGGCGTCGTCGCCATTGGACAGCGTGCGGTCCATGGCGGTGGTCTCGGGGCCGTTGTCCGCGGTGAAGATGACCAGCGTGTCATTCGCCATGCCGTTGTCGTCGATGGCGGCGATGATCCGGCCGATGCGGTCGTCCACCTCGGCCATCCACCGTGCGTAGTCATAGTCGCCATAGGTGCTGTTGTTGAAGGCCGGGGTGATCGCCCACGGTTTGTGGGGTGAATAGAGGGACACGTAGGCGAAGAATGGATCGGTGTCTGCCGTCGTGGTGCGATTGGCGATGTAGCTCTCGAAGTCCGCGATCATGATCGGGCCGGCGTCGATCTGGCGATAGGACGGATCGCCGAGGCTCTCCCGCGAATCCGGACCCGCGACCACGGTCGAGTTCAATTGGCTGCTGGTGAACCATTGGAAGCTGTCCCCTGCCGTGGCGGGCCGGAAGTAGCCCTTGCGACCATTGGGCAGCTTGTCGCCGTAGGTATTGAGCGCGGTGTCCTCCACCCAGTAGTGGACGATATCGTCGTGAAGGTAGACATAGGGGCCCATGTTGAGCACGGTTCCCAGACCACGGAAATAGTCGAAGCCGATGTCGGTGGCGTGGCCTTCAATGCGGCGGGTCCAATCGACGGCCGACGGGTCGGTGGGATTGCCGGTGATGCGGTTGTTCGTACCGGGCGCATACCACTTGCCGCCGAGGTGCCATTTGCCGAAGGCCGCCGTATCGTAGCCCTGCGTCTTGAGGAAGTCGGCGATGGTGACGTCGCCGTCGAGCGGGATGTTGTCGATCCCTGCCTTGTAGCCGTAGTGTCCGGAGATGCTCTGGAAATTGCGCCAGTTGTAGATGCCGGTGAGCAGGGAGTAGCGTGAAGGGGTACAGACGGCGTTGGCGGAGTGGGCCTGGGTGAAGGTCACGCCCTGGTCGGCCAGGCTGTCGACGTTCGGCGTGGGCGAGGCGCTCGTTGTGCCAAAGAGATTGCCGTAGCGGGAAATGTCGCCGAAGCCGAGGTCGTCGGCATAGATGATCACGATGTTCGGCATGGCGGGCGCCGGGGTGTGGTCGGGGCAGTCGGCGGGGTCGTTGGGATCCGAACCGAGGGCGGTTTCCGCCTCATCGCGGTAGCTGTCGCCATCGCTGTCGACGAAGGGTGCCACGTAGCCGCCGTTGGGTGGCGGGTCCGTGCCCTCGTCGTTGGTGGTTGCTTCCGCGACGGGCGACGACTCGGTGTTGGTGTTTTGATTCACGCTGCGGTCCCTGGCCACGACGGTGTAGCCGTAGGTGGTGGCGGGCAGCAGGCCGCTGTCGGTGAAGCCCGGGGTGCCTTGCCAATCGCTGGTGAACTGGACCGAGCCATCGAACCAGCGGGTGAACTGATACTGCACGCCATTGTCATCGTCGGCCGTGACCGCCGTCATGGTGATCTCGGTTTCAGATAGGGCGGAAGGTGGATGGGTCCACGACATCTGGGCGGGCGTGGGCGGGGTGTTGTCACCCGAGGTGTCGCTGCTGATCGTCTCCAGGGTGACTCTATCAAGCACATAGCCCACCTGAGTGCCCTGAATGGTGGTATTGGCGACCAGTGAACCGGCAATCGTCGCGTAGGTCCCGGCCGCCAGCGAACCGGAGCTGCTGATGTCATTGCTCAGGCCGGTGGAGGATGCCGACCAGGTGTCATCGGCGTTGATCGTCAGGGAAAGGGTGAAGCCGTCATTGAACGACGCCACCGTCGGCTGGGAACCGTTCAGGGAAGTGTTTGCATTCAAGCTGCCCCCGGTTCTCTGAACGAATGACCAGTCCGTGTAAGTGTTTCCACCGTCCAGAAGGATCCCAACAGCTTCCCCGGTGTTGTTCCAGAGGGCCGGACCCGCGTTGCCGGCGTTGGTGGTCACGCCGAAGAACCATCCGTTGAATCTCACCCGGCTACCGGACCCGTCGTTGAACGAATCGCCGGTGAATGAGGAAACCACCCACTCAATTGTGAACTCCGAAGCGGCCGAGGCATCCACCGTGCCCGCGGTGTTGAGGCCGATGGCGGCGTTATCGATGCCGGTGGTGGTGATCGTGCCCGTGGTCGGGTCCGCGCTGGCGGTTCCCTGGCCGTTGTAGAGCTGCTGGAAAGCCGGGCCGGTGTCGGCTCCCACGCCGAAGTCGTTGTCGATCAGATCGGCCCCGCGGGAAGCTGGGGCCATTTGAAAGACCGCGGCCAACAGGGTGGCTGAGCGGATGGCATGCCGGGGGGCAAGTCGGTTTGGGTTCATGACGGGATGATGACGGAACGGCTTCCGATGGATTTCAACCCGAGTCGTCCCAACGTCAGGACGCAGAGAGCCGGTAGTCTCCCTTGAAGGAGACCCGATGCTCATTCATTGGGATGTTTGCCGCTCGATGGAGATCAGGCGCCTGGGCGCCGGCGTAGCAGGGTCAGGACAAGCAAGCCGCCGAAGAGGGTCGCGGTGGTGGGCTCCGGGATGGTGGTCAAGGTGACACTGTCGATCACGTAGCCCACTTGGGTGCCCTGAATGGTCGTATTGGCGACCAGCGAGCCGGCGATGGTCGCATAGGTCCCGGCCGCCAGCGATCCGGAGCTGCTGATGTTGTTGCTCAGACCGGTCGAGGAGGCCGACCAGGTGTTGTCGTCATTGATCGTCAGGGAGACGGTAAATCCGTCATTGAACGAGGCCACGGTCGGTTGCGAGCCGTTCAGGGCGGTGTTTGAATCCAGACTGCCCCCGGTTCTCTGAACGAAGGACCAGTCGGTGTAAGAATTACCGCCGTCCATCAGAATACCGACAGCTTCCCCGGTGTTGTTCCAGAGGGACGTTCCGCCGCTGCCGGTGTCGGTGGTCACGCCAAAAAACCAGCCGTTGAATCTCACCCGGCTACCGGAGCCATCATTGAAGGAATCTCCCGTAAACGAGGAAACCACCCATTCGATCGTGAAGCCCGGAGCGGCGGAGGCATCCACCGTGCCCGAAGTGTTGAGGCCGATGGCGGCGTTGTCGACGCCCGTGGTGGTGATCGTGCCCGTGGCCGGGTCCGCGCTGGCGGTTCCCTGGCCGTTGTAAAGCTGCTGGAAACCAGGGCCGATGTCGGCTCCGCCGCCGAAGTCGTTGGAGAGGAGGGTCGCGGCACCGGCCGGGACGGTGAACAGAAGGGCCGAGGCGGCCAAGGCGGTCAGTTTGCGGTAGTTCATCTGAGTGGTGGTTGTCGTGGGAGGATGATTGGAGTCTGTGGATGGTCGCAGCGCGGATGATCTATTGCGGTTCGACCCGGTAGAAGGCCTTGTCTTCAGTCGCCGTCGTGTCTTCGAGCGTTCCGCTCGTGGCGCCCGAGAGGGTGGTCGTATCCTTGATGTCCGGTGTCGTGAAATCGAGCGTGGTCGACTTGTTCAGGTCGTAGGTCTGTCCATCGACTCCGCCGGTGAATTCGACCGTGACGGTGCTTCCCGACCGGGTGATCGAAGTGACTTTGAGATCCGACGAGGCCGACGGACCATCGTGAACGGTCAAGGTGACGCTGGTGACGGTGTAATTCAGACTGGCGGTCGTACTTGGATTCGGTCCCTGGATCGTGGTGTTGGCGACCAGCGAGCCCGCAATGTCCGAGTAAGTCAGCGTCGTGAAGTCGGCCAAATTGCCCGTCGCGCTGATGTCCGTGCTCATGCCCGTCGATGACGCCGACCACGTGCCGTCGCTGTTGACCGTCAGCGAGACCGTGAAGCCGTCGGCCAGTGAAGCATAGGTCGCCGGTGTCCCGAGTGAGGCGAATGCCTTGCCGCCAAAGTTCGCAGCAAGCGACCAATCGTTGGCCGAGAAGGTATTGCCGCCGTCCAGCAGCAGTCCGAGGCTATCATGGTTGTTCCACAGGCCCGTCCCGGTGTCGGACGTGCTCGTTCCCACGCCGAAGAACCAGCCGTTGTAGTGCACGGAGCTGCCGCCAACGGCTCCCGTGTCGAGTCCCCAATCGTAGTAGGAATCCACCACCCATGTGATCGTGAATCCCGCGGCAGTGGAGGCATCCACGGCCGCCTCGGTGTTGAAGCCAATGGAGGCGTTGTTGATCCCGGTGGTTTCGATGTAGCCGGTGCTCGGATCCGTGCTGGCCGTGCCCTGGCCGTTGTAGAGCTGCTGAAAGGCCGGACCGATGTCGTTCGCGACTCCGTCGAAGGTGTGATCGACCAGCACGGTGTCCGCCCCGACAGGTGCAGAACCAAAAAGTCCGACGAAGGCAAAAAACAGAGTGTTGTGGATTCTTGGCGTCATGACTCGCTCGCGACCGCGAAGGACTCGCCCCAGAATCGGCGGCTCCCTGGTAGTGAGATGCACCAACAAACAGCCGAAAGGGTGACGATCTTAACCTGCGACTCGCGGGTTTTTGAAGAGTGCGACCGAAATCCGCGGAAATGACGCGAGATCGACCAGGCCCCAGGTGGGTGCTTCAGGAGTTGTCGGGGCGTGTCACTCGTCGAGCACAGCTATTCCGGCACTTCCACGACGGTGACATTGTCGATGACCGGCGAGCAACTGTCCGACTGGGGGCTGGTCTCGGTGAGAACGAGGGTGCTCCGGCCGGACCGCGCGGTGAAGGTGAAGCGGGTCGGTGGATTGTAGCCGTTGTCACGCGGGCTCTGGCCGACGCGGCTCTCGGAGATCCGGGCCAAAGGCGTGCCGGTGGTGGCCGTGCCGTCGTACACCGCCGCAGTGACCTCGAGGGCACCCGAGGAGGCAAAGAAGCCGCCCATTTCGAAGCTCACCTCATACTGCTGAAGGGGGACGGTGCCGAAGGTCTGCCAGATCGAATCATCGGGAGTGCCGACCTCGTAGCCAGGGGGAGCGTTGCGAAAGCCGACCTGCACGTCGGCAGTGGAGGAGAGAATCGTGCCGTTGCCTTGACCATACCCCGGCTTGCCGGTGCCCGAACGGAGGGCCACGCTCACGTCGCGGCCGAAGTTCCAACCCGGCAGCAGGGCCTCCGTGGCCGACACGCCGAAGTCCGCATCATCGGGGCGGGCACCGGCTTCGAAATCGCCATTGGCGAACTGCTCCCCACCCTCCTCCGGCAAACTGGTAAGGAACATGTCGGCTTGCACCGGGATCGCCATTAGATTTCCAGCGGCTCCGCAGGAGCGGGCCTCCCCGGCTGCAAGCGTCTGCTCGGCATCGAGCGGACTGCTCACCCGGACACTGCCGGAAAACACATGCACCTCGTCGTCCGAACCCGGGATCGAGCGAATACCGAAGGCCGTTCCAAGGTCGATGACCTTCAATCTCTGGGTGGCCACTTGCAAGCCCCTGCCATCCTTCGTCACCTCGAACCAGGCCGTTCCCTCCTCCAGGACGATTTCGTTGTCGGAGCGGACCTCGAACCGGGAGGGGGCCAGCACCACTCCGCGGTTGCCGTTGCGGAGGACGACCTCGAAGCTGCCTCGTGTGAGATTCACGACGGAGCCTTTGTGCAGCCCGTCAACGGGTGCGGCCTCTCCCGAGTCGACTGTCTCAAGGGTGTAGAGGCTGCCGGGTGCCACCCGGTAATCCGCGATGGGCGGGTCGGGGACGAAGATCAGCTTCAGGGCGACCAGTGTGGCGACGAACACCGCGGCCGCGGCGGCGATCGAAAGGCGAACCGCCCGCCGGCTCTGGACTTGCAAGCGGATATCAGCAAGGGACCGGGCCGCATCGACCGGAGAAAGGCGGGACAGACGATAGACCAGCGACTGGTTCAGGTCCGCGTACTCATAGTAGAGCGCGCGGGCCGCGGGATCGGATTTCAGCACGGCCCGAAGTTCAAGGCACTCCCTTTCCGTGAGGGCGCCATCCAGCGCCTTCTGAATGGCGCTATCCAGTTCGTTTCGAGTCACGGCAAGGCCTCCTCTTCACGCAGTCGCTCCTTCACGCATTGCCGGAGACCGGCCCGCAATCGATGCAGCGTCACCGAGAGCGCCGACACGCTGCGGCCCACGCGCTCGGCGAACTCGCTCAAGCCGCGATTGGACATGTAACGGTGGTCGAGGAGCGCGCGGTCCTGTGGGCGGATCTTCTGCAAGCAGTGCTCCAGTGCGGCCAGCTTCGCGTCGCCAGGCGCGAGGGCATCGGGGGCTTCGTCGGCAATCGTATCCAGCAGTTCTTCGTCGAGAAGAACAAGGCCCTCCCGTTTCCTCTTCTTCAAGTGGGCCAGCACCTCGAAGCGGGCCACTGAGAAAGCCCAGGCCCGGAAATTGGTGCCAGGTTTGAAAGTGCCCCGCTTCGTCCAGAGCACCAAATTGACCTTCTGAAGAACATCCGCGGCGTCCGGGTCCCCCGGCATCAGGGTGATCACGTAGGCCCACAGGTCCGGCTGATGCTTGGTCAGCAGGCTGACGACCGATGCGGTATCGTTGTGATCTGATGCGGACATTGGCTCAGGCTGCGCATGGCCTACCGCCATGGGATTTGGACCTCAGACGACGACCCTCGATGAGAAACAGCTGAAATCGCCCCAATCTTAGCCTCGGGGTCCTTGCAACCTTGAGAAATGCTGATGCAACCAGGGTCGCACAAACGAACAGCGACCTTGATCAGTGCCGTCAATCTGGCAGATCGTGGGGAGATGGGCCGCTTCTCGCACGGCTCCGCCTCGATTTTCTAAGATCCCTGGACAAATTTCTAAGTTCAGCCGACCGCTACAGTGAGAAAGTGCCATCGGACGATGGCGGAGAGGGTGGGAGCAATCCCGTAACCCGCTCCAAGCAAGCAACTCGCAGGAATCCGAAGCCGCCGAGGGCGAATCCTTCGGACAAAAATTCCGACAAGTTGACACCGGCGAAGGGTTCAATGAACCCGCGCAAACGGAAGAAACGCAGCAGCGTGATCCAGATCGGAACCGGCCCTGCCGCCGTGAAGATCTACACGATGACCCGGGCCGATGGATACTCGGAACACACCCTCGCCTGGAAGGAGGGCGGCCGGCGACGGAGGCGAAGCATCTCCTGCCCGGACGAGGCCCAGGTCGTGGCCCAACAGATCACCGTGCGACTCACCAACGGCATCGCCACCGGTGACGAGGTGACCCGGAGGGACATCGAACTGCTCCGATACTGCGAGCAACTCGCCGCCCGCTTCGACCTCTCGCTGACCGTGGCGATGGAGGAATGGGTCCACGCCCGCAAG
>JAKZES010000004.1 GCA_022548915.1 Verrucomicrobiaceae bacterium E54
TGATGAAATCGGCATCAGCCGGGCCGATTTCATCATCGGCGCTCCATTACCACCTCGATGTCGGCATTTCAGTGGCCAACCGGGCGGCATGACCCTCCGGCAGGCCCGCCGTGGCCGCAAATTCCGGCCAGCGCCGCACGACATCGATGACCCGGCCGATTTTTTCGTCGATCCGCCGGACCGACTGATCCCGGCCCAGTCGGCGGAGATCGTCGGGCTTCAGCTCCGCATGGCGGCCATTCACGGCCGCGCTCCGGAGATTCGACGTGAGCGGATTGGAGGCAAAGGTCAGGTCGTAGGCCGGACTCGGGTGCCACTGGTGTTCGGAGTCCATCAGGAAGGCGTGATTTCGCCCGTGATCATCGTCGTTGCCGACACTGACGTTGAACACCGCTCGAAGGAAGAACTCATCGACCGCGGATTCTTCGGCACAAAGCATCCGCGCGAGATTCATCAGGTCGGCATAGTCCAGCCCGTCGCCGGGCGATGTGTGGGTCAGCCCGCACCAGGTGTGGACGTGGAAACGCTGACCATCCAGGCGGTCGAATCGACGGGTGAGGAAATGCGCCCGCCCGCGCGCGTCGGTGAGAAGTCGGGTCTCCGGCACGTGGATGCCTGCCGCAGCGGCCATCAGATGGCAGGCATGCTCTTCCCGCGTCTCCATCCCCTCCGCATCGAGCTGGAACTTGAGAAGCCAAGGCGACGAGCCTTCAGGTGGGTTGCCGCCTCCGGGCCAGAGTGTGGCAAAGTCCTTGGAGAGGTGGACCAGTGCTTTGGGCTGGGCGCCCCCGGCCGTCATCCCGGATCGAATCAGCTGGGTGATTCCTTCGGCGGGTTCACCGTCGTAAACCCGCCGCGCGGTATCCACCAGATCGGCCACATCGATGGCGACCTCGGAGCGGAAATCCGGAGGCGCTTCGTCCGGCTCGTAGCCCAGCACCCCAATCCCATAGTCGCCTTGGGCGGCCAGCTTCTGCAGGGAGCCCACGCGCCGCCACGGAATGCCCTTCTCGTCAAAGAACCGCTTCAGCAACCGGGTGCCCCACCAATCGGGCATCGAGTCCTCGAACAAGCCGAACAGCGGCCCGAAGGCGGGAGTGGGCGTCGTGACCGAGCCCGGGGTGTTGGCCGGGAGGTAGATGGGCGAAAGCTCGATGCCACGTGCCGCCCACTCGGAATCAAATTCAAAAAAGACCCGGTGGTCGGGTGCCTCGAAGAGCCGGCCAATGACCGGTCCCTCCGGAATGCCCAGATGGCGGACGGTGAGCTTCATGATCTGATCGAGCCGCGGGTGGCCTTCTCAACCGCTTCGAGCGAGGCATAGGCAGGCGTCTCCGCGAAAAGCTCCCGCAGGCCGCCGTCGAGATTGAGGATCACCGCCACCTTCGCCAGGCGCTGCAGCGAGCCCTTGCCCTCACGCTCCAGCAGCTTGAGCGTCGAAAGGCTGATCCCCGACCGCTCGGCCAGCTCCGCCTGGGTCCAACCCCGGGCCTTGCGATGATCGCGAATCCGGTGGCCAATCTGACGCGTCAAGTGAGTCGGGTTCCGTTGTTGAAAAGTCGATATTTTGTCCACAAAAGCTCAATAAGGGCAAAATAGACAAAATACAAGCTCTTATGGAGCGCGCGACGCTGTCGCGCATCGCTGGGCTCGAGGTGTTCTTTTCCCGGCAAGGGTCGAAAGGCGGTCGCTGCCTGCCTTTCCGGGAGTTTGAGCCGTGGGGAAGATTCGGGACTTCTTGGGTTCGCGGGGAGCGACGGCGTCGCGCGTTCTTACCGCTCCATCTGCTGCCGCCAGTAGTCGAGGCGCTCCTTGATCCGCTTCTCGAGGCCGTTCTCGGTGGGCGTGTAGTATTTCCGGCCCTCGGGCAGGTAGGCCTGGGGGACGTAGCCCCCCTCGTAGTCGTGGGAGTAAAGATACTGGAGTTTCTCGTCTTCCGTTCCGCTGGCGGACGCCAGCTTTTTCCGGGTCTTGGTGCGCAGGTGCTCCGGTACCGCCAGCGTCCGGCCCTTTTCGATGTCCTTCATCGCGGCACCGAGGGCGGCGTAGGCGCTGTTCGATTTCGGTGCCGTGGCGAGGTAGACGGTGGCGTGGGCCAGCGGGATGCGGCCCTCGGGCATGCCGATGAACTCAAAGGCCTGGTGGGCGTCCATCGCCACCCGCAGGGCGTTGGAGTCCGCCAGACCGATGTCCTCGCTTGCCGAAATCACCAACCGGCGGGCGATGAAGCGGGGGTCCTCGCCGGCGTGGAGCATTTTTGCCAGCCAGTAGAGGGCGGCATCGGGGTCCGAGCCACGGATGGACTTGATGAAGGCCGAGGCGGTGTCGTAGTGGGCGTCGCCATCCGCATCGTAGGCAATCGCCTTGCGCTGGATGCTCTCTTCGGCGACCGCCAGACTCAGGTGGATCGTGCCATCCCCCGCGGGAGGCGTGGTCAGGACCGACAACTCCAGCGCCGTCAGGGCTTTTCGGACGTCGCCGTCGGACATCTCCGCCAGGTGCCTCAGGGCCTCCGATTCAGCCTCGATCGCCATCGAGCCAAAGCCGCGATCCGAATCCGATATCGCCCGCTCCAACAATTGAATCAAGCATTCGCTTGAAACAGATTCAAGCTGAAAGATCTGGGAGCGGGACACCAGCGGCGAGTTGACGTAAAAGTAGGGATTATGGGTGGTTGCGCCGATGAAACGAACGGTTGCTTTCTCAATGTGAGGCAGCAGCACGTCCTGCTGGGACTTGTTGAAACGGTGGATCTCATCAATAAACAAAACGGTCGTTTGGTTGCGGAGATCGCGGTAGGTGCGTGCCTGATCGATCTTGGCGCGGATTTCGGCGACGTTGGACTCGACGCCATTCAGTGCCTCGAAGCGGGATCCGGTCGTGCGGGCGATGACGTGGGCGAGGGTGGTCTTTCCGGTGCCCGGGGGGCCGTGGAAGATCAGCGAGGTGAAGCGGTCGGACTCGATCGCCCGGCGCAGCAGCTTGCCTTGGCCGAGGATGTGGTCCTGTCCGAGGATCTCGTCGAGCGTGCGCGGGCGCATCCGCGCGGCGAGCGGTTCATCGGCGGAGGCCTCGCGGGGTCTCGAGGGTTCCGCGTCGCTGGCGAAGAGGTCGGCCACGGGATGATTCAAGATTGGAGATTGCCCGATGACGATTTCGGAATTGGGATTTCGGCATGCAGACGCTGAAGCACCTCCTGGAAAAGAATCGTGAGTGGGCTGCGGGCCAGCTCGAGGAGGATCCCGGTTTCTTCAGTCGTCTGGTCGCCCAGCAGAACCCCGAGTACCTCTGGATCGGGTGCTCCGACAGCCGCGTGCCCGCCAATCAGATCACCGGCCTCGCGCCCGGCGAGGTCTTCGTCCACCGCAACGTGGCCAACGTGGTCGTGCAAACGGATTTCAGCATGCTTTCCGTGCTCCAGTACGCCGTGGACGTCCTCAAGGTCCGCCACGTCATCGTTTGCGGGCACTACGGCTGCGGCGGCGTGCAGGCGGCGCTCGAGACCGTGCCGCACGGAATCATCGACAATTGGCTGCGCCACATCCGCAACATCGCGCGCCGGAGGGCGGACGAACTCCAGGACCTCGAACCCGCCGAGCGGATCGACCGCCTGTGCGAGCTCAACGTGCTGGCCAATGCCGAGAACATCGCCCGCTCGACCATCGTCGAGGATGCGTGGGACCGCGGCCAGCAGGTCGGCGTCCACAGCTGGATCTACGACCTCGGCAACGGCCTGATCAAGCCGCTCGCGCCGTCGATCAATCACGCCGTTTTCGACCCGGCGGTGTTCCGCGGGCCGGATGCCGGAAAATTGCCGGTTGAATAATCGGCGGGGCAGGGGCATCTTGCGCCGACTCAGCAAACGGGGGCGTTCTGGTTTCGACGGGATGTTCGACGAGCTGGCTGCACGTGGAGGTTGATCGGTTGGCCTCCTAAAAAGCCGATCAAACAGAATAATTGCAGACTCTAACGAGCTCGCACTTGCTGCTTAATTGACGGCAACGTCTGAACCCTGATGCCTGTTAAGGGGGAAGGCGACCAACCAACAGGCTGGCTGGCGGACCGGGCGACCGGGTCCGGCGGTGAGATTCAACAGGACGCTAGGGTGGGGGACGCGGCTGACGGGCTGATCCCATCCGAAGCAACGAGTGTCAGCTAAACGTGTAGATGCCAGCACTGAAGGCATTTCGGACAGGGGTTCGACTCCCCTCGCCTCCACTTTTCTTTCCTTTTGATTTTGAGTTACTTACGGACCGGGGTTGTGGTCTGATCGGCACTTTCAAAAGGATTTCAAAAAATCAGGCCCGAATTTGGGGGTCTCCCGGGCACCTGTCGAAGCGGTCATTCAGATCCATTAGTCGGCAATCCTGCTCGCCAGTCGCCAGCGGGTTGAGCTTCAGGAAATGGCTCCGAGCGCTCCCTGATCGAAGGTGCCGTTTTTGCAGGATGGACACCTTCGGCCGGCGAGCTTCGCCACGTCGACGAGAGCGGAGCTGCCGCACTCGGTGCACGTGAGTTCGTCGCGGTCGGGATCCCGCTTCACGATCTCGAGGCAGGCTTCGCAGAGGTAGTCGGATTCGTTTCCGCCACGCTCCTTCACGACCTGCTCGATCTCGTTGGCGGTTGGTGGATGGCCGAGGATGTCGGCGACGATCTCCTCGAGTTCCTGTTCGCCCCCGGGGTGGTAGAAGTGGTGGCGCTCTCCGTCCGGTCCTTGGACGTACGGATTCCCGTCATCCCAGGAGTCGACCGTGAAGTCGCAGCTGGGACAGGTGTAGCTGGTGCAGGACGCCATTGGGTTGATCGAGTGTTGGGATCCTTCAGGCCAACCGGAGGCCCTTGGAAGTCGTCATCGCCGGGCTAATCGGGGCGGCCGAGTGGGTCATTTTTACGCAAGATTCGCGCTGCGGAAAAAGCCATTGAGAAGATGACCTCTCAAAAATCATGCTTTTTCGGAGATTTTGTGCATTCGATCTGGATAGGAATTGTTCCCACCAAGGAGGCCAAAACCCGAAGGGCCAGAGGCTGCAATTCGTTGTAGATCAGGCATCAACAGAGAATTGAAAATACACGAATGGAGCAGCCAGTGGTCGAAGCTGCTGCCACATCGGATCCAAGAACCGATTGAGGAGACCGCTTTCAGGCTCCCAGGAGGCACATATTCTGGAAGAGCGTCACGAAGCTGCCTTGAAGCGGTGGGATTGGTTTGCATCATTCGGCTACTCCGAAGCGAAGGCAGCCCAAGTCACCCGCCAGTTGTTTTCGCACGCAATCTTTGCGGTGAGTTTGTGACCGCCCGGAGGAAACCTGAGGTTGATGCGGAATCCGGACTTGCTGGGGTGGTAGATGGCTGATGCCCCCTCGGCCACCCAGTGCTGGGAGTCGCCTGCCAGCGAACAGACGTAGACGGGGGCGGCTTCCAGGTGCTCGAGTCCGGTGGCGACCTGGACGAAGATCTGCCCTTCCTGATCGGGGTGATCTTTCCAGTCGGAGGGGCAGGAGGAACCGGCGGCGATGGCGACAGACATGTTCCTACCTTGCGGAGCGGTGTGGTGTGTCGGCGAGCCAATTCCCGGCTGCTGACCGCTAAGAAAAAGAACCCGCCCCGGCCGGGGCCGGGGCGAGCTCTTGGGACGGGATCAGTTGTAATGCTCGTAGGGGTGGTGGCGATCTGGTCGCCGGGTAGCCCGATGCCGTTGGATCAGCTTCACCACCAGGAAGGCGGTGGCCAGAGCCAGGACGATCGGCGGCATGGCCGAGACTGCGGTGGTGATGTTGGTCAGCGAGGTGCTGACCAGACCGCTCCACGATTCCAGGCCGGCGAGAAGTGCCGTCACGGGTGGGATGATGAGCACGGCAGCGACGGTCAGGACGACAGCCAACCACAGGCTCACCCGGATCCACTCCCGGAGGAATCCACTCGGTGAGAGCCAGTGCTCGGCTCTCAACAGATTGTAACGCACCACCTCGGCGGAGCGCTCCGGCCATCGGAGTCGGTCGAGCTGGGCGATGATCACGGGCCTGGCCACCGGGGCCGGCCTCCAGACCTGCCGAGCGAGTTGGAACACCGGCCGGCCGGGTGGCCCGAGCGGTGCCGGCTCTTCGGGCACCGGCTTGCCGGGATCAGGAGGTAGCGCTTGCATGGCTGCTCTCCCCCCTTGAGCTGGATCCGATTGCTGTTCCTCCGACAAAGGCAATCACGGTGACGAAGGCCAGACCCAGGGCGGCCAACTGCCATCGGCCCTTGCCCATGGTTGCCTTCTCGACCTTGGCCTCTGCCTCTTGGACTTCGGCTTTGGCTTCTTCGACCTTGGCTTCGGCTTGTTGTCGGAGCTGGCGTTCGGCCTTCACTCGATCCTCGATCACGCTAACCGGACTGGCACCCGGCGAACGCGGTGGTGGTGGTGCGCCTCCGCTGGATTCATCACAGCTGCTCAGCAGAAATGCGGTCAGCAGGAGGAGCACGGTATTGATGATGGTCTTCATGGTGCTCCTCCTTTCAGTTGGCGAGTCCGACGACGCCGTCGCAAAGCCCGTGGAGGGCTTCGCTGCGGGCGAGTGTCAGGCTCGGGTTTTGGCCCTTGTAGACCTCGGTGAAGGCGTTGAAGAGGCTCCAGACCGTTCGTGGCCTGAAGGCCGCGTGACTCGGCTCTCTCCATTCGTGGACGACGTCCGGCACCTGCATCGGCGTGATCGCCCCGCAGTCGGTGGCCCGAATGACGAGGTCGTGAACCTCCCAATCGGCGAGGGGCCGATCCCGGTAGGCGTCAATGCGTCGATCCAGACCGCGGAAGCGATCCCCAAGACGACCGACGGCACGGGCCGTCAGATGCCTCAGGTCACGGTAGGCGAAGCGGGTGTGCTTGCGGCTGATTTTCACCTCGCCGGAGAAAGCGAGGTTGTCGCAGGTGAAGACCGAGGTGCCCGCCACGAGTCCGGCCGGGAAGGTCTTGTCGTGGCTGTTCCGCAGGCCGACGACCCAGGCGTAGTCACGCTCGGGTGTGTCGGGCTGGCGAACCTCCATCACGCCGAAGTAGCGTCGGCCCTCGTGGGAGAGGGCGTGGCTTTCGCGGCCGATCTGGAAGCCGGCGGTTTCGAGCTGGGTCTGGACTTCCTCCAGCAACGCCCGATGGGCGAGTGGATACCAGGTGGTGGTGCCCCTTGGGGTGGGCACGGCATTGAGGGTGGGCCGGTCGACGAGTTCCGCCCCGCAGTGGAGCAGCATTCCGGCGACGGGCCTTTCGATGGGTGGATCGACGATCTCGTATGGCACGGGAACGTCGGGATTCATCAGTTCAGTCATTTGGTTTGGCTGGTTGTTGGTTTCTAGGAATGCACGAAGGGCGGCCCCGGAAACCGGAGCCGCCCTTGGTGCGGAGAATCAGAGTCTGGCCGAAAAGCTTCCGCCTTGAGCCATCAAAGGAGATGAGGAAAGCTGGAACAGCTGCTGAGGAACCCATGTGCTACCACTTCCGACGCCCGTCACCTCCAATGGTCGGGATGCTCCGAGCCTGTATCGTCGCCCAAGGCGGGATGGACGTGGGCGTGGTGACGAGTAAGCTGCAATTAGGCAACGCCCATGAACCGCACCTCACGCCTCGGCATCAAAGCCCGTGTCTAGCCCTGACCCCCCTGAGTTTTGAGCTCAACCCGGATAAAGCCTTTTTAGGCCTCCTTCGTGCAGGGCAAGCCGATCAACCTCGGTTCAATCGGTCCAACTGAAGCGGAACTATTGTCGCAAGAAAGCCAAAGCATTTTACCACTACGAATCTTCATGAACTACCTAGACACACAGCAAGTTTGCCTAAACGGACATCAGATCACGGATGGAATCAAGTTTAGTCCCGAAGCCATGAGGGACCACTGCCCAGAATGTGGTGAGAAAACCATCACAGAATGCCCTAAATGCAGCAAAGCAATTCCAGGCCATCAGCATTACGAGGGAGTTTTTGTGGCCGGTTCTGAGCCAGTCCCATCACACTGCACATCCTGTGGAGCACAATTCCCTTGGACAGAGAGAAGAAAGAAGATGGCGACTCAATCCGGAAAAGATTCGGGAGTCGACTTTGCTGATCTAGTGCGGGTAGCGTGCTCTAGGTTTCATCTTGTCACCAAACAGCTTCGAGAGCGTCACGCTTCTCGCTCAACACTCGATGTTGAGGATGAGTACGATGTGCAGGACCTACTGCATAGCCTCTTGCGACTCTATTTCGACGACATCCGGCCTGAAGAGTGGACGCCCAGCTATGCGGGAAAGTCTTCCCGAATGGACTTTCTCTTGAAGGCTACTGGAATTGTGATTGAGGTCAAAATGACTCGAAAGGGCCTCGGGGCGAAGGAGCTCGGAACACAGCTCATCGAAGACATTGGCCGTTACCAATCCCACCCCGATTGTGAGCACTTAATCTGTTTTGTTTATGACCCAGACGGCCGTGTCGCAAATCCGAGAGGCATTGAGCGGGACTTAAGTCGCTCTGAGGGAGGTCTTAAGGTGACTGTTTGGATAGTGCCTCAAGGCTACTAAAAATCAAATTGCATTCAGAGCTGCAATCAGCCTCGAGAACCTACCTGCACCATTGTCAGAGCTGTCTAGTCGGTTTTGAGTAAAACCCCTAGAGAACGGGACATGTGAAGCCCGATCCTCACCCACTCGGGCAGAGGACCGGGCCCGAATTTGCTCTACGCCGAAGTCCTGCTAGATGGCGGCCACGCGGCACAGTCCTTGCGAAACTGGCACCACGAGCAGTGCATGCCGGGCTGTGGGAAGAACCGTTCTTCAACGATCCCCTCCACGGCGGTCTCGAGCATCCGAACGACCCGGTCCTTCCGTTGCCGGTCGGCGGGTGGGGAGCTGACCTTGATGACCTGCGGCGTCTTGGTCTTCACCAGGAACACGAGGTCGAGCGACGGCGGGGTTTCTCCCGTCGCGCCCTCGACCAGCAGCTGGTAGCTGACCAACTGGATCTCGTGGTCGAAGGCCGCCTGCTTCGGGTCGGGGCGCGCCGCGGCGGACTTGAAGTCCACCGGGACGCCGTCGTGGGTGACGAGGTCGATGACCCCGCCCAACGGCACCGGGAGCCCGTCGAGCTTCTGGTCGAGGGGCACTTCCACCGCCTTGGGGCGCTCGGTGGGTGCCTCCCCGGAGTCGAGGTAGGCGGCCAGCACCCGCAGCCCGTCTTCCCGGGCCTTGGTGCGGGCCTTGTCGTCCTTCCAGGACACCGGGCCTTCCTCTTTCTCCAGACGCCGGAACTCGACCTCGAAGACGCTGGCGAGCATCTCGGGCGAATCGTTTCCACCCCGCCAGCGGGCGAGGTGGAAGGCCTGTAGCCCGGCGTGGATCGCCTTCCCCAGATGCAGGGACGGCGACACCGGGGCCGGCAGACGCAGCACGCGCTCGAAGAAGAACTTCAACGAGCACGACAGGTACGACTTCGCCGCGCTGGGCGAGATGTGGTCCGGGAGGGTCCGGGGGGCTGGCGCCACCGCCTGCTGGGTCGGGGCGATCATGAGTGACCTCCCTTCCCGTTGGCGTAGGCCCGGCCGCTGGAACGGCGCTGGGGCTTTCCGCCGTGCGTGTCGAGCAACTCGTCGATCAGGCCGGAGGCCTCCATCTTGTTGAGTTGCTTCACGCCCTTGCCGAAGCGTTGGCGGGCGAGGTGGTCGACCTCGTCCTTGTCGAGGCTGTGCTCGTCGACGAGCTTCAGGATGAGTTCCTTCTGCTTGTCGCTGCACTGCCAGCGGTCGCCATTGGGCGAGTGCCCGTTGGAGCCGTCGGTGTGCGGTTGGGCGTCGTCCATCCCGTAGTCGCCGGGCGGGACGAAGCCGGTGGATTGGATCTGCTCGTCGACATTGGTCTGGAGCAGGTCGTAGAGCCGCCGGGACTCGGCGGCGACGTCGTCGGTAGCCACCAGTTCGGTCTCAACGGAGACGGAGAACTGATGACTGGAGTAGCCCGGGAGTCCCAGGCGTTTCGAGTAGGTTGCATTCAGGCGGATAGCCATGGCTGGTTGTGTGTTTGTGGTTGTGCCCGGGCACGAAAAAGCCCGGCCGTGATGGGCCGGGCGTCGTCGTGGCGGGCGGTTTGTGGGGTCTTTATTTGAGGCAGGTCGTCGTCGGCTTCGTAGTCGAGGTCGTGTGGCAGGCATGCCGCTCGCGTGCGGACCGCAGATCGGATTCCCAAGAGGGTTTCACGCCATCGAGCAGTCGCCGAATCACGTCCTCGCCGAAGAACTCGATCAGGTCGGTGGCGATCCTCCGCTTCAGGATCAGTGCGGCACTGTCCTTGATGCCGCAGCGTTTCCCGGCCTCCCGCATGGTGCCGCCTTCCGCCAGCGCAAGGATGGCGATCCGGTGGCGGGGCGGATGAGCGGCCATGAAGGCCTCCCAGTCGAGGTTGCGGGCGGCTTCCTCGGAGGGGTCGGGTTCCTGCCCCTGGTAGGGGTGGCAGGAGACGACCTCGTGCAGGGTGCCGATGTCTCCGAACTCCGTCTCGACGGACTCGTCCAGCCATTCGTGGCGGGCCTTGCCGTCGAGCTGGCAGCCGGGCGACATGGCGTCGCTGCGACCGGTGTAGTAGCTGCGGCGTCCGCTGCGGGCGGCCTTGGTCGCATACCACACCATGTTGCCGGCGGTGAAGCGCCGGCCGGCTTTCTCGGCGGAGTCCATCATCCGGGCGGCCATCAGGGTGGCGTCCTGGGTGATTTCCTCGTCGTCCTCGTGTCCGACCTTGGGGATCGTCCTGGCCGCGTGACTGAGGCGGGGCGCGACTTGATGTTCGAGCATGTCATTGAGCACTGGGCTCATCGTGTTGGTTTCCTTTCGGTTAGGGGTTGAAAGGCAACCGCACGACGGCCCCCACCGCGGGAGCCTGCCGTGGCGATTGCCAGGGTGGCTCCCGTTCCCGCGGGTGGAACGCGGATGGGGGGAGAGGGATTGATGCCCGGCAGCACGAAAAAGCCCGCCGGTGAGGGCGGGTTGGTCGTGCTGCCGGGCGGGATTGGTTTCGACTACCGATGGCGGTAGTCCTGTCGTGTTTCTTCCCGGAGTCGGGTGGTCTCGCCGGCCTTGAGGGCCGGACGGAGGAGGTCGTCCACGAGCTTGGTCATGGGGATCCTCCGGTGCTTCGCCTCGTGGTAGAGGGCAGACACGAGATCACGCTCGATCCGGGGAGAATAGCTGCGGTTTCGGGCCATTTTCTCCGTGATTTCGGGTTCAGAACGAGCCGCGGATAGCTAATCCACGGATCATGTTATTATGGCTGTTTCGACCCAATTTCTTTACTCAGGTAGCCATTCCTCCCTCGATTTCAGCCATTTTTCGACGCTTCGCCGGTCAAATCGGAGGGTGAGACGCTCTCAGGGAGGCACTTTGATGACTGGAGTGTTGTGCTCGCAGGTGTAGGGATCGATGTCTTCCGGTCGGAGACTCAGATGAGCGGCAGTGTCTTGCCAGGTGGGCAGGTCAAGCGGATCCACGCTGATTCAATCTTCCGCTTCGGCGGGGACCGTGGTGAACTTCAAACATGACCTCACTCGGACAGTCTCAATACTCCGTCCCGATGCTTGTCAACCCGACGGGAGACATCGGATCGGTCGCTCTTGAGCCCGTGGATCTGGCGGTGCGAGGAGAAGGAGCCCACGACGAGGAGTGGCTGCAAAAGCTCCTGCACGACCAACCGAGCCTGATTCCCGTTGATGACATCGAGCCGGCGTTCTCGGGGCTGACTCCGGTATGTCGGGAGCTTCCGACCGGAGTTGGCCCGATCGACAACGTTTACGTGAACGAACGAGGGCTGCTGACCTTCGTGGAATGCAAGCTGTGGCGAAACCCTGAGGCTCGCCGCAAGGTCGTTGGCCAGATTCTGGACTACGCCCAGCAGGTGAGTCGCTGGATGCTCGCGGATTTCGATGCAGCCCTTGGCAAGTCCGTCGCTCCCGCGGGTGCCGGATTATGGGAGATCGCGAAGGAGGCGTTCTCGCTCGATGACGAGGCTCGGTTTTTGGATCGAGTGCAGCACCACTTGAGCAATGGAACGTTCCTGTTGCTCATCGTCGGGGACGGAATCCGGGAGAGCACGGAGGACATCGCCCGCTTCATGAACCAGCACGCCGGTTTGAGCTTCGCTCTCGGGTTGGTGGAGATGGGACTTTTCAATTTGCCCGGAGACGAGCGCCTGTTGGTGCAGCCCCGCGTTCTGGCGAAAACAGTGGAGATCGGTCGGCTCATCGTTCGGGCGGAGGATGGAGTTCGGATTGAGCAGACGGACAACAAAGCGGCAAAGCAGTCGCCGGGGAGCTCGGGATCAAGCCGTCGAACTTTGACCGAAGAGCTTTTCATCGAGGAGGTGGCCGGGAATTCGTCGCTGGCCGACAAGCTGCGGGAGTTCTTCGCCAAGATTCAGGAGAACGGCTTGCGTATCGAAGCCACCCCGCGGGGAGCCAGCTTGAAGATTGTGGCGGGCGAGCCCGGCATGAACATCGCCACCCTCTCGAAGAAGGGAACATGGCGGAACTATGGATGTGGTGACAGCGAGGAAGGCAGACGGTATCTCCGTGCCCTCGCCGCGTTGTTCCCTGACGGAGTCGTCAAGGAAGGAGGGAACGACGGCGGATGGAGTTGGACCGTGCAAAGTGCCGACGGCCGCAACTACCACATCGAAGACCTGGTCGCTCACGCCGATGAGTGGCTGGCGTTGCTTCGGGATCTCGAGGCGAATGATTGATATTGCCTGCTGTCAGCCTTCGCCCGTGCGGACCGGGCTCAAAGCAGATCTTTCCTTGATGGTGTCACAGGCCGAGCGGGGAGGTGTTTACCCAGCCAATGGCTTGTCTTCACCAGTAGCAGCTTTCTCGCTGGTCTCTTCTTTAGTTGCCCTTCTCACGATCAGAACAAACAGCGCTCCACAACCCAGCATCAGACACCAGACCGCGAGCTTCAGCTTCACCACCTTTTCCCAAGTGTAGTCGTAGTAGCGAAGGACGAGCTCGGTCTCTCGGTAGTTCAAGGAGACGGGCTTCCCGGCGTATTGGGCCATCTGAGCCTCTCTCATCGTTGGAAACGTCTCCTTGATGTAGCTCGGAGCTGGGAGTGCCTCCGCAACGAGCTGCCAGATCAAGATTAGGAGGCAAAGAGCCGCTCCGATGGATGCGGTTTTCTTGATGGTCATGGCTTTGATCAGTTCGGTTTGCTCTGTCTTGGGCTCAGCCAGTGGATGTCGCCAGTCAACCCCTTGGCACGCTGACAGCGTGTTCCCCACGGGGAACCAATCCAGCCAACCCGCATGCCATTGTCAAGTTCCCGGTCGGGAACAGAAATGGAGCAGCGATTTCGCAACTGTGTTGGGCCTCAAGTCCGTGATCTTCGGATGGCTGGCGGACTGACGCAGGAGCAGTTGGCCGCCAAGCTGCAGCTGGCCGGTCTCCACTCGGTCGATCGGGTGGCGGTGGCGAAGATCGAGTCCCAGATCCGTTCGGTTTTCGATTTCGAGCTGGCCGTCATTGCCCAGGTGCTCGGGGTGGATGCCTCGGCGCTGCTGCCACCGGTGAAGGCTCTCAAGGCCGACCTCGATGACCTGATCGAGGGGCGGCGCTGAGACCCCCCAAAAAAAAAGTTGAACGATCTCTTGGATGGAGGACGTTCTGCTGCTGGTGACTGTCGAAGGTCACTGGAGAAATCCCGGCAACGGGAGTGTAGTTCCCCTTGGTGGATCCTTAGGTCCAGAGAAGCCGAAAAAGGGGTCGGCCGCATGAGTGAAACGCTCCGCGGCCATCCGAACGGACCTGACAGGAAATCACTGACCCACATTTCGGATGAGCTCATTCCTATTTTTTAGGCCGATGATTCGTGCCCGCGATGCGGGTGGTGGTTTCCGCCACCTGAAACACGAATAGTGAAACAGAATACGATTGGAGACGGCAAGGTCGTCTCAACGAAGAAAGTCGCCAAGGGCCCTAAGCCCCAGGCAGATCGAGTGAAGAAGGAGACCGTGGCGGCACTTGCCGGTCACGAGGAAGACGAAAAGAAGGCCCGCGAACTGATCGGTGAGATCAACGCCTCGGAATCCGAGGTCGAGAAATTGCACAGGAAGCTCGTGGCCAAACAGCATGCCAGCTTCGAGAAGGCCCTGGATCTCGGCGAGATCTTCTGCCGCCTCAAGGAGGCGTGCGGTCACGGTCGGTGGGAGGCCTACGTGGAGAAACACCTCGGCTGCTCGTCCAAGAAAGCGAGCATGTACATGCGGTTCCACACCCACCGCGGTGATCTGGAGAAATCGGAAACGTTTCCGAAACTGAGCATCCGTGAGGCCAACGGGCTTCTCAAAAAGCCGAAGAAGCCGGTCGCAGCGAAGACTGCGGCTACCGACAAAACGGCCGAGGAGGAGGCGGTGGACTCTGGTTCGGAATCTGAGCCAGGGGACGGACTGGAGCTTGCCGACGGCAAGAGTCTGTCGCTGACCAACGCGAACTGGTCGGAGGGGCTCATCAGCCGTGGTGAACTGGAACACTTGATCCAGCAGGCAGCCCCGCGGAAGAACAGGCCGGCGAGCCGCATCGTCGCCGCCCGCGAGCAGCGGCTCATCGTCGCCATCGTGGCCGGCGTGAACCGGGAATGCGACGGCACCCAACACGACCAGGCAGTGGCTCGGGTCCGTTCGGCCCTCGACAAGATCCTCGGACTGCTGTCGCCAGTCGGCGCTGACGAGGCCGCCTGATCGAGGAAACCCTCTCCCGGTGGCCGGACAGCCCGTCCACGCCACCGGGAGCAGAGGCATGCCGTCGGGGTGGCGGATTCTTTGTCCCCCCGGCGGCTCTCCAATGGCGGCGGAAATTCTGGAATCCCTTGGGAGGCCCCCTCTAATGTGAGCCCGTCCGAGGAGGAATCTATCAACCGCCCCCTGCGGATGTCCGACCCGGTCGGCGATGCTGACGACCTTTCGACCCTTTCCCACCCCATGGCCCTCAAAAAATCCGAACTCTACTCCTCCCTCTGGGCGTCCTGCGACGAGCTGCGGGGCGGCATGGATGCCAGCCAGTACAAGGACTACGTGCTGGTGCTGCTGTTCATCAAGTACATCAGCGACAAGTACGCCGGCAAACCCTTCGCCGCGATCAAGATCCCGGCCGGCGCGAGCTTTGCCGACATGGTGAAGCTGAAGGGCAAGAAGGACATCGGCGACCAGATCAACAAGACGATCATCGCCCCGCTGGCTGCGGCCAACAGCCAGCTCTCCCAAGCCGATTTCCCCGACTTCAACGACCCGAACAAGCTCGGCAGCGGCAAGGACATGGTCGACCGCCTCACGAACCTGATCGGCATCTTCGAGAATCCGGCCCTCGACTTCTCACGCAACCGGGCCGACGGCGACGACATCCTCGGCGACGCCTACGAGTTCCTGATGCGGCACTTCGCCACCGAGAGCGGCAAGAGCAAAGGCCAGTTCTACACGCCGGCGGAGGTGAGCCGCATCATGGCCCGGGTGATCGGGATCGGGCAGACGGAGACGAGTCCGGACACCACCGTGCTCGACCCCACCTGCGGCTCCAGCTCGCTGCTGCTGAAGGTCGCCGACGAGGCTCGCACCCCCGTCTCCCTCTACGGGCAGGAAAAGGACTCCGCCACCTCGGGCCTGGCCCGGATGAACATGATCCTGCACGACTACCCGACGGCGGAAATCAAGCAGGGCAACACGCTCGCCAACCCGCTCTTCAAGGACGGCGACGGCCTCAAACTCTTCGACTTCGTCGTCGCCAATCCGCCCTTCAGCGACAAGCGGTGGAGCAACGGGGTCGATCCCGAGAACGATCCCTACGACCGTTTCAGTCACTTCGGCGTGCCGCCGGGCAAGCAGGGAGACTACGCCTACCTCCTGCACATCATCCGCTCGCTGAAGTCGACGGGGAAGGGGGCCTGCATTCTGCCTCACGGCGTGCTGTTCCGGGGAAATGCCGAGGCCGCCATCCGCCAAAAGCTGATCCGCAGCGGCTACCTCAAGGGCATCATCGGCCTGCCGGCCAACCTCTTCTACGGCACCGGCATCCCGGCCTGCATCCTCGTCCTCGACAAGGAGCATGCCGCCGCCCGCAAGGGAATCTTCATGATCGACGCCAGTGCGGGCTTCCAGAAGGACGGCAACAAGAACCGCCTCCGCTCCCGCGACATCCACAAGATCGTCGATGCCTTCACCAAGGGCGTCGAGATCGACGGCTACTCGCGGATGGTTCCGGTCGCCGAGATCGAGAAGAACGACTTCAACCTCAACCTGCCCCGCTACATCGACAACCGCGAGGCCGAGGACACTCAGGACATCGAGGCTCACCTACAGGGCGGCATCCCCGAGGCCGACCTCGAAGGCCTCGCCGAGACCTGGGCCGTCTGCCCGGGGCTGAGGAAGTCCCTCTTCAAGGCCAACCGCCCCGGCTACCTCGACCTCACGGTCGAAACGGGTGCCCTCAAGGAAACCATCCACGGGCATCCCGAGTTCGCCGCCTTTGTGGAGGGCACCGAGAAGCACTTCGCCACCTGGCGGGACGCCATGGCCAAGTCGCTCCGCCAGCTCGAGCCCGCCTGCCAGCCCAAGCAGGTCATCCACGACCTCTCCGAAGGCCTGCTGGCCCACTATCTGGGCCAGCTGCTGCTCGACGCCTACGCGGTTTATCAGCACCTCATGGACTACTGGGCGGAGACCATGCAGGACGACGTCTACCTGATCGCCGCCGATGGCTGGAAGGCCGAGACCTACCGCATCCTCGTCGAAGACAAGAAGGGCAAGACCAAGGACAAGGGTTGGACCTGCGACCTCGTGCCGAAGTCACTCGTGGTTGCCCGGTATTTTGCCCAGGAGTTGGACGACATCGAATCCGCCACCGCCGACCTGGAGGCGCTGGTCTCGGCGCAGACCGAGCTTGAGGAGGAGCACGGCGGCGAGGAAGGGGCGTTCGGCGAGTTCGAGAAGATCAACGCCGCGGCGGTCAAGGCCCGGCTGAAGGAACTCAAGGCGGGAGGCGACGATGCCGATGAGCGGGCCGTCCTGAAGGAGTGGCTCGACCTTAGCGAGGAGATCTCCTCGCTGAAGAAGGTCATCAAGGACGCCGAGGCGAAGCTCGATGCCGCCGCCTACGCCCAGTATCCCAAGCTCACCGAGGGCGAGGTGAAGACGCTGGTGGTCGAGGACAAATGGCTTGCCACCCTCGGCACCGCCATCCACGGCGAAATCGACCGCATCGAGCAGGCCCTTACCGGCCGGGTCAAGGAACTTGCCGACCGCTACGCCACCCCCATGCCCGCCATGACCGACCGCGTGGCCGAACTCGAAGCCAAGGTCGCCGCCCACTTGGAAAGGATGGGCTTCGCATGAACTTCGACCAACTCGTCACCCTCTGCGGCGACACGCACCGGCGGTTCGCCGCCGCCGCCGGTCGCACGATCAACGCCCACCTCACCGCTCGCAACTTCCTGCTCGGGCTCTACATCGTGCATTTCGAGCAGGAAGGCGAGGACCGGGCCGGCTATGGCAAGCAGACCCTCAAGGCCTTGTCCTCCGCCCTGCAGGCCGCGGTCGGGCGCGGCTTCTCGGTGGACAACCTTGAATTGATGCGGCGCTTCTACCTCCAATTCGGCCCCGAGATCCTCCGTCACGGGATTTCCGAGACACCGTCCCGGATTTCCCAAGCGGCCACGCCGGACAAATCCGAGACGCTGTCTCGGATTTCCACCGAGATCGCCCGGGCGGCCCTGCCCGGCGGGGAAATGATGGCCGAGCTGCCCGCTCTTTTCCCCCTCGGCTGGTCGCACTATGTCGAGCTGCTCACCATCGATTCCCCGGACGAACGCCGGTTCTACGAAATCGAAGCCGCCGCCAACCAGTGGGGCGTCCGCGAACTCCGCCGGCAGATCGCCAGCTCCCTCTACGAGCGCCTCGCCCTCAGCCGCGACAAGGAGGAGATCCGCCGCCTCGCCAGCGAGGGCCAGGTCGTCGAGAAGGCCGCCGACCTCATCAAGAACCCGCTGGTCCTCGAGTTCCTCGGCCTCGATGAGCGGCCGCACTATTCCGAGGACGACCTCGAATCCGCCATCATCGACCGCCTGGAGAGCTTCCTGCTGGAACTCGGCAAGGGCTTCCTCTTCGAGGGTCGGCAGAAGCGCTTCACCTTCGACAACGACCACTTCTTCGTCGATCTCGTCTTCTACAACCGGCTGCTCCGCTGCTACGTCCTCATCGACCTCAAGCGCGACAAGCTCACCCACCAGGACCTCGGGCAGATGCAGATGTATGTGAACTACTTCGACCGCCACGTGAAGCTGGACGACGAACTCCCCACCATCGGCATCGTCCTCTGCCACCGCAAGAACGACGCGCTGGTCGAACTCACCCTGCCCGCCGACGCCAACATCTTCGCCTCGAAATACCAGCTCTACCTCCCCTCCAAGGAGGAACTCAAGGCCCGCCTCGAACAGATCACCGAAGACCTGGAAGGAGGGCTGCCGCAGTGAAGCCCGGATACAAGCAGACCGAGGTCGGGGTGATTCCGGAGGATTGGGAGACGCCGTCCATTGGAGACTACCGACCATTTGTCACCAGCGGATCTCGTGGGTGGGCTGCTTACTATGAGGAATACGGGTCGCCATTCATCAGGATCACCAATCTGAACCGGGGATCGATCCACTTGGATCTCGATGACCTCCGCTTCGTCGCTATTCCGCCTCAAAACACCGAAGGTCAGCGAACTGTCCTGCAGGACGACGATCTGCTCATTTCGATCACAGCTGACATTGGCATCGTCGGCATCGTGTCCCACGAATTGCCTAAACCGGCCTACATAAATCAGCACATCGCCTTGGTGCGATTCGATCGGGGGCGGATATCACCGAAGTATGTGACCTACTTCTTGGGGTCCGAACGAACCCAACGGATCTTCCGGGCATTGACTGACTCGGGAGCAAAAGCAGGGATGAATCTCACGACCGTTCAGCAAATTCGCTTTGCGGCACCACCCACCCTCGCCGAACAAGAAGCCATCGCTGCGGCCTTGAGCGATGCGGATGCCCTCATCGACTCCCTGGAGCAACTCATCGCCAAGAAACGCCTCCTCAAACAAGGGGCCATGCAGGACCTCCTCACCGGCAAGAAACGCCTCCCGGGGTTTGAGGGGGAGTGGGAGGTGAAGACGTTGGGCGAGCTGTTCACGTTCAAGAATGGCCTCAATAAATCGAAGGAGTTTTTTGGGCACGGGACCCCTATCGTAAACTACATGGACGTATTCGAGGCACCGATGCTCACCCCCCAGCGACTCATCGGCAAAGTGTCACTGACCCGAAGCGAGTTGAACGCCTACGACGTCCGCTCCGGAGACGTCTTTTTCACCAGAACTTCGGAGACCCCGGATGAGGTTGGGATGGCGGCGGTCATTACAGGAGAGCCAGTCGACACCGTTTTCAGCGGATTCGTTCTTCGGGCTCGGCCCAAACAAGATGTGTTCGACAATGCATACAAAGCTTTTTGTTTCCGGACTCCAGAGGTTCGGGATCAGATCGTGGCGAAAGCCTCTTACACGACTCGGGCACTGACGAATGGGCGGGCTCTGTCCACCGTGAAGATCAGGGTGCCCGAGAAATCAGAACAAACCGCCATCGCCGCGATCCTGAGCGACATGGACGCCGAGCTCGCCGCCCTCGAAGCCAAGCTGGCCAAGGCCCGCCAGGTGAAGCAGGGCATGATGCAGGAACTCCTCACCGGAAAGACGAGGTTGATTTAGCCCGCCACCGATATGCCTGCTAAGAAATCATCTAACCGGCTGGTGAAGAAGGCCACGACGAAGAAGGCCACGACGAAGAAGGCCACGGCGAAGAAAGCCACGGCGAAGAAGGCCACGGCGAAGAAAGCCACGGCGAAGAAGGCCACGGCGAAGAAGGCCACGGCGAAGAAGACCCCTCCGAAGAAGGTAACCCCGAGATCCGTTCTTAAAATGACGGCCGCGGAGGCTCGGTCATTCTTCCTGAAGGGAGAGAGCTACTGCAATCTTGACCTCCCGCCGTATTTCGACTTCGAGCCGATCCTTCGCAACGTCGATGCCATTCTTTCCGGGAGGCTCCTCAGCTCGATGTGGTCGAACAGCCCTTGCGAAGTCGATGCGATCAGCCACACGATCCTGAACAATAAGGATGGTCGTTACGCCTGGCGTCCAATCCAGCTTACGCATCCAGCACTCTACGTGTCCCTCGTTCATCACCTGACCGATCCGGCCAACTGGACGAAGATTCTCGACGCGTTCAAGCGATCCCGTCGTGATCCGCAGATCCACTGCTTGAGCCTTCCGGTCGAGTCTCGAAATGCCCAGCAAGACAAGGCAGCTCAGGTCCTCCAATGGTGGGAAGATGTGGAGCAGCGGTCCATTCAGCTTTCGATCGAGTATGAGTATCTCTTTCACGCCGACATCACGGACTGCTACGGATCGATCTACACTCATTCGCTGAGTTGGGCCTTGCACGGTCGAGCGGTCATGAAGCAACCGGTGAACAGGAACAACCGGGTCCTCATCGGTAACATCATCGACCGACACCTCATGGACATGAGTCACGGTCAGACGAACGGGATTCCTCAGGGGTCGGTGCTGATGGATTTCATTGCCGAGCTTGTCCTCGGCTATGCTGACCGCCTCCTCAGAATCAAAATCCGCCGAGCCGGAATTCGGGACTACCAGATTCTTCGCTATCGCGACGACTACCGAATCTTTACCAATCACCCAACCGAGGGGGAAGAGATACTCAGGCTTCTCACCGAGACGATGCATTTCCTCGGAATGAAGCTCAGCCCCGCCAAGACCGGCCCTTCGTCCAGCGTCGTCGCCGGGTCGGTGAAGCCGGACAAGATTGACTGGATCACGCAGATGGAATTCAACCGCAACCTCCAGAAGCACCTGTTGCTCATCCACGGGTTTTCACGGAAGCACCCGAACTCAGGCAGCTTGATCCGGGCTCTGGTCAAGTTCTACCGCAGGATCCATAGGCGGAAAAAGGCGATAGCGGACCCTAAGCCGATGATTGCTTTGACTGTCGATATTGCAGCAAACAACCCAAGGGCTTACTCCATCACTGCCGCGATCATCAGCAAGCTACTGAGCAACATTGGCAAGGGGGTCGAGGTCAACGACCTGTTGGGCAAGATCAGGAACCGCTTCGAGCGTGTCCCGAACACCGGCCACCTTCAGATTTGGTTGCAGCGGATCTCCCACTTTCATCAAGGGGCGGCCATCGGATACACGGAACCCATCTGCAAATTGCTTGGGGGCGGGAATCCGACGATTTGGAAGAACGACTGGATCCAGTCGCGACGATTGAAGGCGGCAATCGATCCAAAACGCATCGTGGACAAGAAAGTCGTCAGGAAGACGCACCTTGTGATTGCCCTGGATGAAGTTCAGTTGTTTAACCCGTATGCAACGTGAAGCTGGCGCATCATGGTTGATGTTGGCTGGCTTACTCAGGAAACGCGGTTCGGGCATGATACCGGAGGCGATTCTTTGTGAGCTATGGTGACTGAGGAAACGACTGGCTGGCAGGGCATTGGGGAACTGCTCGACGACTGGATGAGGCTCGACGCCACGATCGCCCGGTCGAATCACGCCGAGGGCCGGTCGTTCAATCCGCTACCTTGGCTCAAGATCGGCGAGACCATGCACAGTCGGATCCTCGGCGACTTTCTCGACCCACAAGGAAGTCACGGACAGGGAGCGATATTTCTGATGCCTTTTCTTGAGGAGTTGGGAGTGCCCGAACCGCAAGCCGGCATCTGGCACGTAACGGTGGAGACCGGTCGTGTGGACATCCTGATCTGGAGGAATGAGCCGAGGAGAAGTGCGGTGATCATCGAGAACAAGGCGAAGGATGCGGTCGACCAGTTGAACCAGATTTATCGGTATTGGCACCATGAGGTTTTCCTCTGGGATCCTGCAGCATGGCCGATGGGAAACCCGATGGCGATCGAGGAGCGGCGGCGCGATTTTCACGTGGTCTATCTGCCGACCGGGAAGGACAAGGGCCCAGCCGCTCACAGTATGGAGAGGCCGCAGGGGATGGAGAAAGCGAACCCCTGGGATCGGGTCCCGTTGAAATGCACGATTATGCCGTTGGCGGACCTGATGGAACTTTGGGAGCGGGAATCCGTCGGCAAGGTGCCGCCGACAAACCATCGTCTCAATGCCTTCATCGGCCTTTATCAGGAACTCTGGAAAAAATGAAAAGGGAACTTATCGACCGAGCCGGCGAAGTCTTCCATTCAATGGAGCGTTGGACTGCGTTCTATCAAATCGAGTCACAGGTGATTCATATCATGGACCACTGGCTCCGGATCGGTGCCGAGGCTTTGAGGAAGGACTTCGAGCTCAACCCGTGCGGCTCATGGCAGTGCTCGGCTTGGGGTGGGGAGACGAGAGACACCCACTGGTATCTCAGCGGTGACGGTGAACCGGGTGAGGTGGGGATCGGACTCGGCATTGGATGGCGGGAATTCGAGCTCCACCTTATCCATGGTGGCAATGACCAGGAAGCACGCCAGCGGGCGGTCGCAATCCTTGCCTCAGCGGAGTTCGAGCCGCTCCGTATTTTGACGGGATCGCCCGAGGTGCGTGCGGAACGCAGGAAATACGGCAGCATCCTTTCGATTCGGAACTTCAATCCTTTTGACGAGGTTCGCGATCCTGCGATGAGGGCAAGGATGATCGCTTGGCAGGCGGGGCAGGCCACGGAGCGGTTCGTGGAACGCACGTCGGCCAGGATCCGGCAGATCACGGATGATCTCATGATCACCCGGTTGGTTCGCGAACTGAACATTCGGGTTGGAAAAGGGCCTTCCGCTTAGAAGCAAGGAGTCGATGAGCACGAAGTTGATCACCACAGGTGTTTGGAAGGAGCTCACCAAGGCAGCGAAATCCGCCCGGAAGCCCTGCCATGTGGCGGTTGCGTACTTTTCGGAAGGAGCGGATCGTTTGCTGCCGCTGCCCAGTGGCAGTCGGCTGGTGGTGAATGCGAACGAGCGGGTCGTAGCGGCGGGCCAGACGTGTCCGACGACTCTCGAAAGGTTGCTTGAGAAGGGGGTGAAGATCTACAGCGTGGAGAACCTTCACGCGAAGGTCTTCGTGATCGGTGAAACCGCTTATGTCGGTTCCAGCAATGCTTCATGGAATTCGGAACGCCGTTTGGTGGAAGTGGTGGTCCGTTCCAACGACGCCGGCGTTGTCCGAAGTGCACGGAAACTTGTGGAGGGACTCTGCCTCAGCGAGCTGACTCCCGGAGCGTTGGCGAGGTTGGCGGGTATTTATGTCCCACCGAAGTTCCCGCACGGCAAAGGCAGGAAGCGGGTGGCCGGTCAAACCACCGTTGCGGCTGAGATTGCGCCGCTGAGAATCGTCAGGCTGAGGGACGTCGAGTGGTCGGAGTGGGACCAAGAGAACATCGACAAGGGTGAAGCCGAGGCAGAACGGAGTCGTGAACACGGCGAAGGGTTTCGTCTGGATCACTTCAAGTGGGCCGGAAACTGTGCGGTCCAGGAGGGGGACGCGGTGATCCGAATTCTCACCGAACGGGATGGGCGGGCCTTCGTCTACCCTCCGGCGAGTGTCATCAAGAAGGACGTGCGGAAGAGAGATGGGAAGCTGGTGAGCTACCTGTTTGTGGAGGGGCCTGATCGCCGTCGACGGCGGTTTTCGACGTGGGTCCGGAAACTGGGCAGTGCTGCCGAGAAGAAGGTCGGGCGTAGCGGCGTCGTGAAGGATGCCGCCCTGGTGCGGAAGCTCTTGAGATCGTGGGAAGGCTGACCGGTGATGTCTTGCAGCGATGGACATCGACGAAGGGGAAGGGATCGGGAAAATGAATGAACGGCTATGAGTGAAGGCATGGAAACACCGGATTCGCTGTGGGAAGTCTGCACGGCCAACAAGCGGCTCGTGCCGATGCCGGACCCTTGGAACCAGCTCTACGGCATGCTCAAGAACACCCGGCGGAAGCCGTCCGGCGGCTGGGAACCACCGCTGCCGCTCATTCTCGCCGCATGGGATGAATCCATGCCGATCCAGAAGCAGCTGCGATTCAAGGAGCACCTGAAGTGGGCGGAGGGCCAGGGACAACTGCAGGAAGTCGGAGCGTTCCTCCGCTCGCTGTCGGAGGAGCAGTGGTGCCATTTCGGGGAATAGCGAGGCCCGGGAAAGTGTTTTTCAGCACGATTTCACCAGATATTGGTTGCAAAGGGTGTCAAAAAGCACCCTATTCTCTCCAGCGAGGCGATGTCATCCCTTCCAGCCAAGGCCTCGAAAGCCGTCCGTGAGACCATCATCGAAGCCCTGGGGAATCCCGGGCAGAGGTTTCTCGACCGGGCGGGCAGTTCGGGCAACTGGCTGGCCAAGTGGGGCATCACCGAAGCGACGATTTACGAGGAGTTGATCGCCGGGCTGCAATGCTCCGATCATCTCTTTCTGAAGAAACGACAACCTGGGAAACCGCAGGCCTACCAGTGCATCCTCGATTGTCCGGAAGACGGCGACGACTACCCTGCGATCGTGATCCACGTCACCCTTGCACCGCGGGGTGAGCCGCCAAGGGTCCGCGTGGCCGTCCATCCGAGCGATACTGTTCGCACCCTGCCAGCGCTTCCCTATCCCGATGAAACCGATGAAACCGATGAAAACGACCAAGCCAAGAACTGACGCCTCTCAGGGTATCCCCTGCTTCGAGTGTGAGGAGGGAACCTTGGTTCCGACTCTCTGTGACCACCAGGTGGAAGTCGCCGGGGGGAAGGTGCTGACCATTCCCGAGGTCCCCATGCTGGTGTGCGACCAATGCGGGGACCGGGTCACGGGAGACGAAGGCAACGCACGCATCAACGCATTCCTCGACAAGGCCCTCAACGCCATCAGTCCCGAGGAGGTGCAGCAGTTTCTCGCCAAATACGGCCTGACGCAGAAGGAGGCCGCCCAGATCACCGGCTACGGCGAGAAGAACATTTCCCGCTGGGCCTCGGGGCGCGCCCGTCCCTCGGAGTCCGTCAGCAACATCCTGCGTCTGCTGCTCAGTGATGAGGAGGCGTTCGAGCGACTTCGTCGCAAGGATTTCTCGTCCCGGCCCAAGGTCAGCTACCCCAGGGAACACCGGCAGCCGGACGCCAACGAAAAGAAGGTCTTGTCGGCCATCGACTATCCCAGGCTCGTGGAGATGGAGTTGGTTCAGGCCACTGCCAGCCCGAAGGAGAAACGGAGCGAAGTCTGCAAACTGACCAAGTCCGGGGACCTGAATGAGCTGGAGGTCCACATGACACGGCGCTGGCAGCAGATTGCCGCCTTCAAGGACACCCGCCAGAAGTTCAACCCGGTCAGTGCGGGCCTCTGGAGCTACATCGGTGAACAGAGGGCCGCCAGCATCGCCACCGAGCCCTACGATCGGAAAAAGCTGCACAAGGCGGTCAAGTCACTGCGTGAGCTGACCCAGCATCCGCTCGCCGACGTTGCCGACCAGGCACGCGACATCCTGGCAAAGGCGGGCGTGGCGCTCGTCTTTGTTCCCATCATGAAGGACTGTGCCCTACGCGGCTCCACGCGGCTGCTGACGCCATCCAAGGCCCTGATCATCCATGGCCTGAAGTTCCGCAGTCTTTCCCAGTTCTGGATCATCTTGTTCCACGAGATCGCCCACCTCCTTCTCCACATCAAGTCACCGAAGGACGTCTTCACCGATTACGAGGATCAGGATCAGGACGAGCGTGAGCAGAATGCGGACCGATGGGCCTACGACACCCTCGCATCCCTCGATCGGGAACTGGAATTCAGGTCCAAGTACCCCAAGCCTACCATCTGGCAACTGGAGAGCTACGCCGCAGAGATCAAGGTTCACCCGGCGATTGCCGCCGAGGTTTTCAACAAGCGTGCCGGGGAAGACGTCATCTCCTATGCCTACCTGAAGAAAAAGAAGCTGTTCCCACAGCTTAGTGAGATCGAGAGGAAGGCCCTGATGACGAGCGCCTCGACCTGAACGGGACGGAAGTCAGTCCCGGCCGGGGGAAACGGGAGACCGATGAGTAGAGGTTCCACTGGCGCAGGGGCCCGAAACACACCGCATGGAGCGGAATTTCGTTCACCGGTCGCGGAGACGATGAGCCAGGGGAGAATGACCGCCAAACCCGGAGCCACCGGCGGTGGCGAAGATCGGGTTGCCTCCCGAATCCGGAAGGGTTAGGATCGGCTCACGCGATGAGCAAGAAAACGCTGGATCAGGAGAGCCTCGAGATCAGGGAGCTGGAAGCACACTTCCCGACCCTTTCGGCCGAAGCGTTTTCAGCGGCGGCGAAGCGGTCGCTCGCAGCGGGCGAAAGCGTGACCCAGGCCTTTGGCACCAAGGTGTTCCGAATTTCCCCTGGCGGCGGACGAGTGGTGGTGAAGACGATCCCCGAGCCGCTGGCGGTTGAGGCCGGCTCGAAGATCCGGATCCGGTGAGCGACTCCCGGCCAAGGGTGCGAATGTTCGCCGGGCCCAACGGCTCCGGGAAGAGTTCACTGAAGGAAGTCCTTCCGGAGAAGCTTCAGGGGATTTACCTGAACCCCGACGAGATCGAGGCTACGCTCAGGCGGGAGCGACGGCTCGATCTCGCCGCCATCCAGCTCGCCGGGGCATCCGGGAAGATCCTTGAGCGGCTTGGCTCGCTTCGCCGTCCTGGATTCACGGGATTTGCCGACAGGATTTCGCACGGTGAATCGGAGGATGTGCTCGAGGTGGAACCCGAGGCTGTGGACGCGTATTTCGCGTCGGCCCTCGTCGAGTGCCTGCGGGAGGAATTGATGGAACGCCGGGTGAGTTTTACGTTTGAGACCGTCATGTCACACGAGTCGAAGGTGGACGTGCTGGTGCGGGCCAAGGACCTGGGATACCGGAGCTACCTCTACTACGTGGCAACCGAGGATGTGGAGATCAACGTCTCGCGGGTGGCCAACCGGGTGGCTCTCGGAGGACACCCGGTACCTGAGGCCAGCATCCGCAGTCGCTACGACCGGTCGCTCGGGCTGCTCTTTGACGCGATCGTTGCGAGCAACAGAGCCTACATTTTCGATAACTCGGGCGATGGTTCGCGTCGTTCATGGATCGCCGAGGTGACGGACGGCGAGGAAATCGAACTCAAGACCTCGACAATTCCGTATTGGTTCAAGGAGGCAGTGTTGGACAAGATCGGCCAGTGAGCGACATCGGCAAGCCAGAGCGAGAGACGCAGGACCGGGTGATCGCCCTGTTCGTGGACGAGCTCGGCTACACCTACCTTGGCGACTGGTCGGACCGGCCGGCGAACAGCAACGTCGAGGAGGGCCTGCTGACGGCCAATCTCACCCGCCGCGGATATTCGCCGGCGGCGATCAATGGGGCGCTGGAGAAGTTGCAGAGGGAGGCGGGCAACAAGAGCCGGAAGCTCTACGACAACAACGAGGCGGTCTATGGACTGCTCCGCTACGGGGTGCAGGTGAAGACCGAGGCCGGCAAGGAGACGGAGACGGTCCACCTGATCGACTGGGAGGGCGGCGAGAACGACTTCGGCATCGCCGAAGAGGTCACGCTCAAGGGGGATCACGAACGGCGACCGGACCTGGTGCTCTACGTGAATGGGCTCGCCCTCGGAGTGATCGAGCTGAAGAACAGCCGGGTGAGCATTGGCGATGGGATCCGCCAGCTGATCTCGAATCAGAGGCCGGAATTCAACGACTGGTTCTTCAGCACCGTGCAGTTGGTTTTCGCCGGCAGCGACAGCGAGGGGCTGCAATACGGCACCACCGGCACGCCGGAGAAGTATTTCCTGAAGTGGAAGGAGGACGAGGAGGACGACGAAGGCTACAAGCTCGACAAGTACCTCTCGAAAATGTGCCGCAAGGACCGGCTGCTGGAGCTGATCCACGATTTCGTGCTCTTCGACGGCGGGGTGAAGAAGGTGCCGCGGGTCCACCAGTATTTCGGCGTGAAGGCCGCCCAGGAGAAGGTGAGGGCACGGGAGGGCGGCATCATCTGGCAAACCCAGGGCAGCGGGAAGAGTATCGTCATGGTCCTGCTGGCGAAGTGGATCCTGGAGAACCGGCACGACGCCCGGGTGGTGGTGGTGACCGACCGCGACGAGCTCGACAAGCAGATCGAGAAGGTGCTCAAGCAGGCCGGGGCGGTGCCCGAGACCGACGAGGTGAGGGCCACCAGCGGTCACGACTTGCGGGAGAAGCTCGGCCAGGCGAATCCGCGGCTGATCTGCTCGCTGGTCCACAAGTTCGGCGTGGCGGGCGTTGACGACTTCGACGAGTTCATCAAGGAACTCGAATCGCAGCCCAGCAAGACGGTTGGGGAGGTCTTCGTCTTCGTCGATGAATGCCACCGCACCCAGAGCGGGAAGCTGCACAAGGCGATGAAGGCGATGATGCCGAACGCGGTGTTCATCGGCTTCACGGGCACGCCGCTGCTGAAGAAGGACAAGGCGACCACGCTGGAGGTCTTCGGCCGCTACATCCACACCTACAAGTTCAGCGAGGCAGTCGAGGACGAGGTGGTCCTGGATCTGATCTACGAGGCTCGCGACATCGACCAGGTGCTGGGCTCCGAAGAGAAGATCGACGCGTGGTTCGAGGCCAAAACCAAGGGCCTGAACCAGTGGCAGCGGAATGAGCTGAAGAAGAAGTGGGGCACCATGCAGAAGGTGCTCAGCTCACGCTCGCGGATGGAGAAGGTCGTGGCCGACATCCTCTTCGATTTCAGCACAAAGGCCCGGCTCAGCAGCGAGCGGGGCAATGCGATGCTGGTGGCCGGCAGCATTTACGAGGCCTGTTGCTACTACAACCTCTTCCGCAAGACGCCGCTGAAGGACAAGTGTGCGGTGGTGACCTCCTATGACCCGAAGGCCGGTGATGTGACACGGGAGGACACCGGGGCCGACTCGGAAACCGACCGGCAGACGATCTACCATACCTACACCGAGCTGCTGGAGGACGTCACCCCCAAGGCCGGCAAGAGCAAGACCGAAACCTATGAGGACGAGGCCAAGCGGCTTTTCACCGACGAGCCCGCCCGGATGAAGCTGCTGATTGTCGTCGACAAGCTGCTGACCGGCTTCGACGCCCCGAGCTGCACCTACCTCTACATCGACAAGTCGATGCAGGATCACGGCCTGTTCCAGGCAATCTGCCGCACCAACCGGCTCGACGGCGACGACAAGGACTTCGGCTTCATCGTCGACTACAAGGATCTCTTCAAGAAGGTGGAGGACGCGATCTCGGTCTATTCCGAGGAACTCGACCACTCGGACGGCGGACCCGATCCCGAGGTGTTGCTGAAGGAACGTCTGAAGAAGGGAAGGGAGCGGCTGGACAACGCGATCGAGCAGTTGGCCCTGCTGTGTGAGCCGGTGGAGGCCCCGAAGGACGAGTTGCAGCACATTCGCTACTTCTGCGGCAACACCGAGATCCCCAAGGACCTGAAGGACCGGGAGCCGCAACGGACCGCCCTCTACAAAGGTGCCGCCGGTCTGCTGCGGGCCTATGCGAACATCGCCGATGACCTCGACGCCGCCGGCTACGACGCGGCGGCCCGGAACCGGATCAAGGACCGGCTCGACCACTATGTGAAGCTCCGCGACACGATCCGCAACGCCAGCGGCGAGTCGATCGACCTCAAGGCCTACGAGGCCGACATGCGGCACCTGATCGACACCTACATCGAGGCACGGGACCCCAAGAAGATTTCGCCCTTTGACGACATGCCGCTGCTCGACCTGATCGTGAAGAGCGGCATTTCCAAGGCCATCGGCGGCAGGCTGAAGAATCTCAAGGGCAACAAGGACGCGATCGCCGAGACCATCGAGAACAACGTCCGCAGCAAGATCATCAAGGAGCAGCTGAACGATCCGGCGTTTTTCGCCAAGATGTCGAAGCTGCTCGACGAGATCATTGCCGAGCGGAAGCGGAAGGCCGTGGCCTACGAGAAATACCTCCAGAAGATCGCCGCCCTGGTGGGCAAGGTGCAGGCCGGGCACGAGGATGACGTTCCCGAGGCCCTGAAGAAGAGCAGGGCCGTCCGGGCGATCTACAACAACCTGCTCGACAAGACCGGCGGCAACCCAAGCGAATCCCCGGCTGCCTATTCCACCGACAAGGACGCGGCCCTGCAACGAGCGCGGGACATCGATGCCGAAGTGCGGCGGGTGAAGCGGGCGGACTTCCGCGGCAACCAGGCGAAGGAGAACGAGATCAAGGCGGCGATCTTCCCGCTTCTCGGTGACGACATCGACGAGGTGAACCGGATTTTCGAGATCATCAAGCAGCAGGCGGAATACTGATGAGCACCCGCCTCCAGATCGGCGAACTCGAGGTGGAGGTGATCCGCAAGGACATCAAGAACGTCCACCTGAGCGTGCTGCCACCGGTCGGCAAGGTCCGGCTGTCCGCTCCGGAGCACGTGAAGATCGACACTCTGCGGGTCTATGTGGTGTCCCGGCTGCAGTGGATCCGCAAGCAGCAGGAGAAGCTCAAGGGTCAGGACCGGGAGACTCCCCGGGACTACGTGGAGCGTGAGAGCCACTATCTGTGGGGAAAGCGTTATCTGCTGACGATCGATGAAAAGGATGAGCCCCCGAAGGTCGAGCTGACCCATCGGCAGATGATCCTCCAAGTGCGTCCTGGGGCGACGCAGGCGAAGCGGGAGGAGGTTCTGGCTTCATGGTATCGGGACCGGTTGCGGGAGGCGGTGCCGCCGCTCATCGCCCGCTGGGAGCCGATGCTCGGCGTGAAGGTGAAGAGGTTCTTCATCCAGCACATGAAGACGAAGTGGGGCGGATGCAGCCCGGAGCGGGGAACGGTCCGGCTGAACAGCGAGCTGGCGAAAAAGCCACCGGAGTGCCTCGAATATCTCGTGGTGCATGAAATGGTCCACCTCCTCGAGCCGACCCACAACGATCGGTTCCTCGGCCTCATGGACCGCTTCATGCCGAACTGGCGGAGCCGGCGGGCGACACTGAACAGCCTACCGGTGCGGCACGAGACGTGGGGGTATTGATGGGGGAGGCCAGTAGAGAATTTCCAGTATTAAGCATGAAACATCCACGGGATTGGAGTCCCAACACCCTCAATTACATTGCCCTGATTCCTGCGGTGATTCTGATCTACTCTCTCATGGAAGGCGAGTTGTTCGTGCGGGCCGCAGTGGCCATCTTGGCCGGTTTTCTTGGTCCGCTCTTCCTATGCCTTGCCAGCTTGTTGTGTGGTGTCTTGTTTGATCATATTCTTGGGCAAAACACAGCTCAGGCAAGAACGACGAAGGGTGAGCTTTCTGGATTCTTCCGCTCGTTCATCGGTCCATTCTACCTCGTGCTGATCCTCTGCATGGCCCTGCCTGTGCTTCCGAAGAACCGTGCCACACACCGCGAGGCACTCATGGATCGGGCCATCCAGAGTTTGCTGGAGGACGATGGTCCGCGGTTCAGTCCGGTCTCTATCAACGCACTGAAGGCCGAGATGCGAGAGATGGACAGCGGGGAGTAGGAGGGCCAGGAAGTAGACGCTTTGGCATGACCGCAGCGAGCGACTCATTCGTTCATAGCGATTAGAATGACAGGAATGGATCAATGGGTTGCAGCGCGGCCCGCGTAGGCGGCTTGTTGGTCGGTAACCGCGAGGGGAGGAGTTGGAGCATTGGCTTGCCAAATACCGATCAGCCACTGCTCCAGTGGGGCGGTAGGCCCTGACAATTTCGGATGAGTCAGGGAGCGGGACCAGGCTCCGACTCTCTACGGGTTTGCTCCAGTCGGTCTCTGCACGGCTGCGCCGTGCAGCAGCCCTCCTCCGCAAACCGTAGAGAGTCACGAGCGGTCCCTCTGATAGCTGCCGGCTATCGCCGGCAGCTACGCTTGACCCTATTCCTCGTTGATGGGGAGGATGGTGGGTCTGCTGGTAGGAGGGTTAGGGATTCAGGCTGGGTCGTCGGCGTAGAGGTCTGCGACCAAGCCTTGGGGAGGCCACTCGGGCGGAAAAATCTCCGCGAAGTCGATTTCAAGGTCGTTGAGCTGTGTGGCAGCAATGGCCGCAAGCATCCTCCTCCCCGTATCGCCCCTTGTGTAATTCTGCCTACAGAAGTTCGAGAAACCACTGAGCAGATCCACACCGTCGGTCAACGTAACGCCCTGTCGGGCGAGGTCGGCCAGAAGGGTTACCATGTAGGCCTGCAGGCGGCTAAGGCGGAAGTGGCCCTGCGGGCAGCGGGCCTGCAGGGAGCGGACGGAGGGAAACCCGAGCATGATCCCTCGGAATGCCTCGTAGCAGCGGTCGAACTGCAGCCAGGTCGGGAATTCGTCGTCGCCCGGACCGAGCAGCTCCTTCAGCACATGCTTGCGGAGTTTGATCTCAAAGCGGACCACATCGCCGGGAATGTGGTCTCTCTCAAGACGCTTGTCGTAGGCCCCGATCTCGAGGTTGGTGCCTCGGAGCTGGATCCCCGACCGGTCCCCTCGAACCTTCCATTCGACCGCATCCGCCTGGATCCGTGGGTGGCGGGCGTTGCGGAAGCAGGTGAAGAATTGTTGGGCGGAAACGCCTGGCCACCGGACCTGAAGGGTGAGGTGGAGATACACGAACTGGAGGGGGATGGAAGTCAGATGGACCGGAGAGATCTCGGAGACCAGCTCGGCCACGCGTGCAAGGGCTCGGTCGAGCTCCGCCTGTGAGGTGGGCAACCGGGCGTTATGACCGTAGAGCAGGTTGGGGAGGCTGACCTTGAAGCCGTCGATGACGTCGTTGTAGCCATAGACGGTCAGGTATTTCTTGGGGGCAATCATCCGCTTGAGGACGAACTTGGAACGGTGTTCACCCTGGTAAGTGACGGGTTTCTGGGGCAGGAACTCCCATCCCTCATGGTTGTCCAACTGGGACTCCATGCGGTTGAGGGGAATGACCCCATTCCGGCAGGGGGAGGGTCCAAAGTTGGCGATGGTTGTATCGTTCATGGTCTTGAAGGGGGGATTGATGAGCTGACGGGAATGTACGAATGCAAAAATGCAGACGAGTTACCCTATATTAGTAGAAATCGATCGAATGAAGGTATCGAGTTTGGGCAGCGCCGGCGGCGTTGAAGCGGGGCCCCACCGCTACCGGCGGTTGATTCAGACGGCGACCTCGGTTTCGACTTCACCGGGGCGGCGGAAGATGTAGGGCATCTCACGGACACGCATTTCGTCAGGCCAGCGGCCCCAGTAGCCGATCCGGCCGCCGCCGAGACGGAGCTCACGACCGTCGTCGATTTGCCTTGCCCCCAACCCTTGAATGAAGAAGGGGATACGCAGGATTCGGCACTGGGTTTGTAAACTGCGGACCCAATCCAGATTGAACGGGCGTGCGTACTCGCCGGATTCGCCACCCACTACCACCCAGTCGATGCCGGTGAGATCGACCACCACTTTTTCCACGAGTGGTTCAAAACAGACGGCTTTGAACCCGGGGACATTCCGCAGTTCATCGACAAGGTAGGCGGTGGCTTGGTTCGTCACCGAGGTCATCGACATAAGGTTGCCCGGCCAGAGCTTGCCGTGTTCGGTCCGAAGCCAAGCAGCGAAATCTGCCATGCGGCTGGGCCGCTTCGTCATCCAGATCCAGTTGTGGCGGGAGCCGGGCTCGCTGTCGACGTTGTGGATGATCTCTTCACTGAGAAAGGAGAACGGGATTGCCTCGCTCAACGCGTCGCCCATGGACGAGATGAGGATCGTCCGGGACAGGTTGCTGAGCCAGGGCTTACCACCGCGAGCCTGTCCGCGAAGATCCGACCAAAGGCTGGCGTTTTCCATCCGCCCGGGCATGGGGGTGACGTTCTCGAAGATCGGCAAACGTTCTTTGTCACCCGTGGCATTGGAAGCCACAAACCTGGAGTCGTGATCGGCAATCTTGACGCCGGCGAAGCAGCGGAAGGGCTCAAGAATCCACCGCTCGAACCAAGAATAGTGGATCTTGGGAAACTCTTCGTTCAGGCGGTCGATGATTTGATACCGAGCATGCAGTATCGAAGTTCCGGTTTGGTAGGATGCCAAAACGCGTTCGACGCGGGTACGGAGTTCGTCGGCATGCATAGAAATGCGCTGTCCGATACCCGAAACAAGACCCGGGATGATTTCGGATGGGTGCGGCCACAACTCGCAGCCGTCGCATCCGACGATGGGGTTCACAGTATTGTCACAGATGGGGATTCTGGTTTGTCTTGGTAGAGTATTCATTTCGTTTCGTTGGTTAGTGCCCGCGGGACGACGCTGTGCGCCATGGAGAGGCAATCAGCCAATTGCTGGTGGGTGTCCCTAAGGCGGGACAGTCCTCTCCCCGGCGGCTTTAGGTCCGCCCTCGTCGAGCCAAGTGTGAGGGCTTCAGCCCTCGGTAATCTCCTTAGTGGCACTCGGGACACGGGGGGCGCTGCCCCCGGTCCGTCGTGATCTCGATCATCAAAAAGGGCGCTTCCGAAGCGGACCCTGGATCCACACATTTCCCAGTGGAGGGGATCTCACTGTTGGCCCGTTTGCCGGGCATCATCATTACTCCGGAAGGTAGTCCTCCCGGGATCTCAACCAGGCCTCCACGCTGGGGCGACTGAACCTCACGGACCGTCTCTTCCCCCTGGGGAGGTTGATGACGGGCAATCCGTGATCGCGGATCAGCACCTCGATGCGTTCGGGCCGGATACGGAGCCAACGGGCGATTTCGCGCCGAGTCAGCAGCCTGTCTGGTCTTTCCATACCATTGCTCCGGACACGCAGTGCAGCCCACCCCAACCGCGGGGAGGGCCTTCTGCTGATTCCGGGGATTTGGAGGCATGGAAATCACAGTGACAGAGGTCCCCTACGCCCGGAAGTTGAAGAGGTCAAAAGAAAACACAGAAAAACTTATGTGCCGAGGCCCCATTCGTGCTATTTTACCGCCGTGAGCCGCTACAAACCATTTAGTGTCAGTCTTCTGCCCGAACGGATCGAGATGATCGAAGCCCGTGCGAGGGAGCTTGGGCTTTCCAAGTCGAAGTACTTGCAGGCACTCGTCGATGCCGACATCGATGTCGGCCTGCTGGACTGCACCGTTGACGCCAAAGGCGGGAAGCCGGTGGTTACATTGAAGGACGGGGTGAGCGTGGTCGTGCTGGACAAGGCCGCGGTCGAGTCGTTGAGTGTGGACCTAATCGAGAATGCGGTTCGCACCCTGGGTCGCATCTACCCGGATCTGAGGATGAGCTCGCTGGCGAATCCCATCCGTAAGACGGCCACCCAAGTCGTGAAGGAGAAGCGATGAGCCAAAAGACGGGAAAGCCCTACAAGATCATCAAAGACGGTAGCGTCTCGGTGAGAATCTACCGGAACTTCATGGCTGGGAAGTTCCGCTTTCAAGTCGCCTGGAACGAAGGTGGTCGCACCATCGCCAAGACCCGGACCAAGGAGGCAGACGCCATCGACCTGGCAGAGAAAGTGGCCGCGAGGCTGGCGGATCACGGTAGCGCGAAGAAGCAGGTGGTCTCGGGCCGCAGCTACCAGGCACTGCGCCGGCTGCAGGACCTTGCCGACGGTGACGTTCACGCCCTGCTGTCCGAGCTGGAAGCTGCGAAGAAGCACCTCGGCCAGGCCAACTGGATCGAAGCGGCACGATTTTGGAAGATGCACGCACCTGAGAATTTCAAGGAGAGGATGGTCTCCGAGGTGTTCGAGGAATACATGGAGCTCATCGCCGACAAGCCGCAGAAGGCCCGAAGCGGTATCCGCTCCAAGGTGAAGAAGTTCACCGATCGGTTCGGTGGCGAACTCATCGGGCTGGTGACCACGAAGGACTTCGAGAAGTGGTTCCGTCAGCTACCGGGCACGAAGAACTACGCCAACAAGGTCCGGGCCGAGCTGGTGACCTTTTTCCGGAAGGCCCAGGTCTGGGGCTACCTACCGGAAGGGGAAGTCGTCCCCGCCAAGATCGCACCCCACCGGCTTGAGAAGAAGGAGCCGGCAATTTTCAGCGTCGAGAAGGCCCAGGAGGTTCTCGGCAAGGTCCGGGACGACTGCGTGCCGTATGTGGCGATTGGGCTCTTCGCCGGCCTGCGGCCATTCGAGCTCGCCTGCCCGGGTGAGACTCGCTCCCTTCGCTGGGAGGACATCGATTTCGAGAAGGGCTACATCAAGGTCCGGGCCGAGGTGGATGGAAAGAACCGCATCGCCCGTTGGGTGAAGATGAGCGCGAACCTGATGGAATGGCTGCTGCCGTATCGCAAGCTCGAGGGCAAGGTGGCGATGACCCGGGCCGCCGTGATCGTGAGCAAGGACCTGCGGGACAAGGGCGTGATCAAGGATTGGCCATGCGACGTCATGCGCCACTCGTTCTGCAGCTACCTGCTGGCCAAGGAGCAGAACATCGGCCTCGTCGCCGAGCAGGCCGGCAACAGCCCGGAAATGATCCGGAAGCACTACCGCCGCCCCCTGACCCAGGAGGAAGGCGAGGCCTGGTTCGAGATCCGCCCCGACCATGGGGAGGCGGAGGGAGCCGAGGTGGCGTGAGCGATGAATCGCTCGATTTGAATGCAGTGCCGACCGGGGGCATAATCCGGCATGAGCGCCGCCAACACGGAGGATTGGAAGGAATTGCAGCAGAAGCTATCAGATGCATTCACCACTGATGGGATCATTGGCAAGCGGGTGGGACATATTCTCGACGCCGAGGCCAGATACGGGGAGTTCGTGGAGACAAATTTTCGAGGGGTTGGGCTGCTTTCACATGCCTTTCAGGAGTTCTACATGGACACGATCGAGCTCGCGGCCGCGGGATGGGAAGAGCAAGGGCGAGATCCGACACCGGCCACCTACACGGAGGTGTGGCTTTGGCATCTCGCGAACTTCCGGAGTGTCCGGGCTGTCGATATCCTCTTTCACAACGGGTACCCGATGGATGGGCTCACCCGGCTGCGGCACCTCAAGGAATCTGCCCTCCTGCTTGGTGGAATGCTCTCCGGGCTGACCAATTACACGAAGCTGAAAGCGTGGGAGACACCCGACGGCCAGCAAACCGCAGCGCCAACTGATCAACGCCGGCGAAGGGAGATAATGGCCGAGGAACGCCGTGTCCTCGGCCTCATGATCCGAGCAGAATCAGGAATTCCCAGTGATGATCTCGATGAGCTTCGGATCTGGGAGAGCTTCTTCAATATGGAGGTGCATGGTGCTTTACTCACCCAGGTCCTCGAGCATGGTCCAACTGTTCTGGGGAGGGACACGATGTCGGTCGCACCGAAGCCCCGGAACGACTCGATAGGTATGTTCATGAATCGAATGTGTGAAGTCGCATGGATGTTGCACCGGACCCTACCGATTCTGCAGCTCTCGGATCGCCGCTTTGACTCCTCATGGGAGCAAAAGTGGACGCTGCTCGACGAGAATTTCCTCGCCATGGAGCAGTCACTCGCTGATCTGGGGAAAGAGATCGGGAACGTGCTCATTCGATTCATCGAAGAGAAACTCCCCTTCGATCACCAGGCCTGCTTCGACACTCACGTCCGCGCCTGAAGACCGGTTGGGAGCTCTGCCCGCAGCTGTCCGGGCCTCAAAAAATTCAAATGGAATCGGGGTACAAGCGGGGCAATATGTGGCAGAAATGCACTTCGAGTGACGCCGCAGTACGCCGTCGCTAAGCGCTGAACGTCTGTCAGTTGCGACGAGAACGAGCCTTCCATGATGAGTGGCTTCGACTCCCCTCGCCTCCACCATTCACATATTCCTGATTGTGAGTTGGTTGCAAATCTCAAGGAGAGGGGAGAAATCGGGGGTTAAAACTGATTTCAAACAAATCTGGGTGGAATTCACCCTTCGACATCGAGTTCACCCTCAAGGCCGTCGTGGGGTCCGCGTCTCCGGTGCTCGGCGTGATCACCTCCTTCCAGGAGCAGATCGAGTGGCACCTGCGGATCCTGTCCCTTCTCGTGGGCCTCGCGGTCGGCGTGCTTTTGCTGATCGTGCTGTGACGGAAGGTGCGGGGGCGGCGTCGAAATGGCTTCCTCGTCAAGGTGCCGCATCGGGCCGTGAGTCTTTCCGCCTCCGGGTCGCGGTGGTGCCACCATGGCGCGGGTGGCGAGCCACCGGCGGGACACCGATTCTTTTGGAAAGACATTGCCGTGCCGCTGCATGATTCGCTTGATTTCCTCGACTCTGAAGTGAAGACATCGACCCATTCCCCACATTTGGGGAATCCGCACTCCGGCCTGCCATGCCAGCGAATCCCGACATGTTGCCAACCCGGCATTCTCTCATCGAGAGGGCCCGCTCGCACCATGACACCAGGACATGGGAGGATCTGCTCGATTACTACGAATCCTTCATCAGCAAGATCCTCCTGCGGATGGGTTTCCGGGGCATGGATCTGGAGGATGTCCGGCAGCAGGTGTCGCTCAAACTCTGGCAGGGGCTCAAGTCCTACCGGCGGGACGCAGGCGGGGCCCGTTTTCGGAACTGGCTCTCGACCTTGATCCGCAATTCCGCGATCAATTGGATCAGCGCGCAGCGCCAGGTCGGGCGCGAATCCATGCTGGAGTCGGGCGACCTGGAGCGCATCGCCGCCAAAGGACCGGAAATCGAGCAGCTCATCGAGCAGGAATGGCAGCGGCATGTCGTCACCCTCGCGGTCGAGAACCTCAAGAAGGTGTTTTCCGGCAAGGCGATGGAGGTGTTCGCGCTCTCGCTCGAGGGCGAGTCGGTGGACTCGATCGCCGCCACCCTCGACCTGCGCAAGGAAAGCGTCTACGTCCTGAGGACGAGGGTGAAGTCCAGGGTCCGACAGGAGATCGCACGGCTTCAGCAGGAATTGGAGGGGGGGCGCCATGAATGAGTCCGACCCGTTCTACGAGAGGTCCTTGCAAAGAATCGACGCTTTCGCCGCTGACCTCTACGCCGATGCGGAGGCGCAGACCAGCACCTGCGAGACCCGCGATGACCCGGCGCCGCTGTTCCATGCCCTGAAGGGCATCCCGGCCCGTTACGAAGGGGCGGAACGGATCGGCCGTGGCGGGGCCAAGGAGATCTTCCGGGTCCGCGACCTGCGCTCGACCCGCGAGGTCGCGATGGCGAAGCCTTTGCCGTCCCTCGGTGAGGATGACTTTGACGCCTTCCTGCGCGAGGCGCACATCACCGCACGACTCGACCACCCCGGGATCGTGAAGCTCTTCGACATGGGAGTCGATGAGGACGGGCGACCGTTCTTCACCATGGAACTCAAGAAGGGCCGCTCGCTGCGGGAAATGCTGCGGGAGGCAAAGGAGGGCCGGGAGTTTCCCTTGAGGCAGCGGCTCTCGATCCTGCTCCGTGTCTGCGAGGCGGTCGCCTACGCCCACTCGCGCCGGGTTCTCCACCTCGATCTCAAGCCGGAGAATATCCAGATCGGCGAGTTCGGGGAGGTGCAGGTTTGCGACTGGGGCATGGGCGTGGTGCTTCGGCCTCCCGAGGGCGAATTGGAACAGACCGAAGTTCTCCTCGACCCCGACCTCTACGGGCCGCTTCTGCGGCACTCTCGCGGCACGCCCGGCTACATGGCACCGGAGCTGTCGGAGGCCGGCAGGCCGAAGTCGGTTGAGATGGATGTCTTCTCGCTTGGCTGCATGCTGCAGGAGCTGCTCACCCTGCAGGCGCCGGATGGCCCGGAGCTTGCACCGGAGAGCGGCGACGAGGTGCTGGGGGCCATCGTGGCCAAGGCCACGAGGAAGAATCCGGTCAAGCGGTATTCCTCCGTGGCCGGGCTCCAGCGGGACCTGTCGCGCTACCTCGCCGGCTACAGCACCTCGGTCGAGCATGCGGGGTTTGTTCGGGAAGTGCAGTTGTTTTACCGCCGCCACCGCACGCCCTGCCTGCTGGTGGCGGGGTTCGTGCTGCTGTTCGTGGCGGGGACCACCGTGTTCATCGAAAGGCTCGAACGAAGCCGCGAGGAGGCCGTGGTGGCGCGGCAGCTTGCCGAGCAGGCCCAGGACCTCTACCGCGCCCAGAAAGTCGAGGCGGAAACCGCCCTGCAGAACTATCTCGCCGCCACCGAGGAATCCGACCGCCGACTCGAAGAGCAGGGGCGCCTGGCTGCCGAGTCGGTGAGCCGCCTGACAGGGAAGCCATTTTTTGAGAATGAAGCCATCCTGCCAAAAATGGTCCGCGAAGGGCATCGGCGCCTGGACCGGGTGATCGCGCTCGACCCACCCCCTGAGTCACCGGTTTGGCAATATAAGTTCTGGCTGCTGTTTCTCACCCAGGATCTCAAGGGCGCGCTCCAAGTCCGGAGCGGAAACCTCGACAACGTCGAGGACCTGGTCGCCCTGGCGCACGAGCATGCTCCGGCTCAGACCGAATCCGGGTGCCTTCCAGCCCCAGCCTTCGCCGAACTGCTGAGGACCCTCGCCGGCTTGAAGGATCCGAGCCGCAACCCCCTGATGGAACGGATGCTGATCTATGACCAGCAGTTCCCCAGGCCGGATGAGGAGCGGGTGGCGATCCTCCGCGAGGTGCTCGCCGTGGTGAATTCGGATGCCTCCGAGGTGGAACTCACCTTCGACTCCCGGGACCGGTCCCTCGTGGTGCGCGGCGCCAAGGTCCGTGTGCTTTCCCTGCGGGCAAGGCACGGCTGTTCCGACCTCAGTCTGCTGCGCTTCCTCAAGCCCGTCAGGCTCGTGTTGGAGGGGACCGGCGTGACCGACCTCGAGGAACTCAACGGCCTGCAACCGGTGTTCCTCGATCTCCGTGACACCGACGTCCGAGACCTCCAGCCGCTGACCCGGATGCCCTCCCTGCAGGAGGTCAAACTGACACCGGGGCGCTTCACCGAAGAGGAACTCTCGATCCTCGAGGAGCGGGAGGAACGGGAGTAGTCGGCCGCCACGAAGCGCCCTCCTGCGTGCCCCCGCGCGGCGAAACCGCAGAAACTTTGGGAAAATTTCGCCCCGAGTGTTTCGATTTTCCCGTCGGGACGGTTCTTCCCTGCGAATGCCCGAAATCCGGGCGTTCTGTCAGTTTCGTGTGTCCACCAAGGAAATGCGAGCATAGCTGGCATTCAGTCACCATTCAGATTGCGCACAAGAAAGCACTTTTGCACTCTCTTCGCTGGAACTACCTGAACCACCTGCAAATCACGACCTCATTCCCAATCATGGAATCCAAGAAATCCATCGTCTCCGTTGCTCTCTTTCTCGCTTCGATTCTCACCACTTCCGCGACCACGGTTGTCCTGAATCAAGCCACCATCAATGCCTCCGCCGAAGTTTCCGGAGCCAGCATTACCGGAGCCACTGATCTGGATCTGGGCACGTCGACGCTCACCTATGCTGATTTCACCATCAGTTCGACCAACAATGGCAGCGCATCGAATATTTTTGTAAGTGACATTGGATCCGGCACCGAGATGGTTCAGATCGGTAACAATGGTCATAGCGGCTGGAAAGCTTCAGAGCTTTCCAACAATGAACTCGTGACCGTCACATTCAATCAACAGGTCAATCTCACCCAGGTTACCTTGCACGCCTGGGGGAATAATGACGACCCTGCCTTCATCGGGCTTGCGGGTGATCCGGGAGTGATTTCGGTTTCAAGCTTCACCAATACGGGAGCCGTTGATGGCGATGGTCTGGAGGCCCAGCCGAACGGTTACGTTTACGACGGCGTGGGTGATCTGCTCACACTGCGGATCGATGGATTTGCCCATCAGGTCACCGTCAACTTTGAGAATCCCGTCAGCTTGAACTCATTCACCGTTACCTCCGGAAGTAGCGATGCGGGCGCAGGCGGCATCGGCTTTGGCGGTTTCACCTATACCGCGATACCGGAGCCTTCCACGGCCCTCTTGGGAGCGATGGGTCTGCTGGCGCTGCTGCGGCGCCGTCGTGGATTCTGATCCGGACCGCTGGTGGCCTGGCGAGGCCTCCAACCTGCTGCTTCAGATTCCGTCCGAACGAAGGTCGGGACGCTCTCTGAGTGCCTATCCTCGCATGGCCCCTCAAGAACCCGGCTCTGATGAACGGTGCGAAAACCCTCTCGTTGCTGGCGAGCTTAACGCTCCCGCTTGCGGCTGAGACCTTGCTCCCCGCCGAATTGGGGCCGACTGGCAGTCTCCCGCAAGTGGTTCGAAACGCCACCCTGCGAGTCCTGGCGCAGAGTGGGAGCCAGCTATTCAGAGGCGATTTGAACGGGACTCCCATTCTCGGGATTGAAGGAGGCTTTGATAATGCAACCGTGTCCGGAACGGAAACCCTCAGCCTCTTCTTCGACCGCAGGAACCGGATTGATGCCCTGGAACTCGGCGGCTTCGACCCCTCCGATTCGCCGGTGCTCATTTCGGGTTTTACCAGCGATCCTGGGGCTCCGCTGAGCAATGGCACGACGAGTTTTGCCAATGGCGTCCTTTCCCTCACCGCGACCAGCTTCGTCGAGGTCGCGGCCGTCGCGTTTGCAAACCCGCAGAACGTCGACCTCTTTACCATCTCTGCGCCGGAGGCGGATGCCGAAGGCAAGGGCATAAGCCTGGTCAGCCTTTCCCATACCCCGCAGCCACAAACGCTCTATCGGGAGGAGTTCCCAAACGGTCGCCGCAGTGCCCGTCCGCTTGCCGCCTGCGGCTGGGATGCAAGCTCGGCGACGGGCACTGGGTCGGGCGGCAGCATTTCCCCCACACAGACCGTGGTCGCTGCAGGCGACCTCGGCAGCGGTGACCTCGGCAGCGCCACGGCGAGTTCAGGAGGACTCAGCTTCAGCAGTGCCTCGGGCAACCTCTTCATTGGCGAGGAGGCCACCTACACCTCGATCGGGATCGTTGGCTCGTTTAAGTCCACCACCCTTAGCCAGGGAGAGAACTGCGACATCACCCCTGTCGACAGCATGGTGGTGGATGAGATCACTTTCTCGGGATTTGGCGGCAACGATTCGCCCATTCTGCTCTCCGGCTTCCCCTCGGATCCGGGGGCCACACTCAGCAACGGAACCGCTGTTTTCGCCGGCGAGACCCTGACCCTGACCGCCACCAGCTTCGCGCAACTCGCCACTCTCAGCTTCGCCACTCCCCCGGTCCTCAGCACACTCAACATCCGCTGCAACGGAACAGATTCCGGTGCCGGCGGCGTCGGAATTCACACACTTACCTACCGTGCCGCCATCGGCGGCTTGCCCTCCACCGCGCAGATTGCCGGCATCTTCGGTGACGACCACGCGGAGATCTTCGCCAGCCAGTCCAATGGGGACACCAAGGCGATCATTTCCACCGAGGAGGATTGGATCGACCACGACCCGGCGCGATATACCGGACTTGAACTCCGCTGGGAGCAGGCCGGTGGAGCCAACGGCGCCAACGTCGAGGTCCGCCCCATGATCGAGGTGAGGGGGCAGTGGTTCGCATCGGCAACCTCCTTCGGAACCTCCGCGGACAATTCTCCCTTTGAGAACAAGAGCCTGACCCTCTCGACCGCCGCCGCTGACTGGCGCTCTGTCACGCTTTCCGACAACTCGGCGGTTCTTGGTCCACCGCCTGCCGGTGATCTCAGCGGCCCGATTACCAATCTCGGATTCTTCGCCGACTTCAGCGCGGATGAGGAGGATGAGACCCTGCTTCTCGATCGCGTTGAACTGGTCGGCCATCCACTCTTCCCCGACGAAGAGGCGTGGACCTTTGTGTCGATGCCCGACTTCACCAATGCTGACATCGCCGACATGTCCGGTGCGCTCACGGGGGTGCCCGCCGCCTCCGGTTGGGATGGCGGTCAAAATGGCAGCACGGCCGAGATCGAGGACAGTTTTCTCGGCCTCTTCCAGTCGATGACTTCCGAGTCACCGGACCTCTTCCTTGTGGCCGGCGACCTCGTCGAGGGCGAGTGGTTCAAGGACGCCGCCGGGCGGCAGATCATCGGCCCGGTCAACAGCGATGCAAACCGGGAGCTCGCCTTCATCGAGGGCTCCTACTACTTCTACGGCCACTATCAGAACGCCTGGTTCGGCGCCAACGACCTCCGGGTCATCGCCTGCGTGGGCGACCATGAACTCGGTGACAACGACTGGGGAATCAACGGTGCCAACACCAAGCTGATCCCGACCATGCGCAGCGAGTTCTCGCGCTGGTTCACCCGCTTTCCGGCCGGCCAGTGGTCCACTTACACGCCGGGCGGACGGCCCGACCGCACCAGCCCCGACTTTGCCGACACGCCGGCTCCGCTCATCTACCCGGACCGGCCGGTGGGCTCGCCGCACGAGCAGACCGCCTTCGCCCTGCGCCACAAGGACACCCTGATCATTTCGCTGGACGTCTGGCAGCACGTCGGGCCGGGCACCTTCCTCTACCCCTATGGCGGCACGGTCAAAGCGGAGCTGGAAGCCACTCAACTCGCCTGGGTCCAGAACCTTCTCGCCGAGGCGGAAGCGGATCCGACCATCCGCCACATCATCACCCAGTGCCACACCCCGATCCTGCAGCCGGTGCTGACCACCGCTTCCTCAGGCATGACCTACATCGATGGCGAGTCCAGCCCGCTGTTCCAAGCCATGGCGGACTACGGGGTCGATCTGCACTTCTCCGGTGAAGTCCACGACATCGCGGCTTCTCTCGCACACGAGGGCGTCCAACAAATCGTCCACGGCTCTCCGCCCGGATCACGCGTCCTCAACTACCTTCTCGTCCGGGTCTTCCCCGATCAACTGGACTGCACGATCAAAACCGGTCGCCAGTATCGCGACACCTCCGTCCCCTACTGGCAACCGGAGGACGGCAACGGCAAAGCAGGCTTCGCTGAAATCCGGGAACCCTTCAAGGCCTCCGGCCGAATCACGATCGACAAGTCCGGCCCCGAAAAAGTCGTCTCGGACAGCACCGGGTTTCTCGCCAATATCGAGCACGACGATTATCTCCTCCACTATTCTTTCGATCATCCAGCCGGGACCCGACAGATGCCGAACGAGGGCACGCTTCCCGACCTCAATGCCGACGGCCAGAAGAAGTGGCTCGGCGACCTCGACTCCGCATGGCTCGCCTCACCCGATTTCGGCCCCGGCAAATTCGGCAACGCCCTCAGCTTCGCAGGGGTCGCGGGCAACCCCGACCAGATCAATGCGGGGGAATGCCCCACTCCGCTCGCCAAGCCGCGCACCCTCGCCTTCTGGCTCAGAACGTCCCGGCCCGGCTTCATGAACATCGCCGGATACGGAGACGACGAGAGACCTTTCGGGGAGTTCAACGCACAGATCAGCGCGGACGGTCGCCTGCAACTCGACATCGGCGCCTACACCGCCGCCGCGCTTGGGGGACCGGTGATCAATGACGGATTGTGGCACCACTGCGCCATCGTCGTCCCCGCCTGGGACCAATCGACCCTTGGCGAAGTCCTGTTCTACGTGGACGGTGTCCAGTATGCAGCCGACACCACAGATCCGGGTGAGACCATCCTGACAAAGACGACCTCGTCGAGAGGGCAGATGTTCATCGGGCGTCATCCCCTCAACACCAACGCACCCTTCGTCGGGGAACTCGATGATCTGGTCCTCTGGGGCCGCGGCCTGGGCGCCGCCGAATTGTCCCTCCTGCATGCCTTCGGCTCATCCACATTGGCCTACGATGTCGCCAGGGCCGACCCACTACTCAAGGCGTTCCGGCGCGGCGAGGGGGTCGAGATCGACGGCACCACCTGGTTCTACGTCGGGGAGGACCTGCGCGGTTCTCCCGGAACTCCCTACGACCTTGACAGCGACTACCTGACTCCCCTCGCGCCCGGCAGCGGCATGTCCACCATCGGAAGTGCCATCGACCGCTCGCTGAAGGGGCGGCTCACCAATGTGGATCGACAAGCCGCCACGGTCACGCTGCAGTGGAACTCCCTTCCCGGAGCCACCTACGACATCGAGGGTTCAGACGACTTCATCGGATGGGACCCCGAGCCGACCGGCCTCAATATTCCCTCCGAGGGAACGACCACCACCCACGAGTTGACACCCACCAGCCTTCCGGCCCGGAGATTCTACCGCATCACCGAGACCCCATGACGGATTCACCTCCCAGCAGGAGGTCAAACTGACACCGGGGCGCTTCACCGAGGAGCAACTCTCGATCCTCGAGGAACGGCAATAGTCGGCCGCCACGAAGCGCCCTCCTGCGTGCGCCCGCGCGGTGAAACCGCAGAAATTTGGAAAAATTTCGCCTCAACTGTTTCGATTTTCCCGTCGGGACGGTTCTTTCCTACAGATGCCCGAAATCCGGGCATTTCGGCGAGGTCGTGCGTCCGCCCCGGACCCTCGATCCCCCGTCAGCATTCAACCACCGCTCATCGCAAGGATCACAAAAGGAGGCATGAATCATCACTTCAAACTCCCACTTCTCGCGGCCCTTCCCTCTCGCATGATGACAGCAATCTCGAAAGGTTTCCTTCCTCCCGCCATCATCTCGCTGGTGCTCACTGCCGCCAGCCATGGCGACACGACATTTCTGACCAACAATACCTCGCCCAAGACCCTGGCCCCGGACGAGGGCGATGGTGCGCCTCTCGCAGGGATCGGCGCCAGTGACGTCACGGCCCTGACCCTGAGCGCTGACGATGGAGGGAGTGCGCTTAATCTCACCACCGTCAGTGTCGTCGACCAGAATGGAGCCACCACCCTCGGCATGGATGGAGATTCCCTTGGCGTCAACAATGACAAGTGGGGCGTCGACCAGGTCTGGACCTTCTCCTTTGACCAGGCTCGCAGCCTCAAGGACATCTCACTCTCTGATGCGAACACCGTTCAGGACAGACTGACCATTTCATCAACGGCGTGGGGGAGTGACACCGTGGTCGATGGCGGCAATTGGACGTTCACGACCGATGGCACGGTTGGCACGATCACCACGGCGGTGATTCCGGGGTCGCCGACTATTTTCGACTTCGACGCCTCCGGCCTGTCGAGCGTACCCGCCAACACGACGATCACCATTGCCCACCTTTCCGGCGGAGGGGGTGTCCAGCTGCATAGCTTCACCGTCGGCACGGTCGTACTCGATCCCGACCCGCCGACCCCCGACCCGATGACCTGGGAAAGCGAACCGGCAGCCATCGGCGAAACCAGCATCACGATGACGGCCACCACCGCCATCGACCCGAGCGGCGTCCAGTACTACTTCACCGAAACCTCCGGCGCCGGCAATGACAGCGGGTGGCAGACCAGCCCGACCTACATCGATACCGGACTCAGCCCCAACACCACCTACACCTACACGGTGAAAGCGCGCGATGCCCTCGGTCTTCACGAAACCGGGGCCTCGGGGGCCGTGGCCGCCACCACTGATCCTGCCGCCCCGCCGACCCCGAATCCGATGACTTGGGCGAGTGTGCCGACGGCGACCTCCGAAAGCATCATCACCATGACGGCCACCACCGCCAGCGACCCGAGCGGGGTGCAATACCAGTTCGTCCGCAGGCTTGGGTTGGGAGGCAGTGTGGAATTCACCAGTGCCTGGCAGGACAGCCCGGAATACACCGATACCGGCCTGAATCCAGGCACTGAATACAGCTACACCGTGGCGGCAAGAGACTCCCTGGGCAACACGACCGATCCGTCCGGCGAGGAGGCCGCCACCACCGATCCTGCGGATGTGACGCCTCCATCACCCAGTACGATGACATTCTCCACCGCCCCGATCGCCATCACCCCCACGAGCATCACCATGACGGCGACCACCGCCACCGACCCCTATGGCGTGGAGTACTTCTTCGACGAGACTTCCGGCAATCCCGGCGGCAGCGACAGCGGCTGGCAGGACAGCCCGACCTACCTCGACACCGGCCTGGATCCAAACACTGAATACACCTACACCGTCATCGCGCGGGACAAGAGCCTCGCCCAGAACCCCACGACGGCATCATCACCCGCCTCGGCGACCACCCACCCTTCAACGGGCATCGGGACGCTCCTCATCGGCGGCTTTGGCGGGACCTCCGCAACCGCGATTCAGAGCGCAACGATCAGCAACGTCGACGTGACGCTCACCAGCTCCGAAGTGCCCGGTGTGCCGACAGACGGCAACGCGCAGATGGATGGCATTCTCTGGGGCAACTCCGCGCTCGATGTCGAGGCACCTTCCATTTCGAACACCCAGGATCCCGGCCGTGCAGCCGTCATCCAGGAAGGAACCGGGACCAGCTGGACCCTGGTGCTGACGGTGACCAACAACGGGGCCGACGAACTTTCCCTGGAGGGCCTTCACTTCAAAACGAAGAAGGATATAAATAATCAGGGGCCGAATTACTGCACCATCGCCTATGCTTCGGGCAACTTGGGTGCGCCAGCCAGCATCATTATGGCCATCCCCAATGGTGCTGGCAATGGGTTCGATATCCCGCTCGCGGGTTTCCTCGCGGATACGACGCTCGCGGGTGGTGAGACCGCCACCTTCACCTGGACCCCGGGGCCTCCGGAAGACCCCGCCGGCAATACGGGCTTCCGCCTGGACAACTTCGCCCTCTCCGGTTCCGTGGCCGGAGGATCCCCTGCCTTCAATACATGGGCGGCGCGGGATGGAGCCAGCGGCGTCACCTTCGAAGGCGACGCCAATGGCGACGGAGTGATCGATGGCCTTGCCTTCCTGCTTGGCGCGGACAATCCCAACGTCAATGCGACCGGCCTGCTGCCGAGCAGCGATGAAAATGGCGGAGATCTCGTCATGAGCTTCGACTGCCTGGCCGCCGCAGCCCGCGGGACGGCCGTACTCACCCTGGGGTGGGACGGTGACCTGGCCGGATCCTGGCTCGGTGTCCCGGTGCCCGGCGCAGTGGGTGCTCCCAATCCGATTGTCGAGGCCAACGGCACCGGAAGCGTCAGCTTCGTGGCGACGGACGGTGGCACGAATACCAGTGGCGACCCCCTGATCGCCATCGAGGCCACCATCAGCGACGCCACCCAGTCTGCCGGAGGCAAGCTCTTCGGACGCCTCGAGGGTGCCGAGTCCACCCCCTGAAGCAGAGTTCACGCGCTTCTCATCACATAACCCATCTGTCCCATCCTTCATCCGCCGTTGCCCCGAACGAATTCTGCCACTGATCAGTTCCACCTTCGAAAATCAACATCCAACACTTCCCTATCATGACTACCACCTCCCAATTTCTCCTGCGCTCCGCCATTGCCTCGCTCGCGCTTGCCGCCTCCAGCCACGCTGCCACGGTCTTCGTCACCAACGACAACGGCAACGCCGCTGACCTTGATGGAGCCGTCGCGACCACCGTGACACCGCTGACCCTGAGCGCTGGTGACGGCGGCGGCACGCTCAACGTCACCACCTTGTCAGTCCTTCAAGATGCCAAGGAGAACAGTCTCGGAATGGACGGTAACTCTCTAGGAGTCGCTGGAGACAGGTTTGGAATAAATAATGGAAACTTTCAGACTTGGATTTTTTCCTTCGATCAAACCCTCAGCTTTGATGGCGTGCAATTCATCGACGAGGTCACAAATACTAATCGAGATTCCATGTCCATTTCATCCAGTGCATGGGAAGGCCTTACCGGCGTGACGGACGGCAGCAATTGGACCTTCGACAGCGTTACCGGCACGATTACGACCGGCGATGTGCCTTACTCGTCGACAGTCTATGATTTCACGGGTGCCGGCCTCGCAAACATCACTTCCGGCACCTCGATTACCATTGCTTTTGCGGGCGGCAACGGCGGCACCGGCCTCGAGAGCTTCACGGTCAGCGTGATCCCCGAACCCGGTTCGCTGGCGCTGATCAGTCTGGCAGGTCTGTCGCTCCTCGCCCGCCGTCGGCGTTAAGGTCAGCGCAAATCTGCATTTCAAGGAAGCCGCTGCATGGTTTATGCGGCGGCTTTTTTTGACCCCGCTTCCATCGAATAAAACCCTCAATCATCGAATGAGAAACTCACTCCACTTCATCATTGCCTCGCTTGCAATGACCGCTGCCAGCCACGGCGACACGACCTTTTTGACCAACAACACCGCCTCCAAGATTCTTGCCCCCAATGAGGCGGATGCGGCGGCATTGGAAGGGGTTGGTGCCACAGATGTCACCGCCCTCACCCTGAGTAGCGATGATGGCGGCGGCACCCTCAATTTGACCACGAATTTAGTAACGGTGAATGCGGGCACTCCAACCCTGGGCATGGATGGAAACTCAATGGGTGCCAACAACGACAAATGGGGGACCAACCAGATTTGGACCTTCACCTTCGATCAAACCCTCAGCTTCGATGGGTTTCAACTCTTTGACAGTAATCAAATTAAAGATAAAATGTCGATTTCATCGACTGCATGGGGTGGTGATACGGTGACCGACGGCAGCAACTGGGTATTCACGCAGGCAGGTGGCGTCGGCACGATCACGACAGGCATTGTTCCGGCGGCCTCCACTGTCTATGATTTTACCGGTTCCGGCCTGTCCAATGTCGCTGCGGGCACTGAAATCACGATCGCATGGGTGGAAGGAAACGGTGCGGTCGAAATGGAGAGCTTCACGGTTGGCTCGGTCGGGGGAGGGGGCACGCCCAACCCCGCCATCCAGTCCTTCACATCCAATGTCGCCAGCGCAACACCCGGTTCTTCGGTGACGCTCAACTGGAGCGCCTCCAACTACGACACGCTCGTCATCGAACCCGGCAGTATCGATGCCGCTGCGCTGAGCACGAACGGAAGCGGCAGCACGAGCGTCACGGTCAACGCGACGACCACCTACACCCTGACGGCCAGCAAGGACGGCAACGAGGCCACCCGCAATCTCGAAGTCACGGTGACGGAGTCGGTGGATAACAGCTCTCCCTCTCAAGTTTCGCTCTGGACGCAGTGGTACCGGCCAGTCGACCAGCCGGTCTTCTCCACCACGGACGGCAACAACCACGATGCGGTCATCTTCCACGAACCGACCGGATCCACCTACAAATACTACCTGATCGTCAGCCATGAGCCCTCCAACGCCTTCCTCTGGGGCACCAACACCTTCTCATGGAACAGCGCCGACTGGACCCTGATCGAGGGCAACTACCAGATCAACGGACAGTATGAATACGACGACGGCGTCAAAGTGGGCGACACCTACTACCTCTTCGAGGCCGGCAAGGTCCTCACCTACACCGGCGACCTGGTCAACTCGAGCGGCAACTGGACCCAGGCCGGCACCTTCCCCTCGGGCACCTGCGACGACATCGGCGTCTTCCATGAAGACGGCGTCTTCCACATCTTCGGGGAGTATGGCAACTTTCCCTATGGACCGGATGGCACCAGCCTGTCCCACTACACTTCCACCACCGGCCTCGGAAACTGGACCCTGGTCGATGCCAAGGCTGTCGATCCCAATCCCGATGGGGGCAATGCCAATGGCGTGGGCGACGCCACCATCATCAAGGTCGACGGCATCTACTATCTCTTCTGCGATTTGGAAACGCAGACCAATCCCTATCGGGTGATCGCCTGGTCATCGACTGACATCAATCAACCATTCACCTACCTCGGCATCGCCTTCGAACCCCGCGAGGGCGAAACCGACGACTGGGACAACTATCGGGTCCAGGACGCCGACATTCTTTACGTCCCCGAACTGAAGCGCTTCATCATGGTCTGCAACATGCGGGACCTTGACGGAAACCCGGGGCCCAACGCGACACGCGTCATCGGCACCTTCTACTCGAAGGTGACCGACGGCGGTTTCGATGCCTACCTCGAGGGCTTCCCGACTCTGGCTGGCCCCGATGCCCTCGTCGATGCCGATCCCGACGGCGACGGAGCCACGAACGGCGAGGAATACGCCGGGGGCACCCTGCCCGATGATTCATCCAGTGTTCCGCTTCATCATTTTACCAGCGTCGAGGACAGCGCACTCGACTACCCGGCTCTGGTCTTCGACCGCATCAAGGTCGATCCCCAGGCAACCCGGACCGGCGAGACCAGCAACGCCGGCAGCCTCGATACCGGCGCGTTCTCCCCGGCTGCGGGTGTGGAAGTCCTCACCGGCCCGAGCGAGATCGGGGCCTTCTTCGAGAAGGTGACCTATCGTTCCACGACCCCCTGTGGAGCGGCGGACTCCCAGTTCCTTCGTGTGCGCACCACCATCGCTCCCACACCGTAGACATGTTGCGATCCCTGAAACCAACGCGCCTCAAGGAGTCGAAACACCTCGAAGCTACCTTTCAAGTCAGCTTTTCGCAGCATCCGCAGACTGCGGGTGTTTCAGCGGCGAGCAGTGAGTTGGTCCCCACCGGCAGCAGTGGCGGTGGTCCGACCGTCCGGGCGACATTCAGCGGGCTTTCCTGTTTCCTGACTTCATTTCCATCCATGCCTCGAATCTCGCTCTTCCTTTGCCTGCTGGCACTGTCGACTCTGTCGGCCCAGGGTCGGCCAAACATCATCATCTTCTTCACCGACGACCTCGGCTACGGTGATCTCGGTTGCTTCTGGCAAGACCAGCGCTCGGCCACGAAGAAGTTCGACACTCCGGCGCTCGACCGGATGGCCGCCGAGGGGGCGAAGCTGACGCATCACTATGTCGCCGCCTCGGTCTGTGCACCGTCGCGCGCCTCACTGTTGACCGGCCGCCACCAGGGCCACTGCGAGGTCCGCAACAGCCAATTCGACAAGGCGCTCCCCGATAGCCACAACGTCGCATCCGTTCTCAAGGCAGCCGGATACCGCACCATTCATATCGGTAAGGACGGTTTGTCCGGTGGGGAGGGATCCACCAATCTGACCGGGACCGGTTCGCAGAATCTGGCCGCCCACCCCCTGGACCGGGGCTTCGACCGCTTCTTCGGCTACCTCTTTCACTCCGACGGCCATGAGCACTACCCGCGCAACGGGACGACCAACAAAAGCGCCCACATCTACGACGATTACCAGCAGATCACCAATGCCTCGGTTGACCTCTACACCACCGACGCCTGGACCGCTTGTGCCAAGCAGGAGATCATCAACGAGGCCACTGATGGCGATGACCAGCCGTTCTTTCTCTACATCGCCTACGATGCCCCGCACTTCAACATGCAGCGGCCCGCGGTGGCTTATCCGCCCATCGACAATGACGGTGACCCACTGACCGGGGGCATCCAATGGACCACCGCCACCGACGGATCGGGAAACGTCCGCTACGCCTCGACGGCCGACGGGACCGGCACCATCGACGGCTACACCCACCCCGACATTCCCTCCGCATGGGCGGCATCAGAAAAGCAGCACGTGGGCATGATCCGGCGCATCGACAATTCGGTCGCCGACATCCTCCAGACCCTCAAGGACCTGGGCATCGACAACAACACGATCTGCATCTTCAGCTCCGACAACGGGCCGCACAACGAGGGCAACAACCCGCGCACCTTCGAGTCCTTCGCCAACATGGAGGGCATCAAGCGCGACATGTGGGAGGCGGGAATCCGCGTGCCCACCATCGTTCGCTGGCCGGGCAACATTGCCGGAGCCACCGGCAACGAAGCCAATATTCACGAGATTGATTATCCCAGTGCACTTTGGGACTGGATGCCGAGCTTCTGCGAGATGGCCGGCGTGCCGGCTCCGGCCTGGTGCGACGGGGTGTCCCTGCTGCCCGCGCTGACAGGTAGCGGCACCCAACGTGACAAGGGATACCTCTACTTTGAATTTCAAAACAGCGGAAGCACCCCGGACTGGACCGAGTTCCCCAATCACCGGGGAGAGACCAAGGGTGAAATGCAGGCTCTGCGCATGGGCAATCACATGGGCGTCCGCACGGGCATCAGCACGGGCAGCGAGCCCTTCAAGATCTACGACGTCACCACCGATCCCGGGCAGGCCACGGACCTGGCGGGCAGCCTCCCCGAGCTCGCCGCCGAGATGCAGACCCTCGCCCTCACCGCGCGTCGTCCGGGCGGCGGTGTCAGTCGGCCATACGATGGTCTTGCGCTGCCTGCGCTATCGTTTGCCTACACCCTGACCTCCGGTGTCGACTGGAAGAGCTACACGGATCCCGGAGCCACCTGGCAATGGGTGCCCGAGTTCCGGGACCTGACGCCGACGGCCACCGGCACCACCACCAACATCAGCCTCGACGTGCGCCCGGCCGACGAACACTTCGGCATGCTCTACAGCGGATACATCGAGATCCCGACGTCAGGCAGCTACACCTTCCGCCTGGACTCGGATACCGGGGTCGACTTCTTCCTGCACGATGGCCACCTCATTGCCAACGATTACGACCACAGCCCCAGCGCCACATCGGTCGCCGTGAACCTCGAAGCCGGACTGCATCCCTATCGCCTCTACTACCGGCACGCCACGGGGGGGCGCAACCTTTCGCTCCAGTGGTCCGGGCCTGGTTTGACGCAACAGCCGGTGCCGGACTCCGCGCTCTTTGCGTCCACCCCGCAGCCGCTGACGGCAGTCGCAGATCTTTCCACTACGATCATCGGTCAATCCATACTCATCGACGTGCTGGCCAATGACTTGGATGACGGCCTGCCTTCACCCATTTCCATCCAGAGCGTGGCCACCCCCGACTTCGGCACGGCAGGCATCGAAACCGGAAAGATCCGCTACACGCCACCCGCGGGTTTCGAAGGCACCGCCGCTTTCAGCTACACCATCACCGACGGTGATGGCAGCGACAGCGCGACCGTGACAGTGGACGTGGCTCCGCAACAACCGCCCAGCGCCGTCGACGACGAGGCCGCGACCAGCGGAAGTCTTTCGGGTCCGGGCGATCCGGTCACGATTCCGGTGCTGGCCAACGACAGCGACCCGGACGGTGGGCCTTCGCCGCTATCCATCAGCTCGGTGGGCGAGCCGATTGGTGGCAGCGTCGTCATTTCCGGAAATGACCTCGTCTACACCCCGGCCAGGAACTTCATCGGCACCGATGCCTTCCCTTACACGGTCAGTGACGGGGCCGCGGCGGCGACCGCCCGGGTGGTGGTCGAGGTCAGCGGACCAAGCCCGGGAAATTTGACCGCTTATTGGGATTTCGAGGGTGTGGACCCTTCCGATGTGACCGATTCCGTCAGCAGCGCGGTCGGCACGCTTGTCGGCTCGGCGGCGACGAATGGCGCGGCCATCGCCCCGACGGGGTCGAATTCGCTCAATCTGCCAAGCTCGGGTTCGTATTTCGATGCCAACACCAATGGCGGACTGGGGGGCACCGGATCGTTCACCGTGTTTGCCTTTATCCGACACACCGCCGACACCTTGGGAACCTTCTTCAACTACTCCCCGAGCCCCAACCAAGGCGGCAGGGACCTGCGCCTGTTTGTCATGGGCAATGGTGGCTACCGCATCGAAATGACTGCCGGCGCCTTCTTCGAGTTGTCGTCCACGGACTTTGATTTGAGTGACGGCAACACCCATGCGGTGGCGGCCGTCTTCGACAGCTCGACAGGCGACAGCTTCCGGGACGTCGACCTTTATGTGGACGGCAAGCTGTATGACGTTCCGAGCGGCACCGACCATATCGTCAATCTGCTGGCGGGTGGAAGCATCCAGATCGGCCGGGATCAGGTCGGTGCCAACAACCGACCCTTCGTCGGGCAGGTCGATGATGTGGCCGTCTACAATGAGGCCCTCAGCCTGGCTCAGTTGGATGATCTTGCAGCCCGGGGAGTCCCGGCAGCAGAACTGAACCTCTTTTCCATCTGGATGGCGAACCCCGACTTCGGATTGCCGGTGGAAGACCGCGCCTTCGGCGCCGACCCTGACGGCGATGCACTTGCCAATGGTCTGGAGGCCTGGTTCGGCACTCACCCCGGTGTGGCCAATGCAGGTCTGACCATCCTGATGACCGGCGCCAACGAAACGCGCATCCAACATCCGCAAAACCCGAATCCCCCGGCCAATTTGTCCGCCGGCTACGAGTGGTCGCCCGACCTCTCCGACTGGTTCCCGCCCGACGGGGTTTCAGGCCCGAGCAACGGCACGAAGGCCACCTCTCTCATGGAAACCACCGATGGAACCCGAACCATCACCATCACAACCACCCCGGAACTGGAGGCACTTTTCCTCCGGCTGGCGGTCACTCAAGAATAGGACCTCGGCGGTTTTCTGAATCTGCGAAACGAATTGTCTCAAATCCACAAGCCACCGATGCCGAAGCAATCTGACCCCGATCCAAACAACCCACCTGCCATGAAACGCAACCCAAAAATCCTGGTCTTCTCCACCCTCGCCTCGCTTGCGCTCACTGTCGCAAGCCACGCGGATACGACCTTCGTAACCAACACCTCCGGCAACGCGGCTGCGCTTGCGGGAAACGGCGCGGGGACAACGACACCTTTGACCCTGAGCGCCGCCGATGGCGGGGGCACGCTTAACCTCACCACCGTGTCAGTCCTTCAAGATAATGCTGAAAGCGCACTTGGAATGGATGGCACTTCGGTAGGCGTCTTTAACGACAAATTCGGAATCAACAATGGCAACCCTCAGACGTGGATTTTCAGCTTTGATACAACCCTCAGTTTCAAAGGCTTCACCTTTGCAGACGAGAATGGCACGGGAGATACCATAACGATCTCCTCGAGCGCATGGACCAGCGATACGGTGACAAATGGTGCCAATTGGACCTTCAGTGGCGGCACGATTACAACCAACGGCATACCAGGCACTCCGACAGCCTATGATTTCAGCGGTTCCGGCCTTTCCAACATCGCTGCGGGAACGCAAATCACGATCGCATTCGGCTCCGGTAATGGTGGCGCTGCTTTGCACAGCTTCACGGTCGGCACGATCGCCGCCGACACCGACCCACCGACCCCCGACCCGATGACCTGGGCCAGCGTGCCGGCAGCCGTGAGTGACAGCAGCATCACCATGACGGCCACCACCGCGAGCGATACCAGCGGCGTGGAATACTTTTTTACCTGCACCTCCGGTGCAGGCAATGACAGCGGCTGGCAAAGCAGCCCGACCTACACGGATGAAGGCCTGAGCCCGAATACGACCTACACCTACACGGTGAAAGCGCGTGATGCCGTCGGTCTTTACGAAACGGCAGCCTCGGACCCGGAGTCCGCTACCACCGACGCGCCGGACACGGCCAAACCCAGCCCCGACCCGATGACCTTCGCGGTCGTTCCCACGGCGGCGGGTTCCTACTCGATCTCAATGACGGCCACCACGGCCACCGACGCCAGCGGCGTGGAATACTACTTCGCCGAAACCTCCGGAAATCTCGGGGGCAGCGACAGCGGCTGGCAGGACAGCCCGGAATACACGGACAACGGCCTCAGCCCCGACACCACCTACAGCTACACCGTGACCGCGCGCGACAAGAGCGCCAACCAGAACCAGACCGCCGCGTCCACCCCGGCGGCCGAGGCCACCACCGACCCGGAGCCGGTGGAGCCCGTTCTGGTGGGCGGATTCGACGGGACCAATGACGTCGCCCTGCAGAGCCCCACCATGGCCAACACCACGGTGACGCTGAGCAGCACCACGGGTGCCATCGCAAACGCGGGCAACTTCCAAAGCAACAGCATTCTCTGGGGCACCACGGACCTCGACGTCGATCCCGTCGATACGAACTCGAAGGCGATCGTCCAGTTCGGTTCACCGTTCACGCTGACGCTGGTGGTGCAGAACAACAACTCCCTGGACCTTGCGCTGGATAAGATCCACTTCCGGGTGAAGAAGGACGTCAACAACGAGGGTCCCAACAAGGTGACCATCACCTACACGGCGGGTGCGCTGGGACCCGCCGGCGTCAGCACCGAGGTCACCATTCCCAACGGGGTGACCGGTCATGATGTGAGCTTCGGCGATTTCCTCGCCGACACGACCCTCGCCACCGGCGAATTCGCCTACTTCACCTGGTCGCCCGGTCCCCCCGAGAATCCCGCGGGCAACACCGGATTCCGGGTCGACAACTTCGCGGTCTCGGGAACGCTGACCATTTCGGACTACCTCTCCTGGGGCAGCGGGCAGAACTGGACACTTGGCGACCCCGGGACCGGCGAGCAGGAGGACTACGACGGAGACGGCCTCAGCAATGACACGGAGCGGATCTTCGGCCTGGACCCGGCGGATTCGAGTTCGGTGACCCCGTTCACGTCCCCCTTCGACCCCGCCGCCGGGACCTTCAGCTACACCCGGCGGAGCCCGTCACTCACGGGGCTGACCCACCAGATCTTCTATTCCACGGACCTCGACCAGTGGGAACTCGATGCCGGCGCCCTCCAGACGCCCGGCGCCCTGCTCAACGGTGTCGAGACCGTCGATGTCGCGCTGACGCCTGCCCTGCTCGACGAGCCCCGGCTTTTCGTCAGGGTCGCCGCACAACTGATCGTCCTCGGACCCTCACCCGAGCTGATCAGCCTGTGGGGCACCGGCAGCACCATCACCTTGAACTTCACCGAGGCGCTGAATGAAGGGACAGCGACCAACACCGAAAACTACACCGTGGAACTGGACGGGGGAGGCAGCATCACTGTCACCGGAGCATCGCTCAGCGAGAACGGCAAGACGGTCACCCTGAGCCTGGGTTCCAGCCTCAGCTTGGCCAGCGCCTACAACGTGACGCTTGGCAATGTAACCGGCCCCAACGGCGAGCCGCTCGTCGGCGACAGCGTGGGGCAGTTCCAGACCTGGGACGACGACCCGAACGGGATCAAGGTCTTCATCCTCGCCGGACAGTCGAACATGGTCGGCTACGGGCGTGAGGGCAGTGGCGTCGACGTGAAGGGCACCCTGCGCTACCTCGCAAACAACGATGCCAGCTATCCGGAATACGCTTACAGCACCATGCTCGATACGCCCAGTGATCCCGCCAACAGCACCTGGGCCTCCCGCAGTGATGTCCGGGTCTGGTGGCTCGCCAACACCTCGGGGAATGACACCCTCGGCACCACCAACATCCGCAAGGGCGACCTGACGGTCGGCTTCGGCAAGGACGGCACCATGATCGGCCCCGAGTATGCCTTTGGCCAGGTTCTGGGCGACTTCTACGGCTCCAATGATGTGCTCATCATCAAGACCGCCTGGGGTGGCAAGGCACTCGCCTCCGAGTTCCGCCCGCCCAGTGCCGTCGCCGACCGCGGCGGCGAAGTCGGGTTCTACTATCAGGCCATCATCGATCAGACACGCCAGGCACTCGACAACCTCGACACCGAATTCCCGGACTGGAGCGGACAAGGCTACCAGATCGTCGGCATCGGTTGGCACCAGGGTTTCAACGACAAGGTCAACCCGGACTTCTCCGCCGAATACAAGGACAACCTGCCCGACCTGATCAGCGACCTGCGGGGGGAATTCGGCAAACCCGACCTGCCCTTCGCCATCGCCAGCAGCGGCATGACCGCGGCGCCGGTTGAGGCCTTCCCCTACTCCGGCTACTCACTGGTGGAAAAGGCGCAACTCTGGGTCGCCGGGGTGGCCCAACCCGCCGAGACCCAATCCAGCGATACCCGCCCCTTCTGGGAAGCGGTGGCGGATTCCCCGATGGACCAGGGCTACCACTGGAACCAAAACGCCCGCAGCTACTTCCGGATCGGTCAGGCGCTGGGTGACGACATGGTGGACCTGCTGACGCCGTGACGGACCGCTCTCACCTCCACGCCGAGGCCGCTTCCGGGTCGTCCCATTGTGGGACTAGCCAGACGCCGGTCGACCGCGCTGCAATCGATCGGAAAGCGACCAGTCGAACACCCCCGTCCAACGAAACACCCGATGAAGCACTCCGCCACCCTCCTCTCATGCATGTTCGCCCTGTGCGGACTCCACGCCGCGGCTTCTCCGCCAACCGCCGAGCCCATGCCATGGGAGAATCCCGCCTACGAGACCACCATCCGGGCCACGCAGGCCGAATCCCGGCCCGGGCCGGAGGAAGATCCCAACAGCTGGACCGCCTGGCTGCGGCACCACGAGGACCGCAAGCGCTGGTGCACCGAGCAGGAAGTCGACCTGCTGATGGTCGGCGACTCGATCGTATTCGGCTGGTCGCGCGTGGGAAGGAAGGTGTGGGACGAGTTCTATGGCAATCGCAAGGCGGTGAACATCGGTTCCAGCGGCGACCGGACCTACCACATGCTCTGGCACTTCCAGAATGGCGGGCTCGACGGCATGAAGGACCGCAATCCGAAGCTGGTCGTGATGATGATCGGCACCAACAACCGCGGCATCCCGGAGCTGCACGGGCATGACACCGCCTACGGCATCCTCGCCCTGCTCAAGGAGATCCACGCCAAGCTGCCCGAGTCGAAGATCCTGCTGATGCCGATCTTCCCGCGCGGCGACACCCCGGAGGACCCAGGTCGCCTGCGGAACGACCAGATCAACAGAATCATTCGTAGCTACGTGGACCATGAAACCGTCCACTGGCTGGATGTCGGCCACGTCTTTCTCGACGGGGCAGGCCGGATCAATCGCGAACTCATGCCGGATGGGCTGCATCCCAACGAGCAAGGTTACCGCGCCTGGGGCAGGGCGATGGAGTCTATGGTCGAAGAGTTGCTGTGCAACGAGTAGGTCCGGGGACATGCAGGCTTCCCGCACCAAGCATGTGGCGTGGAGCTGCGGGTGGACGGGGATCGGCGCGCGGCAGCGGTGCGTGCTTGTGCTCGACGCCCCCGGGGTCGTTTTGAGATATTCCAGTCCTGTCGATGCGAGGAGAAGCTTGTGGGCGGGATCAGCAGGAAGAATTCAACACCCAGAGAAATGGACAAAAATGAGAGACCGGTGGGATGGGGGGTGGCTGGCACGGCCCTGTGCCTTCTGGCCGGCAACGCGTCCGGCTCGGGCGGCTTTGCCGACGATGTGGATTTCATGAAGCAGCACACCCCCGTGGTGGTGCTTGAGGATGGGGAGGCGGCGGTGGCGGTGGCGCCCGACTACCAGGGGCGGGTGATGACCAGCACCTATGACCGAGAGGCGGGACCGAGCTTCGGCTGGATCAACCGGCCGGTGATCGAGAAGGGGTTCCTTTCGGATGACGAGAACAAGGGGAAACTCGAGGAGCACATTTACATCTTCGGCGGCGAGGAGCGTTTCTGGCTGGGACCGGAAGGCGGGCAGTATGCGATCTTCTTCAAGCCTGGGGCCAAGTTCGAGTTCTCCGACTGGCGGACGCCGGCGGTGATTGACACCGAGCCCTTCGAGTTGGTCGAGAAGACGCCGACTTCCGCCCGCTTCAAGCACGCGGCCGAACTCACGAACTACACCGGCACCCGGTTCGAGCTGGGGATCGAGCGCACGGTCAAACTGCTGGGCAGGAAAGAGGCGTCGGAGCAACTGGAGGTGGAACTCGGGGAAGGGATCCGCATGGTCGGCTATGAAACCGACAACCGCCTCACCAACACGGGCTCGCGGGCATGGACCGCGGAGACGGGACTGCTCTCGATCTGGATCCTCGGGATGTACAATCCGTCGCCGGAAACGACGGTGGTTGTTCCTTTCAAGGCCGGGCCGGAGGAGGAACTCGGTCCGAAGGTGAACGATGCCTATTTCGGCAAGGTGCCTGCCGAATATCTGAAGGTGGAGGAGGATGTCCTGTTCTTCAAAGGGGACGGAACCCGCCGGGGAAAGATCGGAGTGACGCCGCAGCGATCCAAGGGCATCGCCGGCAGCTACGATGCCGCGGGCAAGGTGCTCAACCTCGTGACCTACAACGTGCAGGCGGCGCCGGATGGATTCGTCAACTCGATGTGGAAAATGCAGGAGGAACCCTACGCAGGGGACGTGATCAATGCCTACAACGACGGATCCCCCGAACCCGGGGTGCCTCCGCTCGGGCCGTTCTACGAGCTGGAAACCTCGTCGCCGGCGGCAGCCCTCAAGCCCGGAGAGACGATGAGGCACGTCCAGCGCACCTTCCACATTCACGGCACGGAGGAGCTCCTCGATCCGATCGCAAGAAGGGTGCTCGGCGTCGGTCTCGAGGAAATCAACGAGGCGCTCTGAGAAACCTGACGGGATCATGGGTGGCGGGTGCCATCCGGCCCTTGGCAGGAGCCATGCTCCCTCTTAGGATGGCTCCCCTTCGGAACGCGAAACCCTTGAAATCATGAACTCCCCCGACACCGCCCGACTTGCCCTGGATGGTCAGAGCCTGACCCTGCCCGTGATCACCGGAACCGAGAACGAGCGGGCGGTGGACATCACCCGGTTGCGTGCTGAAACCGGTCTGATCACCTACGACGAGGGTTATCGCAACACCGGGTCGGTCCGTTCCTCGATCACCTACATTGATGGCGAAAAGGGGATCCTGCGCTACCGCGGAGTTCCGATCGAGCAACTGGCGGAGAAGTCGAACTTCATCGAGACGGCGCTGTTGTTGATTTATGGCGAGTTCCCGACCGAGGACCATCTGGCGCATTTCCGGGAGCTGCTCAACGAGCACGAGTCCCTGCACGAGGGCACCCGGAAGTCGTTCCAGGGCTTTCCCCCGCACGGCAATCCAATGGCCATCCTGTCCGCCATGATCAACACGCTGGCGTGCTACAACGAGGAGGTGCTCGTGCTGGAGGACGACACGAGTTTCGAAAACGCCGCCGCCCGCCTGTTGTCGAAGATCCGCACGGTGGCCGCCTACGCCCACCGGACCTCGATGGGCAAGCCGCTGCTCTATCCGAGGCCGTCCTTCAGCTACTGCCAGAACTTCCTCCACATGATGTTCTCGGATCCGGAGTTCGACGCCGAATTCGATCCGGAGGTCATCCGGGCGCTGGCCATGTTCCTGATCCTGCACGCCGACCACGAGCAGAACTGCTCGACCTCGACCGTGCGCATGGTCGGCTCATCCGGCGCCAATCTCTTCGCCTCCTGTGCGGCCGGGGTCTGCGCCCTGTGGGGCCCCCTTCATGGCGGGGCGAACGTGGCGGTGATCGATCAACTCGAGAGGATTCACGGGGCCGGCACCAGCATCGACGACCTGGTGGAGCGGGTGAAGCGCAAGGAGGAGAAGTTGTTTGGTTTCGGGCACGGAGTCTACAAGAGCTACGACCCACGGGCCGTGATCCTGCGCGAGCACACCGCCAAGGTGCTGGAGAAGCTGGGCACCGAGGATCCGTTGCTCGACATCGCCAGGGCGCTGGAGGAACGGGCGCTCAGCGACGACTATTTCGTCAGCCGGAACCTCTACCCGAATGTCGATTTCTATTCCGGCATCCTGCTGCGGGCGATCGGCATCCCGAAGAACATGTTCACGGTCATGTTCGCCATCGGGCGCATGCCAGGGTGGATCGCCCAGTGGAAGGAAGTCCGTGACGGCAACAGCCGCATCTACCGGCCGCGTCAGGTCTACACGGGGCCTCCCGAGCGCGATTACGTGCCGATGGAGGAACGTTGATCCGAGGGTGGCTCCCGGGCGATGCGGGGGCATGCTCCCCCGGTCCCTGGCCAATACTACGCCAGCACTTCCTTGACCACGCGGGCGTGCTCGACGCCGGTCAGCTTGAAGTCGAGACCCTGGAACTTGTAGGTCAGGCGTTCGTGATCGATGCCGAGCTGATGCAGCATGGTGGCGTGGAGGTCGTGGACCGAGACGCCGTCCTGCGCGACGGCATAGCCGAGTTCGTCGGTGGAGCCCCAGGTCGTGCCGCCCTTGATCCCGGCACCGGCGAGCCACAGTGAGAAGGCCTGGATGTGGTGATCGCGGCCGCTGCCCTGGGCCATCGGCGTGCGGCCGAACTCGCCACCCCAAATGACCAGGGTGTCGTCGAGCATGCCTCGTTCCTTGAGGTCCCTGACCAGCGCGGCGGTGGCCTGGTCGACATGGCCGGCGACGGTCTGGATGCCTTTCTTGATGCCGCCGTGGTGGTCCCAGCCGCGGTGGTAGAGCTGGATGAAACGCACGCCGCGCTCGGCCAGACGGCGGGCGAGCAGGCAGTTCGAGGCGAAGGATCCGTCGCCGGGCTTCGCGCCGTAGCTTTCGAGGACGGCATCCGACTCGTCGGACACGTCCATCAGTCCCGGCACGGAGGCCTGCATCTTGAAGGCCATCTCATACTGGGCGATGCGGGTGGCGATCTCGGGATCGTTCTGCCGGCGCCCGAGCAGGCCGTTCATGCCGTTGATCGTGCGGACCATCTCGGCCTGGTCGGCGCGGGTCACTCCGGCGGGGTTGTTGACGTAGTGGACCGGGTCGCCCTTGGAGTTGAACTGCACCCCCTGGAACTTCGAGGGAAGGAATCCACTGTGCCACTGGCGCGAGGCGATCGGCTGGTCCTGCCCGCCGCCCGAGGAGGTCATCACGACGAAGCCGGGCAGTTCGTCGGTCTCCGCGCCGAGGCCGTAGAGCAGCCACGAGCCCATCGACGGGCGTCCGGGGATGATGGACCCGGTGTTCATGAAGGTGTGAGCCGGGTCGTGGTTGATCTGCTCGGTGTGCATCGAGCGGATCACCGCGATGTCGTCGGCGATCGAGCCGATGTGGGGGAAGGCGCTGGACATCATGCGTCCGCATTTCCCGTATCGCCTGAACTCGTACTGCGGCCCCATGCACTTGAGGGCCTTGCCCTGAAGTTGAGCCAGCTGCTGGCCGGCGGTGAAGGACTCCGGCATCGGCTGGCCGTCGAGTTTGGCGAGCGAGGGTTTGTGATCGAGGGTCTCGAAGTGCGAGGGGCCGCCCGCCATGCAGAGGTGGATGACGCGCTTCGCCTTCGGCGGCACGTGCAGGTTTCCCCCGAGGATGCCGTTCCAGGTTTCCGCGGCGGCGAGGTCGCGGGTGAGCATGGAGGCCAGGGCGGCGCTGCCGACCGAGTACGAGGAGTTTCGTAGAAATGCCCGGCGGTTGATCAGCTGGGCGAGCTTGGGATCGGAAATCATGGGAGGGTTTTCAGTAGCGGGTGATGGACTCGTGGAGGTTGAGCATGACGCGGGCGACGGCCGTCATCGCGGCGAGTTCCGCCGGATCCTCGCTGCCGGCCGGGTGCATCCCCACGGAGAGGAACGCCCTGGCGTCGTCGGGGTTCCCGCGGTAGCGGGCGAGCTGCTTTTCATGGAGAGCGGAGAGGAGTCCGGTTTCCTCCGGCGTGGGCGATCGCGAGAGAAGCTGCTGGAAGCCCCCGTCGATCCGGGCTTCCAGGCTGGCGTCGTCCGCCAGCATCTCCTGTGCGAGGGCGCGGGCGGCCTCGACGAAGGTGGGATCGTTGAGCAGGTCGAGTGCCTGGAGCGGGGTGTTGCTGGAGGCGCGGCTGGCGGTGCATTCCTCGCGGGAGGGCGCGTCGAAGGCCTTGAGCATCGGGTGAAGAAAGGAACGCTGCCAGTGCATGTAGAGCCCGCGACGGTACTGGTTGTCATCGGTGTCGTGCTGGTAGGTCCGCTTCGGGAAATTCAGCTGCGCGTAGTAGCCGGCCGGCTGGTAGGGGCGGGCGCTGGGTCCGCCGAGCCGCGGGTTGAGCAGGCCCGAGACGGCCAGGGCATTGTCGCGGATGAACTCGGCGTCGAGGCGCCGCGGGTTCTGGCGCGCGTAGTGGACGTTGTAGGGGTCGCGCTCCAGCAGTTCATCCGAAACATTCGACGACTGCCGGTAGGTCCGGGAGGTGACGATGGTGCGGACGAGTTGCTTGACGTTCCATCCCGACTCCATGAACTCGACGGCCAGCCAGTCGAGGAGTTCGGGGTGGGTCGGCCACTGGCCCTGATTGCCGAGGTCCTGGAGGTCGCGCGAGAGCCCGGTGCCGAAGAACAGGGCCCAGACGCGGTTGACGTAGGCGCGGGCGGTGAGGGGATTCTCCGGCGAGGCGATCCAGCGGGCGAGATCGAGACGGGTGAGGCGTTGGTCGGCGGATTCGACGGAAGCGCTGCCGGCGAGGAACTCGGGGAAGGCGGGCTCCATGACCTCATCGGAGGGGGTGGTCCAGTCGCCCCGGGTCAGGAGGCGCACGGTGCGCGGCTTGGTCGAAACGCTTGGCAGGGTGGAGCGGATGCGGCCGAGCAGCTGCTTCTCCTGCTGCTGGAGGCTCTTGAGTTTGGCCTCCACTTCCTTGAGTTCCGGGTCCACGGAACGGAAGTGGTTCTGGAGGATTTCCTTCTGCTTGGCGTCCGGCTCCTTGTCCCGGGTCTGCTGCAGGGCGTTGGCGACGGGTTTCGGCAGCTTGGGCGCCTCGGCTTCGCGGATCTCGGCCAGCCATTTTGCGAAAGCCTCCTCGCGCTCGGGGGTGTCCTTCTTGAGTTCTGCTTCCAGCGGAGGGATGGCCGACTGGATCCGCTCGAGTTCCCTGGACTGCTCGGGGTCGGGAAGCCGCAGCTCCGGTCCCCAGCGACCCATGACGAGGTCGGGATGGTCCTTGATGTCGGCACCCTCGTTGTAGCGCCCGTCTCCGGTGTAGGCGCCCTTTTCGAAGATGTCGGCGAAGAAGGCCTCCATCGCGTAGAAGTCCTTCATCGAAAAGGGATCGAACTTGTGGTCGTGGCACTCGGCGCAGCCCATGGTCGAACCGAGGAAGGCGACCGAGGTCGCCCGGACCCGCTCGGCGTAGTACTTGGCGATGTATTCGGCATCCTGGATGCCGCCCTCCGCGGAGATCTGGTTGAGGCGGTTGAAGGTCGAGGCGACCCGGGTTTCGATGGTGCGATCGTCGAGCAGGTCCCCGGCGAGTTGCTCGACGATGAACCGGTCGTAGGGCTTGTTCGAGTTGAAGGACTCGATCACGTAGTCGCGATAGGGTGTGACGTCGCGTTCCAGATCGCCGTGGTAGCCGATCGTGTCGGCGTAACGGGCGAGATCGAGCCAGTGGACAGCCATCCGCTCGCCGAAATGGGGCGACTCGAGCAACCGGTCGATGGCTGCGACGGGATCCGTGACGCCGGTGGTGACGGGCGGCAGGCCGGTGAGGTCGAGCGACAGGCGGCGAATGAGGGTGGGGTCGTCGGCGGGTTCCGAGAGAGTCAGCTTTTCGGATTTCAGGCCGGCGAGGATGAAATTGTCGATCGGATGCCCGGCTCCCATGTCCGGCACTTCAGGACGCTTGGGCGGGATGTAGGACCAGTGGGATTCGTAGGGGGCGCCCTGGTTGATCCACTCGGCGAGCAGGGCTTTTTCCTGAGCTGTCAGCGACTTGTGGGACTCGGGCGGCGGCATGAGTTCGTCCTCAAACTCGCTGTTGATCAGGAAGATCATCTCGGACTCCGCCGCGTTGCCCGGAACGATGGCATCCCGGTCGATGGCGGCCTCGCGGACATCGAGCCGGAGCTTGGCTTCGCGCGAAGCCTTGTCCGGGCCGTGGCAGGAGAAGCAGTTCTCCGAGAGGATGGGGCGGATGTCGCGGTTGTAGGAGATCGGCTCCGCCAACGCGACGAGCGGCATGGCGGGAAGCAGGGCGATGAGAGTCGGACGCATGATCAGGGAATCGCAGGCAGGGTGGGCAATGAGCGGGTCGAGTCAAGGGTCGGAGGAAGGCTGGCTGAAATGGATTGCAACAAGTTTTTGACAAAGTCCAGATCAGGGTCCTAGCTGGGTGCCGTGACCGATCCCTCCGACCTATTGCGTGCGCACGGCGTGCCGGTGACGGCGCAGCGGGTGGCCGTCCTGAAGGCGGTGGCGGCGCGGCCCCACGGGACGGCCGATGCGATCGCCGAGGACGTGCGGGCGTCGATCGGCACCATTTCGCGTCAGGCGGTTTACAACGTTCTCGGGGTGTTGACCGAGAAAAGGCTCTTGCGGCGGATCCACCCGGCGGGCTCGCCGGCGATGTACGAGGACCGTGTGGGCGACAACCATCACCACCTGGTCTGTCGAAGCTGCGGGGTGACCGTCGATGTCGACTGCGCGGTGGGCGACACCCCGTGCCTGACCGCCGCCCAGAGCCACGGCTTCGAGATCGATGAGGCCGAGGTGGTTTACTGGGGCAGGTGCAAGGACTGCCGCAGGAAGCACCGCTGAACTTTTTCAATCCATCCAACCACGAACCAACCCCATACCCGAAACAACCATGTCAGAATCCAAATGTCCCTTCAGCTCCACCGCCGCGACCGCCGGCGGGGGAACCACGAACGAAGACTGGTGGCCGAACCGCCTCAAGGTCGAGCTGCTCACGCAGCATTCCGAGAAGTCCGATCCGATGGGAGCCGACTTCAACTATGCCGAGGCCTTCAAGTCGATCGACTACGACGCGCTGAAGAAGGATCTCGCCGACCTGATGACCGACTCGCAGGATTGGTGGCCGGCGGACTTCGGTCACTACGGACCGTTTTTCATCCGCATGGCCTGGCACAGCGCCGGCACCTACCGCATCCAGGACGGTCGCGGTGGCGGAGGTCGCGGCCAGCAGCGCTTCGCGCCGCTCAACAGCTGGCCGGACAACGGCAACCTCGACAAGGCGCGTCGCCTGTTGTGGCCGATCAAGCAGAAGTACGGCCGCAAGCTTTCCTGGGCCGACCTGATGATCCTCGCCGGCAACGTCGCGCTCGAAACCATGGGCTTCAAGACCTTCGGCTTCGCCGGTGGTCGCCCCGACACCTGGGAGCCGGACCAGGACGTTTACTGGGGCCGGGAAACCGAGTGGCTTGCCACCGACGAGCGCTACGGTCGTTCGGCGACGACCACAAAGTCCGATGGCGGGAAGACGGAAGGCGCCCCGCTGGAGGGAACCGCGCCCAGCTCCGGTGATGTGGATCTGGAGAACCGCAATCTCGAGGCACCGCTTGGTGCCACGCACATGGGTCTGATCTACGTGAACCCGGAAGGTCCCGAGGGGCAGCCGATTCCGGAGAAGGCCGCGCATGACATCCGCGAGACCTTTGCGCGGATGGCGATGAACGACGAGGAAACGGTGGCATTGGTCGCCGGCGGGCACACCTTCGGCAAGTGCCACGGGGCCGGCCCGGCCGAAAGCGTCTCGGCCGATCCCGAAGGGGCTCCGATCGAGGAGCAGGGTCTCGGCTGGAAGAACAGCTACGGCAGCGGCAAGGGCGGTGACACCATCACCAGCGGTCTCGAGGTGACCTGGACCCAGACCCCTGCGCAGTGGAGCAACTACTACTTCGAGAACCTGTTCAACTACGAATGGGAGCTGACCAAGAGCCCGGCGGGCGCCTGGCAGTGGGTGGCCAAGGATGCCGAGGATGTCATTCCCGACGCCCACGATCCGGAGAAGAAGCACAAGCCGACCATGCTCACCACCGACCTCGCGCTGCGCGCCGATCCCGAGTATGAAAAGATCTCGCGCCGCTTCCTCGAGAATCCCGACGAGTTCGCCGACGTTTTCGCGCGGGCCTGGTTCAAGCTCACCCACCGCGACATGGGGCCGAAGTCCCGCTACGTCGGTCCGGAAGTGCCGGACGAGGACCTGATCTGGCAGGACCCGGTTCCGGAGGTCGATCATCCGCTCATCGACGAGGCGGACGTGGCCGCGCTGAAGGCCAAGGTGCTGGATTCCGGTCTGACGGTTTCCCAGTTGGTGTCCACCGCCTGGGCCTCGGCCTCGACTTTCCGCGGATCCGACAAGCGCGGTGGCGCCAATGGTGCCCGCGTGCGTCTTGCGCCGCAGAAGGACTGGGAGGTGAACAACCCGTCCCAGCTCGCCCGCGTGCTCGAAGTGCTGGAGGCCATCCAGAGCGAGTTCAACGACGCGCAGTCCGATGGCAAGAAGGTCTCGCTCGCCGATCTGATCGTGCTCGCCGGATGTGCCGGCGTTGAGAAGGCGGCCAAGGACGGTGGGCAGGAGGTGACGGTTCCCTTCACGCCCGGTCGCACCGATGCCACGGCCGAGCAGACCGATGCCGAATCCTTCGAGGTGCTCGAGCCTTTGGCCGACGGCTTCCGCAACTACCTCAAGGGAACCTTGGCGGTGTCGGCCGAGGCCTTGCTCATCGACAAGGCCCAGTTGCTCACGCTCACGCCGACCGAGCTGACCGTCCTGGTCGGCGGCATGCGCGTGCTCGGGACCAACTACGATGGATCCAAGCACGGAGTCCTGACCGATCGTGTCGGCGTGCTCAGCAATGACTTCTTCGTCAACTTGCTGGGCATGGACGTCGAGTGGAAGCAGGTGTCGCCCTGCGGCAATGCCTTCGCGGCGATCGACCGGGCGAGTGGGGAAACCAAGTGGAGCGGCACCCGTGCCGACTTGGTCTTCGGCTCCAACTCCATCCTGCGCGCCCAGGCCGAGGTCTACGCCTGCGCCGATGGCGGAAGCCAGTTCGTCGCGGACTTCGTCGCCGCCTGGACCAAGGTGATGGAGCTGGATCGCTTCGACCTGCACGGTTGATTGGCGAAACGCCCGAGATTCAAGCCCCCGATGTTGCCTGTGAAGGGTGATGTCGGGGGCTTTTTTGGTGGGGCGGTTGGACCCCCTCAAGGGGGAACTACGAACCGAACAGGCGGACTTGTGATGTTTGTAGTTCCTCCTTCAGGAGGCGGCATTGGTCTGGGATCCATCCCCGGGCTGACTTCGGGATTTACCTTGGGGAAGGTGGGGTTAGCGTGGGCGCGACCTTTCACCATGGAGCCGGCCGGAACACGACTGGACACCCTGCAGGCCATCGAGCTGGCGGAGGGCGTGGAGGTCCGACTCCGGATCGCGGGACCGCTGCTGCGGGGTGGCGCGCTGGCGCTGGACCTGGTGATCCAATGGGCGGTGATCCTGCTGGTTTCCTTTGTCCTGATGATCGCCGGCCTGATGGTCGGAAGTCTGACATCGGCGGGGCTGATCAGCCTGCTGTGGTTTTTCATCTGGTGGTGGTATCCGGTCTTTTTCGAGTGGGGGAAATGGGGAGCGACGCCGGGGAAAAAGATCGTCGGCCTGCGGGTCGTGCAGACCTCCGGTTCACCGATCACCTTCGGTCAGGCGGTGCTGCGGAACTTCCTGCGCTACGCCGACGGCATGCCCTTCCTCGGCTTCGGTTTCGCGGGTCTGCCGACCTTTGGCTTCGCGCTGGCGACGGTGGTGGCGACGCGGCGCTTCCAGCGGCTCGGGGATCTGGCGGCGGGCACCGTCGTGGTCTACGACCGGCTGGCACCGGAGCCGGAGGTGCCGGCACCTCCGCCGATCCAGTCGGTGGCACCGGCGGTGGCCCTGCGGCCCGAGGAGGCGCGGGCGCTGGCGGCCTTCCGCGACCGGGCCGGGCTGTGGTCGGAGGGACGGCGTGAGGAGATCGCGGATCATGCGAGGGATCTGAGTGGCAGCCGGGGCCCTGCGGGCGTCTCGCGGCTGATGGCGATGGCACACTGGCTCAAGGACCGCGACCGGAGATGAACGAGGGCGGATTTGAAGAGCAGCGGCGGGAGGCGTGGGAGGAGTACGAGCGTCTGGTGACCAGCGTCGAGAAGGGCAAGCCGGAGGTGGGGGTGGCCGACCTGCCGCGGCGCTTCCGCGAGGTCTGCTCGGATCTGGCGCTGGCCAGCCACCGGATGTACCGCGGGCGGATGGTCGACCGGCTCAATGCGCTGGTGATCCGGGGCTACAAGCTGCTCTACCGGAGCCGGCGCAAGGGCAGCGAGTCCTTCGTCCGTTTCATCGTGGCGGATTTCCCGGCGGTGGTGCGGCGCGAATGGCGCCTGTTCTGGCTGTGCAGCGCGCTTTTCTGGGTGCCCTTCTTCGGCATGATGGCGATGGCGTGGATCGACCTCGACTGGGTGCAGGCGATCCTGGGTCCCGAGGGCATGGCCGGCCTGGAGGCGATGTATGGCGGGGAGGAGGAGCAGATCGCCCACCTGCGCGAGGAGTTCGGCTCGAACTTCATGATGTTCGGCCACTACATCCAGAACAACGTGAGCATCGACTTCCGGATCTTCGCCGGAGGGATCGTCGCCTGCCTCGGGACCATCTTCTTCATCGTTTACAACGGCCTGGCGATCGGGGCGTCGGCCGGCTACGTGACCTACGCCTGCAACCCGCAGTCCTTCTGGACCTTCGTGGCGGGCCATTCCTCCTTCGAGTTGATCGGAATGATCATCGCCGGGGTGGCCGGCATGCGGCTCGGCCTGGCGGTGCTGAAGCCGGGGAGGATGTCCCGCGGCAAGGCGATCGCCGCGTCGGCGAAACGGGCCCTGCCGCTGATCATCGGAGCGGCCGGCATGACCGTGATCGCCGCTTTCATCGAGGGCTTCTGGTCGGCGCAGCGGATGCCGGCGGAGGTGAAATACACCGTGGGCATCAGCTTCTGGGTGCTGCACATCGCCTACTTCACGCTGTTGGGAAGGGGGGCGTCGCGTGAAGCTTGAAGAAGTGACCGCCGAGCTGCGGCCCCGCAGTGACTGGGAGTCGGTGGACCTCGGTCTGGCGCTGGTCCGGCGCGATTTCTGGCGGCTCTCGGGGGCCTGGTGGCTGGGAATGCTGCCCACGCTGCTGGTCTTTCCGCTACTCTGGCGGCATCCGATCTGGTTCACGGTCGTCTTCTGGTTGTGGGTGCCGGTCGCCTCGCGGCTGGCGTTGTTCCAGCTCAGCCGCATCCTCTTCGGCGACAAGCCCGGATGGGGGGATCTGTTTCGCGAGCTGCCGCGGGCCATCCGGCGGCGCTTCTTCTACCGCCTCGTCTGGGCGCGACTGTCGCCATGGCGGCCGCTGACCATGCCGGTCGAGGATCTCGAGGGTCTGCGGGGCAAGGACTATACGAACCGCTGCCGGATCCTGATGCGGCGCGGCGACTCGAGCGTGATCATCCTCGCGATGTGGCGCTTCTTTCTCACCTTCTGGCTGGCGCTGACCCTCTTCTGCACCGGGATGCTGTTCATTCCCGACGTCGCCTCCTCGGAATGGAACGACGTGATCTCCCTGTGGTGGGATGGCGATCTGATCGATCCGCCCGCGGGGCTGGCGATGGCGGTGATGCTGTCCTTTGCGCTCTCGATCTGGCTGGTGGACCTGTTTTCGACCGGCTGCGGCTTCGGGATCTACGTCAATCATCGTACGTGGATCGAGGGCTGGGATGTCGAGCTGGCCTTCCGGCGCCTCGCCAACCGTCTCGGCAAGCTGGCCGTCGCGGTGATGCTGGTGTTGGTCCTTGGTTTCGGTGGGCCGGCCCACGCCGCGCCCGATGCGGAGGCGCAGCGGGTGATCGAGGAGGTGCTCAAGGATCCGGACTTCGAGGTCCACAGTGAAACCAGCAAGCGCTGGACCGGGTGGGACTTCGACTGGTGGGGTTGGAATCCTTCGGCGGGAGGCGTGATGGGGGCGCTGGTGTTGTTTCTCCAGGTCGCCCTCGCGGCGGGGCTGGTCGGCCTGCTGGTCTGGCTGATCTACCGCTACCGGCATCTGTTTGCCGGCAGGGGCGGCGCGAGGGTGCCGCGGAACGGTGCCGCCGCGCGGGTGGTGATGGGCATGGAGGTCACGCCGGAGAGCCTGCCCGAAGACGTGGCGAGCACGGCGCTGCGGGCGTGGCGCGAGGGCCGGCACCATGAGGCGATGAGCCTGCTCTACCGGGGGGCGATTTCATGGATGATCCGGCACGGCGGCGTCGAGATCGCCGAGTCGGACACCGAGAACGATTGCCTCGGCCGGGTGGACCGGGCGGGGGCGGGACACGCCGGTTATTTCTCCGAGCTGACCGGCGAGTGGGTGCGGCTGGCCTACGCCCGCGAGCTGCCGACCGACGCCCGGATCGAGTCCCTGTGCGGCAGTTGGCCCTTCGTGGAAAGGGGGAGCGCGTGAGGTGGCTGGCCGTCATCCTGGCGCTGGCGCTGGTGGCTTGCGACTACGTCGAGGAAACGCGCGACGTCGGTCACAAGGGCCGGGCGCGCGTGAATCCCTACCTGGCGGCGGAACGCCTGCTGGAGCGCCTCGATTACGAGGTGGTGAGCAAGCCGGGCTGGCCGGCCTTCGAGGGCGAGGAGGCAATGGTGCTGATGCCGGCCTCGGTGCTCGGAGCCGAGGGCTACGTGCGGGACCTCGAGCAGTGGACGCAATGGGGCGGGCACACGGTGATCTTCCTCGAACGGGGCGAGACGTTTCTCAGCGACTGGAATGAGCTTCCGGATTGGAGGCATCTGGACCAATTGATGGAGAAGGACGCAACCCCTTTCGAGGACTGGGCCGGGCGCGCGGGGCTGACGATTTCGGGAAGCCGGTGGGATGGTGGTGACAAAACGCTGACCGAGGAGGTGGTGATCGAGGGGGAGACATTCGAGGTGTCGATCGAGACGGCGTTTTCGGTCGAGCGGGAGGGGAAGGAATCCCCTTTGATCTCCGTGCCCTACGGGGAGGGGCGGTTGACCGTGGTCGCGGATGCCCGTCCCTTCCGAAACCGATACATCGGCGACTATGATCACGCCTCGTTGCTGGCGAGGCTGGTCGAGCTTTCGCCGTGCTACGGCACCGTGAGCTTCGTTCGGAACGCTTCCCTCTCGTTCTGGGCCTTGCTGTGGAATCGGGGATGGCCCGCCCTGGTCGCTTTGCTGCTACTGGTGGCTTTCTGGCTGTGGAAGAACCTGCCGCGCTTCGGCCCGCTGGATTCCGTCGAGTCCGAGGGCATTCTCCGGGCCTACGATCACCACCTCGAGTCGCTGGGCGATTTCCATTGGCGGCTGGACCGGGGCGAAGGCCTGCTGCGGCCACTGCGCGAGTCGTTGGTCGAGCGCGCGCATCGCCTGGCCATCTCGACGGGCCGGCCGGATGCCGATATTTTCGACCTGATGGCCGAGCGCTCCGGGATTCCCCGGGAGCGGGCCGAGCGGGCGATGACGTTCGAACGTGCCCGCGATGCCGGCGGATTCACCCGCCTGGTCGCCGATCTCCAGAAGCTCCACCTGTCCATTCCATGAACGAAGAAAACGAAATCGAATCCACACCGGAGGCACCCGTCGAGGCCGCCCCGGCACCGGCCCTGTCCGAGGCGAGCCGGGTCGCCAACGCGATGAGGGAACAGATCGGCCGTGCCGTGCTGGGTCAGACCGAGGTGATCAGCCAGGTGTTGGCGGCCTTGCTGGCGGGTGGTCACGTGCTGCTCGAAGGCAAGCCGGGGCTCGGCAAGACGCAGTTGGTGCTGGCGATGGCGAAGAGCTTTTCCGGGGTGTTCGGACGCATCCAGTTCACGCCGGACCTGATGCCCTCCGATGTCACCGGTTTCCGGCTCTTCGACATGAAAAGCCAGACCTTCCAGCTGCGGAAGGGGCCGGTCTTCACCAACCTGCTGTTGGCCGACGAGATCAACCGGGCACCCGCCAAGACCCAGTCGGCGCTGCTGGAGGTGATGCAGGAACGGCAGGTCACGATCGATGGCGAATCGATGCTGCTGAGCCCGCCGTTCATGACCCTGGCGACGCAGAACCCGATCGAGCACGAGGGAACCTATCCACTGCCCGAGGCGCAGCTCGACCGCTTCGTCATGAAGGTGCTGCTCGACTATCCCGATGCCGGAGCGGAGTCGGAAATCGTGACCCGGTCGGCGGCGGAAAAGCCCGGATCGAGTCCCGTGGAGGCGGTGGAGGCGGTGGCGACGCCCGAGGCGATCGTCGCGGCGCAGGCCGAAACCGCCGCCGTGCGTGTGGTTCCGGAGGTGGTCGACTACGCGGTGGCGATCGTCAAGGCGACCCGCGAATCGCAGGCGGTGGCCCTCGGTGCGGGGACCCGCGGGGCGATCGCGCTGGTGCGGATCGGCAAGGCGGTGGCGGTGCTGCACGGCCGTTCCTTCGTCACCCCCGACGACATCAAGGCGGCGGCCTTGCCGGTGCTTCGGCACCGGGTCCAGCTCGCTCCGGAGGTCGCCATCGGCGGCCAGGACATCGATAACATCCTGCGGGGTCTGGTGGACTCCGTGCCCGCTCCCCGGCAGTGACCCCGACCCGCCGAGTGCTGCATGCCGTCGCCCTGTGGGGTGCGGTCGGCGTCGTGGTGTCGATCCGGCCCGACGGGCTGATCGCGTGGTGGGTGATCGGCGGCGTGCTGCTGCTCTTCCTGCTGCTCGACGGTCTGGCCTTGAGGTTCTCAGCGGTGCCGTCGATCGAGCGCACCTTGCCGGACCGCTTTGCGCTGGGTGAGGCGGGCGAGGTTCGGATGGAGGTTTCCAATCCCGGGGTCCGGGCTCTGGACGTGGAGGTTTTCGATGGAATCCCGGAGGGGGCGGAAGCCGAGGCGATGCCGTGGCGCGGGCCGATCCAGGCCCAGGGGCGGGCGTTGGTCTATCATCCGGTGCGGATGCTGGAGCGTGGTGTCGCCCTCTTCCGGCCGGTGCATTTCCGATTTCGGTCGCCGCTTGGACTGTGGTGGCGTCGGGGAACCGCCTGCGCCGAGGAGGAGGTGAAGGTTTATCCGGATTACGAGCCGGTGGTGCGGTTCGCCCTGCTGGCGATGCAGGCGCGCCAGGAGCAAATGGGGATCGTCCGGCGGTCGTTGGCCGGCAGCAGCCGGGACTTCCATCAACTGCGCGAGTACCGTGAGGGTGATCCGCTGTCGCAGATCGACTGGAAGGCGACCTCGCGGCGGCTGTCGTTGATCAGCCGGGAGTTCCAGGAGCAACGGAACCAGACGATTGTCTTTCTAACGGACACCGGTCGCCGGATGCGGGCGATGGATGGGGAATTGCCTCAGTTCGACCACTGCCTGAATGCCATGCTGTTGCTGTCCTACGTGGCGCTGAGGCAGGGCGACCAGGTCGGGGTGCAGTCCTTCGGCGGCAGCAACCGCTGGCTGCCACCGGTGAAGGGGGCGCACTCGATGGCGACCCTGCTGCATCACCTGTTCGACTACCAGACGACCCCCGAGCCGAGCGACTTCGCGGCGGGAGCCGAGCGGCTGCAGGCGCGGCAACGGCGGCGGGCGTTGGTCGTGCTGCTCACGAACCTGCGGGGTGAGGATGCCCCCGAGGTCTTGCCGGCATTGAAGATCCTCGCGTCGCGGCATCTGGTGATGCTGGCGAGCCTGCGGGAGCAATCGGTGGAGGCGGCCCGGACCACTCCGGTCGAGGCCTATCGTGATGCCCTGCGTTTCGCCGCGGCCGAGCGCTACGACGGGGAGCGCGAGGAAGTGATGGCCACCCTGCGGGGTCACGGGGTGTTGACTCTGGATGTCCCGGCCCAGGAGTTGCCGGTGGCGTTGGCCAACCGCTATCTCGACATCAAGGCCGCGGGGCGGCTTTGAAAGGACCGCGCGACGCTGTCGCGCATCGTGGGACGGGGAGGGGTTTGCTGGTGAAAGGGTTGGAGGGGCTTTCTCTGCGGTCTCCCTGAACTGAAGGGAGCTGTGTGGATGGCGTGCCCTGAAAACTCGCGATGCGCGACGGCGTCGCGCGATCCTTTTCCCGCGATGGCGTAATACCCGGATGGGGGAGAGGGTGGCACTCTTCCCGTGCTGTGAAACCCCTACGGGGCGACTCGCACGGGCGCTGGAAGTCTCCCCCTCCGGCGCCCGCGCTTTTTCAGGGCGGTGGGCACGGACGCGATCACGTAATGGCCGGACCGGGGACGACGTGACAGGGTCGTCACGTAAGGAAGCACTGCCCCCGCAAAGGGCCCACGGACGCCGGATGTTTCCCCCTTCGGCGTCCGTGGACATTCCTTCACGGAATCGGTGGAAAGCGCGGACAGGAATTGGAACCCGGCGGCGGCCCGGAGAGCGGGGATGGAGCCGGAAATCGGAGCGGTTCGTCGGCGGATGGGAGATCCCAGAGGTCTTCCTTGGATTGAGTCTCAATAATGATTACCCCCGCGCGATTTTTCAGAAATCCAGCGGTTTTTGCGGTTGCCAGCATCGGGTTCGTTTGCAACATCGGCGCGCCCCGCCGGACCCCTGTGCCGGAGGGACCTGAAAATTGCTTGTGAAAATTTTCACAAGCTCCTGTTTTCCCCGCCGCCGAGCATCCTGTCGACGATCACCATGGCCAATTTCTTCCCGCGCTGGACCAATCTCCTGCCCTTCAAGATCGGAATCTGCGTGATCACTCTCGGCATCGGTGTGGTTGCCGGGTTCACCTATTACGCGACGCCGAAAACCCTCGCGGTCGGCTACCAGCCGTCGCAGCCGATTCCGTTCTCCCACCGCATCCACAGCGAGCAGTTGGGCATCGACTGCCGCTACTGCCACTCCTTCGTCGACGTCTCGGGTCACTCGAACGTGCCGACCTCGAACACCTGCTGGAACTGCCACCAGCACGTCCAGCAGGAGAGTCCGAAGCTCCAGCCGCTGCGCGACCGCTTCAATCCGGACCACCCGGACTTCGGCAAGCCGGTCGAGTGGGTGCGCATCCACAAGGTGCCGGACTACGCCTACTTCAACCACGCCGCCCACGTGAACCGCGGCATTTCCTGCCAGAGCTGCCACGGGCGGGTCGACCAGATGGAGGTCGTTTACCAGGCCGAGAACCTGTCGATGGGCTGGTGCCTCGAATGCCACCGGGCACCGGAGAAGCACCTGCGGCCGATGGAGGAGATCTTCAATTTCGAGTATGGCGACGGCGACGTGGCCAAGTACGTCGCCAACGACGAGGGCGTCACGACCACCGAGGACCTCGGGCTGAAGCTCAAGGAGTTGTGGCAGGTCCAGCCCCGCGAGTCCTGCGCCACCTGCCACCACTGATTTCATTTTCTTTCGCCCACCCATGAGCAAACGCATCTGGCAACACCCCGAACTGCCCGCCGACGAAAACACCGTCGCCTGGCGCAGCACGGGCCAGCTCGAGAACACCGCCGACTTCCGCGAGTGGCTGGAACGCGAGTTCCCCCGCGGGGCCGCCGAAATGGCGAACCAGGAGGAGGCCGAAACCTCCCGCCGGAGCTTCCTCAAGCTGATGGGGGCCTCGACCGCGCTGGCCGGCTTCGGCATGGCCGCGTGCCGACGCCCCGAGGCCCACATCCTTCCCTACGCTCAGGCGCCCGAGTGGGTGATCCCCGGCAAGGCGACCTACTATGCGAGCAGTTTCCCCCGCATGGGCGGGGCCACGCCGCTGGTCGTGACCTCCTTCGAGGGCCGCCCGACCAAGCTGGCGCCGAACACGCTGCACCCGGATCATGCCGGCACCGACTCCTTCGCCCAGGCCTCGGTGCTCGACCTTTATTCGCCATACCGCTCGACCCGCGTGCTCCGCAACGGCCAGCCGTCGTCGCGCAAGGACTTCGAGGTCGCCTTCACCGCGCTGGCGAAGGACACCGGTGCCAAGGTAGGATTCCTCTTCGGGCGCGACGATTCGCCGACCCGTGCCCGCCTGCGCAAGGAACTCGCCGCGAAGTTCTCCAACGCCCGCTTCTACGGCTACGAGGCGCTCGAGGGCGAGGCCCACAAGGCGGCGGGCGACGGCAAGGGCTACGTGGCCGATTTTGCCAAGGCGGACCGCATCGTTTCCCTCGACTGCGATTTCGCCGGCCTCGATCCCGTGGGTCCGGTGACGCCGTTCTTCGACCGCCGCAAGCCGGAGGGCAAGGACTACGACAAGCCCGCCTCACAGGACGGGCTCAACCGCCTCTATGCAGTGGAAAGCGGCTTCTCGCTGACCGGCGGGATGGCGGATCACCGCCTGAGAATCAAGCCGAGCCAGTTGCTGCAGGTCGCCGCCCATATCGCCCGTCTGGTCGGTGCCGATGCGCCTGTCGGCGGGGTGGAGGTTCCTGCAAAGTCGCTGCAGGAGTGGATCACGCCCCTGGTCGACGACCTCAAGGAGCATGCCGGCCGCTCGGCCGTTGTCGCCGGCAGCCGCGCGCCGGAGGTGGTTCATCACTTCGTCGCCGCGATCAATGCCAAGCTCGGCAACGTCGGCGAGGACAAGCCGCTGCGGTCCGTGCTCACCGGCAACGAGGGCCTGGGTGACATCGAGGCGCTGACCGCCGACCTCGACTCCGGGGCGGTTGAGCACCTGCTGCTTTTCACCCCGTCCAACCCGGTCTACGACGCTCCTGCCGATCTCAAGTTCGGCGATGCGCTGGCCAAGGCGAAGACCAGCATCCATTTCGGACCACGGACCGACGCCACCGCCCACCTGTCCACCTGGCACGTTCCCGCCAGCCACTACCTGGAGAGTTGGTCGGACACCCGCAGTGCCAGCGGCGTGCACACGGTGGTCCAGCCGCTGATTCTGCCGCTCTACGCCGACTGCGCCAGCGAACTGGAGGTGCTCGCGGCCCTGCTTTCCGAGGCAGGCGTGCTGCTCACCGGGGAAGGGGAGGAAGGAGCCGCCTCGCCGGCCCACGCGGAGGTGCGCAAGACCTTCGCCGGGCTCGCCGGTGACAAGGAGGAGGACTGGAAGAAGTTCCTCCGCGACGGCTTCTACGCGGATTCCAAGTATGAGGCCGCCGAGCCTTCACTCGATTCCGCAAAGGCGAGCGAGCTGGTGGCCAAGGCCCCGAAGGCCGTGGACGGCGGGCTCGAGGTCATCTTCGCCACCGACGGCTCCATCTACGACGGCCGCTGGATCGACAACGGCTGGCTCCAGGAAGCACCCGATCCGATTTCAAAGGTCTCTTGGGACAACGTCGCGCTGATCGCCCCGAAGACAGCCAAGAAGCTCGGCATCTACGACAAGATCGTGAAGCTGGAGACGCCGACGGCTGCCAAGCCGGAGGACGGCGAGGGCCAGCACCGCAGCGGGCAATTGGTGAAGATCAAGGTCAACGGTGTCGAAATGGAGCTTCCGGTGCAGATTGGCTTCGGCCAGGCCGAGGACACCGTCATCGTCTCGCTCGGATACGGTCAGGGTTTCAATGCCGACGACGAACTCGGCCGTGGCCCGCTCAACGAGAGCCACGTCGGCCTGGTCGGCGTGAACAGCGGGTTCAACGTCTATCCTCTGCGGACGAAAGACACCGGGTATTTTGCCGCAGTGGAAGGAACGCTCGTGGCGACCGGCACCCGCTACTCGATCGCCGCCGTGCAGGAGCACCACTCCATGTATGGCCGGGCGCTTGCCCGCGAGGTTTCGACCCTCGAGGACAAGAAGAAGGGCGACTTCGAGCAGCAGCTCGCGAGCGTCAAGAAGCACGGCATGGATTCCCACATCCCGCCGAACATCTCCCTCTACAAGCCCGCCAACCCGACCGATCCGCTTCACCAGTGGGGCATGTCGATCGACCTCAGCTCGTGCATGGGCTGCAACGCCTGCCTCGTGGCCTGCCAGGCTGAGAACAACATCCCGATCGTCGGCAAGGAGCAGCTCGCCATGGGCCGCGAGATGCACTGGATCCGCATGGACCGCTACTTTGCCGTCCAGCCGCTCAAGGACGACGAGGGCAACTACGTCAAGGAGGACGGCGAGAAGGTCTACGACGAGGAAAACATCGAGCTGATTCCGCAGCCGGTGGCCTGCGTCCAGTGCGAATCCGCTCCCTGCGAGACGGTCTGCCCGGTGAACGCCACGGTGCACACCGAGGACGGCCTCAACGCGATGGCCTACAACCGCTGCATCGGCACCCGCTACTGCGCCAACAACTGTCCGTACAAGGCGCGCCGCTTCAACTTCTTCGACTACAACAAGCGCAACCCGCTCGTTCCCCACAACCTCTACCGCGGGCCGCTCGGCGAGAAACAGGTCGGCACCGCGCCGCACCTCCAGCGCAACCCGAACGTGTCCGTCCGGATGCGCGGGGTTATGGAAAAGTGCACCTACTGCGTCCAGCGCCTGAAGGATTCCCAGATCCGCCAGAAGCGCCGCCAGAAGCAGGAGTCGCTCGCCAGCGGCGATTCGGCGTCGACGAAGATCGGCACGCCGGAGCTTCGCATCCCGGTTGATTCGGTGAAGGTGGCCTGCCAGGAAGCCTGCCCCGCCGATGCGATCGCCTTCGGCAACCTGCTCGATCCCGACTCGCGCATGACCCGGGCCAAGGGCAACGACATGAAGTCGATCCGGGACATCGTGGGTGAGGACGAGTTCGAGAAGATCAAGGTCAAGGGTCTCGACCGGAACTACGACCTTCTCAACTACATCGGCACCCGCCCGCGAACCAGCTATCTGGCCCGCGTGAAGAATCCGAACAAAGCCATGCCCGGTGCCCAGAGCATCGGCAAAGCCACCATTCACATGCACTAGTCGAGACGGAAGACTTCAAGACTGAAGACGAAAGATCTGATCCCGAAAAAGTATTCCACCCATCTCATGCGAAGCTCGCATCCCGTGAAAACCGCGACTCAGGCTTGCTCAAGTCTTCGGTCTTCTGTCTTCGAGTCTTCCGTCTCCAACTGATTTCCCAAGATGGCCACCGCCACAGAAACCAAACCGACCCGCGAGGGACCGAAGCTTCCGGTCCTCAAGCGCGAGAAGCTGATCCTCAACGATCGGTCCTACCATTGGATCACCGAGCGGATCTGCGGCGTGCTGGAGAACCGCCAGCCCTTCCTCTGGTGGCTGCTTTTCATTCCGAGCTCGATCATCGCCGCCGTGGGCGTCGGCTTCGGCCTCTTCCACCTGGTTTCCACCGGCGTCGGGGTCTGGGGAAACACCAACCGCGTGATGTGGGGTTGGCCGATCGTGAACTTCGTGTTCTGGATCGGCATCGGCCACGCCGGAACCCTGATTTCGGCGATTCTCTTCCTCACCCGCCAGAACTGGCGGACCTCGATCAACCGCGCGGCGGAGGCGATGACCATCTTCGCGGTGATGTGCGCCGGCATCTTCCCCGCCTTCCACGTCGGCCGCGTGTGGATGGCCTGGTTCCTCGCCCCGATCCCCAACGCCAACGCAATCTGGCAGAACTTCAAGTCGCCGCTGCTGTGGGACGTGTTCGCGGTCTCGACCTACTTCACCATCTCGCTGATTTTCTGGTATCTCGGCATGGTCCCCGACCTCGCGACCATCCGCGACCGCTGCAAGCCGGGCCTGCGCAAGCTGCTCTACGGCATCTTCTCGCTCGGCTGGCGTGGCGGCAACCGCCAGTGGAGCCACTACGAGATGGCCTACCTGCTGCTCGCCGCGCTTTCCACGCCGCTGGTGCTCTCGGTGCACTCGGTCGTCTCCTTCGACTTCGCCACCTCGGTCGTGCCCGGCTGGCACACCACCATTTTTCCGCCCTACTTCGTCGCCGGCGCCATCTTCGGTGGCTTCGCGATGGTGCTCACCATCATGATCCCGGCGCGCTTCATCTACGGTCTGCAGGACCTGATCACGATGAAGCACATCGACAACATGGCGAAGATCATCCTGCTGACCGGCACCATCGTCGGCTACGCCTACCTGATGGAGCTCTTCGTCGCCTTCTACTCGGGTGCGAAATTCGAGATGGAGGCCTTCAAGTACCGCATCACCGGCCCCTACAACTGGGCCTATTTCTGCATGATGTTCTGCAACGTCATCTCGCCGCAGGTCTTCTGGTTCAAGTGGTGTCGCGAGAACCTGTGGGTCGTGATGGCCGTGGCGATGTGCGTCAACATCGGCATGTGGTTCGAGCGCTTCGTCATCATCGTCACCACGCTCGCCCGCATGTGGCTGCCGGGTGACTGGAAGTACTACTCCCCGAGCGGGCAGGACATGCTGCTGTTCATTGGCACGATCGGCATGTTCCTCACGCTCTTCCTGCTCTTCCTGCGCTTCCTGCCGTGCATCAACATCGCCGAGGTGAAATGGACCCTGCCGGAGTCCGACCCGCACCACGACGACCACGAGGATCATCCCGACGAGGGCGTTCAGGCTGAGGCGGCCTACCAACAGGAACTCCACGGATCAAAGGAGGCGACCGCGTGATGGAATTGGAACCTGGAACTTCGAACTTGGAACTTTCACCGTGAGTACCACCCGCAAACGAGTTTACGGCTACCTTGCCGAGTTCAAGAGCGCCTCCGCCCTCTACAAGGCCGCGGAACAGGTGCGTGATGCCGGTTTCCGCAAGTGGGACTGCCATTCGCCCTATCCGATCCACGGTCTCGACGGCGCGATGGGGATCAAGCGCTCGATCCTGCCCTGGTTCGTCTTCTTCGGCGGCATGACCGGCCTCGCGACGGGATTCTTCCTCGCCTACATCACGCAGGTGCAGATCTACCCGACGGTGGTCCAGTCGAAGCCGACCAACATCTTCACCGTGCCGGCCTTCTTCCCGCCGATGTTCGAGCTGACCATCCTGTTCTCCGGGTTCACCGTGCTCTTCGGGCTGCTGGCGCTGATCAAGCTGCCCCGGCTCAACCACCCGCTCTTCGCCAGCCGCCAGTTCCATCGGGCGACCGACGACGCCTTCTTCATCGCCATCGAGGCCCGCGATCCGAAATTCAGCCCCGACGGCACCCGCTCGCTTCTCGAAGAGGCCGGTGGATCCAACATCGAACTCATCGAGGAGGAGGACTGACCGCTGCGCGGAAGTTCCAAGTGAAAAGTGCCAAGTTCCAACATTCGCCACGCTTCCGCTCCCCAATCCCCCAATTTCCCAATCTGCTAATCTCTCCGTCGAAGACATCGTGAAATACTTCTTCCTCGCCTACGCGATCATCGCCGCGCTCGTCATCGGGCTGCTGCCGATGCGCGGTGAAAAGTCGCCGGACACGCCGCTGCGCCTGTTCCCCGACATGGACGACCAGGACAAGCTGAAGTCCCAGAAGCCGAGCGAGTTCTTCGCCGACGGTGCCGGGGGGCGTCATCCGGTCGCGGGCACTCATCCACTCGGGTTCCTTCCCGACGGACAGACCGACCTTGGCGGAGTGCCGGAGTATGAATTCGGTGGTGGTGCCGGCTACTACGAGACCGGTGGTATCGAGGGCTACTATTCCAACGGCATGCCGGAGGAACTCGGCCTGAACGACGACAACGTCGACGCCTTCATCCGCCGCGGGATGGAGGTTTACAATGTCAACTGCATGCCCTGCCACGGGGAGTCCGGCGACGGTCTCGGGGTGGCGGCGAGCTACGGCGTGCCCGGCATCGCCAATCTGACCCTCGATAATTTCAAGCACCCCGGGTATCCGGATGGTCGCCTTTACGACGTGATCACCAACGGCAAGGGCAACATGGGCGGATACAAGCACAACCTGCCGCTGCGCGACCGCTGGGCGATCGTCGCCTACGTGCGGGCCCTCCAGCTTTCGCGCAAGGCGCCGCTTTCCGAGCCGTCGATCCAGGCGGCCTTCGAAGCCCAACTGAAAGAGGAGCAAGGCGCCCAGTAATCCCAATTTCACCATGGCATCCCATTTCGTCACCTCCGCTGACATCCCCGCCGACGGCGAGCGGCTGCAGAACGCGACCGCGTCGAAGATCAAGACGGTCTCCGGCGGCCTCTGCGCGCTGCTTTCGCTGGTCAGCGCCGTGCTGCTCTTTTTCGCGCCGGAGTCGGTCAAGGCTCCCTTCGCCTATTCCTGGCTCTTTGCCTTCTTCTTCTTCTTCACCCTCGCCATCGGCGGCATCTTCTGGACCCTGCTCCACAATGTCTCCAACTCGGGGTGGGGGACCGCGGTCCGCCGCGTGATGGAGAACCTGGGCTCGGTGTTCCCCTGGATCTGCCTGTTCGCCATCCCGCTGCTTTGCCCGGCGGTGCAGAAGTACCTCTACGAGTGGATGAACACCCACCGCGAGGCCGCCGCCATCGACGGAATCTCCACCTTCGAAGCCAATCCGAAGTCGCTCTTCGGCTTCTACGGATCGGAAGCGATGAAGGCGTGGTTCTACGAGAACCACCACGCGCTGCTGAAGTACAAGGCGTGGTACATGAACCTGTTCGCCTGGTACACGCGGATGATCTTCTACTTCGTGTCGATGACCCTCGTCATCCGCGGCCTCCGCAAGCTTTCGGTGGCCCAGGACACCGATCCGAATCCCGGCACCAAGCGCCTTTTCCAGGCCCGCTTCCACTCGACCTACACCTTCATCCTCTTCGCGATCACCATCACCTTCGCGGCCTTCGACCTGCTGATGGGCCTCGACTTCAAGTGGTTCTCGACGATGTGGGGCGTCTACCTCTTCGCCGGTTCCGCGCTGAACTCGATGGCGGTGATCATCATCACGGTCGCCCTGCTGCACCAGGCCGGCTACATGAAGCGGGTGGTGAGCCCCGAGCACTTCCACATCAAAGGCAAGCTGCTCCTCGCCTTCACCATCTTCTGGGCCTACATCGCCTTCTCGCAGTTCTTCCTGATCTGGTATGCCAACATCACGGAGGAAACGAGCTACTTCCTGATCCGCAACACCGGCGGTTGGAACACCGCGAACATCTTCCTCGTCTTCGGCCACTTCGTGGTGCCCTTCGTCATCCTGCTGCAGGCATGGCTGAAGAGGAACCCGAAGATGCTCAGCCTGATGGCGGTCTACATGCTCGTGATGCATGTCGTGGACCTCTACATCATCGTGATTCCGGAGCGCTCGGTGTCGTTGATGAACATGCTGCCCGAGACTTTCGGTCACGTGACCACGGCGATCCCAGGGGCCTTCTGGGGGGACCTTCTCGCCTTTGTCACGATCGGCTCCGGCTTCGTGTTCTTCTTCCTGCGCGCCCTCGGCTCCAACAACCTCTATCCCAACCGCGACCCGCGCATCCTCGAGTCGGCCAACGTCTCGAACTGATCAAGGTTTCAGCGTTTCCGTTTTCAGCATTTCAGCTTTTGCCCCATGTCTTCCCACGACAATCCGCTCGTCCGCTTCTCCGCCTTCTGGTGGGGCATCGGCGTGATCCTGCTCTTCTTTGTGGTGCTTTTGGTCACCCGCTTCTTCGTCGGCGGTGGTGATGCGCCCGACCCGCTCGAGGAGTCCGCCCGCAAGGTGCGCCTGAAGACCCTGGCCGAGGTCGAGGCCGCCCAGAAGGCGAACCTGGCGCCCAAGGTGATCGAGGAGGGATCCATCGTTCAACTCCACCCGCAAGGGGTGTTCGAGCACTTGGGCGGCCAGCTTGTCGGATCGACCCCGACCAAGGTCGATGATCCGGCCTGGGTGGTTCCCGGTTCCGCCGCGGCCGAGGAACTGGCGGCAGCGGGTGGCGAGGTGGATCTCGCCGCCGTCGACGCGCTCACTCCGGAAGCCGGGACGGCTCCCGATCCGGCCGTGATGGAGAAGGGCCAGCAGCTCTACATGGTCTGCATGGCCTGCCACGGGGCGAACGGCGAAGGAGGACCGGTCGGGCCGCCGCTGGCCGGGGCCGACTGGGTGGCGGGGCCGGTATCGAACCTGATCCGCATCCAGATGCGCGGCCTGCAGGGGCCGCTGGTGGTTTCCGGCAAGGAGTACAATTTTCCGGCACCGATGGCGCCCATGGGGGCCGCCCAGAGCGACGCGGATGTCGCGGCGGTGCTGACCTACATCCGCAACTCATTCGGCAACTCCGCTCCGCCGGTCCTGCCCGAGCAGGTGGAAATGCTCCGCTCCGAGATCGGCAAACCGATGCTCACCCAGGGCGACCTCATCCCCGTGGCCCCAGGCTCCTGATCCATCATGTCCGCGCCTTCCGATTCACCCGACGACATCCGGCTCCGCAGCGAGATCGACCGCTCGCTGCGTCACCCCGTGATGTTCTTCTTCACCAGCGGCGCCGCCTGGTTGGCCGTCGCGATCCTGCTCGGCATCATCTCTTCGGCCAAGGTCCACAGCCCCGGCTTCTGGGACAGCTGCCCGTGGATGACCTATGGCCGGGTCCAGCCCGCCCACGAGACGGCGCTGGTCTACGGATGGGGCTGTCAGGCGGCCTTCGGCATGATCATCTGGCTGATGTCGCGCCTGTCGCGCCAGCCCTGCCGCAACGCCGGCACCATCCTGATGGCCGGACACGTCTGGAACCTCGCGTTGTCCCTCGGGGTGATCGGCATCCTTGCCGGTGGAGGCACCGGCATGCCGTGGATGGAGATGCCCTCCTTCGCATGGATCCCCATGCTGCTGTCCTACATCGCGATCACCATCTGGTCGATGGTCCAGTTCAAGGTCCGGCCGCAAGGGCACACCTACATCTCGCAGTGGTACCTGATGGCGGCGCTGATCTGGTTCCCCTGGTTCTTCGGTTCCGCCCACTTCCTGGTTCACGGCTTTTCCGGCAGCCCGCTCGGTGCGGCCGGGGTCAACGCGTGGTTCCACTCGGCGATGCTGCTGCTGTTCTTCGCTCCGGTCGCCATCGGCATGGCCTACTATCTCGTGCCCAAGGTCACCGGCCGTCCGGTTTACAACTACGCGCTGTCGTTGATCGGTTTCTGGAGCCTCGCCATCATCGCGCCCTGGGCCGGCCTGCAGAAGCTGACCGGGGCCCCGATACCGAACTTCCTGCCCTACCTCGGGGCGTTTGCCGCGATCCTCTTCGCGGTTCCCGCGGCAGTCGCGGGGATCAACCTGCTGAAGACGGCGGCTGCCGACGGGGAAACGGTGAATGTGAGCCCCACCCTCCGGTTCACGGTCTGGGGCCTGGTGTTCCTGCTTGCCCTGGGAGCCGCCAGCCTTTTGCTGAACAGCCCGGGAATCGCCACCGTGACGCAGTTCACGATCGCCAACTACGGCTTCGACGTGCTGGGCGTTTACGGCTTCTTCAGCTTCGTTGCCTTCGGCGCGATCTACTTCATCGTTCCGCGCATCACCCGCCGGGAGTGGTTGTCCCGCCGCCTGATCAAGTGGCACTTCTTCGTCTCGATCTACGGGGTGATTTCGATCGTGGTCGTCACGCTGTTCGGCGCGCTGATGCAGGGGGTCGCCCAGGAGACGACCTACGATTCACTTTGGTACAACGCCTCTTCGACGGTGTATCCCTACGCCGTGCTGAACACAGTGGCCTGGTGTTTCCTGCTGATCTCGAATTTCTTCTTCTTCATTCACCTTACGCTGATGTGGCTCCGGCTCGGTCGCCGCAGCTCCCATCCGACGCTGCTGGTCCACCGTCACTCGGGAAGCCCCCACGGACCGGAGGGCGACATCGACAACACCGGCACCGCCTCCGCCCACTGATTGCGGCCCATTCGTCATTCGGAAATTCATCATTCGTCATTCCCATTCCATGTCCTTCCGCCTTTTTGCCATCGGTCTCACTGCCAGCTTCGGCCTTGCCTGGCTGTCGGTGGTCGTCGTGCCGTTCTTCAAGCTCCGCACGCCGTCACCGGTCTCGTTCCAGGAGGGGGTCGACGAGAAGGAGGGGATCTACCACCCCAAGCGGGCCGGACGCGTGGTGAACGGCGCGGCGGTGTATGCGGCGAACGGCTGCTACCAGTGCCACACGCAGGTCGTGCGGCCGACCTATGCGGGCATGGACCTTGCCCGCCCGGACGTGGGCGGCCTGTCGCCGACGATCCACCCGGATGGCATCGACAGCCGCCGCGAATCGAACGTTTTCGACTACAGCGGACTTGATTTCGCGATGATCGGGAACACCCGTGTGGGACCTGATCTGATGAATCTCGTGCCTCGAATCGAAGCCCGGATCCGGCAGCAGGCGAAGGATTCCCAGGAGGGGGATCTCGCCGAAGGAGTCGTTGCCGGACGGGTGGCGGACTATCTCTACAAGCACCTCTACAATCCGCGGCTTTTTCCCCAACTTTACTGGTCGTCGTGCCCCTCGATGCCCTTCCTGTTCGAAGAGCGCGAAATCATGGGGCAACCCTCCGACGATGCCCTTGACGTGCCGGTCGAGGACGGCTGGGAGGTGGTGCCCGGTGACAAGGCGGACGCCCTGGTGAGCTACCTGCTGTCGCTGCGCCACGATGATCCCGTGCCGGCCGCCATGGACTACGCGCCGCCCGCAGCCACCGACGGTCCGCAGGGCTGAACATTCCTTCTGATCTCCGATGCAAGAATCCAACAAGCCTGATCTCGACGACTCGCTGAACGTCACCGAATCCCACGACCGCATGCTGCGCGAGGCCGCGGCGGTTTCGCGCGAGAAGCACGTCGATGAGGGAGGACGCGAGCCCGTGTCGCTGTGGATCTTCGCCTCCTGCGCGGTGATTTTCATCTTCGCCGGTCTCGCGCTGGGGAACATCGGCTCGCTCGGATCGCTCTTCGACTACGACCAGACCGTGAAGCCGGGCTACGTCCGCCTCGACCTCAGCGAGGACGGCGCGCAGGGCCCGCCACCGGCCGAGGCGCTCGCCGTTTACATCAAGAAGGGCCAGAAGATCTACAGCTCGAAGTGCCAGGGTTGCCACGGTGGCGACGGCAAGGGCGGACCGGCGTATCCGTCGCTGGCCGGGAGTGAGTGGGCACTGGGCGAAACGCAGCGGTTTTCGATGATCATCCTTGGCGGCCTCATGGGACCCTCGAGCAGCGGCAAGGACTACGGCGTGATGCCTTCCCAGAAGGCCGGCATGACGGCGGTCGACCTCGCCGGGGTCATGACCTACGTCCGAAACTCCTTCGGTAACGAAGCGGGTGACGTGATCACCGAGGAGATGGCCGCCCACGCCTTGAAACTCGCTGAGGAACGTTCGGATCCGAACCAGCCGCTCAGCAAGGACGAACTCGACGAGAAGTACCTCGCTCCGCTCGAAGGCGAGCCGCTGGATCCGACCATGATGATCGATCCGGTCAGCCTGCAACCGGTGGAGGGCGCCGCGGGTTGATTTTCGCTGGCGTTAGAATCGATCCGGTCGATCAAACCCATACAGTTTCAGAATAGTTCACCCTACTCCGCATATTTTGCTTTCCAAGACGCCTTTTTTGCGTTCACTCCAGCCCAACTTTCGCCCATGAGCGCCACTGCCACCCACGACGAGCACCATCACGACGAGCACCACGATCCTGGTTTCGTGCGGAAGTACATTTTCTCGACCGACCACAAGATGATCGGTCTGCAGTACGGCATCACCGCCGGGGCCTTCCTGCTGTTTGGCTTTTTCCTGATGATCGCGATGCGCTGGAGCATCGCCTTCCCGCACGAGCCGCTTCCCGGCTGGATCGCGATGTTCTTCCCGGAGGGCTGGGAGGCCCGCTGGCTGCAGGACGGCAAGCTTACCGGCGACGCCTACAACATGTTCGGCGCCATGCACGGCACCATCATGGTCTTCCTCGGCGTGGTTCCGCTCGGCTTCGGGGCCTTCGGAAACTACGTCACGCCGCTGCAGATCGGCGCACCCGACATGGCGTTCCCGAAGCTCAACATGATGAGCTACTGGATCTACCTCGCCGGCGGCCTGATCATGTGCGGCTCGTTCTTCATGGAGTCCGGTGCGGCCAAGTCCGGCTGGACGAACTACTCGCCGCTGGCAGGCATCGCCGACGGGCAGATCGTCAACCAGTGGCTCGCGGGCCAGACCCAGTGGCTGATCGGTCTGGTGCTGCTGATCACCTCGTCGCTGCTCGGGTCGGTCAACTTCATCACCACCATCATCAACCTCCGCGCCCGCGGCCTGACCTGGATGCGGATGCCGTTCTTCGTCTGGGCGATGCTCGTGACCGGCTTCCTGCTCCTGCTCGCGTTCCCGCCGCTCGAGGCTGCCGGCATCATGCAGCTGATGGACCGGGTCGCCGGTTCCTCCTTCTTCATGCCCACCGGGCTCTACACGCAGGCCGAGGGGTTGCTGGAGATTTCGGGTGGGGGTTCGCCGCTGCTGTATCAGCACCTTTTCTGGTTCCTCGGTCACCCGGAGGTCTACGTCCTCCTGCTGCCGGCGATCGCCTGCGTGGCGGAAATCATCCCGGCCAACACCCGCAAGCCGCTGTGGGGCTACAAGGCGATGGTTTACGGGGTCCTGGTCCTCGGTTTCCTCTCCTTCATCGTCTGGGCCCACCACATGTATATGACCGGCATGGGTCCGGTGGTTTCGACTTTCTTCCAGATCACCACGGTGCTGATCTCGATCCCTTCGGTGATCCTTCTGACCTCGCTGATCATTTCACTGTGGCAGGGTTCCATCCGCTTCACGCCGGCGATGATCTGGGCCTGCGCCTTCCTGCCGATGTTCGGCATCGGCGGTCTCACCGGTCTGCCGCTGGCCTTCAACCTCGTCGGCCTGCACCTCCACGACACCTACTACGTGATCGGCCACTTCCACTACGTGGTGGCGCCCGGCATCCTCTTCGGTCTCTTCGCCGGGGTGTATCACTGGTTCCCGAAGATCACCGGCCGGTTCATGAGCCGGACCCTCAGCCACCTGCATTTCTGGCCGAGCCTGATCTGCATGAACATGATCTTCTTCCCGATGCTGACGCAGGGCATGGCCGGATTCCACCGTCGCTGGTACAACGGCGGTGATTCCTACCTCGCCGTGGATCCCGACAGCGCGAACGTCTTCGGCCAGACCGTTGCCGAGCACATCGATCTCAACATCGTCATGTCCTACGGCGCCTGGCTGATGGCGCTGGCCCAGATTCCCTTCCTCGTCAACCTGGTTTGGAGCAAGTTCTTCGGCCGCAAGGTCGGGAGCGACAACCCCTGGAACGCCACCACGCTCGAGTGGGCGACTCCCACGCCTCCGGGTCACGGCAACTTCACCACCGATCCGGTCGTTTACCGCGGACCGTACGAATACAGCCGGCCCGACCACGACGAGGACTTTCTTCCCCAGTGGATCGAGGCACCCAGGCCGGCGGATAAGCCGGAGGAAAGCCCCGCCGCACACTGATCACCTTTTTGCTACCCAGACATGGAAATCCCCTACGTCGTCAATCCGCGCAAGGACACCGGGCTCTTCAACTCGAAGATCGCCATCTGGTTGTTCCTCGCCTCGGAGGTCATGCTCTTCGGTGGCCTGTTCTCGGGCTACGTCTTCCTCCGGATCGGAGCCGACTATCCCTGGCCCGAGCGAACCCTTCCGGTGCTGCCCGGCCTGATCAACACCTTCATCCTGATCGCCTCGTCGGTGACGGTCGTCTTCGCCTGGGCTTCGCTGAAGATGCGGAACTGGCGGAACTTCCAGATCTTCATGGGGGCGACGGTCCTCTGCGCTCTGGTCTTCATGGGCTTCAAGGCCGTTGAATACGGTGTGAAGTTCAAGCACCAGGCGGTCCGGATGGTCGACTTCACGATGGTCGAGGGGCACGCCAGCTATCTCAAGGAGAAGAAGGACGGCACCGATCACGGGGATGCGGACCATGGGGAGGGTGACTATGTCCTCGACCTTGACGGCGACAAGATCGCCATCAACCAGCACGTGTTCGCGGTGGAGTCCGCCAGTTTCAACCTCAACCGCTACTACAAGCCCTGGCTTGAGGAGTTGCTCGCCCATGCCGAGCACGACGGGGCGACGATCACCCTGGCAGAGAAAATGGATTTCAATGCACCGGGTGAGGAAAAGCCGGAACTGGTCTTCGCCAAGGGCGAAGTGCTCAGCCTCGACCTTCTGGAAGCCATCGCCGATGCCTACAAGGACAACGCCGTCCGGAATGCCACGGCCCGCAAAAAATACCTGCGGGCTGCCTGGGAGATCAAGTGGGCGGACGTCGAGGAGAACGACCTGCTCGGCGAGGCGGCCTTTGCGGCTGCCTATCCCAAGGGCTTCGAACTGGAGGCCGACGAGCGCAAGCTGGCCTACACCCGCTGGAAGGCCGGGATGAGGGCGAAGATGGCCCAAGATGTCAGTATCGATTCGGTCAAGCTCGGCAACGGGGATAGCGTCGAGGTGCTGATCGACGGCGTCACCTACGCCAGCCGCGAGCTTCCGGCCCCGAACTCAGCCAGCTTCCAAAGCGACAAGCCCATCGTCGTCCGCCACAAGGGCCGCAACGTGATCACCGACTACAAGCCGGACAACACGTCGATCGCGCTTAGGGACGGCACGGCCCTGACGGGCACCTACAAGCCGAGTCCGGTCGATTTCCACGAGGTCGACGGCATCGACTTCCAGCACCTGGCGATGGATGCCGAGAAGAAGAACCTCGATCCCGAGATCGCCATCGAGAACTCCTGGCTGGTGAAGGAGAACCCGGTCGTCGCCGACCTGTGGACCTTGCATCGGCAGGCCGTCGGCCAGCTGGAGGAGATCCTCGCCAAGAAGAACCGCGTCCCGACAGAGAAGGACCGTTACCGCATGGGCTGGCAGGAAATCGCCTACTACATGGATGCGATCGAGGCTCACAGGGAGCAGGGCGGGGAGGGATTGCCGACGATCGAGCTGGCCGACAACGCCAACGCCCCGCCCAAGGTGAAGATGGGGCTCAAGGAGCACTTCATGGGGCCGAATTATGAAGCCCGGAGCTTCCCTCATATCGCGATCCCGCGTGCCGAGATCCTTCTCGAGTCGAAATTCACCCCGAAGTGGAATTCCTACTATGCGATCTACTTCACCATCACCGGACTTCACGGCCTGCACGTCGTGGGAGGAGCGATCGTGCTGGGCTACTACCTCTTCTTTGGTCGCAGGATGTATCTGACGAATCCCGAGTGGCTCGCCAACCGCGTCGAGGTGGGCGGCCTGTTCTGGCACTTCGTCGACCTCGTCTGGATCTTCGCGTTCCCGATTTTCTACCTGATGTAGGCGGCCTGCGGTCGCAATGACGAATGATGAATTTCAAATTCCAAAATCCTAGATTCCATGGCCGACAGTCCTGAAGAAATCAAGAAGTCCATCCGGCTTTACCTCATCATCGGTGGTGCTCTTTTCGTGGGCACGGTGCTGACCGTGATGGTGGCCACGATTCCGTGGATGGACATCGGCGGGCACGGCTTCGATGTGTGGGACATGATCCTCGGTCTGTTGATCGCGACCACCAAGGCCACGCTGGTTGCCCTGATCTTCATGCACCTCAACCACGAGAAGGTCTGGGTCTATTGGCTCTTCGGCATGGGGCTTTTCTTCGGAGCAGCGATGGTCGCCCTGATCTTCCTCGCGAAAGGTGATCCCATCCACTACGACGGGTTTTCCACCGGCGGCCAGCCGTCTGCGGTCATCTCCGAATAGTCGAAGTCCATTTGTCATTCACCATTCGGCACTTATCATTCTTCACCATGTCACTCCGCGCTTTTCACATCGTCTTCGTGACCGTCACCACCCTGTTGTTCTTGTTCCTTGCGGTCTGGGCCTTCGGGTTCTCGGGTGAGACCAGCGTGACCATGACCGGCCTCGGCGTGATCGGTGCCCTCGGTTCGGTCGGTATGCCGGTCTACGGCGTCTATTTCTACCGCAAAGCACGAAACATCCTCCTCTGACACCGCCATGAATGCCTTCATCGCCTGCACCACCTGTGCCCAGAACTTCGTCGACAGCAACGGTCCCAACGCGGCCGGGTGGTCGATCATGTTCCTGCTTGTGGTGATCCTCGGGATGCTCGGCACGATCGGCTTCTTCATGGTGCGCATCGCCCGCCGTGAGCACGAGGCGCTGGATCCCGAGCTTCGGGATGACGGCCCCGAGCCCGTTTCCACCCACTGATTGCCTTCCCATTCATGACCTCCCTGAGTCCCTCGAAATTCCTCGGCATCCCCGAGTCGTTCTCCACGCATGGCGGACGCGTCGATCACATGATGGACGTGGTCCACTGGCTGATGATCGCCTTGTTCATCGGCTGGACGCTGTTCCTCCTCTTCTGTCTGGTGCGTTTCCGCCAGGGCGCGAATCCCAAGGCCTCCTACCACGGCGTGCGCAACCACGTTTCGTCGCACCTCGAGATCGGCATCGTGATTCTCGAAGCGGTGCTTCTTCTCGGTTTCGCCTTCCCCTTGTGGAAGGAACGGACCGACACCTGGGAGGTGGTCCAGCAGCAGGACCCGGTGAGGGTGCGGGTGATCGGTTACCAGTATGGCTGGACCTATCACTACCCGGGTGAGGACGGGAAGTTCGGTCGCATCGACCACCGCCTCAAGACCTCGAACATGGACCCGGGTATCGACCTCGATGATCCGAATGCCCACGACGACTTCATTGCCTCGGTCCTGAAGCTGCCGGTCAACCGGCCCGCGATCCTCAACATCACCTCCAACGACGTCATTCACGGCTACGCCATCGTGCCGATGCGCATCCAGCAGGACGCGATTCCGGGCCGGGAGATCCCGATGTGGTTCACGCCGACCGAGGAAATGGAGACTTACGTCGTCTGCGCCCAGCTCTGTGGCGACGGTCACGCCCGGATGGCGGGGAACATGGAGGTCATCTCGGCCTCGGCCTTCAACGAGTGGGCCGGCCAGCAGTCGGCGGCTTCGCTCAAGGCCAACACGCCGGAGAAGGTCGCGCTTCGCTGAATCCGCGGTTGGTTCGGCCCGTTCGCCTGGCTGGACCGTCGCGACGGCCGGGAGTTTCGCGAAAGTGGCCTCGGGAGATCAGGGCTCCTGACCGACTCGCTGAATCATTTCCAGCGCTTCCGCGATGTGGCGGTTGACCTTGTGGTCGACGCTTTCGACCGCGGTGCGGATGGCGTTGCGGATCGCGAGGGCGGTGGAACCGCCGTGGGCGATGATGACCGTGCCGTTGACGCCGAGCAGCGGGCTTCCGCCGTAGGCCTCGGCGCTCATCTTTTCCTTCAGTTCGGCGAAGGCACCCCGGGCCAGCAGGGCGCCGAGCTTTCGGAGCGGTGAGGCGGTAAGGGAGGCCTTCAGGCTCTTGGAAAGGGTCTTGGCGGTGGCTTCGCAGCTCTTGAGGACCACGTTGCCGACGAAGCCGTCGCAGAGGCAGACATCGAGTTTGGTGTCGAAGAGGTGGTGCCCCTCGATGTTGCCGACGAACTCGAAGGGGGCCCGGCCGCTGGCCTCGAACTCCTTCAGCATCGCAAAGGTCTGCTTGGTGAAAGCCGTGCCCTTCTCGTCTTCCTCGCCGTTCGACATCAGTCCGACACGGGGTTTGTCGACGCCGTAGACGCCGCTGGAGAAGGCCGCGCCCATGATCGCGTAGCCGAGGAGGTGGGAAGGCTTGGCCTCGGGGTTGGCCCCGGCATCGAGCAGGTGGCAGGGGCCGAAGTCGTTCGGCAGACCGGTCGCGATGCCGGCCCTCTCGATTCCGGCGATCAACCGGAGCTTGAGCTGGGCGGCGGCCACACAGGCGCCGGTGTTTCCAGCCGACACGAATGCCTGGGCGTCGCCGGCCTTGACCAGGTCCATGCCGACCGAGATCGACGACTGCTTCTTGCGCCGGATCGTCTTGGCCCCGGGTTCGGACATCCCGACGACCTCGGGAGCATGAACCACTTCAACACGCTTGTCGGAGAGGTCGAGTCCGTGGTTGGGAGCTTCCCGCTCGATGACGTCCTTGTCGCCGACGAGGAACAGTCGTTCGAGGGTCGGGTATCGACCGAGGGCATCGGCACCACCGGCCAGATTGACCTCCGGGGCGCGATCACCGCCCATCACATCGAGCACAACTCTCATCGAATCTGGGGGTCCGGAAATAGAAAATCACCGCGCCGGGAATCCCCGGGGCGGCGATGGAAGGAGTCCGGCCCGGGGGGCTTAGAACGAATCGACCTCAAGCACCTTCCGGCCGCGGTAGTAGCCGCAGGACGGGCAGGCGATGTGGGACGGCACGCGGCTGTCGCACTCGGGGCAGGTCTTGAAGATCGGCGCGCGCCAGCGGTTGGCGCCTCGGCGCATTTTCTGGCGGCTTTTGGACTGTCGACGCTTGGGTACGGCCATGACAAAAAGTGAGTTAGTGGTCGGGATCGGTGTTCTTGAGGGCATCGAGGGCCGACCATCGGTCGTCTGTTGCCTCGCGGGGCGCGGTCTCTACCGCATCCACCCCCGGTTTGTCCACCGCCAAATATCGAGGATCGATCTCGCATTGCTGGGGTTCGTCCCCCTCGTCGCAGCGCGGATCGGAAGGAAAGTGGATCAGAACCTCCTCGCGGAGGGCGTCGGTGGCGTCGATGGGACCGCCATCCTCGATTTCCAGAGAAACGGCGGCCTGCTCGAGGGTGATGGTCTGCACGAAGGGATGGAGGGTCCGCACGCAGGTGAATTCGAAGGGTGCCGAGAGGAAACCGGTCAGCAGCAGTTCGGAGCCGAAACGCTGGGCCCTCAGCTCGTAGCGGAGCGGGCCGGTGGGCACGGCATCGCCCTTGGGAAGGTCGAAAATTTCCGCAGGCAGCTCTCCTTCGAGATCCTTGCCCTCCTCGGGCAGCATCTTGAGGTCGATCAGGAGGCGTTTGGCGCTCATGGGAGCATCATCGGTGATGGGCGGCGATTGTCCAATCCGGAGAAGGCCGGGACGTCCGCGGGATTCAGTCCGGCGGCAGCATCGTCAGGACCTCGTCCGGCCGCAGCCCCTGGTCCCGGTAGTGCCGGATCGAACGGGCGTCGTCGCGCTTTGCCAGACGGCGTCCGGTTTCGTCGGTGATCAGCGGATGATGAAAATATTCCGGCTCGGGCAGTCCGAGCAGTTTCTGGAGCATCCGGTGAACATGCGTGGCCGGCAGAAGATCCTCGCCGCGGGTGACCAACGTGATGCCGTCGTCCGCATCGTCGACCACGACGGCCAGATGGTAGGAGGTGCCGATGTCCTTCCGGGCCAGCACCAGATCGCCGAGCAGGCCCGGATCCACCTCGACCTCGCCGTGGCGGCGGTCGTGAATGGTCAACGGCCCGGTGAGCCGGGCGACCCTTTCCGCATCGAGTCGCCAGGCTGGTTGCCGTCCCATTTCCTCGAACTCGGTAAGCTGACCGGGGTCGAGGCGGCGACAGGTTCCCGGGTACAGCGGCCCCTCGGGCCCGTGCGGTGCTGCCGTCATCGAGGCGATCTCGGCCTCAACCTCCTTCCGCGTGCAGTAGCAGGGGTAAACGGCTTCCAGCGCTCGCAACTGCTCGAGGACGGCTCCATGGCGGTCGCTTCGCCCGAGCTGGGCGTCGGTTTCGCGGTCCGGTTGCAGGCCGAGCCATTCAAGGTCCCGCCTCGCGGCGTCGTAGTATTCGGAGCGGACCCGCGTGTGGTCGATGTCCTCGAAGCGGAGCAGGTAGCCCCCGTCTGATGCCATATCCCGGGCCACTCGGGCGGCGTAGGCATGGCCCAGGTGCAGAAAACCGGTGGGACTGGGGGCGAAACGGGTGACGCTCACGATCTGGCAAAGGGTGGGAAATTTTGTTAGCGCGACAAGCAAGGAGCGCCTAAGAATGTGCCGTTCAAGGCAAATGAGTGCGAAAAAAGTGGTGATCGTCGGGGCCGGCCCCGGAGGACTGACAGCGGGGATGATCCTCGCCAGTCGAGGCTTCGACGTGACGATCGTCGAGAAAAAGGACCGTGTCGGCGGGCGCAATGCGGAACTCAAGGTCGGCGACTTTTCCTTCGATACCGGCCCGACCTTCCTGCACCAGAAGTTCACCCTGGACGAGGTCTTTCGCGAAGCCGGGCGCAGTCCGGAGGACTACATGGACCTGGTCCTGCTCGATCCGATGACGCGCCTTTCGTGGGGCGACCTGTCGATGGAGACGACCTCGGACGAAAGCCGGATGGCGGAGAATGTCGCCGCCGCCTTTCCGGGCAATGAGGTCGGCTACGGACGCTTCATGGAAGACCATGCCGGCAAGCTCAAGGCGATCTTTCCCTGCCTCCAGCGACCCTACCATCAGCTCCGGTCCTTCTTCAGCACCAAGCTCGTGCCCGCGCTGCCCTACGTCGCCACAGCGAGGTCGGTGGTCGACGTCCTCGACCACTACTTCACCGACGACCGGCTCAAGCTCGCCTTCACCTTCCAGGCGAAATACCTCGGGATGTCCCCGTGGAAGTGTCCGGCGCTCTTCAGCATCCTTTCCTACATCGAGTACAAGTACGGGATCTACCATGTTCAAGGCGGGCTGTGCCGCATCTCCGAGGGGATGGCAAAGGTCGTGCGCGAACACGGCGGAACCATCCGGCTTGGAACCGGGGTCAAGGAACTCAAGTTTTCGGGAAGCCGGGTGACGGGCGTCGAGCTTGAGGACGGCGAACTGCTCGAGTGTGACGATGCGATCGTGAATGCCGACTACGCTCACGCCATGACTTCGCTGATGAACGGTCGGGCGGTGGCACCGGAGCGGCTCGGGAAGAAGAAGTATTCCTGCTCGACCTTCATGCTCTACCTCGGGCTCGACAAGATCTACCGCGACGAACCGCATCACCACATTCTCTTCGCCGACGACTACGAGAAGAACGTCCGTGAGATCCAGGGCGAACGGGATGTGTCGGAGGACATGTCCATCTACGTGCGGAATTCCTGCGTGACCGACCCGCTGGTCGCGCCGGAGGGGCAGTCCGGCCTCTACATTCTCGTGCCCACGATCAACGCCCGGTATCGCGACGACTGGGAAAACCTCCAGGGCGAGTATCGCGACAAGATCCTGCAGCGCATCGAGGAGCGGACCGGAATGAAGGATCTGCGCGAGCACATCGTCGAGGAGCGGATCATCGATCCGGCCGGTTGGCGCGACGGGCTCGATGTCTTCATGGGCGCGACCTTCAATCTCGCCCACACCCTCGACCAGATGCTCTACCTGCGCCCGCACAACCGCATGCAGGGATACGAGAACCTGTTCCTCGTCGGTGGCGGAACCCATCCCGGCAGCGGCCTGCCGACGATTTACGAAAGCGGGCGCATCTCCTCGAACCTGCTCTGCGACCGCCACGGCGTGGGATACGACCGGGTGGATCTGGCACCGTCGTTTCTCTGAGCCGCCCGATTGCCCGAGGGGTTGTCCGGCTTTGTCCTTGCCCCTGCGGAGCGGATCGGGAGAATCCGCGCCCCCGGTTTCCGGAGGAACGGATTGATGAACGCGACTTTTCAAGAAATCGGTGGCTGGCTCGAAGAGGGCGAGAGCTTCGCCCTGCTGAGCCACGTGCGACCGGATGGCGACGCGATCGGCTCCCAGATCGCCCTCGGGTTCGCGCTCGAAGCCATGGGCAAGACCGTCCACCTGATCAACGAGGACGGGCTGCCCGACAACCTCGCCTTCATGGCCGGCGCCGAAAGGATCGAAACGCCGTCGGCCGGGCCGATCGAGGTCGATGTGGTGATCGCCCTGGACACCGCCACCAAGCCCCGGCTGGGCGACAAGGCCCTGGCGGCGGTGGGCCATGTCGAGCGCTGGATCAACATCGACCACCACAAGTCGAATCCCGGCTACGGCGATCTGAACCACATCGACGACGGCAGCCCGGCCACCGGGCAGATCCTCTACAATCTCATCACCGATCTCGGCCTGCCGATGCCACCGGAAACCCGAGATGCGATCTACGTTGCCGTTTCCACCGATACCGGATCGTTCCAGTACGCGGGCACGACGAGCGCCACCTATGAAATGGCCGCCGACCTGGTGCGCCGTGGCCTCGAGGTCGGGAAGATCAACGCGCTCATCTACGACAACCATCCGATGCGCCGGGTGGAGCTGATGCGCTCGCTGCTCAACACGCTGGAAGTCGGGTCCGGGGGACGCGTGGCCCACTGGCAGCTGACGATGGACACCGTCCGCTCGCTCGGACTCAAGCCCGAGGACAGCGAAGGCCTGATCGACATCATCCGTGCGATCCAGGGAGTGACCGTCGCCCTGTTCTTCGAGGAACTCGACGGAGGCAAGATCCGGGTCTCGATGCGCTCGAAGGACCGCCGGATCGATGCCTGCGAAGTGTGCCAGCAGTTCGGCGGTGGCGGCCATGCGTTGGCGGCCGGGATCCGGATGCCGGGCCCGATCGAGGAAGCCCGGAAAAAGGTGCTTGAGGTGGTGGATGCCAAACTTTCCCAGATTGAATCATGAGCCGACCAAATCCTGTTTCCGATGTTCCAAGTGGAGTTCTGGTGGTCGACAAGGCCCCGGACATGACCTCCCACGATGTCGTGGCGATCGCCCGCCGTTCGCTCGGCACGAAAAAGATCGGCCACTGCGGCACCCTCGACCCGATGGCCACCGGCTTGCTGATGCTCGTGGTCCAGCGCGCGACGAAGATCCAGGACCTCCTGATGAGCGAGGACAAGGAATACGTCGGCACGCTCACGCTCGGCACCACCACCACCACGCAGGATCGGCAGGGCGAGCCGATCGAGGAAAAGGAGGTGCCCGGTTTTTCCGCCGCGGACATCGATGCGGCATTCGGGAAGTTCACCGGCGAGTTCGAGCAGATTCCGCCGATGGTCTCGGCGATCAAGAAGGACGGCGTGCCGCTCTACAAGCTCGCACGCAAGGGGCAGGAGGTGAAGCGCGACCCGCGGCCCGTGCGCGTCGACCGCTACCAGATCGATCGTGTCGAGCTGCCGGAGGTCGGCTTCACCGTCGAATGCTCGAAGGGCTTCTACGTCCGGACCTACGCCCATGACATCGGCCAGGAACTCGGGTGCGGTGCCCACCTCAGTGCGTTGCGGCGGGTGCGCTCGGGTCGTTTCACGCTGGACCGCGCGATCACCGTCGACACCCTGAAGACCGCGCCGCGCGATGAGCTTTTCAAGCAGATCATCAGTCTTGCGGAAATCTCGCTGATGCGGGGCGCGTAGTCCGGCACATGGAGGAGAATCCCTACAAGGCTCCGGAAGTCGGGGAGGTCCAGGCGGAGGCGGTGATCGCCGACCCGGAGCGGATCCGCCAGGTGCACCTGAAGCATGAGGCGTCCCTGAAGGGGATGGGCACCCTTCTGATTCTGGGTGCGGTGCTGGTGGCGATCTCCTTCGTGGGCCTGTTTGCGGTGCCCATGTCCAGCGGGGGTGGCATCTCGCTGCCCCAGGGTCCGGAACTGGTGATCATCGGGGTTCTCCTCGTGGTGTTTGTCCTGCAGGCCGTGGTCGGCGTGGGTTTGCGGCGTCTGGCACCGTGGTCGTGGATTCCCGGGATCATTGTTGCCGGTCTTTCCATCCTCAATTTTCCGATCGGCAGCTTGATCGGTGGCTACTTCCTTTACCTGCTGCTGGCGCCGAAGGGCCGGCGCATCCTCGCCCCGGACTACCGCGAGATCATGCGCCAGACACCCCACATCAAGTACCGCACGCCGGTCTGGTTGTGGGTGCTGCTGCTGGTCATCGTCCTCGGCGTGGTGGGTTCGCTGGTTTGGCTGGGTTTCGACTGAGCGGCGCCGGACCGCTTTGCGGTGGCCAGCGGGCGTCACCCCGGTAAGGATTGCTTCGTGAAGCGACTGACTTCCATCGCTGAACTTCCTTCGCTGGATGCCCCGGTGCATCTCGCGCTCGGGGTCTTCGACGGGGTGCATCTGGGGCACCAGGCGGTGATCGCCCGGGCGGTGAACGCGGCGCGCCGGGATGGCGGCTCCGCCGGCGTGTTGACCTTCGACCCGTATCCGATGTGGGTGCTGGCACCGGAGAAGGCTCCGCGCCGCTTGCTGGCCTCGCTTGATCACAAGGCGGACATCCTCGCCGATTTCGGGGTCGATTTCCTGCTGGCGCTGCCCTTCAACCAGGAGCAGGCCAAGGTGAGGGGGGAGCACTTTGTCCAGGCGCTGGTGGACGCCGGCACCCGGACCATCTGCGCCGGCGAGGACTGGCGCTTCGGTCATCGACGGGAAGGGGACCGGCAACTGCTCGGTTCGCTGGCCGCGACGATGAACTTCCGTTTCGAGGCGGTGGCGCCGGTGATGATGGGCGGTGACCGGATCAGCAGCACCCGCATCCGCCAGGCCATCCGCGACGGCAATCTCGACGACGCCTCGCGCATGCTCGGTCGTCGCTACACGGTGGCCGGCACCGTCGTCGAGGGCCAGAAACTCGGCCGCACGATCGGCTTTCCCACCGCAAATCTCGAGCGTGGGGACGAGCAGTATCCACCGGACGGGGTCTGGGCGGTGAGGGCGAGTATCGACGGGGTGACCTCGGACGGGGTCGCGAACCTGGGCATCCGGCCGACGGTCGATGCGCAAAGCCGGTTGCTCGAGGTTCACTTGTTCGACGAGCAGGAGGATCTCTACGGGCGCAAGATGGAGGTGGAATTCGTCCGCCGCATCCGGGACCAGCAGCGCTTCGATTCGCTGGATGCTCTCAAGCGGCAGATTGCCAGGGATTGCCAGGCGGCCCGGGCGGTCCTGGATGAGCATCGGGAATCCCCGGGCGGTCCATCCGAGGGGACATAATTTCCCGATTTTCGACTTACGCTGGCGGGTTCGGGTCCCTATAACCCCCCGGAAACCCGATGGCTTTCCTTCGCATCCCGACAGAGCGCCCCGTCCGGTGGATTTTCGGCTTTGCCGGCATCCTCTGCACGCTGGGCGATGTTTCCGGTCAGGAATCGAACATGTCTGATCTGGCGAGGGCCGAGGTCAGCCGCCGCGGTCAGGCCGCGATGGAGGCCCAACAACTGCTGATCAATGGCGACAAGGCTTATGAAGCCGGACGCTACGCCGACGCGGTCGAGGCCTACCGGGGAGCCATTGATCTCCTGCCGGAAAACGCCCCCGCGGTGGCGGCCCAGCGTGAGGCGGCCCTGCAGCGGTTTTCCCAGGCATCAGTGGAACGCGCCCGGAAACTCCGCCGTCTCGGGGATCTCGAGGGGGCCCAGCAGGTCATCGATGGCGTGCTGGACGAAAAGGTTTCCCCGGACGATCCGGCGGCGCTGGCGATGGAGCAGCAGCTGCTCGACCCGATTCGGACGAATCCGGCAAGCTCGCTGGAGCACACCGGGAACATCGAGGAGGTCCGGCTGCTTCTCTACAAGGCCGACGGGGCGTACGAGCTTGGCAAATTCGACGAGGCACGGGCCGTCTATCAAGACGTCCTCCGCGTCGACCCCTACAACAGTGCCGCCCGTCGCGGGATGGAGCGCACCGATGCGGCGCGCTCAAGTTACCACCGGGCCGCCTACGACCAGACCCGCTCCGAGATGCTCGCCGAAGTGGATCGCCAGTGGGAGCTGCCGGTGCCACCGGAGATGGCGCTTCGGGGGGGTGGTGGCCTCGCCGGCGCCGGAGGAGTGGTCGATTACGCCGACAAGCTGGAGTCCATCACCGTGCCGGTCGCCATTCTGGAAGATGTCACCCTGCCCGAGGCGGTGGATTTCCTGCGCCAGCAGTCGATCGAGAACGACAAGCTCGAACTCGATCCCTTGGAGCGCGGGGTGAACTTCGTGATCGACGTCGGCGGGGTCGACTCGGAAACCGGCAAGGCGCTTCGCGAGCGCACCTTCTCCCTCAATCTCCGCGGAGCGACCCTCGGACAACTGGTCGATTACGTCGCGGAATCCACCAGGACACAGGCCATTCGCCAGCCTTTCGCCGTGACCTTCCGGCCGCTGGGTGCGGATTCCGAGCAGTTGGTTTCCAGAACCTACCGCGTGCCTCCGGATTTCCTCACCAACAGTGCGTTCGACGATGACGGCGGTGGCCAGGCCGACTTCGACCCCTTCGCGCCGAAACAGGAGGATGGGGGATTGATGGGCAAGCGCCTGACGGCCGAAGAGAAGCTCAAGAAGCTCGGCGTTCCGTTTCCGGACGGTGCCACGGCGGCATTCTACGCGGGCACCAGCACCCTGCAGGTGCGCAACACGCCGCTGAACCATTCGCTGGTCGAGCAGATCGTCGATACCATCGCCAGTGAAGAACCGACTTCCGTGGTGGTCGAGGTGACCATCCTCCGGACCCAGCAGGACACGCTTGAAGAGCTGGGCTTCGACTGGATTCTCTCGCCCTTCGGCCTCTCCGCCAACAGCGTGTTCCTGGGAGGAGGCACGATTGGCAGCGGGTCGGCGCGCACCGCCTCGGACTTCATCAGTCCCGTGAATTTCACCGCGATTCCCGGCGTTCCGATTGCTGCCGGCCAAAACGTCGAGAACATCATGACGGGCGGCCTGCGGTCCGGGGACTTCGGGTCCGGGGGGAATTCGATCGACTCGATCCTCAACAACCCCACCCGGCAGACCCAGAGCAGCAGTGTGGCCCCGGGGATCCTGTCGTTCACGGGCCTCTTCACCGACGGTCAGGTCCAGATGATCGTCCGCGGACTGGACCAGAAGAAGGGCAGCGACGTCGTCGCCGTTCCATCGGTCACGACCCGCAGTGGCCAGCAGTCTTCGATCGAGATCATCCGTGAGTTCATCTACCCCACCGAGTATGAGCCGCCGGAACTGCCCAACTCGGTCGGGACGAATTCCGAAGGGATTTTTCCGGTCACGCCCGCGACGCCGACCGCCTTCGACATGCGCAAGGTCGGGGTGATCCTCGAGGTGCTGCCGACCGCCAGCAAGGACAAGCGCTTCGTCGACATCAATCTCAAGCCGAACCTCACGGACTTCGACGGCTTCATCAACTACGGCTCGCCCATCCGCAGCGGGGGAGCCATTGCCGGCGGAGCGGGATTCTTCGGGCAGGTCGAGCCGCAGGTGGTGACCAACAACGAGATCCTGATGCCGGTCTTTTCCAAGATGGCGACGGAAACCGCCCTCACGGTGGCGGACGGCACGACGATGGTGATCGGCGGGCTGCTTGAGGAACGCACCGAGAATTACGAGGACAAGGTGCCGATCCTGGGAGACATTCCCGTCTTGGGCCGCCTGTTTCAAAGCAAGGGAACGTCATCGGTCAGCAAGGCGGTGATCTTCCTGGTCAAGGTTCGCGTCGTCGACGCCGCCGGCCGTCCCTTCAACCCCTGAGGTGGAGCCGCCCACCCGTCCGACCTCCATGCCCGAAAGCGAACCGGACAACTACTCGATCGACGAGATGATGAGCCGCCTGCAGGCGCGCGGTGGTCAGGACGTCGAGGGCGAGCCGCAACTGGTCACCCGGCCCGACGGCAGTCAGGTGGTCCGGGTCAGGAAGCGCAAGCGGAGGTCTCACCAGCCGCACAAGGAGGCCGAGAAGAGACGCCGCCGCCGCACGCTCGTGGTGACCTCCCTCGTGATGGTGCTCCTGCTGACCGGTGCTCTGGCCTTCATCGCTTGGTTCTTCTATCTCAACAGCAGTGGCTACCGCGACCAGGTGGCCGAGAGGATCGAGGCCTGGACCGGTGCCGAGCTGGACATGCGGGCATTCCGGGCAACGCCGGTGAATGCCGCCGCCGACACCATCATTCTCACCTGGCCCGAGGATTCGCCGGCCGCGCGTTTGAAGGTCCACGCGCCCCGGGTCGATCTGAAGGTTTCGAGCCATCTCACCGGGAAATGGCAGGGACAGCAGTTGGGCGCCGGCAGTGGTGAGCTGGTGCTTCGTGCGGTGGAGTCTCCCTCACGTGTCGAGCTTCCGGACGAGCCGCTGCCATTCCGCATGCCGATCCGGGTGAGCCGCCTCAACATTCGCTTTGGCGACGGCGAGCGCGCGGCATTCGGCGTCTATGAGGCCAGCACGAGCCTCACGGTGGCGAATCCCGAGAGTCCCGAGGCCAACATCATCCTGCAAAGCGGGAAATGCCGGATCGGGCGCTGGGGACGCTTCGATGTGGATTTCGCTTCCTTCCGCCTGAGCCATGACGGCGTCCACCTCGGCACCATGCGCCTCGCTCCCGAGGAGGTCGAGGATGCGGAGTTCGAACTTCGGGGCGAGGGCTTCCCGGCCATCCCCGTGAATGGCGGCAAGGCCGAGTTCGGTCTCGGGCTGCAGAACATGCCGTCGCTGATCCTCTTCGGGAATGGCCTCGGGACCATCATCGAAGGCACTTTTGAGACCGATCCTGAAGACTCGACCGGTCGGGTGAGCCTCGATGTGACCCGCCTCGACGCCCTGGGCATCGATGTTCCGGTGCGGGGAATGTCGGGCTCCGACCTCAAGTTCTATCGCTTTCCGATGTTCGAAACGATTGCCGACGTGCTCGACACCGCGCGTTTCGTGCAGCCGAGTTTTGATCCGGAATCGACGCTGCGGGTGGTCCGGACCGGGGACCATGTGGCACTCGAGGAGATCGACCTCGTGTCCGAGGGCATGATGCGCGTGCGCGGGCGGATCGAGGAACGCCGGGGGGGCGCACTTTCCGGGCAACTCGAAGTCGGAATCGCCGAGTCTTTTCTCGTGCTCAGCGAGACCCGGGCGGTGCCCCGGGTGTTCGGCAAAGCTGCCGGTGGTTATCGCTGGGCCACCGTCAAGCTTGCGGGGACCACCAAGGTGCCGAGCGACGATCTGGCCCGGCAACTTGCCGGCACGCTGGAGTCGATTCCGCCCGGCACCGATGGCGAGCGCGGCTTGGATGAGGAGTTCCGCGACCTGACCGCGCCGCAGGACTAATTCGCTTCTTTTCCTTGTGGAGAGCGGACCGGACTTTCAGTCTGGAGCGGTCAACCGGCGCATGCAGGCTCCCTCGCTTCAACCCTACTTCGAAACCCTCGGCCACGCGGCCGTCCCCCACGCAGGGTCGGTCAATTCGAGCGCTGGTGCCGCCATCGAGCGGGCCCTCAAGTCCCCGGTGGAAGCGCCGGGGCGGGGGATTCTGCTGATGGCGCCCCGGGCGGGTTTCGGCAAGACCCACCTCCTCGAACGGCTCCGGCGTGGTCTTGCCGGCAGTCACGAGTTCCTTCCGCTTCGCCCGCTCGATGGACGCCACGTCGATCCCGCGGCGGCGGTCGAGGATACCCTGCGATGTCTCACCCGCGTGCTGCCGGCCTCGGGCGGGCTCACGCATCTCGATCTCCATGCCCGTCATCTCTTCGCCCGCGGTCTCCAGCCGCTCGTCGTCTCCGGCGAGGTGCCCTGCCAGGATCGCGAGGCGGCGACCGAAGCCCTGCGCAAGCGTCCCGTCGAAACCTTCGACTTTCACCACCCCCAGGCGGTCACCGCCCACTGGACCCGGGAAAACTTCGAAGTCCTCGGTCCCCGCCTTTCCCTGGAGGTCAGCCGTCTCACGGAAGGTTCATTGAACCAGACCGCCTTCTGGATTGCCGCGCTCTTCCGCTACGCGATCGCCTCGCCGGAGAATCCGGGCCGCGTCGGACGTCTGCTTCAGACCGCGGCCGACGGTGCGGATGCCGAGCGTTTCGGCACCCTGCTGGCCCTTCTTTCCCGGCTCCGGCGTGTCGTCGTGGTGGTCGACGAACTCGAGGGCGTGCACGGCGATCCCGACGGTGCCCGTCGTGTCGCCGGATTCCTGGCGACCATCCGGCAGGAGGCTCCCCGCGTGGACCTGATCGTGTCGATCAATCGCGACGTCTGGGAGAGTTCCTTCGTGCCCTCCTTGAGTGGAGGTTTGCGGGACCGCCTCTCGGAGCTATCGGTCCATCTACAGCCGCTCGACGACCAGGGAGTGATCGGATTGCTTTCCTGCCGAGGGATTGCGGATCCGGAACGGATTCTGACGCGGCTCCAGCTGGCCCCGGATGAAAGGTATGCCCGGCGTGTGTTGCAGGCCGCATCGGAGGTGATCGCCGAGAACCCCGGCCTGCTTTCTCGCCCTGCCGGGGGCGGGACCGACCCAAGTGGCGAGGCGACCCGGGAGAACGCTTGAAACCGGAACCGCCTGTTGAAATGGCCGTTCCGTCACTCCGCTTTTCGTGCTCGCCCTGATCGCAGATCGACCGGTAGCCTTGAAGCTTCATGTTGAATCGGCTTGTATTCTTCCTGATCGCTTCATGCCTCGCCTGCCAGGCGGAGAGCGAACCCAACAACGAAACCTCGCAGGCCGATTCGGTGGAGATCGGCAAGGAGGTCCGGTTCCGTTTCACGCCCCGTGGCGACCGTGACTACTTCAAGCTGACCGCACCCGGCGATGGTGTGATCGGCTTCCGGCTGAAGCAGGGTGCCCCGGACCACAGCCCGCATCCCTGGTGGGGCGAATATGAGGGAGAGGACGGGAAGCGCTACGTCCGGCGGGATGGCCTCTGGGACCGTCGGGTCGGGAAAGGGGAAGAGGTGGTGTTCGGGATCCGCGGAAATTTCTACGGCCACAACGAGAAGGAGTCGAATGACGTGCTCGTGGGGGTTTTCGAGTTCTTCCCCCCGGTTGATCTCGAGCCGAATGACGGTGATGGCGAGGCGATCAGGACGGAAGTCGGCGAGGAGGTTTCATTCACCTTTCGTCCCCGTCACGATGTGGATCGCTTCACACTCATGTCCCCTGATGACGGGGTGATACGGTTCGTGCTCGTCGGGGAGGTCAAGGATCACTCGCCTTATCCTTGGTGGGGTGAATTTCTCGGTGAGGATGACAGGAAAAACGAACGTCGCTCCGGCATGTGGGACATCGCCGCCAGCGAGGGAGAGCAACTCGTCTTTGCAATCCGCAGCAACTACTACGGTCACAACGAAAAGTCCTCGCCTGAAGTGCTGCGCGGCCGGTTCGTCTTCGAGCCGCGCGTCGGTCCGGAGCCGAACGATTCGATGGAGACCGCCACTCCGGTCCAGGTCGGAGAGGAGTTCTCTTTCCAGCTGAATCCGCGGATGGATCGGGATTACTTCAAGACGAAGAGCCCTGGCAGGGGGACGTTGCGTTTCCGCCTCACGCAGACATCCAAAGCCCATGCTCCCGAGCCGTGGTGGGGCGAGGAGGTTGGCGGCAATGGCAAGAAGTCCATGCGTCGCCCCGGGCAGTGGGACCGGGATGTGGAATCCGGCGAAGAGGTGGTTTTTGCGATCCGGAGCAACTACCACGGCCACAACGAAGTAGGGTCGCCGGATGTCTTGAAGGGCATCATCGAGTTCACGGAACGGTTCGATGACGAGCCCAACAACAGCGCCACGGAAGCGACGCCCATCCAACCCGGCAAGCCCTTCCGGTTTCAACTCACGCCCCGCCTCGACCGCGACTATTTCACCTTCGTCAGCCCCGGTCGGGGCACTGTGAAGTTGACGATCACCCAGCGCCCGGCCAAGGCCGCAGGCCTGTATCCGTGGTGGGGTGAGACCGAGCGCGACGGGCGGAGCCACGAGTTCCGCTCCGGTCAGTGGGACCGCGCCGTCGATGCGGGGGAGAGGGTCGTGCTCGCGATCCGGAGCCATTACTACGGGCACAACGAGGTCGCCATCGACGAGTCGATCACGGGCCTGGTCGAGTTCACTCCGGAAGAGGGCGACGAACCCAACGACCTTCCCGAGCAGGCCCGGATGGTGGAGATCGGCAAGCCGTTCCAGATCGTGCTCAATCCCCGTGGCGACCGGGATTGCTTTCGTGCATCCGCGCCCGGAGCCGGGGTGGTTTGCTTCACCCGCACCGACAAAAACGGGGTTCATCCCGGTCTCTTTCCGGTCTGGATTCAGGACGGCACGGCCTATCCGGGTTACCGGGAAGCGAGGGTTGCGGAGGGCGGGGAGGTGGTCGTTCAGGTCCGCAGCGACCGCTATGAACACAATGCCCGTGCTTCCCCGACACCGGCGACGGCGGTGCTCGAATTCCTCTTGGAACCCGATGCACCGGAGACCGGCGAGGAGGTCGCGGATGCGTCGGAGATCGCGGTCGGCCAGCCCTTCCGCTTCGCCATCCTTCCCGCCTGGGACCGCGATCACTTCAGGTTCACGCCCGCCGGGGACGGCCACGTCCGGCTCCGACTCGCCACGGGCCCTGGGGCAGGCAAACACCTCGGCCACTGGTGGCACGAGGGCGCGGACGGGGATCCGATCGAAACGGAGGTGCTGCCGGTCCGCGCGGGCGAGACCTACATTCTCGGTCTGTCGGCAGCGGGACAATCGTGGTCCTCGGAGGATGTGCTGGAAGCCGTGGTCGAGTTCACCGACGCCTCCACCGGGCCGGTCCGCCGCTGGACCTTCGAAATCGAACGCCTCACCGAATGAAATCCGGAAGAAACATCACGGTCGCCGTCATCCTGCTTGTCGTTCTGTTGATCGGCTTCTGCGTTTTCAATGGGGACAAGCCCGGTCCGTCGGGAGGCGGGCCGAAGGACTTCCCGCAGGTGAGCTTCCTCATTCCGCAGGAGGGGTTTGAGGTCGCGCGCGACTACAACCAGCGCCTTTTCATACCGATCCGCAACAACGGGCCGGGTGTGGCCCGATTGCGGCTGAGTTCGACCCACTTTCCCGATCTTCCGGTCGGCTTCGTGGGTCGTGGCACGCCTGATTGGGAGGAGCCGGACACGGTGCTAGAGATTCCGGAGGGCGAAATTTGGGAGGCTCCGCTCCTGGTGCATGGAAGCGTCGCCGAGCGGAACGATTACACCCTCACGCTCACCGCCGTCCACGAAGGAGCGACCGCCGGCAAGGAGTCATGCGTGGTGCGCCTCCAGCAGCCGGAACTCCAACTCGAAACCACCTTGCGGATTTCCAACGCGCCGGTCGACAAGGCGAGGCTCGTGCGCACTCTTCGAATCCGCAACTTGGGTGCCAACATTCCGGATCTCGGCATACATTTCGAATCCGAGGGAGCGGTGCCGACACACCCCATCCACCTCGACCCGGTGCTGGAAGGAACCACCCTTGCGAGTGGCGAAGTCATTGAAGTCAGGATTCGGCCCTACCTGTATCCCAGCTTCGAGAAACTCGCGGGCGATCTCGTCCTGACCGGACACAATCAGCAACAGCGGGTGCCGTACCTCGCCGAGGTTCCGGCAGGAAAGGCGGTTTTTGTCACTCTTTCACGCACGTCCAGCCGCTCCAGCAATTCCGGCACCCGCTGCACCAACATGCCGGGATCCAGCTACGACATGCCCGCGACCCACGGTACGCCCGCCAGCACCGAGTGGGGCGGTGGTGGCGGCGGGGGTGGCCTCGGTGGCGGGGGCGGCATGGGTGGGGGAGGACTGACTGTGACGGACAGCAATCCCCGTCTGGAGCCTGAGGAGATCGAGGACGGTGGAGAACCGGGCGAACAAGATGCCGACGATGGAAGTTGGACGCTTTTCGGTCCCCTGGATGATGATGCCGACGGGGGCGAAGAGTCATCGGATGACGGGGAAGGCGAGTCATCGACCGTTGAATCGGAGGAATGGAGTGACGAGATCGACGAGGGTGGCGAGGCCGACGAAGAAGCCAATCCGGACGAAGGTACCTTCGATCTTCTCGATGCCAACACCGAGGGCGTGGTCGGAGGGTTCCTTCCTCCCACTGCCTTCGGCACCAGCCTGCGGGAGATGACCATTTTGAGTCCAGACCTCCGGGCTCCGGACCTCGAGCCGTTCGAGGACGAGGGTGCCCCCGGTGTTCCCGAGGGAACCATCACCACATTTGGCCCCGGGAAAAAGGACGACAAGGAGAGTTCCACCTATGCCGACCAGGACGGCAGGCGCACCCATCTGACGCGGAGAACTCGTGACGACGGCGCCCAGTTCCTCAACTTCGGCTGGGGGATTGCCGGCAAGGGTCGCCGACTCAACGGCTACTTCGGTCCCGCACCGGTCAGCCGCCCCGTGCTGGGCCCGAATCCTCGTCCCGGTGCGCCGGCACTCGCGACCTTCGTGGAAGGTGATCCCGAGGATGAGGAAAGGAACGTCGTGAAGGTGGTGGACCCGGAGACCGGTGAATCGGTGGTCCTCAGCGATCCCGGCAAAAGGGCCGACAGCCCGGTTTCGATGCGGACCGACAAGGGCGTGGAGACGGTCTTTCGCGAGGATGGGAAGTTGAAACGGATCTCGTTGTCGGAGGATCTGAAGGCCACCGAGTCCGACGACTGGCCGACCGGGATTGAATCCGGACCCGTGGTCGATGCTGAACCGCTCGGAGACGGAAGGCTGGCACTTCTCGCCAAGGCGGATGACGGCAACATGGTCCTCCGGACGCGGGACGGTGAGCGGCGCATTCCGGCGACCGATGGATCGATGGCGACCGCCGGTGACCGGCTGTTCGTCGCGGGCCGGAACCAGGACGGCAGCCTGTTCGCATTCGACCCGGATGATGAGGGCACCGGTCGGTTTGCCACCGGAGACGCGGGCTACGGCCCGCCCACTCTGATCGGAACCGGTGACGGCGGGATGCGAATGTTTTACCACAAGCCGCTGCCGGCAACCGCTCCGGAAGGCGGGTTCGGTTCCGAGTTGGGAGGCAACTTCGCGGTCGATTTCAAGGATGGCGAATGGGGTGAGCCGCGCCGGGTCTACCTGCCGGATGCACCGGTGACCGACGCTGCGGTCGCGGTTGAATTCACGCCGCCGTTTGATCGCGCCCACTACAAGGAGATGAACACCGGCATCAGCCTCAACGGCCGCAAACTGCGCACGCTGGAGGAGCAGATTCCCTTCGGCCGCTATCTTTTCCAGGTGCCTACCTCCGCGCTCGGCTATCGCGCCGACGCCAGCACCGACTCGGGTGCGGCCAACCGGGTCGTTATCGACTCCGAGGGCATCGGCCCCGGAAACTTTCTGATTTCCGACAAGGCCAGCATCTATGGCCTGCACGACTGGACCCAGGGCTGCTACGTCGCGACCAGCAACGACGAGGCCGACCGGATCGCGCAGCTCAGCAGCCCGGAGCTGCGTCACAACGCCCACGATCTCGTGCTGGCCACCAACGGGGCGCAGCTTCCCCGGGATCTCCAACCCGGCGAAACCCGGGAGTTCACCTTCGCCGCCTTCAACGCCGGCGATCAGCCGAGCCCCAACACCCGGGTCTCAATCCTCTACGAAACGGTCGAGGTGGGAGGCGGCGCGCTTGTCTCGCTCCCTCCCTTCCGTGGAAGGCCGGTCAAGGTCAGTTTCACGGTGCCGCAGGCGTGGCAGCCGGGGACCAGTCTTCGTCTGGTCGCCTCCGTGCCGGACGAGGGTGATGCCGACCCAGCCACGAATCGGCTGAACCTTGACCTGCTGCGCGAGTTCCAGCCCGCGATTGCCGGCCCCACCCGGCCGACCGCGGTATCCCCGGAAGCGCTGCCGGTTGATCGCGTCACATCGGTCGAACCCGCAACCGGCGATCAACCGGCCGTGTTTTCGCTCAACGGGCGCGAATGGTTTCGCTGCACCATCCCCTCGGAGGGAGATCTGCAGGTCAGCGTCACAGGTCCGGAAGCCGCCCTCGTCGACCGCATCGACCTCTTCGACGCCGAAGGTCGCGCGCTTCGTCCCGAGTCCGGTTCGTGGCAGACGGGTGGCGACGAACTCTTCATCCGTGTCGGGCTTCCTCCCGGGGAAAGCCTTTCCCCCGCTACCGAAATCCGCATCTGGTGGGAGTGATGCTCCCTCGCTTCTCCCTCCCCCTGCCTTGAAGATGAAATTCCTCCGCCTCCTCGCCACCGCCCTGATAGCATTTCCTCTCGGCGCGCAGGATCCGCCGGCGGATCCACCTGCCGAAACCGGCAACGAATATCACTCGGTTCCGCGACCGGTTCGGCTCTACGGCCACATCCGTCTCGATGGGCTCTGGGAAATCCACGTCGGTGGTCGCAACACGGGGGTTGAACTCTCCATTCGCCAGATTAGCGACCGGTATCACGCCACCTTCTCCAAGCCACCGAAGAACAACCCCTTCGACATCAAGATCGGTGATGACTTCCTGTGGGCGACCGTCGACGGCTACGGCGGCTCCGGCACTCTGTTCGTCTTGAAGGAGCCCGGGGAGGAGGGAGGTCCCGTCCGCCGGGAACAGGCACCCGTCCGGTTCCGGATCAACAACACCGCCGAGCGCGTCCGCGTCCAGGTCGACAAGGAGGACATGGCTGAGGCGATGAAGCGCTTCGAACTCGTCCGCGTCGGGCGCATCGAGTCGCTCAGGCTCTTCACCGTTGGCCCCGACGGTCTGCAGGCGACCGGGTCGGTCCTCGAGGACCAGCCGATGGTGGTCGAGATCAAGCACAGCAACCCGCGACCGAGCCCGATCGACGTTACGGTGACGTCGGGCGAACACTCGATCACGCTCACCGCTCGACCTCTCGGGGAGGACGAGGAGGAAGGGCCGCGGCTCGGGTTGATGCGGACGGAGGCGTTCTTTCCGACCTTCGGCAGGCAGTTGGGCGTCGAGAAGCCGGAGGACGAGCAAGAGGAACCGCCAGGACGGGAGGCGACCGAGGAGGATTGGAAGCCTTTCGTCGGCAGTTGGCGCACGCTCTATCAGGACGGGGTGCTCGGTCCTGTCACCGGCTGGATGCACATCGACCCATACGGGCGACCCACCTTGCGCTACCGCCAGCCCGGCGAGGACATGCGCAATCTCAAACTCAAGTCCGCGTGGGTCGATGGCGAGACCGAGGCCACGGAGGCGGCCGGTGACCAACCGGCGGTCCCGGCCTTTCCCAAGCTGATCCTCGAGTTCGAAGGCCGGGGCGTGGTGTCCGAGAAGGTCGAGAAGGCAAGCCCGGACGAGGAGCATCGGCTGCTCCTCGATGCGCAGAAGGCCGCTCCAATTATCTTGAAGGCCAAGGATTTCGAGGCCGAGGTGGACCTCACCTATCGCGACGTCCCGGATTTCCGCAAGGTCACGCTCGAACTCCACGGAGGTCTCCCGAATGGCTCCCTGCTTTGGAACTGGGAATACCTCGGGGACCGGGCCACCGGACGCGACCGCGAGGGTCTCGGACGGGCGGGGACGCTGCTCCGGACCGAGGGGGAAGGGGAGTCCACGGTCGGCCGCGTCACCGGACGGGAGGTGTGGATGCGCATGGGACCGACGATCCTCGCGTCCTACGCGACCGATGACCAGACCGCGGTCGACCGCGAGTTCATGGGCCATCCGGTCTATCGGAATCGCTATGCGGACCGGCCGGTCTGGAACACCGATGACGAGCGGACGATCTTCGGGCCGACCGGCGAATCGACCCGGCGGATCTTCATCGTCGCCCGGAATCTACCCCCCGCCACCGAGAAGCTTCCCTATCCCGATCTCCTGATCGGTGAGGGCAGCAGTGTGAAGGAATACCGCATCCGGGCACGGGGAGCGGAGGATGACCCGAACAATTCCGATGAACTCAAGAACGCCTGGCGTCAGTACCGGGAGGCCCAGCGCCGGACCGGAGCGACCCGCCCGGCTGCGACCATCGGTGAAGAAGCCCCGGATCCCACGACCGCCGCCCTCGCGGAAGGGATGGTTGAGGAGGGGCTCTTCGTACTCGCCATCATCAAGCATGATTCCGAGCCGGGACCCCAGCCGTTCAAGCTGGCCGAGGCCGACGGCGAGTGGAACCTGATGTTCGGTGACCTGCGGGGGACCCTCAAGCTCGCCCGTCAACTCGCCGAGAGTGAGGCCGCCACGGAGGACTACGAGGCCGAGGCCGGGGAATGGGAGGCCCTCAATCCGGCCTTCGCCCCGGAGAAGATCCGCATCGTGGTCGAGTTGGAGGCACAGGCCGACTCCATCGGCGAGATCCAGGCGGTGCTGGGGCACAACAACGAGATCATCTCGTCGGAATACGTGCAGGAAGGGGAGAATCCGAGGCCCTTCATTCTCAAACCTGACCCGAACGATCCCAAGGCCTACCTCTCGCCGGTGATCCACCTGATGCGCAAGGGAACCGCTGAGCTGGTTTCCCTCGGTGAGGGCGAAGTCGTCGTGGAGGCATCCTCCGGCGACAAGCTGCATGTCCGCGTGCAGACCGACAGTGGCTACGCGATCCAGCCGACGCGGCTCGCCGTCGATGTGATGGCGACGCCTTCAGAGCTGAACCAGAATTGGAAGGAGGCCGTCAAGACGGCGGCCGACCTCGCCGGGAAGCCGGTCGAGGACTGGGAAGACGTGGTCCGCGGTACCGCCGATTCGCAGACGAACTTCATCTTCACCGAGTTCGCGTGGAACGCGGCCATTGATACCGTCGGCCTCGGGCTCTACGGCCAACTCCTCGACATTGCCAACTACGCCAAACGCAACGGGGTCACCGTGCCTTATCACGAGTGGTTGCCGCAGCGCGAACCCTCGGGCGGGATCCGGACACTCAAGATCTCCGTGGGTGACCACGCCGCCACGCTTCTGCTCCGTCGGGAGTTCCTGACGATGATGGAAGAGCAGATCGCCGACTGGCAAAGCAACCTGTCGCCAGCCAAGGTACGGGGTCTCTACGAGAGCCAGAAGGACCTGATCGCCGCCAAGCAGAGCCCGCTTTCCTTCATGCGCATCCCGATGCGGGACCTTCCCGTTTACCGCGAGGAACCGCGCTCGGGTCCCATCAGCGAGGCCCGGGTGTATCTTGCCGAGAACAAGCTGTGGTGGGTGGCGGTGGAGAACACGCATCCGGCTCTTGCCGAGGTCATCAAGTTCTTCGCCGGCGATGATGCCGGGCGCGAGGACGACCCCTATCTCTATCAGCTCTTCGACAACGAGTTCCTCGGCTACAAGACGAGGGTTCCGGCGGAGGCGGAGTATTTCGAGTTGTTCCAATGGAGTGCGTTCAACCACGCCTATCGCCAGTGGGGTCCCCAGATGAGGCAAAGCCTGGCGCAGGCCGCCGCCATTCCCGATGGCGATGTCAAGGGACTGCTGAAGCTCACCGGTCTGGGTTTTGAACCGGTGGTCAAGCGGGTGGTGCCCCGGATGATGAAGCTGGAGATCGACAGCGAACTCCAGCAGTCACAGTGGGAGCCGGACCCGCTCGCCCGGGCCCATGTGAAGTCGCTCGGGGTGATCGGATCCGCGGTGCGGGCGCAGGAGGATTATTCCTCCGTCGACACGACGGTGATGATGGCTGCCGCCGCGGTGGCCACGGCACCCCTCGGGGGGGCGGGCTTCTGGTCCAGCCTGGTCGCCGCCGGAGTCAGTGCCGCCGATGTCGCCTACACCGTTTACACCGACGTCTACGGCAATTCGTTGCGCAAGGAGGAGCTGGAATTCGAGGTGGGTGCGGGTGCGGTGCTCGGCGCGGGTCGGGCGGCCGAGTTGGAGGGCAAGATTCTCGGTGACCTGGCGCAGACCTTTGCCGTCGTCGGCTCCGGGATCGGTCTCGGTGCCGACGGCTTCGCCGCCTACAAGGCGGTCAAGGCGATGCGCACCGCCACCCTTGCCGAGGAGGGCGGCAAGTTGCTTAAGCAGATCGATTTTGCGGATGCGGCCGCCCTGCGAGCCCTGAGCAAGCAGGACAAGCTGGTGCTCAAGGAGATGCTCGAGCGCAGCGAGGCGCTCGCCGCTGTCGGCCGGTTCGGTGAGATCCCGGAGGAATTCCTGGCCGCCAGCAAGAACCGTCAGTCGATCCTCAAGGCGCTTGATGGTTCGGAGGAGTTCACCTCCGAGGCCATCGACCTTGCCCGCAAGCGGAAGAAGATCCTCGAGGCGGGCGAAAATCAGCCGAGGCGGCCCGTCCGGGATGCCGAACTGCGCGATGCCGACGAGGCGCTCGAGGGAAAGATCCGGGCCAACCAGGCGGACATCGATGAGCTTGAGGCCGAGGCCAAGGCGCTCAAGGACCGGCATCCTGATCGGGAGGTGCCGCCGCGAGGCACCGAGGATGCGGAGCGCTACCGCGAAGTCCAGAGGGAGATCCAGGCGAAGCGGAACCAGAACGGCGATCTTTCCCAGCGCCGGGACGTGGTGAAGAGCTATCGCGACCAGCCGACCGTCGAGGTGCCTCCCCGTCAGGCCGAGATCCTGCGTGGCAAGGCCTTCAGCAAGGACGGCCTGCCTCCCACGCGCACCGAGTTCGATGCGATGCGTGGCACCCGCGAGCGCCTCGCGGACGGCCGTCCCCCGGTCAGCAGCGAGGGATTTGAAAAGGTCGATCTCAACCAGGCGGCCAGGGAGGTCGACGAGCTCGCCGACGAGACCCGGCGGACGATCGACGAACTCGCCACCGATCCGAACGCCTCTCCGCGCGCACTTCAGGATGCTCGCGCCCGGCTCGACGACCTTAAGGAGGTGCGCCGCGACATCGACGAGTTTCGCCGCGTCGCTCCCGAACCGAAGCTCAATGACAACGATCTGGCCCTGCTGCGAGGCGACCGGACCGAGTTGAGCGAGCTCGACAAGGCCGAGGTCGTCGAAAAGATCTTCGATGCCGAGGGCGACTGGGGACAGCTCAAGAAACTCGCCGACGGCACGCCCGAGGACCAGAAGCTCCTCCACAAGATCAACCAGTGGCGGCGCGACCAGATGGACGGAGCCCTCCGGGAGTCCATCAACGAGGCGGAGGACATGCTCGGCCTGGAGAGGGGCAGCATCCAGCCGAGCGCCTTCGGCTCGACCAACCTCACCAGCGACTACGACATCTCCATCAACGCCCCCAAGTTGAGCGGCCCGGGACGGGGGCCGGAGCTCGCGGTCCGGCGATTTCAGCAGAAGGTCCGAAATCTTTTCGGCGGACGGGAAAGCGGAATGGTCGTCGACACCAACGTTTACACCGACCCGATCTACACCCTGTTCAAGGGCACGGAACTCGAGGGGGCCTTCGCCGGACTCAGTGCCAGGCAACTCGACACCTCCCGCCAGTTCCTCTTCCAGCAGATGGCAAACGCGAAATACCGAACACCAGGCCAGTGGCAGGCCCTGCGCGGACGGATCCTCGACGGCGTTCCGCCGGAGACGCGGAAGGCCTTCTCGGACATTCTCGACCAGGCGGAAGGAGCCAACAAACTCGGCGCCGAGCGCATCAACAAACGGCTGCGCGACATGGGCTTCGATCCCGAGAACGCCACCGACGCTCAGAAACTCCGCGTCAACAACGACCTCTACGCCGACACGCTGGAGGGAATGGACAACTACAAGGAGATGATCGATGGCCTAAAGAAGGCCCGGAACGGCGAGATCCCTCCCGGCCAGGTGCCTTTGCCGGGAATGCTCGACCAGCCGGGCCTGAGGGAATCCCTCGGCGAAGCCGAGAAGCTCATCAGGAGCGGCGATCCCGCCAAGGTGAAACTCGGCCAGGATCTTCTCAAGGACCTCGAGCACCGCGCCATCCTCAACCTCCGCAACAAGCAGGGGGAAGCCCTCTACTACGCCGCCGAGGCCTACCAGGCGGAGGCCACCATCAACCATGTGGTCAAGGAGATGCAGGCACCCCCGAAGAAGGTGATCACGACCGATAGCATCATGAGCGGCAACCACACGCTCAAGCCGCCCAAGAAGCCACTTCCGGCCGACGACTACATCAATTCCTACTTCGAGAACGGGGCGAACCTGGTCAAGGAGCTCAATGGCAAGCACGTCCTTGATGACCTCGGTCGCCCGCTCACCGTTGCAAAACCGGAAAAGCTGGATGCCGCCGCCACCAAGGCCTCGAAATACTTCGTCCGCCAACTCGATGCCGCCAGCATGGCCAAGCTCGACATGAACGGGGTGAAGGTTCCGGGTTTTCCCGACGACTTCACCTTCCGTGACCTTGTCGAATCCACGATCGAACTGGAAAAGAACCGCGGCAACATGGCCGCCTTTCAGCGGACGCTCGACAAGTATGGGATGACCGGTGAGGACTACCTGAAACGGGTGATTTCCGCGCAGGAGGAACTCGACAAGCGTTTGGTTGGCCAGTCGGAGCTGAAGGGTTTCGTCAATAATCTACGCGATGCCGAGAAGTCGGTGGAAAACGCCGCATCCCGTTCCTTCCGGGAGGAGGCAAACCGTCAGCGACAGACCGCCCGCGCGTATGGCCTCCAGCATCTGGCTGGTGGACCGGGTTCGGATGAGGTTCGCAAGGAGTTCGACACCAAGGTCAGTGCACGCCTCGACGAGTTGGATCAGGCGGTGAATTCCGGGCGTTTCCTGACCGCGGATCAGGAGGCGGAGCGGGACCGGCTGCGCAAAGTGTCGGATGCTCAGAATGCCCTCGATCGCGCCATCACCGGAGCGCGTCTGAGCGGCGTTCCACCGACCGAGATCACGGCGCTGTTGCGCGAGGTGGATCGGGGTTCGATTGACTGGCGTGAGGCCGCCGAGGAGCGAATCCGGAGCACTGGAGAACAAGCCCGTTCGTCGTCAATCCGTTCGGCATCGTCGGCGGACCCGCTGACGCCCCCGGGACTTGCCGATCGACTTTCCTTGCCCGAGGCACCGGCAAGTCCCGCCGACTTCGCGGAGTCCCTTCGGGACTCGGGGCGCGAAGTGATCGAAGCTGGTGGCCTGCCACTCGCATCCTTGGCGACCAACGTGGATGCCGGCCGGACGGTCGTGGTGAGAACCCACCCGCCGATGGTTGAATCCCCGGTCTGGGTCCAGCTTCAGGAGGTCAGTTCCGACCACGTGCTTGCCGACGATCCCGTCACCGGGAAGCCGATCAGCTGGCCGCGGGAGACCTTTGAGGACATGCTGGACGACGAGACTCCAGTGCTCCTGGCGACGGATCCCGGCTTGCCTTGAGGCCCCGTCGCAGCCGCATCCGGGTCGTCTTGGTTTCGAGCGATTTTTGCCTTGCCTCCCCCCGTGGGCCAACCGCATCTTGCGCCCGCCCCGCGAGGGGTGTTCCCATATCAATCCGGTGTAGCTCAGCGGTAGAGCGGGTGGCTGTTAACCACTAGGTCCTTGGTTCGATCCCAAGCGCCGGAGCCAATGGAAAGCCCTGATCATCAATGGATTGGGGCTTTCGCCTTTTGAGGTATTGGGAAATCGGGCGGTCCCGACCTATTCGCCGAGCTTGTAGCGCTCGCTGAGGAGTGTGGTGAGTTCGCGGCGCTTGTCGTGGATCTTGGGAGACATCTGGATCTTGCGGCGCATCGACTCGTGGAGGGTCTTGGATACCAGTTTGAGCCGGTCGTGATCGACGGGCCGCTCGTTCATGAGCTGCTTTTGCTCGTCGCGGGCGGACTCGTAGGCGATTCGGTAGGCTTCCTGTTCGGTCTTGAGGTCCTGAAGTTCCTCATTGGCGGCGATGATCTTTTCATCGAGCGCCCGCTGCGTGTCGGAAGCCGGTCCCGGAGGGGGCTCGTAGTAGTCCGCCTCATGCATCGCCCGCATCCGCTCGGAATGGCGCCTGCTTGCCGCCTGCCGATCGCGGATCTCCAGCTGCCGGTCCTCGTCCTGTTTGCGGGCTTCAGTGATCGGGGGCGTGTCATCTTTGGGGCGATCTTCGGCGACGTCGAAGGGGTCTTCAGTCTCTTTAGCCTGTTGCCGCTGGGCCTCGTGGCGCTCCCTCATCTCGCGGACGCGTTGTTCTTGCTGCTCACGGGCGGCGGCCTGCCCTTCGACGGCTTCAGCCTTCCGGCGGGCTTCGAGTGCCCGGGGCTTTTCCGCTTCGGCTGGGTTCACCTCGGGTCGAGGTTCCGACGTGCCTGCAGGTTTCAGATTGGCGACGGTCTCTTCCTGCCGTTTGCGATTCATTTCCATCTGTTGCCCGGCAAGCAAGGCGATCCGTTGAGTGGTGGACTGGCGCTTGGACTTGTTGATCTTGGCGAACGAAATCGGAAGCGCGATGAGAGCGGCGAGGATGAACATCCCCAGGTTGATGATTGTCATGCGCCCTTTGGGGATCGGGCCGTACTTCTTCCCGTGCCAGGCTTGGTAGATCCACAAGACCCCCGCCAGAAGGATCAGCGTCACGCCAAAGGTCACGGCAATGGTCGAGAAGGCCTTGAGGAGGGAATACATCGCTCCCGATTTCGCCGAAGGCGGTCTGGGGCGTCAAGCTCACAGAGCCGCGCCCACAGAGCCGGAAGCTCTTCGGCGCGATGCGATTGGTCGCATGAAACGAGAGGTGGAGCCCGTAGCCTTTCCACCCATGACAATCATTTCTTCAAGCTTCAGGTGCCGGCTGGTTGGTGCCGCGATGAGTTTGGGCACCGTGCTGGTTGCGGTTGCCGATTCTGGAAAGGTGGCGGGCCCACTGGTCGGGCATGTGGAGACGAAGAGCGCCGGGCTGTGGATGTATCTGCCGGATAAGGCCGAGGGGGTCGTCCGGTTCTGGGAGGAAGGCACCGACGGGGGGCGGCAGGAGGTGAAGTTGGTGGGCTTTGACGCTCCGGCGACGACCTTGCCCGGTCAGGCGACGACCGCGACGCTATCAGGGCTTCGGGCGGATACCCGTTACGCCTACGAGGTTCTGGTCAATGGCAAGGGCAACCCGGCGTGGAAGGGCGGATTCGAGACGCCCGGAGCGGTGGGTGAACCTGCGGCGTTCCGGATGGCGCTGACCTCGTGCATGAAGTTCGGCCAGCCGCAGGCGTCGTGGTATCTGCTGCTGGCGCAGCAGCCAGACCTGCACTTGACAGTGGGCGACACCCACTACGCGGACACCACCGACCCCAACGGGCAGCTCGAGCATCACCTGCGCTATCGTCGGGAGCCCTTCGTGGCGACGGTCCACCGACAGGTTCCGACCTACTCGATATGGGATGATCACGACTACGGTCCGAACGACTCGGACGGCACCGCCGAGGGCAAGGAGAGGTCACTGGCGGGTTGGAAGCAGTTCTGGATGAATCCCGGTGCGGGGACTCCCGAGACTCCCGGAGCATTTTACAAATTCACCCGCGGCGAGGTGGAGTTCTTCGTTGTCGACGGTCGTTACCATCGCTCCCCGGACAAGGCACCGGATGACGACCGCAAGAGGATGCTGGGGGATGCGCAGTTCGAGTGGCTGATGGATGGCCTGAAGAACTCGAAGGCGAAGTTCAAGGTGATCGCCTCGGGCAGCACCCTGCATCACAGCAAGGGCGATGGCTGGAGGATCTACACTTTCTCAAGGCACCGTCTGTTCGACGGCATTCGAGAAAACAAGGTGTCCGGAGTGATGTACATGTCCGGTGACATCCATGCTTCGACGATCGCGGTGCATCACGAGTCGGAGCGGGTCGGATACCCGCTGGTGGAAGTCATTTCGTCCGGGATCGCCAACAGTGGCTCCCTGAGTTTCGCGACCATCGACTTCGACACGACCGTGGCGGACGCGACCGCCCGCGTGCGCATCGTTTACGGTGACGGCACGGTGCGCGAGGACCGGACGTGGAAACTCTCGGAGTTGAGTCACGGGGAATAGGGAGCGCCGGGGCTCTCAGGGAGACCGTTTCCGGATCAGCGGCGTGCGCGAGCCCTCGCCGACGAAGCGGGCGCCACTGCCGTTGCGATCCATGGACTAAGGGACTTCGACCATTGGCCTTAAGACGTTCTCTCCGTCCCGGGAAGATTGGCAGGACCTTGAGGTCCGCCTTAAACTCAGTGGCATGCGGGTCAGAGGCCGTGTCAGCCGAGCGCACCAGAGTCAGGACGGCGGAGGACGAGGGCGACGGCAGGCCCGCCCAGGCTTCGATCACTTCGAGGAGGTCACCTGAAAGCCAGGCTTAAAATGGGCGTGAAATCTGTACATTATCAGAAGGTTGCTCCTTGGTTCGAGCCCGAGCGTTGGAGCCAATGAACCCGAAAACCAGGGTGGGGCTTGCGCACCCGGGAGTCGAGTTGGAGGAATGTTCCGCCCGTGTCCATGAGAGCTAAGGATGGCCAATTCGTCCTCCGGCATGCACAGTTCCCGCGGACCGAGACTCCGCTCCGCTCCCATGAAATTCACGACTCCAATTCTTGTCGCTCTCGTGTTTTGCCCGGTGGTTTACGGGGCCGAGCCGCAGCCACTCGGCGATTACCGCAACGACCCTGCTCGCGAGCAGGCGTTCATGGACTGGGGACTCGGGATGTTCGTCCACTGGAGTGTGGACGTGGAACTGGGCAGCGTCATTTCCCACAGCCTGGTGGGGGCCTCGGAGGATTACATCGAACGCTACGTCCGGGAACTCCCGCGAACCTTCAATCCGACCGATTATGACCCCGACGCCTGGGTCAAGCTGGCGAAGCTCGCCGGGTGCAAGTACATGGTGCTGACCACCAAGCATCACAACGGTTTCTGCCTGTGGCCGACCAAGACGACCGAGTTTTCGGTCGCGAACACTCCCTATAAGAAGGACATCGTCAAAGCCTACGTCGAGGCATGCCGGCGCCATGAGATGAAGGTCGGCTTCTACTTCTCGCCGGAGGATTTTCTGTTCATTCACAAGCAGGGCCACGAGATCAGGCGCAAGGCGGACTATGCGAACATCTCCAGCAACAAGGATTTGTTAGCCCATAACCAAGCCCAGATCCGCGAGCTTTTCGGCGGGGCCTACGGAGACATCGACGTCGCATTTCTCGACGCCTTCGACAACGCTGTGATTCGTGACCTCATCCACCAGCTGCAACCGAAGTGCCTGGTGACCCGTGGCGAAATGAAGACGCCCGAGCAGCAGATTCCGAACGGACCCATTCCCGGACCCTGGGAGGCCTGCTTCACGCTCGGCACCCAGTGGCAGTTCAAGCCGACCAACGAGAACTACAAGTCGGGTGGCAGGCTCATCGAAATGCTCGTCGACGTCCGTGCGAAGGGCGGAAACTTGTTGATCAACATGGGTCCGGACCCATCCGGCAAGATTCCCTTCGAGCAGGAGCGCGCCTTCCGGGAGTTGGCGCTGTGGATGTTCGTCAATGGCGAGGCCATTCATGGGGTCCGCCCCGGACCGGTGGTCAAGGAGGGCGACCTTTGGTTCACCCGGGATCCGGACCGGGACGGCCGCGTGTATCTGATCATTCCCCAAGGGGACGAGCGGTGGAAGAGGGGCGATCGGCGGGAATTCCGGGTCGGTTCGCTGAGGGCCCGGGCTGATGCGACCATCTCGGTGCTCGGCCAGAGCGGCAAGACCGTCGAATACAGTCCCAAGGCAAAGCCGGAGGCACGGCTGCAGGCCGTTGACGGAGGGATTCTGATCTCGGTCGTCCGTGCCCAGAGGCTCTACAACAACCACCAATGGCCGAACCCGCTGGTCGCCTGTCTGGACGGCGTCGAATTCAGCAGTCCCGGAGAGGGGACGGGCTCCGGGGGCGAGTGACCGGGTGATCGGCGCGCCCCGGCACCCCTTTTCTTAGAGCGGGTTGACCCGCCCATCGGAAAGGACGAAGACCGCGGTGCTCACGGGTTCGAGGAGCAGCGACGGGAACAAGCCGAGGACGACGAGGGCCACGGCGGGAACGCCGATGGCCAGGGCGTGTCCGATGCCAATGCCGGTCGCCGCCGTCTCACCGTCAGTGACGAAGGCCTGCTTGAGCACCTGGAGATAGTAGTAGAGCGACACCGCGCTCATCACCGCCGCGAGGGCGACGAGCCAGGTGATGCCGGAGACGGTGCCGACGGTGGTTTCCGCCAGTGCCTGACTGAACAGGGCGAACTTTCCGACGAAGCCGGCCAGCGGCGGGATCCCGGCGAGCGAGGCCATGAAGACGAGCAGCGCCAGTGCCTGCAGCGGCGAGCGGTGGACGAGTCCGGCGAAGGACGCCACCGAGTCGTCACCCGCTTCGCGCTCGACCGCGGCGGTGACCGCCAGCGCGCCGAGCGTGGCGAGTCCGTAAACGACGACGTAGAACAGCGCGGCACCGGCGGCCGCGGCGCCGTTGGCGCAGAGGCCGACGAGCAGGTAGCCGGTGTTGGCCACTGCCGAGTAGGCGAGCAGGCGGCGGACGCTGGTCTGGGCGAGAGCGAGAAGGTTTCCGAAAAGGATCGATCCCGCCGCAAGTATGGAAAGCCACACCGACCAACCGGAAACGATCCCACCCCAGGCTGCAGAGCCACCGGAGGCGTGGAAGCCGACCAGGAGAAATCGAACCAGCACCACCAGTCCGACCGCCTTCGAGGCCGCGGCGACGAGCGCGACGCTGGTGGCCGGAGCTCCCTGATAGACGTCGGGCGCCCAGTAGTGGAAGGGGGCGGCGGCCAGTTTGAAGCCGAGACCGGCGAGGACCATCGCCAGTCCGGCGATGGCCAGCGGCGAGGTTGGATCGGCCGCGAGGGCCGTCGCCACCTCGGGCAAGGTGGCGGCACGGGAGAAGCCGTAGATCAAGCTCAGCCCGAATAGCAGGAAGGCCGCCGAGACGCCGCCGAAGAGAAAGTATTTCAAGGAGGCTTCTGACGCGCGGGCCGTGCGCGGGAAGCCGGCCAGCAGGTAGAGCGAGAGGCTGGCGAGTTCGAGCGCGACGAACAGGAACAGCAGGTGGTTGGTGCCGACGGTGAGGCAGAGCCCGGTGATGGCGAACAGCAGCAGCGCGTGGAATTCGCCGGGCTGGCGGATCTCGTCCTTCGCCGGCGGCAGCAGCACGGCGAGCAGGCCGAGCGCGATCACCACGCCCTTGAACAGCCGCGCCAGCGGATCGAGGGCGATCATCGGGGTGGCGGCTTCGCCGGTGGCCGGGAACAGGATCAGCGAGGCGCCGGCAAGCAGCAGGCCGAGGCAGGTGATGCTGGAGATCACGCTCAGCGGCGCGGGCTTGCCGCGTCCCTCAATCGCGAGCGCGGTCGCAAGCACCGCCAGCGCGGTGACCACCAGGATCACTTCGGGCAGCAGTTGCTGGAAAAGGGCGGAGTAGTTCACGGCAGGATGGACTGGAAGAGCGGCGAGGCGAGGCCGTCGTCGATGAGCACGAGCCACGGCTTCGGATAAATCCCGATCGCCAGCGAAACGGCGAGCAGCAGGACGATGGCGGTGAGTTCCGGCCAGGTGAGCGGCGGCAGCTTGGGCGGCTTGGCATCGGTCTCACCGCGGACCGGGAAGAAGGCCTTCTGCAGCGCGCGCAGCGAGAAGGCGCCGGTGATGACGATGCCGAGGATCAAAGGGATCAGCAGCAGCGGGAAGGATTCCCACAGGCCGATCGCGACCGAGATCTCGGCGACGAAACCGCTGAAGCCGGGCAGTCCCATCGAGGCGGCGGTGGCGAGGGTGAAGGCGACCGCCGCGCCCGGCAGCGTGCGCCAGAGGTCGAAGCTGCGCAGCTCGGCGAGGTCGCGGGTGTGGGTGCGGGCATAGACGACCCGCCCGGCGATGCCGAAGAGCAGTCCCGCGATGACGCCGTGCGAGATCATCTGCAGCGCCGCGCCGCGCAGGCCCCAGTGGGTGGCCGCGGCGAGGCCGAGCAGGACGAAGCCCATGTGGCTGACGCTCGAGTAGCCGATGACAAACTTGAGGTCCTTCTGCGACAACGCGGTGAAGGCGCCGTAGAGGACGCCCATCACGGCCAGTCCGGCGATGACACCGCGCCATTGGGCGAAGCCCTCGGGGAAGATCGGCATGGCGACGCACAGCGCGCCGAAGGCCCCGAGTTTCATCACCACGCCGGCGAGCAGCATCGAGGCGGCGGTGGGGGCGGCGACGTGACCGGTCGGGGCCCAAGTGTGGAACGGCCAGACACCGGCCAGCACCGCGAAGCCGAGGAACAGCACCGGGAAGGCCCAGGCCTGGAAGCCCGGCGAATAGTCGGCGGCGGCGAGATGCTGGAGGTCGAAGCTGGTGCCGCCGGCCGCGGCGTAGGCGGCCGCCAACCCGACGAGGATCAGCGCGCTGGCGCCGATCGAATACATCGTCAGCTTCATCGCTCCGTATTCCTTGCGGGTCGATCCCCAGATCGCGATCAGCAGGTATTTCGGCAGGATGACGACCTCGTAGCAGACGAAGAGCAGGAAGGCGTCGCGGCTGAGGAAGACGCCATAGACGCCGCCGATGATCGTGAGGAACAACGAGAAGAACGCGCGCTGGCGCTTGTCGATGTTCCAGGAAAAGAGGATGCCGGCGATGGCGACGAGGCCCGTTAGAAGAAGCAGCGCCAGCGAAAGGCCGTCGGCCTGCAGGTGCAGGCGCGCGCCGAGGCTGGGGATCCAGTCGCGGTCGAAGGACCACGGTGCGGCATCCGGGTGGGCGAGCTTGGCGAGGCAGCCGGCGCCGGCGGCGAGCGCCCCGATGGTCGCGGCGGCCAGCGCGATCACCCGCGACAGCGCCGCGCTGCGGGCGGGCAGCAGCAGCACCAGCAGGGCGCCGGCGAAGGCGGAGAGGAGGGTCCAGGCGGGCGTCATGGCTTGAGGAAGTCGAGCAGCCGCAGCGTGTCGGCATTGAGGAAACGGAGCAGCACCTGCGGCCACAGGCCGGGGATGACGATGAGCGCGATCACCGGCGCGAAGAGCCAGCGTTCGGCGGTCGAAAGGTCGGGCCATGTCGAGAGCCCCTCACCGAGGGGTCCGTGGAAGACCTTGCGGATGAGGCGCAGCAGGAAGACCGCGGTGAACAGCAGTCCGAGCACCGAGACGGCGGCGGCCCAGGGCAGCAGGCCGAAGGTGCCGTTGAAGACGAGGAACTCGCCGATGAAGCCGCTGAGCCCCGGCAGCCCGAGCGAGGCGAAGATCGCGAGGCCCATCAGGCCGCACAGCACCGGCACCCGGGCGCGCAGGCCGCCGAAGTCGTCGAGACCGCGCCGCCCGCCGGAGCGCGACTCGAGGATCGCGATGCCGAAGAACATCGCCGAGGCGATGATGCCGTGGTTGAAGGCCTGCAGGAAGGCGCCGGAGATCGCGGAGGAGGCCGACTCGCGGTCGCCCTGGCTGGCAACCACCGCCGCAGCGGCGAGCACGCAGTAGCCGAGGTGGTTCACCGACGAGTAGGCGAGGATGCGCTTGAGGTCCTTTTGCGCCAGCGCCGCCAAAGCGCCTAACAGGACGGTCGCCACCGCCAGCGCGGCAAGCCACGGGGCGAGAACGGCGAAGGTCTCCGGGAAGATCGGCAGGAAGACGCGCAGCAGGCCGTAGACGCCCATCTTCGACAGCAGGCCGGTGAGCAGGATGGTGATGGGCGTCGGGGCCTCGGCGTAAGCGTCGGGCAGCCAGGCGTGGAAGGGGACGATGGGGATCTTGACCGCGAGGCCGAGCAGGACGGCGATGGCGACGAAAAGCAGCAGCGTCGGGCCGGTCAGGGCGGTGCCGGCGAAGGCGGTCGCGAGAGTTTTGGTGAGGTCGCCTTTCGAGGCCATCTCGGCCAGTTGGCCGAAGTCCATCGTGCCGACGCCGATCTGCAGCGCGAGGAAGCCGAGCAGCATGCAGACGCCGCCGCCGAGGGTGACGATGAAGAAGCGTCGGGCGGCGCGGGGCGCATTCGGGCCGCCCCACAGGCGAATGAGCAGGTAGGCCGGGATCAGGGTCATTTCCCAGCACAGGAAGAAGGGGATGAAATGCCGCGCGGTGAAGACGCCTAGCAGCATGGTTTCCATCACCAGGATCAGCGCGGCGTAGCTGCGGCTGGTGAGACCCTTTTGGAGTGAAATCGCCAGCACGAAGGTGGTGACCAGCGAGGTCAGCAGCAGGAACAGCCACGAGGTGCCATCGACGACGAAGGTGAGCGCGATACCGGCATCGGGGATCCAGTCGAGGCTCCAGGCAGCCATCGCGCCGCCGGGGTTTGCGCCGCGGAAGCCGAGCAGGGCGACCAGCACGATGGGGATCAGCGACCACCAGGCAGCGAACCGGCCGGCGGCACGATCGCCCGCGCCGCGCCACGCGGCGAGAAGCGCGGCACCGGCCAGGGGAGCGAGGATGAGAGTGAGCAGCATGGCGGGATCAGAGCCAGAGGTAGAGAACGAGCAGGACCGCGACACCGAGGCCGATGGTCCGGAGGTAGGATTGGATGCGCCCGGTCTGGGCACCCGACGCACCGGCGGCGCGGCGTTTCAGGCCGGAGCAGGCGCCGTCGAAGCCGGCGTTGAGGCCGCGTTCGTCGCTGGCGCCGGTGAGGCGGCCGAAAGCCTTGAGGACGGTCTCGCCGGCGGCCATGACCGGCACCAGGATGCCGCGCTCGATGGCGTCGATGAGCGAGGCGAGCATCGCCAGCGGGCCGATGATCGCTTTCTGATAGAGCGCGTCGAAGCCCATCGCGTTTTCGAGGAGGCGCCACAGCGGACCGAGCTTGCCGGAGAGTGGATCGGGCGCGCCGGAGTCGTCCGAGACACGGCGATAGACGGCCCAGCCGGCGCCGACGCCGACCGTGACCAGCGCCAGCGAGAGGATCAGCAGGCCGATCGCCCCGTGCTCGCCGAAGGCACCGCCGTGGAAGCGGGCGGCCTCGCCGTCGATCCACTTTTCGAACCATGGCCAGAACGGGGTGGCGATCAGCGAAAGCAGCACCGCACCGGCGGCCAGCACGTAGAGCGGGACGAGGATCACGCCGGGGCTTTCGTGCGGGTGCTCGACGCCGGGCCGGCGCGGTTTTCCGAAGAACACCAGCAGGGCCTGGCGGGTCATGTAGAAGGCGGTCAGCAGCGCGGCGGCGACGGCCAATGCGAACGGGCCCTTGCCGCCGGGCCAGATCTCGGCGCTGTGGAGGATGGCCTCCTTGCTCCAGAAGCCGGAGAACAGGAACGGGAAGCCGGCCAGCGCCATCATGCCGATCGAATAGGCGAGGAATGTCCGGCGCAGCGGTTTCGACAGTCCGCCCATCTTGCGGATGTCCTGCTCGCCGTGGCAGCCGTGGATGACCGAGCCGGCGGAGAGGAAGAGCAGCGCCTTGAAGAAGGCGTGGGCGATGAGGTGGAACATCGCCGCGCCGACCCCGCCGGTGCCGAGCGCGACCATCATGAAGCCGAGCTGTGAGACGGTCGAGTAGGCGAGGATGCGCTTGAAGTCGTATTGGGCGACCGCGACGCAGGCGGCGTAGAGCGCGGTGATGCCGCCGATCCAGGCGGTGGCCGTCAGAGCGGTCGTGACGCCGTCGCCGTTGGCGAAGATCGGGTGGACGCGGGCGACCATGAAGACGCCGGCGGCGACCATGGTGGCGGCGTGGATCAGGGCGGAGACCGGGGTCGGGCCCTCCATCGCGTCGGGCAACCACGTGTGCAGGGGGACCTGGCCGGACTTGCCCATGGCGCCGACCAGCAGCAGCAGCGCCGCGGCGGCGGAAACGGTGAGACCTCCGAGGGTCGTCGTACCTGCGAGCGAAGCCAGCGCGGCGGATTCGAGCAGGCCGTTGCCGCCGTCGTAGAAGAGCAGCGTGCCGGTCTGGCGGTAGAGCCAGATCATGCCGAGGAAGAAGGCCATGTCACCGACGCGGGTGGTGATGAAGGCCTTCTGCGCGGCGGCCGCGGCGGAGGGTTTTTCGAAGTAGAAGCCGATCAGCAGGTAGGACGCGAGGCCGACCAGTTCCCACGCGATGAACAGCAGCAGCAGGCTGTTGGCGAGGACCACCATCAGCATCGCGCCGCAGAACAGCGACAGGAATCCGAAGAAGCGGCCGAAGCGCTTTTCGTCGGCCATGTAGCCGGTGCTGTAGATGAAGATCCACAGCGCGACGAAGGTGACCATCGCGATCATCGCCGCGCTCATCGGGTCGAGCAGCACGCCGACCTTGAGTGCGCTTTCACCGAAGGTGAACCAGGTCGCGGACGTGGTGAGGCGGAAGGGTTTGTCGACCCCCGGGGTGAGGGTGCAGGCAGTCGCGAGCAGCGCGAGGACGCACGACACGCCCAGCGCGCCGATTGCCAGCTTGGAGGCGATCCGTCCGCGAGCGTCCGGCAGGAACGCGACCGCGGTGGCTGCGAGCAAGGGCAGCAGCGGGATCGCCCAGAGCAGGGTTGGCAGGTGCGGTTGGAGCGCTTCAGCCATGGAGCGAGTTGGAGGCGTTGAGGTCGGTCGAGCGCGTGTGGCGGAAGACCATGAGGATGATGGCGAGACCGACCGCGGCCTCGGCGGCGGCGATGGCGATGCCGAAGAGGACGAACATCGGGCCGGTGAGTTGCGGGTCTGGCGGGCCGTAGCGCCAGAAGCCGATGAAGTTGAGGTTGGCGGCGTTGAGCATCAGCTCGATGCCGACCAGCACGAGGATCGTGTTGCGTCGGGTGAGCACCGCGAACAGGCCGAGCGCGAAGAGCACGGACGAGAGGGTGAGCAGAACGGCGAGGGGGTTCATGTTAGGAGAATGGTTTGAACCACGGATTGAGGCGGTTTTTGTGATTTTTTTGACGCCGGACAGGTGCTGGATTTGGAGAGGGGAACCGTGGATTACGCAGATTAAGGGGATTTTCTTGAGGATGGAGGAAAGTGGATGGACGGGCGTTGCAAGGGTCTTCAGAATCTCAATCCCCTAAATCTGCGTAATCTGTGGTTCATCTTGTTGGATCTAGGGCTTTTTCGACGGTTCCCGGGCGAAGAGGGCGGCTCCGAGCATCACAGCGGTGAGCAGGATGGCGACGGCGAGCACTGCCGGGGCGTGGGTGGTGAAGAGCAACTCGCCGATCCGCCTGACCGGCAGATCCGCGGTGCCGGGTGGTGCCTCGGGAAGCGTGCGGTCGACGGTGTAAAGCAGCGTCGCAAGCAGTGGCAGCGTGCACAGCAGGCCGGGCCCGACCGACTTTGGACGGCGGGCAATTTCCTCGATCTCGTCGCGCGGGCGCGTGATGAGGAGGGCGAAGACGATCAGCACCGCCACCGCGCCGACGTAAACCATGAACTGGACCAGTCCGAGAAACTCGGCGCCGAGTGCGATGTAGAGCATGCCGGCGAGCGACAACGTGAGCGCCAGCAGCAGCCCGGCGTGCACCGGGCGCGCCTTCCACACCGCGCCGAGGGCGGCGAGCATGATCAGCGGTGAAAGGATGAGCAGTGCGGTCATGACTCGGCGAATCGGTAGGTGCGGTTGGACCGGGCGAGTCCGCGGTTGAAGAGGACGGTCATGATGACGAAAGGCACCACCAGCAGCGCAATGGTGACGACCCAGGCGATCAGGCCGTGGCCGGCGCGGTGCAGGAGCGTCCAGATGCCGGCTGCGGGAATGGTCAGCAGCGACATCGGGATCAGGGCGAGCCAGCCGAAGCGCATGAGCTGGTCCATCCGCAGGCGCGGGAAGGTCGCCCGGATCCACAGGAAGAGGAAGATCACCGCGGCCAGCTTTGCGAAGAACCAGATCCAGGAGGGCACGAAGCCGAGTCCGGGGAAGGGGGCCTGCCAGCCGCCGAGGAAGAGGGTCACGCCGAGGCCGGAAATGGCGAACAGCCCGAGGTATTCGCCCATGAAGAACAGAGCGTACTTGAAGCCCGAGTATTCGGTCATGTGGCCGGCGACGATTTCCGATTCGCCCTCCGGCAGGTCGAAGGGGCAGCGGTTCGCCTCGCCGATGCTGGCGATGAAGAACACCAGCCCGCCGACGAGTCCCCATGGCGTGAGGATGTGCCAGGCCGGCAGGAAGCCCAGGTGGTAACCGCCCTGGTGGGCGACGATCTCCGGCAGCGACAGCGTGCCCGAGACCATGATCACGGCGATGGCGGAAAGAACCAGTGGCAGCTCGTAGCTGACCATCTGCGAGATCGCGCGCATCGCGCCGAGCATGGGAAACTTCGAGCCGCTGGCCCAACCGGCGATGAAGACCGAGACCTCGGTGAGCGCGCCGAGCGCGAAAAAGAACAGCAGGCCCAGTTCCAGCGGCACCGGGGTCCACTCGCGACCGTAGGGCAGCACGCCGAGCGCCATGATCGCGGGGATCACGATCAGGATCGGTGCCAGCAGGTGGAGCAGCTTCTCGGCCTTGGCCGGGACGATGTCCTCCTTGGTCAGCATCTTGATCCCGTCGGCCACCGGTTGGAGGATCCCGAAAGGACCGGCGCGGTTGGGCCCGATGCGGTTCTGGGCGCGGGCGAGCGTCTTGCGCTCGATCAGCGACAGCAGCGCAAAGGCGGTCATGAAGACGGCGAGCACGGTCGCCGCGCCGGCAGCGATGCCGCCGATCGAGACCAGCCACCCGGGCGCGTTGAAATGCTCCAACAGGTTTTCGACGAGCCGCTTCGGCAGCAGTGGCAGCCATTCGGGCGACCAGAGAGAAGGTTCCGCGGCTTGGGCAATCAAAGTCTTCATTCGCTGCCTCCTTCCTCTTTCGGCGGATCTTCGGTTTTCGCCGTTTGTTCAGCCTCCGCCTTGGCCTTCTTTTCGGCATCGGCCTTCGCTTTCGCGGCGGCCTTGGCGGCCTTCTTTTCGGCATCGGCCTTGCGCCGGGCGAGGACCTCGGAGGCTTCCTTGGGTCTCAGTTGAAGATGGTATTCGGCGGACTTTGCCAGGTCGTGGAGGTGGAGCTGGAGTCCCTCGAAGCGGTCGTCGGTGGCGAGTTCAAACTGGCCGTCCATGTAGATCGAGTCGAAGGGACAGACCTCTGCGCAGAGGCCGCAGCCCATGCAGACCGAGGCGTCGATGTCGAAAACCTTGGGACGCTTGAGCGCCTTGCCGTTCTCATCGCGATCCATGACGATGTAGATGCACTCCGGCGGGCACGACTTCTCGCAGATCTTGCAGGCGGTGCAGCGCAGTCCGGCTTCGGGGTCGTCGTCGTAGCAGAGGAAGGGGATGTTGCGGTAGTTGGGACTGATCGGGGCACGCTGCTCCGGATACGGCACCGTCGTCATCCGCTCCTTCTTGTAGAAGCTCTGGAGCATGTTCTTGCCGGTGACCGCAAGGCCCTGGAGCAGCCCGAGCCCGGGCACGACCCACTTGCCGGGCTTTGCCGATTTGGGTTTTGGCCCGTTCTGGGTGGGAGGTTTCATCGGGTTAAAGAGCCGGGTTTACCGCAGAGGCGCAGAGGCGCAGAGGCGCAGAGGCGCAGAGGCGCAGAGGCGAAGAGGCGAAGAGGTCGCGGAGGAACGCGGAGAGATTTGGATGTATGGGCTCGGTTGCCACAGGGGTCTGGCGTTGTCGGTGGGGGTGTTCCTGGCGTCCCGAAGGGACGAGACACGGGTGGCCGGGCGCTGAAGCGCCCGGCTAGGGATGTTTGGCCCCTTCGGAACCAGTTGGACTTCTCCGCGAATCTCTGCGATCTCCGCGTCTCCGCGGTTTTCAGTGTCGCCACTTCTTTCAGCGGCTCAGTGGGTTTGGAGTTCTCGTTCATCGGTCCACCTCCCCCAACACGATGTCGATGCTGCCGAGGATGATGACGACGTCGGCCAGGTCGAGGCCGAGGCACATGTCTTCGAGCAGGGTCAGATTGACGAAACTGGGGGCCCGCACGCGGAAGCGGTAGGGGTCGGTGGTGCCGTCGCTGATCAGATGGAAGCCGAGTTCGCCCTTCGGGCCCTCGATGCGGCCGTAGGCATCGCCGACCGGCGGCTTGAAGTTGCGCAGCTTCGCCTTGGGATTGATGAAGTCGCCCTCCGGCAGGGCATCGATCGCCTGGCGCAGGATCTTCAGCGACTCGCGCATCTCCAGAAAGCGGATCATGATGCGGTCGTAGCAATCACCCTTTTCGCCGAGCGGGATGCGGAAATCGAAGCGGTCGTAGATGCCGTAGGGCTCGACCTTGCGGAGGTCGTAGCTGATCCCGGCGGCGCGGAGCATCGGTCCGGTGACACCGCCGTTGACGAGTTGCTCCGGCGGCAATTGGCCGACGTCCTGGGCGCGGGCGAGCAGGATCTCGTTGCCGATGAGGAGTTGTTCCATCTCGTCGAGGAAGGGCCCGTAGTCGTCGATGATCCTGGAGACCTGGCCGATCCAGCCTTCGGGCAGGTCGTAGCGGCAGCCGCCGAAACGCATGAAGTTGGCCATCATCCGCGCGCCGGTGAGATCCTCGAACAGATCGAGGATCTTCTCCCGCTCGCGGAAGGCATACATCAGCGCCGACCCCCAGGCGCCCATGTCGCCGAGGATGAATCCCATGAAGGCGGTGTGGTTGATCAGCCGGGTCAGCTCGGCGAGGATCACCCGCATGTATTCGGCGCGCTCGGGGACCTCGATGCCGGCGAGCTTTTCGACCGAAAGGGCGTAGGCCCAGTTGTTGGTCAGCGGGCAGATGTAGTCGAGCCGGTCGGTGTACGGCATCGCATGGAGGTAGGGCCCGCCTTCGGCGATCTTCTCGTGGTTGCGGTGGAGGTATCCGAAGACCGGCTTGAGGCGGACCACCGTCTCGCCATCGAGCACGACGTTCATCCGGAACACGCCGTGGGTCGACGGGTGCTGCGGCCCGAGCGAAACGCGCAGCAACTGGTCGTCGTCGGTCCCTTCGAGGGTGGGCGCGGACAACGGCGTGGCGTCGGAGATCATTGGGTTTGATAGGGGTGAAATCCGTGGTTCAGTCCTTCTCTGTCGCGGGATAGTGGGTCCTGGCGCGTTCCAGCACCTCGGCGTGCGGGGTGGGTTCGTATTCGAAGTCGTCGGGGGCGACGTAGTCCTTGCGCATCGGATGATCGACGAACTCGTCCCACATCAGGATGCGGCGCAGGTCCGGGTGGCCGGTGAAGCGGACGCCGAAGAGGTCGTAGATCTCGCGTTCCTGGAACTCGGCGCTGCGCCAGATGGAAACCACGGAGGGGATCTCCACGCGGTCCGTGCGGTCGCCAGTGCGCACCCGCAGGACCAGCGGGCCGACGCGGTCGGGGTGCGAATAGAGGTGATAGACGACTTCGAGGAAGCCCTGCGGCTCCGTGGCTTTTCCCGGATCCCCGGAATCCTCGTCGTCCTCCGGGACCGCCACCTTGTCGGCCAGCACCGGGTCGGGCCAGTCGATGCCGGTGACGTTCGAGAGATAGTCGAAACGCAGTTCGTCGTGAAGGAAGCGGCAGACTCCGGGAAGGTCGGCGGGCGCGACCAAGAGCGAGTGCTGTTCGGCCGGTCCCGGGTTTGCCCGCAACTCGACGGTGGCGTCGGGCAGGGCCCCGCGGAGGCGGGTGAGGATGGTGTCGACGTCCGGGTTCATCAGTCGGCGGCTTCCTCGTGGACGACCGGGTCGGGGTTCCAGATCTCGCGGTTGGCGGCCGGTTGCAGGTCGTGGGCTCCGTATTCCGGCACCGGGAATTCCGCGGTGCCTTTTGGATCGGCGTGGCGGACGCGGTGGTCGCCGATGAGTTTCTCGCCCGCGATCTTCTTGCGCAGGGCCAGCAGTCCGTCGAGCAGCGCCTCCGGCCGCGGCGGACAGCCGGGGATCACGATGTCCACCGGGATGTAGCGGTCGATGCCCTTGAGCACGTTGTAGCCCTGCTTGAAGGGCCCTCCGGAGATCGCGCAGGCACCCATGGCGATCACGTATTTGGGCTCGGCCATCTGGTTGTAGAGGCGCACGACGAGCGGCGCCATCTTCTTGGTCACGGTCCCGGCGACGAGCATCAGGTCGGCCTGGCGCGGCGACGGGCGGAAGACCTCGGCACCGAAGCGGGCCATGTCATACTTCGCCATGGTGGCGGCGATCATCTCGATGGCGCAGCAGGCGAGGCCGAACTGCATCGGCCAAAGCGAACTCGAACGGCCCCAGTTGATCAGCGACTCGAAGGAGGTCACGTGGATGCCGGCCGGTTTGAGTTCCCCGGCGAGTTTCGGGTCAATCGCCATAGATCGTGAAGTTGGATTTCTGGCTGCCGCGCCAGTTGAGCAGCCCCTTGCTCCAGGCCCACAGCAGGCCCTCGGCGAGCAGCAGGAGGAAAAGCATCGCCACGACGAAGGCGCCCACGCTCAGGTCGAGGAAGGTGACGGCGAAGGGCAGGAGAAAGACGGTCTCGACGTCGAAGAGCAGGAACAGCAGGCCGAAGAGGTAGTACTGTGAGTGGAAGCGCGTCTGGCTTTCGGCGATCGGCTCGAGGCCGCATTCGTAGAGGGCGTTCTTCTCCTTTCCGCGCTTGATCGGGGTGAAGAAATTCATCCACAGCCTCGCCAGCACCAGCGCACCGATCGGGACGGCCAGGGCGACCGCGAAGAATACGAGGACGGGGATGAAGGGGTGGGCCATCCAGAGATTGGTTTTTTGGTGTTGGCGCTCCGTTCCGCTTGCCTGGTGATCCGTGCCCGGATCGTCGGACGTTCGGCCGGAGGCGCAGGAGTTACGGTTTTGGGCGGCAGCCGCGTCTATGACTGCAATTTCGGTCGAATACAAACGGTTGAGGGAATCAGCGCCCCTTTCGCGAGATAATGCGGGGCGTGGCGGCGGGTTTCCAACAGCTGCGACCGTTTGGCCTGCGAAGCGGAGGCTGGAGATTGCGGCAATCACGTCATCCCGTGACTTGGCATCAAGTGCCGCACCGTCCATCCTCAAAGCGCTTCGTGGACAGGATCAGCAATATTTCGGCCTATCGCTTTGCGCCACTGGATGACTTGCCGAGGTTGAGAACCCGGCTTCTGAGGCTCTGCAGGGATCAGGATCTGAAGGGAACGATCCTTCTCGCCCCGGAGGGGATCAACCTCTTCGTGGCGGGTCGGCACAATGCGGTCGAGGAACTCGTGTATGCGATCCGGACGATCCCCGGTCTCCGGGACCTGCAACCGAAGTACAGCGAGAGCGACGAGCAGCCGTTCACGCGGATGCTGGTTCGCTTGAAGAAGGAGATCATCGCCTTCGGAGTCGAGGGCATCGACCCCGCCCGCCACACCTCGCCCCGGATCAAGCCGCGCGAGCTCAAGCAGTGGTTGGACGAGGGCCGCGACTTCGTGCTGCTCGACACCCGCAACGACTACGAGGTGAAGCTGGGGACCTTTGAAGCGGCGAGGGTGATCGGGATCGATCACTTCCGGGATTTTCCGGAGGCGGCCGACGGGCTTCCCGGCGACCTGCGCGACAAGCCGGTCGTGACCTTTTGCACCGGGGGCATCCGCTGCGAGAAGGCGGCCCCGATGATGGAGAAACTGGGATTCAAGGAGGTCTATCAGCTCGACGGCGGGATCCTGAAGTATTTCGAGGAGGTCGGAGGGGAGCACTACCACGGCGAGTGCTTCGTCTTCGACCATCGCGTCGGACTCGACCCGGCCTTGCGTGAGAGTGACTCGGTGGTTTGCTTCGCCTGCCAGACTCCGCTCACGGCCGAGGAGTCGGCGGATCCGCGCTACGTGCCGAACGAGTCGTGCCCCTACTGTCACAAGCCCGATGAGGTGAAACGGCGGGAGCGGATCGTGGCGATGCAGGCGAAGCTGGACCGGCTCGCCGGGAGTTGCCCGGGTTCGACGCCCGAGGATTCTCGGAAGCCGATCCGGATTCCGGGTCGTTGCGACCGGATGGCGTTGATCGAGGCGCTGGTTGCGATTCTTCCGCACTCCGATCCCGGGGATTGGCAGCACATGATCGACCAGGGCCGGGTGCTTGGACCGGATGGCGGGCCTGCCGCGGCGGATCGCCGCGTGCGTGCGGGCGAGGAATACCTCCGCCTGAAGCCCCAGGAGATCGAACCACCGGTGGACGGACGGATCCGTCTGATTGACGAGGATGAGGCCCTGATCGTCATCGACAAGCCGGCACCGCTTCCGATGCATCCCTGCGGGCGCTTCCGGAGGAACACGATGGAGCACTTCCTGCGCCTGGCCTGGCATCCCGAAGTCCCGAGGGCGCTGCATCGTCTGGACGCCAATACCACCGGCGTGGTGGTCTGTGCCCGGACGCGGCATTTTGCCAAGCAGGTCCAGCCACAGTTTTCCGGCGGGGGGATCCGGAAGGAGTATATGGCGCTGGTGACGGGCGAGCCGGCGCGGGACCGCTTCGTGCTGGATGCGCCGATTGCGGCGGAGCCGGGACCGGTTGGCCTGAGGGGCGTTGATTTCGAGAAAGGCCTGACCGCCGAGACCGAGGTCGAAGTGATCGAGCGCCGGGGCGACGGCACCAGCCTGGTCCGGGTGCGTCCCCGAACCGGGAGGACCAATCAGATCCGGATCCACCTGTGGCACGCCGGGCATGCGATTGTCGGCGATCCCGCCTATCTGCCGAATGGCGGGACGGGGAGAATCCAGACCCTCGGGCCCGGCGCCCCCCCGATGTGCCTCCATTCCCGGCGATTCGAGCTCCGACACCCGATCCACGGCGGACACGTCGCCTTCGAGGCCCCGGATCCGGCTTGGTCCCTCGTCCCGGTGAACCCCTGAGTTTCTCGGACCTCGCGGCGAATCGCCCTTCACCTTCGTCCAAGGCGGTGCTAAGGGACGCCGGTGACGTTGGAAGAAGCGAGACGGATTCTGGGTGTCGATCCCGAAGAGGATCCGGCAAGCCGTCTCGAGGAGTTCGAGGAGGCTCGTGATCGTCTCGCCGACCTCGTTCGCCACGCGCCCAACGACACCATCGCCCTCCGCTACCAGGGAGGGCTTCAGGATTTCGACCGGGCACTGGCGGCGGTCCGCGAGGAGGTCGCCCGGCAAAAGGAGAAAAAGGTCGAGGCCATGATGGCGCTGGTGCCGGGCTCGGTCAGCGGTCGGAACATCAACTCCAAGAGGGAGGGCTTCATCGATGAACCGGTGCCGCCTGCGCATCCCGTTCACAAGATCACGCCGGCACCGAAGGCCCCGCCTTCCCCCGCGACCACGGAGCCGGCCCCTCCCGAGGCGGCCCCGGTGAAGCCTTCCGCAGCGGCTGAGAAAGACTCCGGAGGTGGAGCCCGGGTGCGTTATCTCGTCTATGCGATCCTGCTGATGCTCGTCGGCGGAGCCGGCGGGGGCTGGTTGTATTTTCACATGGAGGCCGAGCGGCGGGTCCAACGCGAGCAGCAGGCCGCCTTTCTGGAGGGGCTCGGTGCCAAGCTGGTCGAAGGCCGGCGATGGCCGGAGGCCAAGCAGGCATACCAGCGGATCGAGGCACTCGATCCCGGCTCCGAGATTGCGGCCTACGGCAGGCGGAGCATCGAAGTCGGCATGCGTGAGGAGCAGGAGCAGTTCGTCGGCTACTGGTCCGGGGAAGCCCTCGCGGCCTTCGAGGCGGGCCGTCTGGATGATGCCCGTGAGGCGGCCGACAAGGTGCTTGGCAGGTATCCGGGCGAGAAGGGGGTGCTGGAACTCAAGGAGCGCATCGAGACGGCGCGGCGGTTGCAGGTGCGGGAGAAGGGGACGGAACGGGTGCGGTCGGCTATCGAGTCCCGGGAGTGGGAGGAGGCGGGGGTGGCCCTTGATCAACTGCGAAGCGACCTGCCCGGCGACGAAATTCTGAGGGTCCTCGAAAAGGAGATCGATGATGCCAGGGAGCAGCAGCAGCAGGAATTCCGCCGCGCGCGGGAACTGACCTCGGCCGCGCGACTGCGTGACCAGGGGAAGTTCGATTCACAGGTGCTCGATTGGATGCGTGAAGCCATTGCGCTGGCCCCCGAGGACGAGGAGATCCAGGCCTTCTACGAGAAGGTGGCTTCCTACAGCCGGACGCTCCGGGTGCCGCAGGACGTCCCCAGCCTGGAAGAGGCCCTCGAAAGATGCCGCGACCGGGACCGGGTGGTGCTCGGGGAAGGAACGTTTCCGGGGGGGCTTTCGATCGATGTCGCCATCCAGCTCGAGGGAGCGGGCGAGGGGAAGACGATCCTCACCGCGAAAGCCGGGGAATCGCCGGTGCTGACCTTCGGCCCGAATGCCAAGGGTGCCACCGCGATCGGGCTGGTATTCCAGAAGGAGGGCTTCGACCCGTCCGACACCCGGTATCCGGCGGTGCAGCTCCGGGGCGCGGAGGTGTCGTTTTCGGATTGTCGCTTCGAGTCGGCGTCCGGCCACGGACTTGAAGTGATCGAGGGAGGTGTGGCCGAGGCGGTCCGCTGCCTGTTCAAGGGCAACGGGTGGGACGGTGCCGCCGCTCATGGGAAGGGCAGCCGCCTGAACGTCAGGGAATCCACCGCCGAGTCGAACTTCGGGCATGGCTTCGAAGTCTGGGACGGGGCCGGGGCGGTGCTGAAGGACTCGACTTCGAAGCGCAACAGCCGGGCCGGGATCCTCGTCGACGCGGCATCCGAGGGGATCGAGATTTCAGGCAACGAAATCTTCGGGAACCGTGAATACGGCATCGTTCTGGCTGCCGGGGCTTCCGGTCGTGTGACCGAGAATTCCTGCTACGGCAACCTGCGGGGAGGCATGGTGGTTCGGTTTTCGGCCATCAGCATGGTGGTCGAGGGCAACCGGATGGAGGAAAACTCCGGGCCGGGGTTGATTCTCGAGCAGGGACTCCGCAAGGACATCTACACCAACAACGTCACCCGCGGGAACAACTCCGGCAATCTGGTGTCGGACGTCAGCTTCGACTCGGACGAATGAGCGCCGCCCGGGGCTTTCCCGTCACCGTCGTCAAGGTTCCCCGATCAGATCAACGGCGAGGAGTTCGACCACCTCCGGGTCGAGGAGAAAGGGGTTCGCTTCCTGGCTCACCCGGCCGTAGCAGATCGTGGTCGGCCCCCGGGTGACTTTGGCGACGCTCAGTGTCATCAACTCGGGACCGGCCGGTTCGCCTTCGGCGTCGAAGGTCTGCACCGTCAGCGTGATTTCCAGGTCGGGGTCCGCGAGGGCCTGGTCGGCGCCGCTCTGGCCGACCGGCAGCCAGGCCACGGCCTTGAGGTCGAGGATGTTCGCGAGGAGGTTCCGCGCCCGCTCCTTGGAAAGCCGGTCGGTGACGTCCTCGCTGCCGAGTCGCGCGCGCCAGCTTTCGGCGTTGAAGTCGGTGAAGAGGACCAGTTCCTTCGACCCCTTCTGCCGCCGCACGAAACTGTTCACGTTCACTTCCGAGATCTTCCAGACCAGGGGAGGGCGCCAGTCCCGGGTGCGGGTGGGGATCAGACCCAGCATCGCCGGGTCGAGCCGGACCACCGTGGTGCTTCCTCCGCGGATCGCGTAGAGGTTGCCTTCCGGGTCGTGGCCGAAGCTCAGGGTCAGCTTGCTTCCATCGAAGCCGAGAAAGCGCAGGAGCAGGAAGGGGCTCTCAAGACCGTAGCGACCGAGGTCGGTGGCGGAGTCGGAGACGAACTCGAGCACCTGTCCTTCGTTGACGGCCTGGAGCAGCGAGAACAGGGCCGTCTCCGAGGGCCGGTGCAGCCGGCCGTCGAGCATGACCGAAAAGCGATCCTCGGGGCCATTTCGGCGGACGAGGATGTCATCGCCGATCGCGGGCGAAATCAGGATGCCGGCGAGACCCCTCGGGGTGATCGACGCGAGGGTCGGGTCGCGCAGCTCGTTGACCGACATCGGCAGGTCCGAGATCGAGGGCACGGACTTCTCGGCGAGGTCGGCGGACCGGGGAGTGAGGGGCAAGCGGAACACCGCACCGGGGCGGTCGCTGACGGTTGCCAGCACGCTCGACGCCGACTCCGACTCGGGCGGGTAAATTTCGAGCAGGGTTTCCTGCTCCTGGCCGAACCGGAGGAGCGCGATCTGATCCAGCGTCTCCGGATCGGTGCCCGGGAGTGTGACGGCCGACCGCGAAAGCACCTCGGTCGCCTCGAGGTCGTAGAGTCCCTGCAGAAGCTCAACCACCGCCTCGCGCCGGGATTTCAATTCGAGCGGCTTGACGATGCCGAAGGTCTGGTCCGGTCGCTCCCGCGAAAGCCGCAGCTCTCCCGAGCGGTTGCGGATCCGGATCGATTGGATCGTCTGCGGCTGGAAGAGGAAGGGGTGGTGGTCCCGCAGGCGCTTGAAGCCGTCACCCAGCACGGTGTGGATGTTCCAGGGATCGGTGCAGGCGTAGAGGAAGTCCTTGCGGCTCTTGTCGCGGGGTTGGAGGAAGATGGTGGGAAAGGTCTCACCGGTTTCCGGGTCCGTCCCGACCCATGCCGTGCGATGGCCGATCATGAACTTCGCCAGCGGGTCATCCTCCGCGTCCGCCAGGCGGACCCCGATCTGGCCGTCCTCGAATCCCAGGTTCAAGCTCTCGACCTTGTTCCTGGGAATGGCACCCTCGACCCGGGTGCCGAGGGTGAAGGAGAACAGGGCCTGGATGACCCGGGGATCCACGCGGTCCTTCCAGGGTGAGATCACTTCCCAGCCGTCGGGACCCCGTCGGCAGATGGCGCTGACCCCGTTTCCCGCGAGCTGCATCTCGACCACCTCGTTCGGATCGAAATCGTAGAGGTGGTCGCCGATCTTCGAGGCCGGGGCTCCGAAGACGCGTGTGAGATCACCGTCGGCGAGACGCAGACCGGTCAGGCCGGCCGCGATGCAGGCGGCCAGTCCGAGCAAGACGGTGGCAAGAACGGAACGCATGGACTCAGGCTCGTCGCGCCGACCACACCGAGGCGCCGATCAGCAGCAGCAGGGCGGGAAGGATCACGAGATTGAGACGGTTGATGTAGGTGATCTGGGGCTCCAGAAGCGGCAGGCGGTAGCGCGGAATGTTGCGGGCGGATTCGCCGGCGAGCGCCTCGCGGCCGACGAGCCAGTTCGAGCAACTCGCCAGCAGGTCGAGGTTGGCCTTGCGCACGTTGTCCGGTCGCATGAAGGCGGAATTGCCCAGCACGATCATGCGCGAGACCCTGCCGGCGGTGCGATCGTCGGTGGCGTTGCCGCGCAGCACGGCCGCCGCGAGTGGAACCGGCGCCGCCAGATCCTCCTCGGGATTGAACTCGACGCTCTCCGCGGGAAAGTCCGTCTCGCCCCAGAAGCGCGGATCCGCTTCGACCAGCGTGAAGGGTTGAATCCGGCGGTTGAGCAGGTCCTCGGCGCCTTCCCGGACCTCGAGGGCCCGCGTAACCCCCTCGAAGCCGGTGGTCTTCTCCCACAGATCGCGGGTGAACTCCATGCCCTCGGTGAAGCCGGCGGTGACCGAGGTGCGGACGAGTCCGTCGATCTCGCTCACCACGTGTTCGCTGCGCGGCGTGACCCCGTGCTCCCGCAGGAATGCCCGCAGCCTGCGGGGTGGATCGTGGGTTCCCACGGTGACAAGAATGGCCGCGCGCGGCCGTGACCAGTAATCTTCCAGGACCTGGATTTCCTCGCTGGTGAAATCGTAGGCGGCGTCGATGACCGCAATCGCCTCGATGTCGTCGGGCACCCTCTCGACACCGGCGAAGGGAACGCGCTCCGGCAGAATGTTCTGCGACAGCAGGTTCGACGCGAAGACGGTCCACAGTCCTTCGTTCTCCGTGCTCGTCAGGTCGCTCTTGTCGGCGAGGACCCACATTTTCCGCCGCCTTCCCTCGATCGCCTCCACGAGACCGGCGCGCATCGCATCTTCACCGAGGAATGCGCGAACCTTGCGCTGCTGGTTGGCGTCGGTCTCGAAGACCAGCATGTCCTCGATTTTGGCGACATGGACGTGGGGACTCCGGCCTTGGTCTCCGGTCGAACTCCTCTCTTCGGGCGCCCGCGCGTCGATGATCACCATGTCCTGGCTGAAGACGAGGCCATACTCGGCCGAGAGCGACTCGGCGACATCATTGGCCCGGATCGGGTCGACGAGTCGCAGCCGGATCTTGCCACCGGACAGTCGCGCGTATTCTTCGGCGAGCGGGCGGATCCGATCATAGAAGGGCGAGTCGGCGCGAAAGGCCACGATCAGGTCGATGGCTTGCTCCCGGTTGCGCACGGCGTCCGATTCCAGGTAGCGGCGGGTCGAGCCCGCCAGGGTGAAGCCCAGGTTGTCGCTGAGATCGATCGGTCGCGAGTGCCGGGAGCCGAGGAAATTCACGGCCAGGAAGAGGCAGATCACGAACACGACCTGGAGCACCGACAGGAAGCCGGTGCCCGGGCGGCGGGACGGCGGGTGAACCGTTTTGGATTCGGGATCGCTCATCGTTTCCAGCGCCGGTAGTCGACGACGTGATAGGTGAGGAAGAGGACGGTGCCTGCGAGGGTAAGGTAGTAGAGGACCGGCCGGGAATCAATCCAGCCCCGGGCGAAGAAGGCCAGGTGCTCCTGGCAGGAGATGTGCCGGAACAGGCCCGCACCGCGGAAGGCACCCCCCCAGATCACCGGCACGTAGCCGAGGAAGAAGATCAGCATCAGCAGGCAGAGGGTCAGGAGGCCGGCGATGATCTGGCTCGATGTCAGCGACGAGGCCAGACAGCCGATGGCCGTGAAGGCGGCCCCCATCAGGAACAGGATCAGGTAGGTGCCGATCAGTTCTCCGGGCGTCCATCCCTCGGGCAGCTCGGCGACCCAGTGGAAGATCTGGAACTGGAAGACCGTGGGCACCCACATCAGGACGTAGAAGATCAGGGCGGCCCCGTATTTCGACAGGACGACCTGTCCGGTCTTCACCGGCGCGGTGAGCAGGGTCTCCAGCGTGCCGCTCCGCTCTTCCTCGGCGAAGGTCCGCATCGTGATCAGCGGGAAGATGAAGAGGAACCAGAACCAGAAGACCGGCGAGTGGAAGGTCGCGAAGACCAGGCTGTGCTGGGACGGGCTCTCGGTGAAGCCCTTCATCGAGGTCGAGATCCCGATGCCGTTGAAAAACACGACCAGCGCGATCATCACCCACCCGAAGGGGTTGTGGAAGTAGCCTTTCAGCTCCTTTCGGAGAAGGATGAGAAGGGTGCGCATGGGGTGTGTTCGGATAGCGTCGCCGGGCGGGCCGCCTGCTTAGGCCATCGGCGCGGAGCGGCCAAGCGCCAAGTCAGAGCCCGGACTACTGCTCCGTCCAGATTGAAGTGATGGATCCGTGGGAGGATGCAGGTCGTGGAGGTGATTCAGGCATCGTCGCTCGGACCGATCACGGGCAAGCACCGGGAGGGCCTGCCCGGGGCGGGCGCCACCCAGTCGATCAATCACGATGACCCGTTGGCGACGACTCCATCCATCCGTTCAAGTTGGACAAAGCACTACGGCGACAGGCGCTCGATTTTCCAGTTCTCGCCCGACCGGGTGTAGAGAAAGCGGTCATGCAGCCGCGCGGGCCCTCCCTGCCAGAATTCGACCGTGCTTGGCACCACCCGGTAGCCGCCCCAGAAGGAGGGCAGGGGAATCTCGCCGTGGGCGAACTTGTCCTTCAGCTCGTTGAGCTTCTGCATCAGCAGCTTGCGCGAGGAAATCACCGAGCTCTGGCAGGAGACCCAGGCACCCAGCCGCGACTCCCGGGGCCGGCTGGCAAAGTAGCGCAGCGACTCCGCGGAACTGATCTTCTCGGCCCGGCCCTGGATGATGACCTGGCGCTCGAGCGTGACCCACGGGAACATCAGCGAAACCCGGGGGTTGCCGGCGATGTGGGCCGACTTGCGGCTTTCGTAGTTGGTGAAAAACACGAAGCCGGAAACGTCGAAATACTTCAGCAGCACCGTGCGCAGCAGCGGCATGCCGCCCTCGTCGACCGTGGCGAGGGACATCGCGTTGGGTTCGGGGATGCCGAGCTCCACGGCCTGATTGAACCATGAGCCGAACTGCTCGACCGGCTCGGCCGCCAGATCCTCACGATGCAGTCCGCGGTCGCTGTATTCCTTTCGAAACTCGGACAAGTCCATGCGCCCTTCGTAGCTCGGCTGGGTGATATCCCAATGCCAAAGATGACGTCATACAAAAAAGGCGCTCCGGATTTCCCGAAGCACCTTTTCCCAGATCGACAATCTTGACAGGATTCAGGGACGAGTGCCCGTCAGTCGCCCGAATAGCGCACCGGCGGGTGCATTGGTCTTCGGCACTCGCACAGTGATCGTGTCTACCGCGCTACCATTCTCCTCGACGGTCACTGTAACACCGTTGCCATCGGCGGGAGAACTGATCGCTCCGATTGGGACAATATTCGCTCCAGAGAAGTCCAAATCGGCAACCCACTGGAATGTCGCCGTGGTGACACTCTCTGACTCATCGCTCCGGTTGAAGGTGAAGATGAAGTCGCTGTTGTCAGTCGATGCGGTCGGTAGAATCGATGGATCGACGGCAAGAGGGTCACCACCGAGGATGAATTCGAGCACGTTCGCAATACCGTCGCCGCTGCCTCCATTCTCGGCATCATCTTCTGCGCCGTTGTTTGACGGGGTAAGACCCTTGGAGTCTGCCCAAGTATCATACGGATCGGCGGTGCCTAGCGTGAACGCGGTCGTGTCGAACGGCACAAGGCTCGCACCATCGCTTGCGAGCGTCCAGTTGCCAGCCACATCACCGATCAGCGGCAGGTAGCCTGCAAAAGTTGGCGAAATCGACCGGCCTGCGGAATAGACGCCACCATCCGTACTGTCCGGAAGGAGGACGGCCGTCGTGCCTGACGTTAGTCCGGTTCCGGTGAGGTTTGGAGCGCCCTCGCTCGAGATCAGGGCAACGAACGAGGTGACGGTACGGAAGTCGCTCCCTTGATAGGCGTAGAGGGTGTCGCCGGAGGTGGAGAGAGCCACCTGACTGTCTTCCACAGCGGCGACACCGATGTTGGTGGAGATGGTCGCGGAGCTTCCGGGCTCATCGATGAGGACGATGGTGCCGGACGGAACCCCACCAATGGGGCTGGTCCAGCGAATGGTGCCCTCATTCGAGTCGACGAAGCCTCCTCCCGCACCAACCGCCCCACCATCCCATTCGTCGTCGGTGAAGAAGATCACCTGACCTGCATCGATGTCCTGAAGAGCGACGAAAGCAAGATTGTCGCCACCGTCGGAGTTGAATCCTGTGAAGGCAATCGAGCCAGGCGAGAGGTTCGGTGTGATCACCGTGTCGCCGTCGTCCTGTACCGTGACGGTGGACGTGTCGCCCACGTAGCCGGTTGCAGATGCCGCAAGGGTGACCACAATATCCCCATCCACTTCCAGGTCGTCCGCTGCGGTGATTGGGAAGGTCGCACTCGGGTCGTTTGCGAGAATCGTGACAGTCGCTGGCACGATGGCCTCGGTGGTGTCGCCGGAGGTCAGCGTCACGATGAGATCGTTCGTGGGGGCGGGAGTGGCAGTCACGGTTCCAGTGGAAGCGGTTCCGGCGGTGTTCTCGGTGAACGAGGTAGGGGATGCACTAAGGGTGAGGATGGGCTGCGTGCAGAAGGCCGAGCCGTCGACCTTGGTTCCCGGCGAAAGCTGAGCCCCGCCGCTTCCGACCACGAAAGAGTGATCTGTGTACGGACCCGGCGTGGCGTCGGATTCGAGATTGACCGAGTCGAGGGCGGTGGGTGCGAATGGACTGTCATAGCTGCAGGTCATGACGACCGCCGCGGTGTTGTCTTGGATGGTCAGGGTATCGGCCGGGTTGAGGGAGAGCGATCCCGTCGAGGCTGCAACCGCTTGCGTGCCATCGATGCCGGTAGTTGTCGGCGGGAGCTCGTCAAACACAAGAATCGCACAATCGGTGCCCAGGATGGTTCCAGGTGCGAAGGTGTGTCGGAGGCTGCTCTCGTCCGAAATCGTCCATCCGGAAATGTCCAAGGGGGACCCCGAGGTGTTCACAAGCTCAATGAACTCATCGGCGCCATTGGCGATTCCGTCGCCGTTGAGATCGAGATCGAAATTGTTGGGGTAAATCTCGTTGATGATCAGGTCTGCGTTGTCCGCGAAGTCGTCGTTCACCGTGAGGTCAGCAGTCCCGTCGAAAAAGCCCACTCCCGCAGCTGTGAAGGTCACCGTTTGCGGGCCATCGAATATGGAGTCGTCCACAGCGGTCACGGTCACATCCACAGTGTCTTCGCCGACCAGAAAATCGGCGGTGAGTGGAACGGTGGCCTCACCGGTGTCATTCGATGTGAGCGTGACCGTGGCGGCCGAGGTAGTTGGTCCATCGCGGAAGACCGAAAGCGTGGTGGAGCCGCCGCTTTCCGAGATTTCGAAGTCAGTCAGAAATAAAAACAATTGCACCGGGGCAGCGCCGCCGGTCGTAAAGGGTGTCGAATCGAACGGAAGGCTTGCCTCTCCGTCGGAGTCCTCGGTGGTCCAGTTGAAAGGGTCCGCGATCAGCGGAATGTAATCCGCGAACGTGGCCTGCCCGCTCCGAGCCCCTGAATACTCACCCCCATCTGGATTGCCGAATGTGGTGAAAGTGAATGCGGTTGTCCCCTCGGTAAGGCCAGAACCGGTCAGATCTCCGAAGTTGCCGGCCTCATTGGCGACTGCCGCGAGAAAGGTGGTGACCGTTGTGTCATTGGGACCCTCAAAGGCGAAGATGGCATCACCGCCAGCGGCCAAATTCATGCCTCCGGTTCCGTCGACCAACGTGCCAAGGCTCGCCGTCAAAGTGCTCGAACTCGCCGTATCCGTGAACACGACCACGGTGCCGGCCGGAGTCGGAGAGGGGTCACTCGTCCAAGAAATCGCTCCTTCGCCCGTATTCAGCCCTCCTGCCCCGTCGGACTCGTTGTCGGTGAAGTGGATCGTGGTGCTCGGGGGAATGTCCACCAAGGCCACAATCGCAAAGTCGTCGTCGCCGTCCACGTTGAATCCGGTAAACGCAATGTCGCCGGGATTGAGTGCGTGGGTTGCTTGAAAACCAAATGCTGCGAAAACAAGTGCGGGGAGCGTCCTCATGGGAATGTCTGGTTCTGGGTAATCTGTGCGACGGCGAAGCCGTTCAGGCGCGAAACCGTTACTGGAGTAGCTAGCAGGCTTCATGCCGCCAAGCGCCGTTAGAGACATTCTGGTGACCTTATTGCCACAAAAATCCGGTCAATTGAGGGTTGTACCGGGATTGCAGGACGATTTTTCTTGAGTGTTACGAATCTTTCGGTAAATACTGAAAGTATGAAAATCGGGGTGGATAAATTGCAGGCAGCCCGCGATGAATTTGTCGGCCAGTGGGGCGCGCTTGGCACGCAGTGGGGCATCAACCGCACGATGGCGCAGATCCACGCCCTGCTGATCACCGCGCCGGAGCCGATGAGCACCGACGACGTGATGGAGGCGCTCGAGGTCAGCCGGGGAAACGCCCACACCAACCTCAAGGAACTGGTCGCCTGGGGCTTGGTCCGGAGCGTGGTCAAGAAGGGTCAGCGGAGGGAGTTTTTCGAGGCGGACAAGGATGTCTGGCACATTTTCACCACCGTGGCCCGGGAGCGGAAACGCCGCGAGATCGAGCCGGCGATCCACGTGTTGAGCAAGTGCGCGAAGGAGACCGAGGACATCGGGAGCAAGGAGGGAAAGGATTTTCACGAACAGATGCGGGAACTCGAGGAGTTCGTCGCCTTTGCCTCGAAGGTCGCCGACAAGATCTCCGGCATGAAGCACGGCTTCGCCGTGCAGCTGGCTGCAAAGCTCTTGAAATGATTTTTCTTCTCGCGCCGTATTTCATTTTTTCCTGAAACACCCGAAAATACTGTCCAACACGTCATGACCAACAACACCGTGGTGATCTTTGGAGCGAACGGATTTCTCGGCCGCTATCTGTGTCAGCACTACTGCCGCAGGGGCAGGGAGGTCGTTGCGGTGGGGCGCCGTCAGGCCGGGCTTCCGCCCGACGTGATGTTTCTGGACTGGGATGGTCGATCCCTCGGACCGTGGGCGCTGGCGCTGGAAGGGGCGGCGCTGGTGATCAATCTGGCCGGAAGGAGCGTGAACTGTCGCTACGATGAGGCGAATCGCCGCGAGATCATGGACTCGCGGGTCGGGACAACGGCGCTGATCGGGCAGGCGGTCCGCAACTGCAAGGTGCCGCCGAGGGTGTGGATGAACGCCAGCACGGCGACCTGGTATCGCCACGCCACGGATCGTCCGCAGGATGAATGCAGCGGCGAACCGGGGGAGGGGTTTTCCTGCGAGGTCGCACGCGCCTGGGAGCAGGGTTTCTTCGACTCGGTGGTCCCGGCCGCGACCCGCAAGCTTGCCCTGCGGATCGGGATGGTTCTGGCGAACGAGGAGGACTCGGTCTTCGACCGGATTTCGGGCCTGGTGCGCAAGGGGCTCGGGGGAACCATGGGACGCGGCGACCAGCGGGTGAGCTGGATCCACATGGAGGACTTCATCGCCGCGCTCGAGTTGCTGGAGTCGAATCCGCTGGCGGATGGCGTTTTCAACCTCACCGCTCCGGAGGCTCCCTCCAACCGGGAGTGGATGCGGCGGTTTCGCGAGGTGCTGGCCGTTCCGGTCGGGCTGCCCGCCGCCAGCTGGATGCTGGAGGTCGGGGCGAAGATCATGGGAACCGAGACCGAGCTGGTGACCAAGAGCCGGTGGGTCCGGCCGCGACGACTCGAAGAAATGGGTTTCCTCTGGCGCTTTCCCGCGGTCGGTCCGGCACTGCTCGATCTGCGGGAGCGGCGGGGGATGGCCGGGTTTTTCGAGGTGCCGGTCAAGCGCGCCGTCGGTTCCCGGGCGTGGACGGTTCGCCGCGGACTGCGACCGGCATGAATTGGCACAAGGATTTCTTTGTCGTGGAATCTGACTGGGCTATGATTCCGCCGCACGGATGAGCCAAGCTGCCTCCACACCGAGACGCACGCGCGCGCCGCAGGTTCTGCTCCTGCTGGCGTCGCTGATCGTCGTGGTCGCGGGCTTGAAGGCGGCGCAGGGCTTCTTCGTCCCGATCCTGCTGTCGTTCTTCATCGCGACCATCAGTTTCCCGATCACCAACTGGCTGCGCAATCACCGGGTGCCGCGGGCCATCGCCGTGCTGCTCACCGTGCTGGTGGATTTCGCCTTCCTGGCGGGCATCGTGCTGCTGGTGTTCTCGGCGATCGGCGATCTGCAGACGAAGTGGAAGGGGGAGTATGCCCCGCGGGTGATCGAGAAGCTCGAGACGGCGGTGGATTCGCTCGAAGAGGCGGAGAACAAGCTGCGGGCCTGGTCGCTGCCCGGCGGAGCCGCGGTGCCGGAAGGCGAGGTCGAGGTGCCCCCGCGGGCGATCCCGGTGGAGCCGCCGCCCGAGCCTGTGGAGGGGGTCGAACTCGACGAGCCGCAGCCGGTCAGCAAGGCGGCCGAGGTTCTCATTGGACAACTTGAGGAACTCAGCTTCGCCCAGTTCTGGAACGTCGGCACCGATGTGGTGGGACGGGTGGTGAAGTTCTTCGGAACCTCGCTGATCGTCATCATCCTGACCATTTTCATGCTCACCGAGGCCCGCATGTTCGGGCGGCGCATGGACGCGATATGCGAGGCCCGCGGGCCGAACATCCAGCGGATGCTCAGCGCGTTGAAGGACACCCAGCGCTACCTCGGCATCAAGACCGGGGTGAGCCTCGTCACCGGCGTGATGGCCGGTGCGTTGTGCTGGGCCGCCGGACTCGATTTCTGGCCCCTGTGGGGCACGCTGGCCTTTGCCTTGAACTACATCCCGGTGGTCGGATCGTTCATCGCCGGGGTCCCGCCGACGATCCTGGCCCTGCTGATGATGGGGCCCCCGGAGGCGGTGGCGGTCGGTGGCGGCTATTTCCTGATCAACACCTTCCTCGGCAATGTCGTGGAGCCGATGCTGATGGGGCGCCGCTTCGGACTGTCGACGCTGGTCGTCCTGACCTCGGTCATTTTCTGGGGCTGGCTGTGGGGGCCGATCGGCATGCTGTTGGCGGTGCCGTTGACGATGATGGTCAAGGTGCTCCTGGACAACAGCGTCGAGTTCCGCTGGATCGCCGTGGCGGTCGGCAAGGAGACGCACCGGCCCAAGGAGGAAAAGCGCATCCTCACCGAGGTGAAGACCGACGGGGACGAGGGCGACCTGCCGGCCGAGGAAACCGCGGATGCGGTCGGGCGGTCGTAGTTTTTCCGCTCGCGTGGGCGGGGCATCCGGACTTGGTTCGGGCAGTCGCATGAATCGATTTCAGAAGTTGGCCTTCGCGGCCCTCGTCTCGGTGCTGGTGCTTCTTTTTGCGGGTGCCATCGTCCGGGTCACGGGCGCCGGCCTGGGTTGTCCCGACTGGCCCACCTGCTGGGGATGCCTGATCCCGCCGTGGAAGGTCGAACAGGTCGATCTCTCGAAGATCGACTTCGAGAAATTCCAGAAGAAGGCGGAGCGGCTCGGGCGCGATCCGGGGAGCGTCACCCCGGAGTCCCTTCTCGAATCGTTCAACGCCCGCCACGTCTGGACCGAGTTCACCAACCGCCTGCTGGCCCTGCCTGTCGGCCTGCTCTCGGTGGTCACCCTGATCGCGGCCTTCGGACGCCCGCGGGACCAGCGGATCGTCGTCTTCACCGCCTTCGTTTCGGTGCTGCTGGTGCTGATCAATGCCTGGATGGGGGCCAAGGTCGTTTACAGCGGACTCAAGCCCGGGGTGCTCACGACCCACATGGCGCTGGCCATGCTGCTGGTGGCGGTGCTCGCCTTCACCGTGTGGCGCGGCACCGACCGGCCGCTGCGGCTGCCCCTCGAAAAGGCGAAGCGCTCCGGCCTGTGGTGGCTGGTGGCCTCGCTCTTCGTGCTGGTGGTGATCGAGGGCATCATGGGCACGCAGATCCGGGAAATGACCGACGAGATGGCCAAGAGCCACGAGGGCGAGCCGCGCTCCGAATGGATCGGCGAACTCGAGCAGACCACGGTCTATCTCATGCACCGCTCGTTTTCGTGGGTGATCTTCGCCCTGACCCTGTTCGCGTATTTCAAGGGGAGGCGCGCCACGGCGGGGAACGAGGGCCGGGCGGCCCGTCTGGTTCTCGCCATGGTCGTCGTCCAGATGATCCTCGGCGTGATCATGGCGCAGGTCCACATCTACGCGGCGGTGCAGGTCCTGCATGTGGGCCTGGCAGGAATTCTGCTGGCAGGCGTGGTCTTCTGGCTCTGCCAATGCTCGCGCCCGACGCTCACGACAGCGTGACGCAGGCGGGCATTGACGGCTCCGCCGGTGAATGGATAATTCCGCTCCCGGCGGCGCAAAACCGTCGGATTCCACCTCCCGTGCCGCACGAAAGCGGACGGAACATCGCCGCTCGTGCGGCAACTACCAACAAGCATCATGACCACCATCGCCATCAACGGCTTCGGCCGAATCGGACGCCTCGTCTTCCGCGCGCTCGTCGAGCAGGGACACCTCGGGACGAAATTCAACGTCGTCGCCGTGAACGACCTCGTGCCCGCCGACAACCTCGCCTACCTCCTGAAGTATGACTCCACGCAGGGCCGCTTCACCGGCACCGTCGAGTCGAAGAAATCCTCCGCCGACCTCCCCGAGGACGATCTGCTGGTCGTCAACGGCCACGAGATCAAGGTGCTGGGCGTCCGCGAAGGTCCCTCTGCCATGCCGTGGAAGGAACTCGGGGTCGACGTGGTGCTCGAGTGCACCGGCCTGTTCACCGCCGAAGAGGCCGCCCAGGGGCACCTCGACCAGGGCGCCAAGAAGGTGATCCTTTCCGCACCGGGCAAGGGCGACGGCGTTGCCACCATCGTCCAGGGCGTCAACGACGACGCCTACGATCCGGCCAAGCACCACATCATCTCGAACGCGAGCTGCACCACCAACTGCCTCGCTCCCGTTGTCCACGTGCTCCTCAAGGAGGGCTTCGGCATCGACGAGGGCCTGATGACCACCGTGCACGCCTACACCGCGACCCAGAAGGTCGTCGACGGTCCCTCGAAGAAGGACTGGAAGGGCGGTCGCACCGCGGCAATGAACATCATCCCGTCGGGCACCGGTGCCGCCAAGGCCGTCGGCCTCGCCATTCCCGCCGTGAAGGGCAAGCTTACCGGCATGGCCTTCCGCGTGCCGGTGCCGACCGTGTCGGCCGTCGACCTCACCGTGAAGACCGAGAAGGCGACCTCCTACAAGGAGATCTGCGAGGCGATGAAGAAGGCCTCAGAGACCTACCTCAAGGGCATCCTCGCCTACACCGAGGACGAGGTTGTTTCCTCCGACTTCATCCACGACGCGCACTCGTCGATCTTCGACGCCGGCTCCGGCATCGAGCTCAACGAGAAGTTCTTCAAGCTCGTCAGCTGGTACGACAACGAGTGGGGCTACTCGAACCGCGTCATCGACCTGATGAACGACATCGTCGAAAAGGGCATCTGAGCCCGGGGTCCGAATCGTTTCAACACCCGCACCGGAGTCTCCGGTGCGGGTGTTTTCATTTGTGGCGGGCGAACGAATGGCGAATCACCCAAATACCCGAATACCCAATGCAAACCCGAAACGGCAAGGTTGGGTGCCGTCCACTCACCCGCCTGTCGCCGCGACCTTCGGCTTCGGACCTTCGTCATTCCTTCGTGCTTGGGTAATTGGGCATTTCGTCATTCCCGCGAACTCGAATTCGTGACACATCAGGGATAGCAATGTCCATGCAAGCACGGCCGCAGTTCGAAGAGCTCGACTATCGTGAGACACCGCTCGGCGAGCTGATCCTGCGTCGGCGTACCCTGCTGCCGCTGGACAACCTGGAGGTCCACGAGGTCATCCTCGGCGATGCCTACCTGATGACGAGCCTGTTCACCGAGGTGGAACGCGCGCTTTCCCGCCTGGGTCTCGACGCGGCGGCGGAGGCGCATCCGGGTGAGGGTGCGCTGGACGTGGTGGTGGGCGGACTCGGTCTCGGCTACACCGCCCGCGAGGCGCTGGATCATCCCTCGCTGGGTTCGCTGGTCGTGGTGGACTACCTCGCGCCGGTGATCGAGTGGCACGAGAAGGGTCTCGTCCCGCTGGGCCCGGGACTGGTGGAGGATTCACGTTGCCGGTTCCGTCACGGCGACTTCTTCGAACTGGCTCTGGGCGACGGCTTCGACCCCGCCACGCCCGGTCGCCGATTTCATGCGGTACTGCTGGATGTGGATCATTCGCCCTCGAAGCTGCTGCATGAGCGCCATGCGGCGTTCTACGCGGCGTCGGGCCTGCGCCGGTTGGCGGACAAGCTTCATCCGGGCGGGGTCTTCGCCCTGTGGTCGGACGATCCGCCCGAGGATCCCTTCATGACCGCGCTCGCAGAGGTCTTCGCCAGTTGCGATGCCGAGGTGGTGACCTTCCCCAATCCGCATCAGGAACGCGAAGCCGCCAGCACGGTCTATGTCGCTCGCAAGGCAGGCGAAGGTGATACGTGAGTGGATGTGGCCGGGCCTTCCAGGCCCGTCGCCAAATTTGCTGGGAGGACTGGCAACGGGGCTGGAAGCCCCGGCCACGGTCCGAGCGTCTCACCATCGTCAAGGCAGCAGCCGGACCCGGTAGAAGCGGCGGGTGCCCTCGATGGCGACTGGGTGGGAGAGCGAGAGGTCCAGCGGACCCGCGGTGACCTCGGCTTCGGGCACCGGCGTCCAGTTGTCCGGACCGAGATCCGGTGAGGACTCGATCTGGTAACGGCAGCCCGGGAAGCAGTTCCAGGTGATCTGGTGTCCGCCCGTTCCGGGAGCAAAGCCGGTGGTCACGAAGTCGATCCGCGGATCGAGGCGGTCGTAGAGGCCGTCGGCGTTCTCGTCGCGCAGCGCCTCGACCGGGATGCCGAGGAACTCGTCGGGATCGAGGTTGTCGTCGTTGATGACCGGGGCCGGCGCCTGCGAGGCAAGCAGGCCACCGTCGGGAGACTGGTAGGCGAGCGCGGCGAGGTGGACGGTGGCGGGCACGGTGCCGAAGGCATCGACGAGATCGATGGTGGCCTCCATCTGCCCGCCGCGGGATCCGCGGATCATGGTGGTCCCGACGTTCCCTGCATTCGACCACACGATGTAGTCATTGTCGCCCTCGGCCCCGATGAAGGGCGAGTCGGCCGGAAGCGCGGTCAAGCCGGCCTTGGCCCACGGGGCCGGTTGGTTGGCGGTGGCTTCCAATGACGAGCCGACGAGGATGTGATGGTCGTTCCCAAACTCACCCGGGGCCCAGGTGGCGAGGTACAGGGTGCTGCCCCGGACCGCGGCGTAGAGGGTCATCCCGGGATCGGAGAGCAGGTAACCGGGAAAGTCGGCGAAGCCGTCCATGATGAAGGGCAGGGGACCGGTTGCGGCGGTGGTGGTCGCGGTGACGGTCGCCGAGGGCGCCGAATCGCCGCCGGAATTGCGGGCGACCACGTGGTAGTCGTAGCTCGTCAGGGGTGCCAGACCCTGGTCCAGAAACCCGGAACCAGCCGCGCTTCCGATGGGGTGGCCGTCGCGGTAAAGGACGTAGCTGGTGGCGCCGTCGACGTCGTTCCAGTCGAGCCGGACCGAGGTGGCTTCCTCTTCGATGACCACCAGACCGTCGGGAATCGCGGGCGGATCGACCGGTTCGCCGCCGCCGTCGTCCTCGACGAAGACGTGCTGGATCTCGGACTTGTGGATGTTTCCGAGTTGGTCCTCGGCCTCGATGTGGTAGTCGAGGAGTTTGCCGCGGAAATCGGGGACCTCGGCGTCGGTGATCCTGGCAAAATAGTAGTCGGCCAACTCCGGGGGCGTGATGAAGTAGTTGATCTCGCCATGGTTGGCTGCAGCGTTGAGCGAGCCCTGGTCGTTCGGTAGCACGCGCCGGGTCATCGGAATGGTGATCCACGATCCCACCTCACTTCCGCCGGAGTAGGTCTCGTTGTCCACCGTGGCCATAGAGTTGATGCCGTCGCCGTCGACCCGCACCTTGAGTTCGACCCGCTCGACGCCGGAGAGGTCGTAGGCGTGGGTCCAGACGTAGAATTCCGACGGCATCTCCTTGAGGTAGCGTTCGTCGCCTCCGGGGATCCGGTTGAACCAGCCGAAGGTGTGGGCGCCCGGATTGTAGGGGAAGCGCTGGGGCTTGAGGACGCTTGGCGGCGTCCGGTCCTGCGCCCGGCGTTCGGGGGTCATGAAGGGCTGCAGCTTCTCGATCGTGCGGGTAGTGGCCAGCGCCGCCTTGACCTCGTCGTCGTTGCCCAGCCCGCCGTAGTAGTTGAAGCCGGAGTCGAGCCCGCCGAGGTAGATGTGCCAGGCCAACTCCACGTCGTTGGGGTTCGTCCAGCTTCCGTCCCAGTCGTAGGGTGCCTGGATCTTCCAGGCTTCCACGCTGCCGCCCTCGTCCTCCAGCACCTGCTCGGCGGTCTCGCACCAGTTGGCTCCGGTGATGACCGGTGCCCAGGCCCAGAACTTGAGCGCGAAGCCGGGCGACTCGAGCTCGGCGATGGTGCCCGGATAGCGCTTGGCAGGGTCGCCGCCGAGGGGCGGCTCGATCCACTTCAGGAAATAGGGGGAACCGTAGTCGTCGGTCGGGAAGATCCAGGCCCCGTCCTCGATGTGCACCGTTCCGGCGGCCGCGCCGTGGGCATTGACGAAATCCTGCACCGCCGTGGGCGTGTAGCCCGACTCGAAGAATTGTTTGGTGGCGTTCATCCACGAATCGTTGCCGCCACCCCAGGCGTTGTCGCCGTCGGTCGTCGGCATCACCAGCGCGGGGCGCGCCGGGTCGGTGGCGTGGGGGGCGATGTGGTCGTTGATGTTGCCGACCCCGGCATTCGAATAGCCGTACTGGTAGGACAGCACGTCGTCCGATGGCACCGCGATCATCGACTTGGTGTTGCCGGTCTCGGGATCGACATATTCCACCCGGTGCAGCTGGTAGGCGAAGGGCGAGACATTCCAGGCGGCATTGCCCGGATTGGGCTCGGCCCGCCACCAGCCGGTCGTCGGCGAGGGTCCCAGAAGGTCGGCACGGTTGGGTGGGCTGCTGTTGATGTTGTACTGGTCGTTGCCCAGGTCGAACTGATTGAAGTAGGTCGGGCAGGTTCGCGAAAGGTGATGGCTCGCGACGATGCTCCAGTCGTAACCTTCATCGACCAGCACATCCACGAGGTGGCGTGAGAAGGCCATTTCGGTGGGGAAGAAGCCCTTCGAATGATCCGAGAGGTCGCTGTTGCCGCCCCAGGCCTTCCACCACGCCTGTTTGAAGATCCGCAGTTCCTTGCGGAAGACCTCCTTGGGGAGGAGCGGGGCCAGCGAGTGGTGGTAGGTGAAGCCAACCAGATCAAGTCGACGGGATCCGGATGGAGTCGTCCAGTTGCGGGCGGTGCGGTTGCCGTCCCACCAGCCCGGGCCATACGACAGGTGCCCGCCGGCCCCGAGCTGCCGGACGTTGTCGATGAGCGATCCCGAGTAGGAAACGCAGAAGGCCGCGCCGGGTGCGTTCTCCAGCGAGGCGCGCGGGCCGTTCTGGTAGGCCACCACACGGTCGGCCTTGCCGAAGATTTCACCGAGATTGTTCTCGGGGTGCTGCGAGGGGCTTCCGGCATAGCCGCGCAGGGGCTTCAGGGTGATCGAGTCCCACGCGTACTCGACCCGGTTGGTCTCGCCGCCATTGGTGTTCCACTCGGGCCAGTAGAGCGGCTGGTGGTTGTGCCACATCCGCGAAATGAACACGGTCTGCCCGGGACTCAAGCCGACGGTGGCGAGAGCGATGAGAGCGATCGGACGAATCATGGGTTTTGACGGTCCGCATGGGCGCGGATTCTCAATGATAAACGGAATGGAACCGGATTCGGTTTACGCAGAATCCAGGGCGGCACCTCAGCGATCCCCGAGGCTCATCCGCACCCGCTCGACCTCGTCAGAAAGCTCGCCCCAGCGGGAATAGGCCTTCTCCAGCTTCTCGGTGACCTGCTGCACGGCGCTTCCCGTCTGCTGGAGCTTGTCCGGATCCATGGCCACCTCATCGCTGGAAAGGGCCGCCGTCAGGGTGGCCTGCGCGCCCTCGAGCTCGGCGATCGCGGACTCCAGCGACTCCAGCTCGCTTTCCAATGGCTTGAGCACCGACGAGCGCTTCTGGCGCAGTTCCGCCTCCCGGCGCCTTTCCTCCTTGCGGTTGGCCGGCGCGGCGGAGGCCGGTTTGTCGGCGGACGGCGGACGCTTGGCGGCCGGCTCCGGGGACTCCTCGGCGGTCTTGTCGAGGTAGTAGGTGATGTTTCCGGCGAAAAGCCGGGGGGGCTCGCCCGGACGGAACTCGAGGGTTTTCGACACCAACGGATCGAGGAAGGAGCGGTTGTGCGAGACGATCAGCACCGTGCCCTCGTAGTCGATGAGGGCGTTCTGGAGGACCTCCTGGCTCTGGACATCGAGGTGGTTGGTCGGCTCGTCGAGGATCAGGAAGTTGGCGGGCTGGACCAGCATCCGGACCAGCGCGACCCGCGACCGTTCGCCTCCCGAGAGCACTCCGACCTTCTTGAACACGTCGTCGCCGCGGAACAGGAAGCAGCCGAGGATGTTCCGGCACTGCATGGCGGCCTCGCGGGTGGCCGTTTCCTCGACGGTTTCGAGCACCGTTTTTTCCGGGTCGAGTTCGTCGGCGTGGTTCTGGGAAAAGAAGGACGCCCGGACCTTCTGGCCGAAGGCGTGCTCGCCGGAGCTGGGCGCCTCCTGGCCGGTGATCAGGCGGCAGAAGGTCGACTTGCCCGCGCCGTTGGGTCCGACGATCGCGAACTTTTCGCCGCGGTTGATCTCGAAATCGAAACCGCGGAACACGGTGAGATTGCCGTAGGTCTTGGTGGCCCCCTCCAGCTTCGCCACCAGATGCCCGGATGCCGGCGGCTGCGGGAAGCGGAAGTTCATCACGGCATCGTCCTGCTCGGGCGGCGGGATGAACTCGACCTTATCGAGCTGCTTGATCCGCGACTGCACCTGCGAGGCCTTGTTGGCCTGGGCGCGGAAGCGATTGATGAAGCGCTTGGTCTCCTCGATCTCGCGCTGCTGGGTCTCGTAGCGGCGGCGGTGGATCTCTTTCCGGTGGACCGACTCCTTGAGGTAGTAGGAGTAGTTGCCGGCGTATTCCTCGGCCCTCCCGTGGTGGAATGCGATGGTCCGCGTGCACAGCGCGTCGAGCAGCGCGAGGTCGTGGGAAATGATCAGGATCGCGCCCGGATAGGCGTGAAGATACTGCTCGACCCATCGCTGCGAATCGATGTCGAGGTGGTTGGTCGGCTCGTCGAGAAGCAGGGCCTCCGGCTCCTGGAGAAAGAGTTTCGCCATCGCGATCCGCATTTGCCAACCGCCGGAGAACTCACCGCAATCCCGGGCGAAATCCGAACGCTTGAAGCCGAGTCCTTGAAGAACCGACTCGACCTTGGGCTTCATGCGTGACGGGTCGGAGGCCTCGAGTCGCAATTCGAGCCCTCCGATCTCCTCGAGCAACTCGGCATACGGCGAGGAGCGGGGATCGAGCTTGGTGAGTTCGCCGGACAGGCGGTCGATCCGTGACTGGAGTTCAAGCGTCTCGCCGAAGGCCGAGAGCGTCTCGTCCCACAGGCTGCGGCCGGTGACGTGGATGCCTTCCTGCGGCAGGTAGCCGACGCGGAAGTGCTTGGGCGCGGTAATGAGCCCGCCGGAGGGTTCGATCACCCGGGCGATGCACTTCATCAGGGTCGACTTGCCCGCACCGTTGGGGCCGGCGAAGGCGATGCGTTCCCGCGGTTGAACCGCGAACGAAAGGTCGCTGAAGAGGACGCGGGCACCGTATTCCACGCGGAGGTTCTGGATCGAAAGCATCGGCGGGCGCGGAGAATGCATGCCTGCGCCGGAAGGTCCAACGCAGAAGGACTCAAGGTCTCGCCGACTCCGTCCACTCGAACGCTTCAAGAAGCCAGTCGCCTTCGATCTTTCGCCACCGGCTCTCGACGGTCACGAGTCCGTCGACCGGTCGGCGGTTGGGGAGGTCGACGATGGTGTCGGCGGTGAAGACGACCCGCGCCTCCTCGTTCTTGGATCCAACGGACACAAACTCGAGGTCCGTGATGGAGACTTCGCGGCAGTAGCGGGCGACGCCGGAGTAGAGCGCGGCGGCCTCGTCCCGGGTGAAGGTCCGGCCGACCTCGTGCGCGAGGTTTTCGGGCGATTCGACCTCGATGCGCGGGGCGAAGTAGTCGGCGAGGTGGCGGCCGCGGGCGCTGCGGCCGAGGTCGCTCATCGACACCGGAACCCTGGCGGTATCGATGAAGGCAGCGGTCCGGCGCTTGAGGACCTGGGTGGGTGAAAACCACCAGAAGGCGAGTCCGGCCAGGATCAGGACGACGGCGGGAATGGCGACTCGCTTCATGGGGCAATGATCACTCGGGAGGCGGGGATCGGCAAGGATGGGAGTGGGAGCGCCCGGTTGCGGGGCGGGCCGATTCGGAGATCGGCGGTCCGCAGTTGCCGAGACTTGCGCAGGCGGGGGCTTTCGGGAAGGTTTCGGGCACGCATGACGCCGCTTTTGCGCAAGCTGCTGGGAATGAACTGGGCGCTCGTCTTCTGGATGTACGGGCTGCTCGTGTTCGGCGTGCTCTCGATCGAGAGTGCGGCGCGGCATTTGCCCCAGGGCGGCGAATATTTCGCCAGCCAGCAGAAGCAGTGGATCCTGATCGGTTCCGGGGTCTATCTGGTGACCGCGCTCATCGACTACCGCTGGTTCCGCTGGCTGGGGATTCCGCTGTATGTCGTCGGCGTCGGCCTGTGCGCGCGGATCATGAATTCCGACGACGAGGTCCACCAGATCACGGTCGGCGGATTGAGCTTCCAGCCGGCGCAGCTGGCGATCGCGGCGGGAATCCTGATGCTGGCCTGGTTGCTGCAGGATCTTCCGCGGCTCGGCCGCATGATTCCGAAGGTCGGGTGGTTGCTGGAGGAGCCGATGGTCAAGCTGGGCGCGATCGCGGTGATCGCCGGAATTCCCTTCCTGGTGGTGGTGAAGATGGGCGACATGGGATCGGCGCTGGTCTGGCTGCCGGTGGCACTGGTCGCGATGATCGTGAGCGGCGTGCCCTTCCGCTACCTGAGCTTCATGGCGCTGGTCGGGATGGCCATCCTGCCGATGTTGTATTTCATCGTCCTGCCGCAGGCCTCGGAGCGGGGCACGGCGCGGATCGAGCTGTGGCTCGACATGCTCGAGGGCCGCGAGGTCGACGTGAGTGCCGAGGCCTGGGCGCCGCACCATATTGCGGTGGCGATCGGTCATGCGGGCTGGAGTGGCACTGGCTACCTCTCGGGCGAGGAGCAGGGGTCGCTGCACGCGCGGAAGCTGATTCCCTTCAACACGGCCCACAACGACTTCATCTTCCCGGTGATCGCCGAGGAGCAGGGGTTCCGCGGCAGCATGCTGCTGATCACCGGCTTCACGCTGTTGCTGGTGACCTGTCTTTTCGTGGCGAGCTATGCCCGCGACCCGATGGGGCGGATGCTGGTCGGGGGCGTGGTGGGATTGTTCTTCGCCCACATTTTCGAGAACATCGGCATGTGCGTGCAGCTGATGCCGATCACCGGCATTCCGCTGCCGCTGATCAGCTACTCGGGCACCTTCGTGGTGATGTGCATGTTCCTGCTCGGGCTGGTCCAGAGCGTGTGGATCCACCGCAAGCCGCTGCGCGAGTTGGTGGCGGAGCAGGAGGAGAAACCTCACTCGCCCGGGTTGATCATTTCGAGCGACGTCCGGTAGGCGTCCTCGTTGAAGGGTCGTTGCGAACGATACATCCGGTCGGTCGCCTCGGCCAGGCAGCGGGCGATCGCCTCGCGGGCCTCGTCGGCTTCCATGCCCGCCCGGGTCAACCGGTCGAGCGTCTTGCGGACGTAGGCGGTTCCGGGGGCCTCCAACTGCTGATCGACGGCGTGGAGCAGTTCCTCGAAAAATCGGTCGGCTTCGGTGTTTTCATCCATGGCTGAGTCAATGCGATTGAGTGTTTCCTTTTACGGAAGGGGATGGTCGAGAAGTTGGAGCCAGGGCGTGAATTCGGGGGGGATCGGCGCCTCGAAATCCAGGCGCCGGCCATCGTCAGGGTGATCGAAGCCGAGACGGTGGGCATGGAGCATCAGGCGTCCGGGCTGCGCCTTCTGCCTCGCGGGCTTGGCGTAGATGGGATCGCCGATCAGAGGGCAGCCGAGATGGTGCATGTGGACGCGGATCTGGTGGGTGCGGCCGGTGTGCAGGTCGCAGCCAACCAGTGAGCTGTCGTTTCCCGGGTCGTGAACGAGGACTTGGTAGTCGGTGATGGATGCCTTGCCGCCGGGCGGGTTGACCACCGCCATTTTCATCCGGTGCACGGGGTGGCGGCCGATGTGGGTGAAGACCGTGCCCTGCTTCTCGGCGGGCCTGCCCTGGACGACGGCGAGGTAGCGCTTGCTCGTCGTGCGGCCCGCGAACTGCTCGACCAGCGAGTGATGGGCCGCGTCGGTCTTGGCCACGACCATGCAGCCGGAGGTGTCCTTGTCGAGACGGTGGACGATGCCCGGCCGCTCGACGCCGCCGATGCCGGAGAGCCGTCCGCGGCAGTGATGAAGGAGAGCGTTGACCAGGGTGCCGTCGGGATTACCGGCGGCGGGGTGGACGACCATTCCCGGTGCCTTGTCGAGGACCAGCAGCGAATCGTCCTCGTGGAGGATGTCGAGCGGGATGTCCTGCGGAGCCGCCTCGGCGGGGATGGCCTCGGGGATTTCGACCTGGATCGTGTCGCCGATCGCCACGGCGTCGCGGGGTTTGGCGGGCTGCTCGTTGCGGCGGATGTGCTGTCCGCGGATCAACTCCTGGATCCGCGAGCGCGAAAGGTCGTCGAACCGGCTCGCCAGCCAGGCGTCGAGCCGGGTGCCGGCATCACTTTCCACGCGGACCTCCATCGGGTGTCGAGGCTCGTGGGAGGAGACCGCTGATGTCAATGCAGGCGTGACGAGATGGCGTGCTTTGAGGTTTCCCGAATCCGGTTTGGGGACTAGGGTCCCGCATGCCTGAGGGGGAGATCGCCTATTGTCATGCCTGTGGGGTGGCGATGGACATTTCCGCCGTCGAGCCCTTCACCAATGTCGAGTGCCCGTCGTGCACCAAGCACACGCGGGTGAAACGGGAGTTCGGGTCTTACACGCTGACGCGCCGCCACGCCGTCGGCGGGATGAGTGTGGTCTTCATTGCCCAGGACAACACGCTCGACCGCGAAGTCGTGGTGAAGCTGCTCAACAAGGAATACTCGGCCGACGAGAAGCGGATCGGTGCCTTCGAGGAAGAGGCGCGGATCACGGCCTCGATCAGCCACCCGAATGTGGTTCGCGTCTTCACCACCGGGCGCGCCTTCGGTCGCTTCTACATTGCGATGGAATACGTGACCGGCGGTCATTTCGAGCATCACATCAGCGAGCGGGGCACCATCCCGGAGACCGAGGCGCTGGAACTCGCGATCGAGGTGGCCGAGGGGCTCAAGGCGGCGCATCACGCCGGGCTGATCCACCGCGACATCAAGCCGGGGAACATCCTGATCGAGTCCGGAGGGAGCGCGAAGATCGTCGACTTCGGCCTGGCGCTGGTGACCCAGGGAGGCAAGGCGAAGGCCACGGAAATCTGGGCGACCCCGTACTATGTGCCCCCCGAGGCCATCGAGGGAGGGGAGGAGGATTTTCGCTCGGACATCTACGCGTTTGGCGCGACCTTCTACCATGCGATGGCGGGGCGGCCGCCGTGCGACGAGGAGTCGATGGACACCAATCGGCTGCGATTGGCCAAGCGCAGTGTTTCCCCGCTGGGAAAAGCGGCGGCGTGGCTGCATCCCGACACCTGCGCGGTGATCGACCGCTGCATGAGCTACGAGCCGAGCGGGCGCTATCGCTCCTACGAGGATCTGATCTCCGCGTTGCGGGACGCCAAGGAGGTTTCGGTCAACTACGTCCCGCCAGCGGTCACCAGTGCCGTCCCGGTGAAGGGGCTCAAGGGATCGGCGGGCATGGGGGTCGGCGGAAAGGTTGCCTTGGCGGTGGCCATCGTGCTGGTCGTCGCGGCGGCTGTTTTTGCGGTCAAGACCGTCATGGACGTGGAGGTGCCGGAAGTGAGCGGGTCGGTGGTCGTCCCTGGAAATTCCGCGACCTCAGGGGGGGCGGGGACCCCGGGGGCTTCGAATCCGGGCGGCGTCGAGGTGGGGCGCTTCTACGCCGAGGCGACCGATGCCCTGAAGCGCGGTGATTACGCCCTGGCGCGCCAGCGTTTCGGAGCGGTGAGGGATCATCCGCGGGTCCTCGAACCCACCGGGTCATGGGCGGCGTGCGAGGCGGTGATCGCGAGCTATCTCGAGGGCGAGGCGAGCCGCGCGCGGGTCGAGGCGAACCGTGCAATGCGACACATCAAGGAGGCCAACGGCCTGAACGGAGCCATCTACACCCGGATGGAGACCGCCTTGCAGGGGCTCAAGAAGTGGGAGCCGGTGATGCCGGTCGACCGCGACGATCACTCGCCGATCAATTGCCTGATGTCGTTGCTCGGCGGCTTGAAGAACTGGGAGCAGGGGATGCTCGAGCAGGCGGAGCCGCATTTTCTTCACCTCTCCGATGCGCCGTCCGACCGCGACAACCCGTGGGTGGCGACCTACGTTCCGATCGCCGGGGGTTATCTTTCGGACCTCGAAAAGCTGCGTGGAGCCGAGCCGGCGGATTTCGAACTCGATCCGAAGCAGTGCCGGGCGCTGATCCGGAAACTTGAGCAGGTCCGCAGCGAGCTGAAGACCCAGGGCAGGGCGCGGTTCAATGTCCGCTGCTGGCAGCTCGAACTCGAGCGGCGGGCGCGGGGCATGGGGACGGCCAAGATGGCGGGACCGGATCAGTTGGAGGAGTTGTTCCAGGCCTGTCGCTTCTCCGAGGCCGAGGAGGTGCTCCGAAGATGGAAACCGGAAACGGAATCGCAGCGGAAGCGGCGCGACTCGCTGTTTCTTCTCAATCAGGCGGCGGTCGCCTTCCTGACCGAACTCGGCGAGCAGGCGGGAACGGTCCGGCGGGGCGGACCGGTGAAGGACCGGGAGGGCACCACCTTCCCGAAGGTCGCCGGGGGGGACGCGGAGGGATTGGACCTGATCACGGCGGACGAATCCCGGCAGCGCCTGGCCTGGACCGAGCTGGATCCCGAGAGCCTGATCGATCTTCACCGGCAGTTGATCCGGGACTCGAAAGGCGACATTGAGACGCTCCGGCGGCACGAGCTGGCCATCGCCTTCGGGCTGCTGGCGGGCGATGCAGACCGGGCCAAGGCCGCCGGAGAAAAGCTCGCGCAGCTTTCCGAAGCCTTCAAGCGGCGCTGGGAGCTGATCGCTCCGGTTCTTGAATAACCGGCCCCGAGCTTGCCAAGGGTGGGGCGGATCCCTTAACTTCCCCAAAGTAAATCCATGGCAGCGGAATACACGGAAGCGGACATCAAATCGCTCGATTGGCGCGAGCACATCCGGCTGCGGCCGGGCATGTACATCGGCAAGCTCGGCGACGGCTCTTCGCCCGACGACGGGGTTTACGTGCTGCTCAAGGAGGCGATCGACAACTCCATCGACGAGCACATCATGGGCTACGGCAAGGAGATCCGGATCGACATCGACGACGAGGGCCGGGTCGAGGTCCGCGACTTCGGCCGCGGGATTCCGCTCGGCAAGCTCTACGACTGCGCGGCCCAGATCAACACCGGTGCCAAATACGACAGTGAGGCCTTCAAGAAGTCCGTCGGCCTGAACGGGGTCGGCATCAAGGCGGTCAACGCGCTCTCCGGCTTCTTCGAGATCCAGGCGTGGCGAGACGGCACCACCAAGGCGATCGAGTTTTCGAAGGGTGAGGTGGTCGAGGAAATGAAGTCGCCCCGCAAGGACGACGGCGAGCCCGGCACACGGCTGGCCTTCGAGGTGGACCGCACGATCTTCCCGCAGCGGACGAACTTCAAGCCGGCGGTGGTGGAGCGGATGTGCCGCTACTACAGCTACCTGAATCCCGGACTGACGCTCAACTTCAACGGCAAGCGCTTCAAATCGAAGAACGGCCTGCTCGACCTGCTCGCCGAGGAGATGGAGAGCGAGGCGCTGTACGGGCCGGTGCATCTGAAGGGCAAGGATATCGAGATCGCCTTCACCCACACCGCGGAAAGTGGTGAGGAGTACTACTCCTTCGTCAACGGCCAGAACACGACCCAGGGCGGCACCCACCTTGCGGCCTTCCGCGAGGCGCTGGTCAATGTGATCCGTGGTTTCTACAAGAAGCAGTACGATGCGGCCGACATCCGGTCCGGTGTCGAGGCGGCGATCTGCGTGCGGGTGGAAGAGCCGGTCTTCGAGTCGCAGACGAAGACGAAGCTGGGTTCCAGCACGATATCACCGAAGGGGGAGACGCTTCGAACCTTCATCGGGAACTTCCTCAAGGAGCACCTCGACAACTACCTGCATCGGAATCCCCCGGCGGCCGAGGCCCTGCAGAAGCGGATCCTTGCCGCCGAAAGGGAGCGCAAGGAGTTGAAGGGCGTGAAGAAGCTCGCCCGCGACCGTGCGCGGCAGGCCAAGGTGCACAACAAGAAGCTCCGCGACTGCCGGGCGCACCTCGGCACCAAGCACAAGATGCGCGAGAAGAGCACGCTCTTCATCACCGAGGGCGACTCGGCTTCGGGCTCGATCACCAAGAGTCGCGACGTCGAGACCCAGGCGGTCTTCTCGCTGCGCGGCAAGCCGCTCAACACCTTCGGGCTGGGCAAGAAGATCGTCTATCAGAACGAGGAATTCGCACTGCTGCAGGCGGCGCTCGGGATCGAGGACAGCATCGAGGGCCTGCGCTACAACAAGGTGGTGGTCGCGACCGATGCCGATGTCGACGGCATGCACATCCGCCTGCTGCTGCTGACCTTCTTCCTGCAGTTCTTCCCGGAAATCATCCGCGAGGGTCACCTGTTCATCCTGCAGACGCCGCTGTTCCGCGTCCGCAACAAGAAGGAGACGATCTACTGCTACAGCGACGAGGAGAAGGATCAGGCCCTGGCGAAGCTCGGCAAGGCGGCGGAGATCACCCGCTTCAAGGGGCTCGGCGAAATCTCGCCCGACGAGTTCAAGTTCATGATCGGGCCCGACATGCGGCTTGATCCGGTCGAATACGAGGAAGGCAAGGGTGTGAAGGAACTGCTTGGATTCTACATGGGCAAGAACACGCCCGACCGGCAGCAATACATCATCGAGAACCTGCGCGAAGACGTCGACCGGCAGGTGGACGAGGCGGCGGCGTAGGGAGAAAAGAGGCTCCCGGGGCAGACACTTGACTGTTTGAACCGGGCGCGGAGCGCCGTAGCATGGGGGATGAAACTTGTCCTGTCGCCCCGAGGGCTTCTGCTGGCGGTCTGCTTGATGCCTCTCTCCTCTTTTGCTGAAGCTGGTGGACCGGATCCCTCGACGACACTCTGGTATGAGACCCCGGCCCGCAGCTGGTCCCACGAGGCTTTGCCGATCGGCAATGGCCGGATTGGTGCGATGGTGTTCGGGGGCGTCGGGCACGAGCGGATCGCGTTGAACGAGGAAACCGTGTGGTCCGGGTCGCGGGTCGATTGGAATCGCGAGGACGCCTCGAAGAACCTGCCGAAGATCCGCGAGCTTCTCCTCGCTGGGAGGAACGACGAGGCCGAGGCCCTGGTGAACCAGACCTTCACCTGCAAGGGTGGGGGGTCGCGTGGTGGCGCGAATGGCCCGTGGGGGTGCTTCCAGGAACTTGGGAACCTGAATCTCGTGTGGAAGTCGGAGGTCGAGTCGCTGCCGCTGAACGTTTGGAAATACCGCATGCTCACCACGCCGGGGATCGAGGATATCCGCGAGCACCGGCGCGAGATCACCCGCATGGTGGAGGAAGGCGTCCAGGTCGGGGTGGATGACACCGATTGGACCGACTACGTCATCGAGGGCGGCAAGGCGGTGAAGGGTGACCGGAAGTTCGAGATCAACGACAAGGCATTGCTGCGTCACCACCTGAAGCTGACCGAGGAGCAACTCGCCACGCTGGGGATGCTGCGGGTGGGGTCCCGGGCACGGAATGGGCGGGTCTTCGTCAACGGCCGGGAAGTCGGTGAGTTCGCCGGATGGCAGGCGGGCGGGCACGACAAGTTCCAGCGGGATGTCAGCGAGTTCCTCAAGGTTGGCGACAACGTCATCGCGATCTACTGCTCGAACTATCGCCGGAGGGGTCAGCTCCCGCTGTCGATCTCCCTCGACCCCCGCGAGACCACGGAGAACTACCGTCGCAGCCTCGATCTCCGTGACGCCCTTTCCGCGGTCGAGTACACGAAGGACGGAGTGACCTTCACCCGCGAGGCCTTCGCCAGTGCGCCCGACCAGGTGATGGCCTTCCGGTTTGCCGCCGACAAGCCGGGCAAGATCTCGTTTTCGGCGACGCTCGATCGCCTGCAGGACGCCGAGACCGTCGCCGACGGCAAGGCCGGTCTGGTCATGGCCGGGAATACCGCGAGCGGCCAGTCCGGAGTCGATGGCATGAAATTCGTGGCCCGCCTGCTGGCGGTTCCCACCGGAGGACGGGTCTCGGTGAAGGGCGACACCCTCCATGTCGACGCGGCCGACGAGGTCGTGTTGCTGGTGGCTGCGGCGACCGACTACCAAGGCTTTGCCGGCCGCAACACGCCGGACCCGCTGGTGGCGACGATGAACGATCTCACCAACGCGTCGTCCAAACCCTACGCCAAGCTGCGGGCGGACCACATTGCCAACCACCGGAGCTACTTCGACCGGATGAGCCTGACCCTCGATGACGGCCAACCGGAGAGCCGGGAGACGGCGAGACTTCCGACCAACGAGCGTCATGCGGCCCTTTCGAAAGGCGGTCCCGATCCGGCGCTGGCGGCCCTGTATTTCAACTTCGGCCGATACCTGCTGATCAGCAGCTCGCGGCCGGGCAACATGCCGGCCAACCTGCAGGGACTCTGGGCCGAGGGGATCCAGACGCCGTGGAACTGCGACTACCACCTCGATATCAACGTCCAAATGAACTACTGGCCGGCCGAGATGTGCGGGCTGGGTGATTGTCACACGCCGCTTTTCAAGCTCATCGAATCGCTGCAGGAACCGGGTGCCGAAACGGCCAGGGCCTACTACGACGCCGACGGTTGGGTGGCGCACGTGATCACCAACGTCTGGGGCTTCACCGCGCCGGGCGAGCAGGCCGGATGGGGAGCCACGGCCACCGGTTCGCCGTGGCTGTGCGATCACCTGTGGGAGCACTACGATTACAGCCGCGACAAGGAGTTCCTGAAGGGGGCCTACCCGATCATGAAGGGCTCGGCCGAGTTCTTCCTCGACATGCTGATCACCGACCCGAAGACCGGCTGGCTGGTCACGGCACCGTCGAACTCGCCCGAGAACACCTTCATCATGCCCAACGGCAAAAATGCCCGCATCTGCATGGGGCCGACGATGGACATGCAGATCCTGCGCGAGCTGTTCGCCAACTGCATCGAGGCATCCGAAATCCTCGGCATCGACGAGGCCTTCCGCAAGCAACTCGTCGAGACCCGCGGCAAGCTCGCGCCGAACCAGATCGGGAAGCATGGTCAGATCCAGGAATGGCTGGAGGACTACGACGAGGCGGAGCCAACCCACCGTCACGTCTCCCATCTGTACGGGCTGCACCCCTACGATGAGATCACCCCCGAGACGACGCCGCGTTTCGCCGAGGCGGCCAAGGTCTCACTCCAACGCCGCGGTGATGGCGGCACCGGCTGGTCGATGGCGTGGAAGGTGAACTTCTGGGCCCGGCTGCACGACGGCAACCACGCCCACATGATGCTGGGGAACCTGATCAAGAAGGGCGGGGTGAACCTCTTCTGTCAGCACCCGCCCTTCCAGATCGACGGCAACTTCGGAGGAACCTCGGGCATCGGGGAGATGCTGCTGCAATGCCATGGCGACACGATCCGCCTGCTGCCGGCCTTGCCCGATGCCTGGCCGAAGGGCAGGGTCACCGGAATGCGCGCCCGGGGCGGTCACGAGGTCGACTTCGAATGGAAGGATGGAAAGGTCACCGACTTCCGCATCCGTTCGAAGGAGCCGGCCGAGGTGTCCGTGCGGGTGAATGGAGAGACCCGCAAGGTTCGCACCGAAAAACTCTAGACCAATGAAACGCTACGAACGCCTGAGCTTTGATGAGATCCCTCCGGTGGACTGCTGCTGCGGAACCACCCGCCGCGCCTTTGCCGACCTCGAGGATGCACCGGCCTCGGTGCACTACCTCGACGTCGCCGACGAACCGACCTGCCACTACCACAGGAAGACCACCGAGATCTACGTGATCCTCGAAGGGGAGGGGGCTCTTGAACTGGATGGCGAAATGGTGCCGGTCGGCCCGCTCTCCACCGTGCTCATCCGCCCCGGTTGCCGGCATCGGGCGGTGGGCAAGATGAAGCTGCTCAACATTCCGATCCCGAAGCACGACGACAGTGATTTCTTCTACGAGGAGGATGCCGTCGAGGCAGGGGAGACGCCGCAGCATTGAAGGGGGCGTCCCAAGCAATCCCAATTCTCTTTAGGTCTGCGTCGCCCAAGTTCTCTGGCAGGATTTCTCGCGGCCCTTCAGGCCGCTTGAGGTGCGGTGATGGGTAACCCGGGGCCGCGTCGTCCGCGTTCGCGGACTCCTTGCCCCGGGCTTTGTTCTGGTGACCCTTCGGGCCACTCCTGAAGCCGGCCCGAAGGGTCGAAAGAACAGAGCCCAGGGCCAACGGCCCTGGGATTCGTGGAGGCAGTGTATCCGGCGGCCTGAAAGGTCGCGAGAAGCTTGGTAGTGACTGGGTGCCGGCGTGCGATCATCTGCCCGGCTTTCGAAATACCAGAAAGTGCTGCCACGGCAGGAAGTCATGGTTGACCACGAACTCGAGGCCGACGGCTTCCATCTCCTTGCGGACCTGCTCCTCGGACATCTTGTGGAGTCGGCTGATGGGCACGCTTTCGTCCTCGGCGCGGAATTCGAGGAGGAAGACCTGGCCGCCGGGTCGCAGGGCTTCGCGGATCGAGAGCATCATCTCCGCCGGATGGGAGAACTCGTGGTAGGCGTCGACCATGATGGCGGCGTCGATGGACGCGGGTTCGAGGGCCACATCCTCGATCGTGCCGAGGTGCGGCCGGACGTTGGTGATGTCCTTCTCGGCGGCGGTCATCTCGAGGTGGGAGATCATCTCGGGCTGGATGTCCACGGCGATCACCTCGCCCTCGGGGATGAGTTTGGCGATGCGGAACGAGTAGTAGCCCGAACCTGCGCCGATATCGGCAATGACCGTTTCCGGCGGCAGCTGGAGCGCGTCGATGGCCGAACTGGGGGATTCCTCTTCCTCACGGTTGTCGCGCTCGAGCCACTTGATGCCGCGGTGGCCCATGACCTGTGAGATTTCGCGTCCCAGGTAGATCTTGCCGATTCCACCGCGGGTGGGCTCGGCGAATTCATACTCCGGGATCTTTGGAACGAATGGGTCGGCCTCCACAATGGCGGTGGCTCCCGCCTCGACGGGGCCGGGGCCTGCGGCCGGAGACTCGTCATCCGTCCGCCAAGGGTGCCAGAGGAGCAGCCCGAGGATGAGCAGGAAGATAATCGGGCTGAGGATGGCAAGACGCTTCATTGGAATAGGAACTGGAGGGAATCGCGGAAACTTTCGAGTGGATCGCAGGGCAAGCTTGAATGTCGGCGCGGCTCGGATTCAATCATGCCCACGCACAACGTTATGGGAAGAGCCTTCGAATGCCGCCGCCGAGCCAAGGAAGCCCGTTGGGACAAGATGTCCAAGGTGTTTCCGAGGCTGGCCAAGTCCATCACCCTCGCCGCCAAGAACGGAGGCCCGGATCCCGACATGAATCCGGCGCTCCGTCTGGCGATCGCCACCGCCAAGGCGGAAAACCTGCCGAAGGACAAGATCGACGCGGCGATCAAGCGGGCGAGCGGCAGTGATGCGGTCGACATCGTCGAGAACAACTACGAGGGCAAGGGCCCACACGGTTCGCTCTTCTACATCGAGTGTGCAACGGACAACTCGAACCGGACCGTCGGCAACCTCAAGACGATCTTCAGCAAGAACGGCGGCCAGATCGTCAACAGCGGACAGCTGGATTTCATGTTCAACCGCAAGGCGGTCATCGAGTTCGCGGTGACCGGCGAGGTGAACCTGGAGGAGGTCGAGCTCGAGCTGATCGACTACGGTCTCGAAGAACTCGAGGTCGAGGACGGGGTGGCCCGGGCGATCGGAGGGTATTCGGATTTCGCCAACCTCAGCAACGGGATCGAAAAGCTCGGCATCGCGGTGACACGGGCCGGACTTGAACGAATCCCGACCCAACCGGTGGAGCTGACCGAAGCGCAGATGGAGGAGGTCGAGTCCCTGCTGGAAAAGGTCGAGGACGACGACGACGTGCAGAAGGTTTTCACCAACATCGGGTAAGGGACACGCCGGGCGCGCCAGGGGGCGAGGCCGCTGAAGAATCGGCGTGGACGGAGGGCTGGGAGGATGCTACGCCCGCGCCGCCGTGACCGAGTCTGCCTCCCGCTGCGCCGGGGTAACGGCGGCCCTGCCGCTGTTGCTCAAGGCCCAGCAGTCCTTGCAACGGCCCGTGCTGGTGGGGATCGGTGGCCCCGGCGGCAGTGGCAAGTCGACCTTTGCGCAGGCGCTTGCGGCGGAGCTGGAGCATGCCGGAGTGCTGCCGCTGGACGACTACCGAAAGTCGCGGACCGAGCGGGGTCGGGGGATTTACGGATCCCATCCGGAGGGCAACCGGATCGACCTCCTGAAGAGTCATCTGGAGGCGGCCCGCGAGGGGCACCCGATCGAGCGGCCGGTGTTTTGCCGGGAGCGCGGAGCGGCGCATGAGACCGAGACCCTGGAGGCACCCCGCTTTCTGATCGCCGACGGTGAGATTTCCACCCATCGGGGGGTGCGTGAGCATTTCGACCTGCGCATCCTGATTCTCGCCGGGTGGCGGCTTCAGTGGCAGGCGCGGATCGGCCGCGACCGGCGGGAGCGGTCCACCAGTTTCGGCAAGGCGCTGTCCCTGTTCTGGACCAGCAATCTGCGCGACTATCCACGCTTCTCGGTCGGAGCGCATGAGCAGGCGGATCTGGTGCTGCGGCGTTCCAACTGCGGACGGCGGCTCCACCTGCACGGGTAAGCTGGGTCGCGCGTCGGCTCGCGCAAATGGGTGCGGCCGATGCGATTCACCGCCACGGCTCACTTCTTCCGCGCGACCGCCAGCAGCGTTTGAAAATGCGGAGGCTCGGCCTCCCGATCCACCACGGCCGTTTCGATCCCGGTGAAGCCCGACTTCTCGAGCATGGCCGCCAGTTCCGCCTCGCCGAAGCCCAACCAGGTGTCGGCGTAGAGTTCGCGCGCCTCTTCAAACTGGTGTTGCAGCAGATCGAGGATGACGAGCTGGCCACCGCTCCGCAGAGCCTGAAAGGCAGCGTCGAGGGCCCGCTGGGGGCTGGCCGCGTGGTGAAGGGCCTGGCTCAGCACGGCGAGATTGATTTCTCCGGGTTCGAGCGGCGGATTCTCCAAGTCACCGGCCCGGTATTCCAGGTTGGCAAGCCCGTGCTCCCGGGCGAGCTGGGTGCCGAATGCCACCATCTTCTCCGAGAGGTCGACGGCGATCACCTTCTCGGCCCGCTGGGCAAGGAGCTGGGAAAGGGTGCCCTCGCCGGCACCGAGGTCGGCGACAGTACCGACGGCCATCACTTTCAGCAGGGCCTCGGCCAGGCCCTTCCACGAGCGGCCCGGCACGTAGTCCTTGCCGAAGCGGCCCGCCAGCTCGTCGAAGTAGGCGCGCGACTTGTCCTGGCGCTTCCGCAGCAGGTGGCGCAGCGCGGTATCGTCCTTACGGGCCTCCGGGAGTTCGGTGGAGGCGTCGCGGACGAGTCCGGACAATTCGGACGACATCTCCGAACGGTAGATGTTGTTTTTTCCGCTGCGCTCGTCCCCTACCAGTCCGCCGCCCTTGAGTTGCGAAAGCTGGGTGGAAATCCGGCTCTGACCCATGCCAAGCACTTCCTGAAGGTCCGCCACGCTGAGCGGTTCACGGTCGAGAAGCCGGAGAATCCGCAGCCGCGTGGGGTCGGCCAGAAGCTTCAGGGATTTCAGCATTGACGGCATGGGGAAACCAATACATCAACGCATCGCGATTTGACGATACGAAAAACGACACACCCCATGAGTTCCTACATTTTCTCCTCTGAGTCCGTCGGTGAAGGCCATCCCGACAAGGTTTGCGACACCATTTCCGATGCGATTCTGGATGCCTGCCTGAAAGTCGATCCCAAATCCCGGGTCGCCTGCGAGACTTTCGTGAAGTCGAATCAGGTCGTGGTCGGAGGCGAGATCACCATTCCCAAGCTGCAGGACGCGAAGACCGGCAGGACCAAGCCCCTCGACAGCGCGATCAACGTCGGCACCGTGGTCCGCGACGCCATCCGCGGGATCGGCTACATCAACGACGACGACATTTTCCACGCGGACACCGTCTTCATCACCAACCTGCTCACGGCCCAGTCCGCCGACATCGCCCAGGGCGTCGATGCCCGGAAAGCGGAGGGCAAGAAGCATGAAGAGCAGGGAGCCGGCGACCAGGGCATCATGTTCGGCTACGCCTGCGACGAGACACCCGAGTTGATGCCGGCGCCGATCATGTATGCGCACCGTCTCGGTCGCGAGCTGACCCGCATTCGCAAGTCGGGTCGCGTGAAATGGCTGCGGCCGGATGCGAAGTCGCAGGTTTCGGTCGAGTACCTCGACGGCAAGCCGACCCGGATCGTGAACGTGGTCATCTCCACCCAGCATGCCGAGGGCACCAAGCACGCCGAAATCGAGAAGTTCTGCATTGAGAAGGTGATCAAGAAGGTCCTGCCCAAGGGCATGCTCACCAAGGACACCGAGTTCCTGATCAACCCGACCGGCAAGTTCGTGATCGGTGGCCCTCAGGGCGACTCCGGTCTCACCGGCCGCAAGATCATCGTCGACACGTACGGCGGCACGGGCCGCCACGGCGGCGGTGCCTTCTCCGGCAAGGATCCCTCGAAGGTCGACCGTTCCGCCGCCTACATGGGCCGCTGGGTCGCCAAGAACATCGTCGCCGCCGGCCTCGCCGCGAAGTGCGAGATTCAGTTCGCCTACGCCATCGGCCACCCCGAGCCGGTCAGCGTGCACATCGACACCTTCGGCACCGGCACCATCGATGACGTCAAGATCCTCGGCGCGGTGATGAAGGTGTTCTCCTTCAAGCCTGCCGACATCGTCCGCCAGCTCAAGCTGCTGCGTCCGATCTACTCGGATTCGACGAACTACGGTCACTTCGGCAAGGAGGACTGCGGTCTGCCGTGGGAGGAAACCAACAAGTTCGCGGCACTCAAGAAGGCGGCTCGCTGACGCAAGCAGACAAAAGACTTCAAGACAGAAGACGCAAGACCATGGCCATGCACAACTTTGAGGAACTGGAGGTCTGGAAGCGCTCGTCGCGCCTGGCTGTCTCGATCCTCGGAGCGGTGGATTCGATCAAGCTCTTCTCGCTCCGCGACCAGATGGCTCGGGCCTGCACTTCGATACCGTCCAACATCGCGGAGGGTGCCGAGCGGGACAGCAACAAGGAGTTCCGGCGTTTTCTGGCGATTGCCAAGGGATCCGCTGGTGAACTCCGAACCCAGCTTTATTTGGCCCAGAAGTCCGGGCATCTTGCCGATGACCTCGTTACGCCGCTCGTGAGTGAGTGCCGTGAAATTTCATCCATGCTCGAAGGGCTTCGGAAGTCGCTGAAAGGCGGCGGGATGCTCGGCCTCTTCTTCAGCTGGCTCTTCTAGTCCCCATCTTCTGTCTTCTGTCTTCCGTCTTCCGTCTTCCGTCTTCCGTCTTCCCGTCTTCTGTCTTTTCCCCGCCTCATCCCAACAAAATATCATGACCACAACTGCTGAACCTACCCAACAAGATTACAAAGTCCGCGACATCGGCCTCGCTGACTTCGGCCGCAAGGAAATCGAAATCGCCGAGCACGAGATGCCCGGCCTCATGGCGACCCGCGAGAAGTACGGCCCCGAGAAGCCGCTCGCCGGGGTCCGCATCATGGGCTCGCTCCACATGACGATCCAGACCGCTGTCCTCATCGAGACCCTCGTGGAACTCGGGGCCGAGGTCCGCTGGGTCTCGTGCAACATCTTCTCGACCCAGGACCACGCCGCCGCCGCGATCGCCAAGTCCGGTGTTCCCGTCTTCGCCTGGAAGGGCGAAACCCTCGAGGAATACTGGTGGTGCACCTGGAAGGCCATCCTCAATCCCGAGGGCCTCGGACCGCAACTCATCGTCGATGACGGCGGCGATGCCACCCTGCTGATCCACAAGGGCTACGAGATGGAGAATGGCTCCGACTGGGTCAACGAGCCCGCCGGAAGCCAGGAAGAGCAGGTCATCAAGGACCTCCTCAAGAAGATCGGCGCCGAGCAACCGGGTATCTTCGCCAAGATCGTGGCCGACTGGAAGGGCGTCTCGGAAGAGACGACCACCGGGGTCCACCGCCTCTATCAGATGGCCCGGGCCGGCAAGCTGCTGGTTCCGGCGATCAACGTGAACGACTCCGTGACCAAGTCGAAGTTCGACAACCTCTACGGTTGCCGCGAGTCACTCGTCGACGGCATCAAGCGTGCCACCGACGTGATGATTTCCGGCAAGGTGGCCGTGGTCTGCGGCTACGGCGACGTCGGCAAGGGCTGCGCCCAGGCCCTCCGTGGCCAGGGCGCCCAGGTCGTGGTGACCGAGGTCGACCCGATCTGCGCGCTGCAGGCGGCGATGGAAGGTTTCCGCGTGCTGACCGTCGAGGACACCCTCGGCTGGGGGGACATCTACGTCACCACCACCGGCAACTACGACATCATCCGTGTCGAGCACATGGAGAAGATGAAGGACCAGGCGATCGTCTGCAACATCGGTCACTTCGACAACGAGATCCAGATGGAGAAGCTCGAGAAGACCGAGGGTGTGGTGAAGACCAACATCAAGCCGCAGGTCGACAAGTACACCTTCCCGGCCGGCAACAGCCTCTACATGCTGGCCGAAGGGCGCCTCGTGAACCTCGGCTGCGCCACCGGCCACCCGAGCTTCGTGATGTCCAACAGCTTCACCAACCAGACGCTGGCCCAGATCGACCTCTGGCAGAACAAGGACAACTACAAGGCGGGCGAAGTGAAAGTCCTGCCGAAGCATCTCGACGAGGAAGTCGCACGCCTCCACCTTGAGAAGATCGGCGCCAGGCTGACCCAGCTTACCAAGGAGCAGGCCGACTACATCGATGTGCCGGTCGGGGGCCCCTATAAGCCGGAGCACTACCGCTACTGAGCCCCTGGCGACGGATTCGAAACGCCCGGGCCACGCCGGCCCGGGCGTTTCGCTTTCCCGGCTCACTTGCTCGGGTTGGCTTTGACACGAGAAGTTCCAAGCCGAGGCTAGGCAACGGATACCGGTTGGCGGGATGCTTGGTGATGAGGAGCGAGGATAGGAGGGGGAGGGTTTCCAGCGGGGAGGCGGTCCGGAGGTTGTTCGCGTTACCGCGAATGCCGTAGGTAAGGAGGCTGGTTGCTAAATGCGAGGACCCCTCTGACAGCAGCCACCTCTCCGTCGAGGGCACCCGTCCCGGCCCCACGCCCGGCATTCCCCATCCCGACGAACTGAGAATCACCCTCACCGGCAACCACATCCCCGACACCATGCGACGCACCGCCGAATGGAGTGCGGAAAGACTCGGGCTGGGGGAACCGTAAGAAAAATGAGAGCATTCCCATCCAAAACTACCATGAACACCGTAGAACGTGCGGCACTTGTCAGTGTTTTGGGACTGGTACCATTCCAACACCCGTCCGGAGCAGGCGGGCGAGCCCGTGAGGGACTCGCTCGGCCGACTGCTCCGGCGGCGGTAACGGAGCTGCCC
>JAKZES010000050.1 GCA_022548915.1 Verrucomicrobiaceae bacterium E54
CGGATAACCTGCCGGTTTTGAGGGCAATGTCTAGCAAAAAGGAAACATCCCTTGCAACAGAGGCCCCGCAACTCCTGCGACACAAACGCCCTGCGGGCATCCCCCGGCGGAGAAGATTTTCGCAGACAAATGGGGTGGGAGGCGGCATTCTTGGTATGAATGGACAGGGCGAAATCCGCGGAATGGAAGCGTTGGCTCGGTGACCACGGTCACCGACTGCTGGCCTTCGCGCGTGGTTGGGCGCCGGGTCAGGCCGATGCGGAGGATCTGGTGCAGGAGGCGATCATGCGCCTGTGGAAGGTTCAGCAGGACCACGGCGGTGTTCCGCCCGACCTGCCGCTGGTCTTCTCCACCATCCGCTTCTGCGGCTTGAACCGCCACCGGTCGGAGAAGCGCCGCCGCCGTCGGGAGGAATCGATCATCTACCTCAACGATTTTGAAGACGTCTGGCTGGATCCCGCGCTCGAGGAGGACGAGGAGGCACTGCTCCTGAGGAAGGCGGTCGAGGGTCTGAGCGACAAGCTGCGCGAGGTGGTGACGATGAAGATCTGGGGCGGGCTGACCTTCGCCGAGATTTCCGAGTCGCTGGGGATTTCCCCGAACACGGCCGCGTCGAGGTACCGCTACGCTTTGGAGCAACTGGCGCACGCGATGCGCGGAATCAAGGAGATGCGCGATGCAAACGCCTGAGGAAATTGAAAAGGCTCTGGCCGAGCGGCTGATTCCCCGTGGCTTCAGCGAGCGGGGAGGGCGGGAGCTCGAGGCACTCATCGATGATCTGGCGGCGGAGGAAGATCCGCGGCGTCGGAGCGCCTGGCCCATCTGGGGTGCGGCGGCCGCCGTGGCGTTCGTGGGTTCGATCGCCTGGTGGGCTTCCCCGGAAACCGCGCAGGACCGGATGGCGTTCGAACCGGCGGGGGAGGAACTCGAGCTCATCTCGGAAAGCGTCGGCGTGGTCACCGCCGAGCCCGATGCCGAACTCCGCAGCGATGACGAAGGCAACCTGCTGCGTGCCTGGCACGTCCATGTGGTGAGCGAAGAGCGCTTCCGCGATGCGGAGACCGGCCACGAGGTGCGGGTCGTCCAGCCCAGTGATGAACTGGTGCTGCTACCCGTTTCCACTTTCTGATCGATGATGAGAGCCCTGATGATCATCCCCCTGGTGTGGGCGCTGCCTCTGACGGGAGCGGTCGCCGAGCCCGACGTCGTCACGGCGCCGGTGATCCCCGGGGTGGTGATGCCGAGGGTGGATCCGGACCGGCCCGAGCCGTGGATCGGGCTCGAGGTCAGCCAACTGCATGAGGCAATGCGCGCCCACGTCTCGATCGTTCCGGACGGGGTCGGCTTCGTCGTCACGAAGGTGGAAGACGGGGGACCCGCTGCCGAGGCGGGGATCCAGCGCTTCGACATTCTTTGGAAGTTCGAGGACCAGTTGCTGGTCAACGAGGCCCAGCTCGGCACGCTGCTTCGTCTCAAGGCTCCGGGCGATCCGGTGGATTTCGGCATTGTCCGGTCGGGCCAGCCACAGGTCATCGAGGTCACCGTCGGGAAAATGCCCGAGCAGAAGGAGATCGCCGGAGTGAATCCGTCCGAGATCCCGATCTTCCCCAACGGGGTGCCCGGCCTCACCCGCCAGGTGGTCTTTCCGCAGGATCGCACGGCCGAGGTGACGCGCCCCGATGGCAGTGTCGCGCGCCTGCGCTACGAGGAGGACGGACCGGTCGTGCGGATCGAGGACCCGAGCGGCGAGGTTATTTTCGACGGTGCCCTGAGGCGGGATGGAAAGTTTGCCGTGCCGGACGAATGGCGCAGCACGGTGGGTGCCTTGCTGAGGAGCATGCACCGTTCCGAGAGGGATGACTGGCAGCCCCGTCGGCCACGACCGCGGGTGGTGAGACCCCCGTCGACGGCGGACTCCGGCAATTGACGCCTCGAAATGCACGGGATGGGCCTTGCGTTTTCCGGAAGGGATTCGCAACTTCGGCCTGCATGCATCCCGATCTGGAAAAACTCGTCGAAGCCGGCAAGATCAACGCGGCCGTCGCCGAGAGACTCGATCAGCTCGCCCCCGGAAGCTTTCTACTCCACAGTTCATGGGGTGCCGGCAAGGTGACCGGCTGGGATTTGCCCTCCAAGAAGCTGACCATCGATTTCGAAAATCGGGACGGGCAGGAAATGGACCTGCAGTTCGCCCTGCAGAAGACCAAGCCGCTGGAACCCGACGATTTCCGCTCGAAGAAGGTCGAGGAGATCGAGAATCTTCGCGAACTCGCCACCAAAGATCCGGTCGGCCTGGTGGTCTACATGCTCGAAAGCCACGGCGGCACCATGTCCGTGGATGGCATGGAAAAGCAGGTCTCCGGCGCGATTATTCCCGAGGATAAATTCAAGAAGTGGTGGGAGAAGACCAAGCGGGCGCTGCGCGACAGCAAGCGGGTGGTGGTGCCAAGTCGCCGCACCGAGGCGCTGACCCTGCGGGCCGGCGACCTGTCTCCAGCCGAGGCGCTGCTCGAGGATTTCCAGGAGGCCCGGGATCTCAAGTCCATGGCCAAGGCTCTCGAGGCGATTGCCGCCGATGCCTCCATTTTCCGCAAGGACCCCGAGTCGCTCTCGGCGCTGATGGACGAGATCCACGAAGCCGCGCTCAAGGGAACCAAGCTGCAGCTCGGTGAGTCCCTCGACCTCATGGTGCTGCGCGACGAACTGGTGGGCTCGATCAAGAACCTCGTTCTCGCGGACGACGCCCCGCGCCTCGCCAACCTGCTTCTGGTCGAGGAAAGCCGGCTCCACGAAGTCGTCGGCCAGCTCCCTGCCGCCCGGCAACGCTCGCTTTTCGCGGTCTTTCCGGAAGCCTTCGGCGACCGCTGGGTCGAGGTGATCACGAGCCTGCTCGATCACGTCGGCACGCGCGGCGTCGCCGAGATTGCCAAGTTGATCACCGAGCACGGCAAGCTCGACGAGCTTCAGAAGCACCTTCAGGCCCTGCTTTCCCAGCGCTCCCTCGGCACCGATGCCCTCATCTGGGTCTCCCGCGAACGCAAGAACCTCGCCAAGGGCGTGTTCGGACCCGAGGTCGGGGCGGCGGTGCTCAACCGCCTCGAGACCGATCACCTCGCCGACGGCCCGCGCACGACCACCCGCCTGCAGAGCCTGCTCAGCGACGACAAGACGCTCCTCTCCGACATCGTCGAGGGCATGAGCGTGACCGAGGCGCGCAACTTCGGCCGCCGCCTTCTCGAATGCCCTGTCTTCGGCGATCTCGACCGGAAGTCGCTCATGGCCCGGATCATCAAGGCCCGGCCGGAAACCGGTGAGCTGGTCAGCGGCGAATCGAGCAAGCGGTCGGAAACCCTCGTGGTTTCCTGGGAGAGCCTCGAGCGCAAGAAGGCCGAGCTGGAGGACCTGGTCCGCAACCGGATCCCCCAGAACACCAAGGACATCGCCATCGCCCGTTCCTACGGCGACCTCCGGGAGAATTTCGAATACAAGTCCGCCAAGGACATGCAGAAGGTCCTCATGCGCCGGAAGGGCGAACTCCAGCAGGAGATCGACCAGGCCCGCGGGAGCGACCTCAAGGGGGCCGACACCTCCACGGTGAACATCGGCACCATCGTCACCATCAAGACGGCCGATGGGCGCGAGGTCACCTACACGGTGCTTGGCGCATGGGATTCGGATCCGGAGAAGAACATCGTCTCCTACATGTCCGAAACCGGGGCGGCCATGCTGGGCGCGAAGCCCGGCGAGGAGATCCAGGTCCGCAACCACGACAACGACGAACTGGAGACCTGGACCATCGAAACCATCACTGCATTCAATCCCTGATACCAACCATGGAACTAACCACGATTGTTGAAGTCCGCGGCCGCGAGGTCATTGATTCCCGGGGCAATCCCACCGTCGAAGTCGACGTTCACCTCGAGTGTGGCGCCTTCGGGCGCGCTGCCGTTCCGAGCGGTGCCTCGACCGGCGAGCACGAAGCCCACGAACTCCGCGATGGCGACAAGGATCGCTACCTCGGCAAGGGCGTCCTCAAGGCCGTCGAGAATATCAATGGCAAGCTCGCTCCCGCCCTGTGCGGCATGTCCGCGACCGACCAGGCCTCCATCGATGCCGCGATGATCGCGATCGACGGCACCAAAAACAAGGGCGAGATCGGCGCCAATGCCATCCTCGGCGTGTCGATGGCGGTGGCCAAGGCCGCTGCCGAAGCCTGTGGCCTGCCACTCTACAAGTATCTCGGTGGTCCGAATGCCAAGGTGCTGCCGGTGCCGATGATGAACATCATCAACGGCGGGTCGCACTCCGACGCCCCGATCGCCTTCCAGGAGTTCATGATCCGCCCGGTGGGCGCTCCGACCTTCCGCGAAGGGCTGCGCATGGGAGCCGAGGTGTTCCATTCGCTCAAGAAGGTCCTCCATGATCGCGGTCTCAGCACCGCGGTGGGTGACGAGGGCGGCTTCGCCCCGACCTTCGACGGCACCGAGGACGCGCTCGACACCATCAGTCTCGCCGTGGAGAAGGCCGGCTACAAGGTGGGCGACGACATCAAGTTCGCGCTCGACTGCGCCTCCTCCGAGTTCTTTGCCGACGGCGTTTACGACTACGCCAAGTTCGAGGGCGACGGCGGGGCCAAGCGCGGTTCCGACGAGCAGGCCGCCTACCTCGCCGAGCTTTGCGCCAAGTATCCGATCGACTCGATCGAGGATGGCTGCGACGAGAACGACTGGGACGGATGGAAGGCCCTCACCGACAAGATCGGCGACAAGGTCCAGCTCGTCGGTGACGATCTCTTCGTCACCAACGTCGATTTCCTGCAGAAGGGGATCGACCTCGGCGTGGCCAACTCGATCCTGGTGAAGGTCAACCAGATCGGCTCCCTCACCGAAACCTTCGATGCCGTGGAGCTTGCCAAGGAACACAGCTACACCGCGGTGCTGAGCCACCGTTCCGGCGAGACCGAGGACAACACCATCGCCGACCTCGCCGTCGCCACCAACTGCGGTCAGATCAAGACCGGCTCGATGAGCCGCTCCGACCGGATCGCGAAATACAACCAGCTGCTCCGCATCGAGGAGGAACTGGGCGACGACGCCATCTACGGCACCTGCAAGTTCAAGGCGGGGAAGTAGGGACGACCGCTTCACATCTGGTTTGCGAAGGCCGAGGCCTTGGCCTGAATGGGGAGATTTTCAACAGAAGGACGCAAAGGAAGCAAAGTCAGGCAGGCGCCTCCCTTCGCGATCTTTGCGAGCTTCTGTTGAATCCCATTTGGGTTTTCAAAATGAGCGGGGTAATCCAGCACCAATCCCTTGACCCGCGAATCTGCCTGACTTCACCCAAGCTGAGATCCCCGAGCCAAAACTGATCGACTACCTGTTTAAGCTCGATCATCCGGAAGGCGGATCCAAGGCGAGGTTCTTTCTGGGGAGGGGTTTCCGCCGAGACGACCTTGAAACTTTTGCGTCTGCGCTCAGGGAGCAGGCGCGGGGCGGCAGCAAGGTCGAGATCACCGCAGGACGATTTGGCACCAAAATATCCATGGATTCTTCACTTTCTTGTCCCGACGGGACCGAAGCACGAATCCGGACGGTTTGGATCGTGGCGGAGGGATCTTCGATTCCGAGGCTGGTCACAGCCCATCCCTTGGGTTAGGCTCCCCGTGTGATTCGAGAGCATGAAAGGGTGGTCCTGACCGGGCCCATCAAGGAATACGGCTTGGAAACCGGAGACATAGGCACGGTGGTCTTTGTCCACAATGGCGGAATCGGCTACGAAGTGGAGTTCGTGACCCTTGATGGATCGACATCCCATGTCGTCGAGGTCGGAGCGGAGCAGGTCCGCCCGGTGGGTTCGCAGGAGATTCCTCATGTCCGCCAGCTGGCTCAAGCGTGAGCGACCGGTTCATTTCCGCCACCAAATCAATTCCGCGGCGGTGGACCGACGGTTCCTCCTTCGACCCACTCGGACTTGATCAGGGTCTGGCGCCGGTCGTCCTTGCCTCTGGCCACGTTTCGAGCCCACCGGACCACCCGGGCGATCACGGGCGCGGGGTCCCAGCGGATGTGGGAGATGGCCGGCTGGCACCAGTCGAAGGTGGTCTCGGGGTCGTCGCAGATCAGGGAAACGTGTTCCGGGGCGGTGATCCCCCGGCGCGCGAGGTGCAGCTGCGTGGCTGAAAAAATCTTCGGCTCGCAGACGATCATCGCTGTGGGCGGCGTGTGGCGGAACAGCGAGTCGAGACCGCGATGGAGTCCGTCCGGAGTGTCCTCCCAGGCCGGCAGGTTGTAGGCGCTGGGCTGGATGCCGCAGGCCGCGAGTTCGTCGAGGAAGACCTGCTCCGCCAGGGCGGGTTTCGGTATCCGGCGCTCCTCCCGCACCAGCATGACGATGCGGCGATGGCCCAGCTCGACCAGCCGTCTCACGATCACGACCAGGCTCGGAACCTTTCGCGGAGAAGTCGCGGCGATCGGCAGGCCGATGAAGCGCCCGAACATGGCGATGCACGGAATCGGTTGCACGGAGAACCATTCAAGGACCTCCCTGGAGCCGGCCATGACAATCCAGGCGTCACCCGGGGTTGAGGCGACGAACCGGGCCACCCTTTTCGGATCCATGTCGAGATCGTGAAGGCTCCTGCGGGTCAGACCCGCGGCGAACCCGGCTTCCTGCAATCGGTCCACCAGTTCGACGTCGAGGGGCAGGGCACCTCGCGTCCTCTCGTAGGGAAGTACGCGCACCCGCAGTGGCCGCACGTCGGGACTCCCGGCGGGGAGCACGACCCGCCGCTTGCGTCCGCGGCCCTGCGTCACCAGAAGGCCCTCAGCCTCGAGCTGTTTGAGCGCAGCATCGATGGTGTTGTGGTTCACTCCGAACTCCCTGGCCAGGGTCAGGATCCCGGGAAGCGTCTCCAACCAGCGCCCCTGCAGGATTTCGGCTCGCAGGTGCAGCGCCACCTGCTCGGCGTGGGAAAGTAGTTTCAAGGACACGGAAGCACCCTTCGGAGATTCGCCACGACCGGAAAGCTCCAATTCCAACCTGGATGGCGCATTTTCGAGCGTCTTCTCACCATGAACCGGCAGTCGTCCACTTCAAGGTCCCCGCATCGCCTGTCGAGATGGCAACCCGTGTCTTTCGCGGAGCGGTTCCGGGCGGGGTTCTCATGAATCCTTGTCGAGGAAGTCGCGGATGCTGTGGATCCGCAGGCGTTTGGTTTGCGGGTCGTGGTAGAAGAAGACGAGCGCACGGGCGTAATCGGCCACCGGCCAGCGGGAGCTCCAGAAGGGGCGGGCTTCATCCGCCTTGCGAAAGTAGAAGGTGAAGTGGGCCGTTCGTCCGCTTGCCTCCGGGTCGAAGATGTAGTGGCTCTTGGGCCGCACGGCGAACTTCTTCCCGGCGGCCTCACAGCCGATGTCAACGGTGGTGGCGTTCATGAAAAAAAACTCGCCGCCACCAAAGCGGCTGATCCGCCCGTCGACCGGGATGATCTCGATCCCCTCCTCGAAGCGGTCGCCCTTGCGGACGAGAATGAGGAGCTGATTGGAAGCGGAAAGGCTGGGGGCCTTGCCGAAGGTGTTGAAGGTCGTCTCGCCATCTTCATTGACGGTGGTTTCGCCGAAGACCCAGCTGGACATGCGGGGGACCCGGATGGTCTTCGACAGCTCGTTGGATGGCGGCTCGACCTCGATGGTCCTGCCTTCTCCGGTCAGCAGTTCCACAGACTGGCGCTCGAGCTGTTTCGGGAAGGTGAGAAATCGCAGCGCCACCTTGTCTTCTCCCTGAGAATAAAGGGAAGGCGGGCTGCCGAGAAGCATGGCCAACAGAAGGATCTGAAGGGGAAGAGCGGGGAGTTTCATGATGTTGGCTCGCGGGTCGGTCACACTTCGGAAGGGCTGAGCCAGCGGAAGCTCACGATGGTCATCTTCCGCCCGAAGATCCGGTTGCTTTCCGAATTGAGTTGCGCGGCGGGCAGGTGCGCGGCGTCGCGGGAATCGACGTATTCCGGCAGCCGCTGAACGACGGCCTCGCACCACGCGCGGGCCCGGACCTCGCCGGATGCATCGACCGAGTCGCCGTAGGCGCGGATGACGAAGGTGTCGCCGCGCGGCGTGAGCTGCGCCGCGAAGTTGCGCAGGATGTCGGCCTGATCGACATAGGCCGCGCTGCCGTAGGCGACCGGACCTTCCATCGCTTCGCGGAAGACGGGATTCACCGAGCTGACTTCGGCCGCCGAGAAACTCCGCACGCCCGACCGGAAGGCTTCGTTGATCGAAACCTCCGGATCGTCGAGCGCGGCCTGCAGCGCGCCCTTGGCCGAGAGGTCCGACTCGGAACGATCAAGCCGACGGTTGACGAATTCCGACAAGGAAAGGAACGGGCCCCGGAACTTCACTTGCTTGACGATCGCCTCGGCGAGTTCCTCGATTTCGGTGTCGGACAACTCTCTCCATCCGAGCCATTGCGCGGGATCATTGGGCTCCTGCGTCGCGCCTTGGTCCACAAGTCCTGCCGCAGGGAGGTTGAAACCCGAGACCGGCACCCCTTCGGGTGTGGTCTGGTCGAGGCGCGGCCCGCTCCTGGCACCGACGCTGTCCTTGTCCAAGAAAGTCACGGGTTTCCCCTTCAGGCTGGAGAGGAAAACCTTCCACGCTTCGACCGAGGTGCTGTTCACATTGAATCCTCCCTCGACCATCAACTGCGAGGCGATGCGGTCGGCCAGGCCGTCGCGGAAATCCGAAGCTCCTGCGAGAAGGTCGGTGAGATCCTCCTCGGGCAGGATTGCGGGGTAGGGGATCAGGCGCCGGTTGGGAAGCGGTTCCCCGTCGATGAACACTTCGCGGGCGATTTCCTCAAGGCTGCGTCCCGCATCGCCACCGAAAATCTCGGCGCCCTCGGGCCGCGCCGAAAGCGAGGAAAAGAAGAACTCGTCCCACAGCGCCTTGTTGGCGAGGTAGGAGTGATCGGCGAAGACGACCGAAGTGGCGCCATCCGCGGCATTGAAGACCCTCGGGTGGTTCTTGGTGTAGGCCGCATCGGGCTCCAGCCGGGGGTGGGCATAGGAATTGCCGATCGCCTGAAGGGTGTGCGGAAAGAGTCCCCCCCTTCCGGTGGCCAGCGGCGTCGGCTCGAGCGTCGCACTCCAGGGCTGGGGCGGGATGCTGTCGGCAAGGCTGTATCCACCGAGATGCGCATGGCTGAGCGCGCCGATGGACATCGGGGGGACCACGGGGACTTCCTGTTGCACGACGTGGGTGGTCCCGAATCCCACTCCGTATCCGCCGCCATAATAGCCGCCCTTGTTGTCTTCCGTCACCTGGACGGGTGCCTCGAAGACGGAGTTGATGGATTCGATCCACCAGTTCCAGCCATAGTTGTAGAACGCTTCAGGGCTGTCGGTGTCGATCGTGCTCGGGCGGATGGGGCTGGAGTGCAGGAAGGGCCGGCTGGCAAACTTGCGGCCGCTGGCACCGCCGACGCCGTTGGGGTTGACGCCCTCTCGGGTTTCCGTGGCAGCCATCAGGGAGAAGTTCAGGAAAGGCCAGGACTCCCCGTTGGCGGAGCCGTTGATGACGGTGGAAACCGGCACGTCCGCGGTGAATGGCTCTTCCCCCCGAAAACCACGCAGCATGAGACCCTCATTGAAGTCGCTGTCGAAACCGCCCCGGCTCGCCAAGGTGTAATGGTAGTAGCTTCTTTCCAGCTGGATTTCCCGCACGTCATGGTAGCTGTCCTGACCGAACTGGATCAGCATCGCCTGCCGGGGCGAGCCATCCGGTTTGACCCTCAGCTGGATTTGATCGTCCTCGCTGAAAAGCAGGAGGAAGTCCTTGATGTGAGGCGGTTCATTCTTGGTCGTTGCAGCCCTGCTGAGGCGCATGAGTCCGTATGGATCCCAGCCCTCGATGAGCCGTTTGGTTTCACCGTTGTCATAGTCCCACCTCGCGAAGAACAGGCTGTTGTCCAGATCGTAGGGAAGCGAGAGCACCTTGACCTGGCCAGGAGCCAGCACCAGGGAGTTGCCGCGGGAGACGTCGAGCTCGTAGGCAAAGTTGCCGTTTCCCCCCATGATCTTCTGGAGGCTTGCTTCATGCGTCCATCCGTTCTTTTCCCACTCGATGGCCAGAGGCAGATACCACCATCTCATGCGCTGAAAGAGCCTTTCCCCCTCGTCGTTATCCAGAACCATCGGCAGGTTGGTCGGATTCCACAAGGTGATCGCCAGGGTGATGGTGAGAGACAGCTCATGGGTTTCGGGATACGTTGCGTCAATCTCGCCGGGGTCGCGGGGCTTCGCCAGCAAACCGAGGAGAAACTGGAATTTGATCGGGACCGGGGACCGGTAGAGGCTGGTGTACTGGCGCAGAAACTTTTCCCTGTCCGGCTTGCCCCCGTAGTCGGGACTGGAAATCTGGATTCCGCGCCGAAGGGTGTTGGAGCTGTATTGAACCCCGTTGTTTCCCAGGTCACCGCCCCTCGTCGGTTCATCCTGATAGAGTTGGTAGTAGGCAGCTAGGTCCTGGATCGGCACCCGCTCCTTGTCGTTGAATTGGTAGAGCATGAAGTCTTCGCCGCTTTCGGCCGGATCGATCGGTCTCGCGAGCAGGGTGCTGAGGTCACGCTTCAAGCCGCCTTCCCGGACGTCGGCGAGCACGGAGTACGAAAAGGGCGTCAGGTCGTGGAAGCCGCGCGATGGCTGTCCGACGGCCCCGTCGATCAAGTCGAGCGAGAGGATGGATGGCAAAGCGGCCAGCGCCTTGTCGTCGGTGAGATTTTCCAAGCCCGCCACCGTTGCCGTTCCCATCGATCCGGGTGCCTGATGGCGGAACAGTTTCTCTGCATCCGTGGCGGGAGTTTCCGTGCCATACGAGTCATCGGCCAGCCGTGCCTTCTGGCTTTCGTCGCCGACCCACCAGCCGAAGCGACCGCTCCCGGTGTTGATGAGGGCCGCATCGACAAAGTCTTCCGCTTCCGCATCGCCACCCAGCGTCGAGGTGCTCCCTTCTCCGACCAAGCGAACGGCCGTGGAGGCCGCGCCGGGAAGATCGTCACCCGAGAACGAGGTCTCCAGCGCGGTGGCGATCGACTTCGCGGACTCCGGCGGCAGGGATACGAGCCAGGAACGAAAGTGGTCGATCCGGTTGGGGGAGTAGGAGGGGTGCATCTCGTCGGTCACGCCGCTGACGGTGCGGTGCTGGCTGGCCTCGCCCTCCCCGGCCTTCCACGAATCCCAGACTCCCATCCAGCGGGGGTGGGCGGGATCCGTGTCACCACTGCCGCTCCCGAGAATGGCTCCATTGGCCGAGACTCGTTGGTCCGGTCCCATGGTCTTCTGCAATTCACCCAGCGCCATCGAAAGGGCCAAGCGGGCGTTGGCGCGGGCTTCGGAAGCTGCGACCGCAGTGGTGGAGCTGCGGAGACTTACGGAGGCGAGCGACAACAGGCCGACCGCCAGCAATGCCAGCAGAACCATCAGGGCAAGCGTCACCACCAATGCGAATCCGCCCTTGCCAGAGCGCAGAACCTCATGGCGCCGCTGCTTTTCGGACTTTTGCTCGGAGGTCACAAGATACATACAATGGGCTGTCAAAAAGTAGTGCCCAAGTAATGAGTTCCAAAGGCGAATTTCACTGATTTTGCTCAACAACCATCCCGTTTTTCAGAAAGTTGAAGTCTTGCTGATTTCCACCTTCACACGATGCAAGCAAGGAACGGAGCGCGGACTTGAGTCCGCCCGAATCAGCCTGCAGTGATACCCAATCAAAGAAGGTCGGATCTTGCGAAGGGTGCATGCAATACCATCCGGAAGCACCGTGCTCAAGCGGGTGGCATCACGGCGCATTCTCTGTGAACTCGACCTGGTCGAACTCGACCGACCAGCCGTTACCTGAATCTCCGGCGACATCCTGTCCGCGGCTCAGCAGGCGCACTTCAAGCGCATCACCGACGGTCGCCACGGGTCCCGTGTTGTGGTCGTAGCTGACGGTCGAGGTGATGAAGGTGCCGGGAGTGGGGGCCGTGGTCGTCGGGTCTTCGTCCGAAGCGAGAAGCGTGGCACCGGCCCACAGCTCGACGCGAAATCCGGGCCAGTCGAAGGGGTCGGCGGAGGTCGAGGCGACACGGCCCACCTGCACGGTCAGCGTGTAGTCGGTGCCCAGGGCGTAGGTGCGGTCAAGCGTCTGCCGGATGCCGAAAGGGGCGCCGGGTGGGGTGGGAGGAAAATGATAGATGCTACAGACGTTTTCGGGGTCCGGGACCCCGTTGGGATAGTCCACGGTGGCCGGATATTCGGAGATCGTCGGATTCCAGGCCTCGATCGTGCCATCAAACGGCACATTCACCTCAACCCACGGGGCATCGAGACCACCGAAGTCGCCATCGTTCAGCACCGGGTCTTCGAAGCCCGCATTGACCAGCGCCGGGAGTGGCGGGTCTTTTTCGAGCACGGCGAAGAAGCGGCGGTCATCGTCGCCACCGGGCACTCCGGGCAGGCTGTTGGTCGTCGCGGTCCCCGGGATGTTGATGTGGCCTTCCCAAGGCAGCCAAGAGGACGGGGCCGTTGAAAGGTCGGTGGAACTGAGCAGGTCGTAGACCTTGTCATCGCGGGTGGGGAACCACTCAAGGTTGTAGCTCCCGGGAATCGTCTCACTGGGGCGGATCACCAGTTGCAGGGGTGAAGGAAGGGGCACCTCGGCAACTTCCAGTCCTCCCCAGTTGGTGATCGAGGTGCCTGATGGCTGGTTCCACGTTCCCGAAATTTTGCCGTCCCCGTCGGAGGTGACGCTGGTGAAGTTGACGTCACCCTCGCTGTCGGTGGAGCTGTTGGCGCCACTGATCGTGATCAAGCACGGACGGGGAGGGCCCCCGCCGTAGAAGATCAGATCGTAGGTGAAATTCGCCTTCAGGCCGCTCAGTTCCCAATTCACGAACCCATCATGGACGCCCTCTACCCAGATGCCCCCATTCGCATCGGTGAAGCCCGGCCCCAGCAGACGCAGGGTCCGGTCGCGAAGGTCGCCAGGATCAAAATTGCCGGGGGACTCTCCTCCAATCCCCGTGGTATTCGAGTTGATGGTGAGCGTGACCCCACCCTCCGTGCCGGATGCTTGAGCGTCACTGAGAACTTGGAAGTGCGTCCATGGTACATCAGCCCCGGGCCCTGCAATATCGAGACCTTCCTCGTTGTGTAGTTTCCCGTCGGGTGCGGACTCCCCGGTCACGCTGTCAGTGCCCTGTTGGGACATGTGGAAACTGGCCACGCGCGTTCCGGAAGAGGGGATCAACTCCGCGTCAGCACTGAGCGCAAGGCCGACACACGCAACAAGAGTGGAAATGGGATGGTCGAAGTTGATCAATTTCATCAATGGGGGTCGTTTCATTTAGTGCCGTAGGGAGGTCGCTTTCGCATTCAGCCCCCCCCGAAACAGCGTTGAGTCGGACCGGCCTGCCTGTCGCAGCCTCCTGACCGCCAAAGCTCTTCGAGCGGCGGCGGTTGGCGAAGACTGAAGGGCGGGTTGTGCGCACGCCGATGAAGCGTCAGTCACACGGACCGACACAAACGGATTCCTCTTGGCTGGCGGATACCTCAGGTGACAGGTTTGGCGTCACTCAAGGGAGGTTTCACCGCTCTTGCGGGAAAGGCCGCTGACTTTGCCCTCTGGCAGGATTTTCGTCCCGCTTCCAGGCGCCGGACCGATGGTCCCGCCCTCCACAAACTCCCCGTCGAAGAGCACCTGTCGTTTGTCTTCCCTCTTCTGGGCGGCGACGCCCTTGACCCACCGCATGACCCGTTTGATCACGGGCGCGGAGTCCCAACGGAAACAGGAAACGGCAGGATCGCACCACGCGAGACAAGGATCCATCTCACTGCTGATCAGTGAAACGTCTCGCGGTGCGTGGATGCCGCTGCGGGCGAGGTGCTGCTGTGCCGCCGCGAATAGGCGCGGTTCGCCGAAAATCACGGCGGTGGGCGGAGTATGCTGAAACAGTGTGTTGAGACAGCCCCTCAATCCCGCTGGAGTGCCCTCCCAATCCGGCAGATTGTAGGAGCCGGTCTTGATCCCCTGCGCCTCCAACTCATCGAGGAAAACCTGCTCAACCAGCGCCGGATACGGCTTCCGCCGCTCCGCCTGGGCAATCATCACGATCCGGTGGTGGCCCAGTGCCACCAGCCGCCGCACCGCCACCACCATGGCGGATGCGATCCTCGGGCAGGACGCCGCGATCGGCAGCCCGGTGAAGCGCCCGAATAGCGCGATCGCCGCAATATCCTGCTGGGAAAACCATTCCAAAACCTCGCGTGATCCACCAGCTACGATCCAGGCGTCGGCCGGGGTTTTCTTCACAAACCGCGCCAAGCGGCCCGCGTCCGTTCCCAGATCGGCCATCGTCTTCAGCGCGAAATCCGCCACAAAGCCCGCCATGCGGAGTTGATCGAGCAACTCCAGGTTGCAGGGGAACACGCGCGAATCCCGGTCATAGGTCAGAATCCTCACCCGTAGCTTGCGCCGGATCACTTTCCCCTCGGGCAGGACGATCCGCCGCCGCTGCCCGCCGCCCTGGGAAACCAACATGCCCTGCGCCGCCAGCCGCCGCATCGCGGCTTCCACCGTCTTGTGGCTCACCCCGAGTTCTGCGGCCAAGCGGTTGCGCCCGGGCAAGGTCTCCCGCCAGCGCCCACTGAGCATGCCCTCCTTCAGCACCTCCGCGACCTGCTCCGCAAGGGAGTGAAACTTCCGCTCGATCATGCGGAAAACCTGTCACCCGAGGTGACCGTGTGCCAAGGGGAATCCGTTTGCGCCGTTCCGTGTGGCTGTCTCTTGTTCAAGTGCGTGGCCGCACCCGCCGTTTGTTCGGTGGCCGCGCTGACATTTTCCCGATCAAGACCACCACATCAGCCATGAAAGCCGCAAACGTCATCATTCACCGCCCCTTGGCCATCACCTTTCTTCTGATCACCGCCGCCGTGTTGGCCGATGCGGAAACGATCCTGATTGACTGGGGCGACGGCAGCGGCACAGGAGGGGTGTCCGCACCCTCCTTCCCCGCTGGTGATGGCAAATATTGGAACAGCCTAGGTAACAACACCGCCAATCCGACCAACGCCGCGCTCATCGATTCGACCAATGGTTCGACGCCAGTGACCGTGACGGTCTCGACCGGCAGCGGCTCGGTCAGCGGTTGGGGTGACTTCAACGGTGCTGCCGCTCCGGATCCTTACGATGAATTCAGTGTCCGTGATGATGCTCTTTTCAACGGCGACACGGGGGCGATTCCCATCACGTTCAGTGGGCTCCTGGCCAACACCGAATACGACTTCACCATGATCAGCCGTCGGCCAGCTTCAGGCCGGGACGGCAAGGTCACCATCACCACCGGCACCAGCACCGACATTGGATCCGGTCTTGTATTGGTCTTGAACGGCGACGTGCTCAGTTTCAGTGCAACGTCCGATGCCACGGGAAAAATCTCGCTTGGTTTTGCGGAGAATACCGCAGGTGGCGGCGGTGCCGTCATGAACGGCATGACCATCACCGGCGACTTTACCGCCTCCACGCCCGCCGCGCCGCAACTGAGCGGGTTCACTTATGACCCGGTGACGGGCAACAGCGAGGTCAGTCTCAAGGCTGCCGCAAACACCGACTACAAGCTGGTGGAGGCCAGCGACCTCGATTTCGCGACACCCGACCAAGACCCGGTCACGCTGCTCGGGGCCAGCATCGGCACCGTGAACGAAAACACGATCACCACCGACGGCAGCGGCAATGCCACCGTTCAGTTCAATCTCGGCACGGCGAACAGCGCGACCTTCATCCGGGCGGAAACTCCCTGACAGCTGCCGCGAGTTTTGAAACTCCAAGACCACCACATCCACGAGGACAACCACGACTGACAAGCAATGCCGCCAGCGATTCCACGGAGTTCCGCCCGTCAGGGCCGCCCCCGGCGCCCTTCGCGAAGCGCACAATTTTCAGATCCCAACTCCCGACGGCTCCTCCAAAGACTTCATCCGACTTCAGGTCCTGTCGGATCCGCGACCTGCTCCGCAAAGGAGTGGAACTTCCGCTCGATCATGCGAAAAACCTGTCACCCGAGGTGACCGCGTGCCAGGAGGAATGGGTTTGCGCCGGTTGGTGTGGCTGCCTTTTGTTCGTGGGTGTGGCCACCCCGCCCTTCGTTTGGCGGCTGCGCCGGCATCGTTCCGATCAAAACCAACAGAGCCCATCCGCATTGAATCCAGAAAATCCCCTTTCTCCCGCCCTCCAGTCTTCGCCAACCGCCGCCGCTCGAAGAGCTTTGGCGGTCAGGAGGCTGCGACAGGCAGGCCAGTCCGACTCAACGCCGTTTCGGGGGGCCTGAATGCGAAAGCGAAACTGATCATCATGAGAATCCATCCCTGCCTTAAAATCATCTCCGCCCTGCTCGGTTGCGCAGGGCTTGCCGGAACGACCCAAGCGGGTCTCATGGCCCACTACTCCTTCGACACCGTCGACGAGGAGACCGTCGAGGAAATTACGACATTCACGACCCCGGACTCGATCGGCAGCGCTTTCGCGACACTCGGTGGTGGAGTCTCGATTAACGGCACTGAGTTTATTGCGGGAGGGGGTGCCTTGGAAATGACCGAGAGCGGAGGAACTGTTGCGACATCTGTGGACGGAGCGGTGACCAGCAACGAATTCGACTGGGTCAATGGCGCCCGCACCGTGACTTTCTGGTGGAAGGCCAAGACGCCTGCGGCGAATGTTTTGCAAGGCACCTACGTGTCCTTCGGGGATAATACCGCCAATGGAACTCGCTTCGACATCAAGGAGTCGCACGCACCCGGAGCCGCTACCCAAGGCAACCTGCGGGTCGAGGTGCAGGGAACTGGGCAAACGACAGATCCGACTGATTTCGATGATGGGGCCTGGCATTTCGTCGCCGTGACGGTGCCCGACAACGCGACATTCGCAGACATATCATGGTCTGTGGATGGCATCGCCACGGATTTGAATGCCAGCACAAGCACTCTCGCTATCGCGACTGGGTCCAGCCCGCTGGTCTTCGGCGATTCCATCATTACGCCGCCCGCACCCAACTCTGACAACCGCACGCCAAACGGTTACCTGGACGAATTCCAGCTCTATGACGAGGTCCTGAGCGAGTCTGAGATCCTATTTCTCTACAACAACCCCGGCAGTGTGATCGGCGCGAGAATCACTTCCTTCGCCTCCGTGGGAGGCAACGTGTGGGAGCTAACCCTTTCGGGAATTCCCTCGACCAAATATGAATTCCGGTCCTCGACCACGCTGGACTTCACGCCGGGCACCTTGGTAGGCGGACTCGGCCAGGAAAATCCGGGCACCGATCCGGGCACGATCGATGGCAGTGGCAACTTCGTCACCACCGACACCCAGGGCGATGCCAAGGTAAGAATGACGCTTACCGGTGATCCGAAGGACTTTGTCCGCGGGGTGAGCTTGCCCTGATCATAAATTTCACACGAGCCGACCAAACCAAATTCTAAAATCCATTTCCATTATCATGAAAATTCAACCCCGCCTCAAAATCATCTCCGCCCTGCTCGGTTCCGCATTGCTTGCCGGAACGACCCAGGCGGCTCTCATTGCCCATTACTCCTTCGACGTGGACAATACGGGGACGACCCCGGACTCGGTCGGAAGTGCTTTCGCCACACTCGGTGGTGGAGTCTCGATCAACGAGACGGAATTTAAGGCGGGAGGGGGTGCTTTGGAAATGACCAATAGCCTTGGAAGTAATGCGGTATCTGTGGACGGCGCAGTGACCAACAACACCTTTACCTGGACAACTTCTACTGCCCGCACCCTGACTTTTTGGTGGAAGGCAAAAACGCCTGTCGAGAATGTTCTCCAAGGTACCTATGTGTCCTTCGGGGATACTACCGCCAATGGAACTCGCTTTGACATCAAGGAGTCGCACGCACCCGCAGCCCCTACCCAGGGCAACCTGCGGGTCGAGGTGCAGGGAGCTGGGCAAACGACAGATCCGACTGATTTCGATAGTGGGGCCTGGCATTTCGTCGCAGTGACGGTGCCCGACAACGCGACATTCGCAGACATATCATGGTTTGTGAATGGTAGCGCCACGGATTTGAATACCAGCACGAGCACCCTCGATATCGCGACTGCGACTAGTCCGCTGGTCTTCGGCGATTCCATCATTACGCCGGACGCACCCAACTCTGACAACCGCACGCCAAACGGCTACCTGGACGAATTCCAACTGTATGACGAGGTCCTGAGCGAGTCTGAGATTTTATTCCTCTACAACAATCCCGGCAGCGTGATTCCAGAGCCGTCCGCAGCCTTGGTTTGTTTTCTCGGAGCCCTTCTCCTGCTTCGCCGCCGCCGTTAAGGCAGCATGCTGGGCAGTTGGCGGAATTTCACCTAATGGCGTACCCAGACGGGTGCGCAATTTGTGTATCAGAACTCATCTCCAAGAAAACCGCACACCGGAATCCGACATGAAAAACCCCATCTTTTCGCCCACCATTGCATCATTGTCACTGGTGTTTCTGTTGTGCTTCGCTCCACAAGCGAGAGCCCAAGGCGCACCGAACGTCCTTTTCTTTTTCTTGGACGACATGCGCTGGGACGCGGCGGGCTTCGCTGGCAACAATGTCGTTACCACACCGAACATGGACACCCTCGCGGCACAGGGAACTATCTTTGAAAACGCATACACAACCACGGCCATCTGCATGGTGAGCCGCGCCAGCGTCTTCACGGGGCAGCATATGCAGCGTCACGGGATCACGGCTTTTCTCCAGAATCTATCCGCCGCGAAATGGACGGATTCCTACCCGGGCCGGCTTGACGACGCCGGCTACTACATGGGCTTCATCGGCAAGCATGGCTTGGGCGATGGCTTCACCGGACTCTACGGCAGCTACGATTTCGACAAAGGCTACGATAGACAAGGGAGCTACTTGGGCCAAATCATCGACGGAGAGTCCGCCAACGGACGCCACATCTCAAAATTCATGGGCGACCTCGCCATCGAGTTCATCGGCGACGCGGCGGATCCTGCCAAGAACACGACATCCGCCCCGTTCTGCCTGCAGATCAGTTGGAAGGCACCCCACGTGCAAGACAGTCCCGAGGGCGGCGAGTTTATACCGGATCCTGCGTACGATTCGCTCTACGCCGGAGATACGATTTCCCATGCCAAGACAGACACCCAGGCCCAGTTCGATGATCTGCCGGCCTTCTTCAAGGTGCCGACAACCGAGGGGACCAAACGGGGCAATTACCGCTTCGGCACCGAGGAGAAATTCCAGGAGAACGTCAAAAAGCATCACCGGCTGATCCACGGTGTGGACGTCCAGATCGGGCGTGTTCTCGCCGCTCTCGACGACCCGGACGGCAACGGCGACAACAGCGACAGCATGGCGGCCAACACCATCATCCTCATTAGTTCGGATAACGGCTATTTCCTCAACGAACGGAAACAGGGAGGGAAATGGTATGTGCAGGAAGAGTCGATCCGTGTGCCCATGGTGGTGATGGATCCTCGCCTGCCCGCTTCGCAAAAAGGCAAGCGGGTCTCGCAAATGGTCCTCAACATCGACCTTCCGGCCACGATACTGGACTATGCCGGTGTGGCCCGCCCCTCTGTCATGCAGGGGCAGTCGATGAAGCCGATCGTCGATGGGCAGCCTCCGTCGGGATGGCGCACGGCCTTCTTTCACGATCACCCCCACTTGGGCACTGTCTTCGGCAACGAAGGCGTCCGCACCGAGAGTTTCGTTTACACCCGCTACCCGGACAATGGGAACGTAAAACAGCTCTATGATATATCGGTCGATCCCTACCAGCGCACCAACCTCGCCGACGATCCGCGCTATGCTGACAAGCTGGCGGAGATGGATGCCTTGACCACCCAATTCAAGAGCGATGCGCAATAAGATCATAGGGTTGACTTTCCTGGTGGCGCTCGGCTGGACCACCATATCGGTTTCAGCGGCCGAGCTCTCAGCGGGCGGTTATCATGTCGTCCGGGTGGATGGCGGCGGAGTCAAAGGTCTTGGCGACCGAACTTACGGACAACTTGGCAGCAACCCAACAGGTGTTCCGTCCACCGTCGCCGGCCTCACCGGGGTCACTGAAGTTACTGCCGGCGGGTTCAGTACCGTGGCCTTGAAGTCCGACGGCACGGTCTGGTTTCTCGGTGAGTCCAGCCTCCAGCACACCACCCCGCACGGGACGCCCAACCCGGTCTCGACACCGGTGCAGGTCGCAGGACTCAGCGGGATTGACGCCATCGCGGCGGGTCACCGGCACTTTCTGGCACTCGATTCCGACACGGGGAATCTCTACGCCTGGGGTCACAATGGCAGCGGTCAGGTTGGCAACGGGGGATTGCTGGATCTTTCCACGCCTGTGGTGGTGCTTGCCGGAGTGACATCAATGTCTGCTGGCGATGGATTTTCACTAGCGACAAGGGGTGACGGCACCTTGTGGGCATGGGGTAGAAACAGCCACGGCCAACTTGGACTCGGCGACACTGCTGATCGGTTGAGCCCCGCCCAAGTTACGGGTATCACCACTGCTGAAGCTGTGGCGGCCGGAGGCCAGCACACACTCATCCGCGTGGCTGGGGGTTCGGTTCTCGCCACCGGGAACAATGAATTCGGACAACTCGGCCTTGGCAACACCACCTCGGTTTCCTCTCCTACCACGGTTCCCGGACTCAGCGGCATCACCGCATTGTCCGCGGGATATTTCCACTCCGCTGTCTTCGGTCCAGCCTCTCAGATTTCGCTGTGGGGGCGCAATTTCGAAGGCCAGTGCGGTGGTGGGAACAGCTCCCCGGTTACCTACACCTCTCCCCATGCCCTTTCAGGGGTCTCCGGCACTCCCACCGGCATCGAATGCGGCTACCATTTCACCCTGATCGAACTCGCCGACGGATCGTTCCTGGGAACCGGAAGCAATTCCGATGGACAGCTCGACGGTAGTTCCGTCGCCGATCAGGACGACAGCCAGAAAATTCTCGCGCCTGAGAGCATACCGCTTTTGCCCGATTTAATTCCTCCCAGCCTCAATGCGATAAGCCCTGCCAACGGTGCATCCGGAGTATCGACCACCACTTCCCTCGTGATGACCTTTGACGAGGTCGTGCAAGAAGGTAGTGGCAATCTCCTCATCAAGGAGAACCTCGGCAACGCCATCGTGGCGACCATCGACATCAGCTCCGTCCCGCTGAGCAATGCGGAGGTCACCATTGACCTGCCCGTTGCCTTGGCACACGGCACGCGTTACTATGTCGAGATCGATGCCGGTGCGCTGATCGACCTGTCCGACAATCCCTTCGGAGGAATCGCCGGGTCGAAGGTGTGGAGCTTCACCACCGCCATCGCCACCACTCCGACCGCCTCGTTGATCGCGCACTACTCCTTCGACGTGGACAATACGGGAACGACCCCGGACTCGATCGGCAGCGCCTTCGCCACACTCGGTGGTGGAGTCTCGATCAACGGCACTGAGTTTATTGCGGGAGGAGGTGCCTTGGAAATGACCGAGAGCGGAGGAACCGTTGCGACATCTGTGGACGGAGCGGTGACCAGCAACACCTTCACATGGACCGATGATGCCCGCACCCTGACCTTCTGGTGGAAGGCTAAAGCGCCTGCAGCGAATGTTTTGCAAGGCACCTACGTGTCCTTCGGGGATACTATCGCCAATGGAACTCGCTTCGACATCAAGGAGTCGCACGCACCCGGAGCCGCTACCCAAGGCAACCTGCGGGTCGAGGTGCAGGGAACCGGGCAAACGACAGATCCGACTGACTTCGATGATGGCAACTGGCATTTCGTCGCCGTGACGGTGCCCGACAACGCGACATTCGCAGACATATCATGGTTTGTGGATGGCATCGCCACCGATTTGAATGCCAGCACGAACACCCTCGATATCGCGACTGGGTCGAGTCCACTGGTCTTCGGCGATTCCATCATTACGCCGCCCGCACCCAACTCTGACAACCGCACGCCAAACGGCTACATGGACGAGTTCCAACTCTACGACGAGGTCCTGAGCGATTCTGAAATTTTATTCCTCTACAACAATCCCGGCAGCGTGATCGGCAATCCTGTCGAAGATTTTGAAAACTACATCTCCAACCCCGCCTTCGGCCTCGACCCGGGCGATCAGGGATTCAATCAGGATCCGGATGGCGACGGTCTCACCAACGGACTCGAAGCCTGGTTCGGCACCCACCCGGGCGACTACACCGTGGGGCTCGCCAATCTCGGCACCGACGGCACGGTCTCCACCTTCACCCACCCGCAGAATGAGAATCCTCCAGGAGATATCTCAGGATACTACCAGTGGTCGCCCAACCTCATCGACTGGTATGCCGGCGATCGCGTGGACGGTCCGCCGGGCGGGCCAACAGTCCTCTTCTCAGTTAGTTCTTTAGGAGCGACCACTACCGTCACGGCCACCGCCTCGGCACCTGTGGCAAGATCTTTCTTTCGGGCCTGTGTGATCCAGAACTAAGGTGAAGAACATTCGATCGTTCCTGTGTCCTAGTGTCCCGCGCGTCGCATTTTGCCATGATTTCAAAATATCGCTCCACCATCGCCGCCGTCGCCTCCGTCCTATGCCTGACCACGATGGCCACTGCGGAGGCCCGTCCGCCCAACGTATTGATCATCGCGATCGACGACCTCAACGACTGGGTCGGCGGCCTGGTCGGCCATCCTCAGGCAGTCACCCCGAACATCGATCGGCTCGCCGCACGGGGCGTGCGCTTTGACAATGCCCACTGCCAGGCGCCGGTCTGCAATCCGTCGCGCGCCAGCATGGGCATCTCGCTCTACCCGAGCAGCACCGGCATTTACTTCCTGAACCCGGACATCCTCGAGTCGGAACCTGCCAAAACCATTCCAACCTATCCGCACCACTTCCAGAATCAGGGCTATGCCGTGTCGGGCGCGGGAAAGCTCTTCCATGGCGAGAGCAACAAGGACCACTTGCCGAACTGGGCGGGCAACTTCGGCGGCATTGGCCCGCTGCCGCCAAAAAAACTGACCAACTTTCCCGGTCACCCGCTGTGGGACTGGGGTGCCTATCCGGAAAAGGATGAGCAAATGCCCGATTACCAAATCGCCACATGGGGCATCGATGCACTGAAAAATACCGATCCCAGCAAACCGTTCCTGCTCGTCACCGGATTCTTCCGACCTCACGTCCCCCAATACGCGCCACAACACTGGCTCGACAAGTTTCCGCTCGAATCGATCAAACTCCCGGAAGTGATCAAAGGCGACCTCGATGACATTTCACCCTACGCCATCGACATTACCCGCCTCAAACACGTTGCCCCGACCCATGAATGGGTCGTCGAACACGGTGAATGGAAGAACCTCGTGCGCACCTACCTCGCCTGCGTTGCATTCGTCGACCACCAGGTCGGCCGCGTGCTCGATGCCCTCGACGCCAGCGGTAAGGCCGACAACACCATCGTGATCCTGTTTTCCGACCATGGCTTCCACCTCGGAGAAAAGGAGCGCTGGGCAAAGCGCAGCTTGTGGGAGGACAGCACCCGCGTGCCACTCATCATCGCCGGCCCGGGCATCGCCAAAGGCGTCGACTGCGGCAAAGCGGTCGGCCTGATCGACGTCTACCCGACACTGCTCGACCTCACCGGCCAGCCCTCACCCGGAAAACTCGAAGGTATTTCACTCAAGCCCCTATTGAAAAACCCTCAATCCGACTGGTCGCACATGGCACGCACTGAGTTTGGGCCAGGAAACTACACGCTGCGCTCCGAGCGCTACCGCTACATCCATTACGTCGATGGCTCTGAGGAGTTCTATGACCACGACTCCGACCCGAACGAATGGCACAACCTGATCGAAAAATCCGATCTGAAGGAGATTATCGATGATCACCGCAGCCAAAAGCCCGCCAGCCACCACCGAGTGCTGGGCAAAGGCTCCACCGGTCATGATTCCTTCGAAGCCTCTGAATATCGACTCAGCCTGCCATCTGCGAAATAGCAATTCTTGTTACCGCAGAATTCAAAGCCTCCGCCGCATCCTCAATAGCCACACCATGGACCGCCCCTCCCTTTTCCCTCCGGTTCGGTCGAACGGCTCTTGCGGAAGTCACATGGCAGAAGGAAACCTGTCACCCGAGGTGACCGCTTACCAAGAAAAATAATTTTGTGCCGTTCCGCGTGGCACTCCATAAATAGGCACGAATTTGGACAGAGTCCCGATATCCCCTCTACAGAGCCATCACAAATTACACACCATGAAACTCCTGCGCTCCTTACTCACCAGCTCCGCCATGATCACCACATCCCAAGCCGCGGTGATCGCCCAATACAACTTCGAGACTGTGGCGAGTCGACTGTCCTCTTCAGACACGGAATTAAATACCACCGCAAGCGACCTGGGCATCGCAAGTATTCCCGGATTGGAAGTCAACAGCCAACATACCAACCGGCAATCGACGGGTGATTCCCTCACCTTTGATGCCCCCGTCTCCGGCTCCGCGTTGGTAGGCTCGTATGGTGATATCAAGTCCTTCTCAAACTCCCTCGACGCTGCGATTACGGCAAGCCAATACGTTGGATTCACCATTACTCTTGGCGGAGCCGCCTCGATCAATCTTACTTCATTCAGTTTTGCAACAGACATTACGAATGGCACGGCTGCAAAAAACTACTGGTTGTTGGCGGATGTGGTTGGCGGAACTTTCACTACGGTCGATCAAATCGGCTCAGGGGACTTCACCACCAATGGATCCGAATCCATCACAACATTTTCCACGTCCACTTTCAGTTCCAACACCGAATTCCGCCTCTACTTCGACACGGGAGCTTCAACCTCATCTCACGGATTTGCGGTCGATAACATCACGCTCGATGGCACCGTCACCCCCATCCCCGAACCCGCCGCCGCCCTGCTCGGCGGTCTCGGGCTGTTCGCTCTGCTGCGTCGCCGCCGTTAGCGCCATCTTCTGATCTGGCTTGAGTTTCAAACCGCATCATCTGAGAGGTGATGCGGTTTTCTGTGCCCGATACAGCCAAACGGGGCGTAACCCACAGACTCCATTGATTCATGAAAACCATATTGCACCTCCTCCTCGCAGGGCTATTTTCCTCCTCCCTCGCGAGTGCCAAAACAAAGGAAACTCCGCTCGATCCGGGATTGCCGAACATCCTTCTGATCGGCGACTCGATCTCCGGTGGCTATCAAAAACAGGTCAGGCGCGCGCTCAACGGCAAGGCCAATGTGGTGAAAAACCAAGGCAACGCCGAGTGGACCGGCACCGGACTCCAAAAAATCGATTCCTATCTCGGGGATAGCAAATGGGACATCATCCACTTCAATTGGGGACTCTGGGACATCTACGGATGGCGATACTACGATGAAGATCGTTCGCCGGCAGCCTACGCCAATCGTCTCGATCAATTGGTGACACGGATGGAAAAAACCGGTGCCAAGCTCATCTGGGCCACCACCACCCCCGTCTGCCCCGGCCCGGAGAAAAGCATGCTTCAGCGCCACAATCGGGAAGTCGTCATCACCCGCGAACAACAGGAGCAATACCGCGATGCCGCGCTGAAGGTCATGAAAAGGCATGGCGTCGAAATCAACGACCTCTACACCTACATCCTGCCCGGCCTCAAAAAGTTCTCACCCGCGGCGGACAACGTCCACTTCAGCGGCAGCGGTTGTGCGCACCTGGCCAAAAAAGTCACCGCAACCCTGGGAAAGGCCATCGAAGATTTGCCCAGGCAGAAGTATGACGTCGCCGCCTACTACTGGCCGTCCTGTCATTTCGACGAGCGTTGGGCGACGTTCTTCCCCGATGGCAGCCAAGGCGAGTGGGAGAGCATCCGCAACGCCAAGCCGAAGTTTGAGGGCCACTGGCAACCTCGCGTGCCGGCCTGGGGATACCTGATGGACAACGATCCGAAGGCGATGGAGAAGAAGATCGACGCGGCGGTGAGCCACGGGGTCAACGTGATGCTCTTCGACTGGTATTGGTTCGAGAACAAACCCTTACTCGAGAGCGCGCTCAACGACGGTTTCCTCAAGGCCAGGAACTCGCAGAAGATGAAGTTCTACCTGATGTGGGCCAACCACGATGCGAAGACGGCATGGGACATCCGTCGTTCCCACGACTTGGAAACCATCTGGCCGGGCAGCGTTGACCGCCCGACTTTCGAGACCGTGGTTGCACGGGTCATCAATCAATACTTCTCCCAGCCCAACTACTACCAGATCGATGGCAAACCGGTGTTTTCGATCTACGACATGAACAACCTGATCAAGGGACTCGGGGGTGTGAAAGAAACGGTCGATGCACTCGATTACTTCCGTGCCGAGGTCAAGAAGGCCGGGTTTCCGGGACTTCATCTGCAGATGGTCTACTGGGCGCAGGTGCCCAAGATCGATGATTCCGGCTTTGCCAGCGCCAAGGGCAGTGCCGCCAACACGATCAAGACCTTCAAGGTGGATTCAATCACCAATTACCAGTTTGTCCACCTTGCCCGTGCCGAGGCGGACTACATCAAGTGGGCCGACAAAGCGCTGGCCAACTGGCCGAAGTGGTCAAAGCAATTCGATATTCCTTACTTCCCCCACGTTTCGATCGGTTGGGACAACAACGCGAGGTTCGTAGGGAAACGGGAAGCGGTGACCGAGAACGTGAATCCCGAGGTCTTCAAACGATACTTGTTGAAGGCCAAAGCCTACGCCGACGCTCATCCGGACCAACCCAAACTCATCACCATCAATGCCTGGAACGAGTGGGTGGAGGGTAGCTATCTCGAACCCGACGAGCGCTTCGGCATGGGCTACCTTGAAGCGGTGCGGGAGGTGTTTGGTTCTGGGGAGGTTCCGAGGTCCGGGGCAGCCGAGTAGGGCAGGATCTCCCGTCACCACCCACTCAGCATGCCCTCCTTCAGCGCCTCCGCGACCAGCTCCGCAAGGGAGTGAAACCTTCGCTCAATCATGCCCACACCTGTCACTTTAGGTGGCCGCTTGTCGAGGGGGATCCCTTTGCGTCGGGCAGTATGGTTGGCTCATGTTCATGGGCATTGCCACCATTTGTCCTCCAGTCTCCGCCAACCGCCGCCGCTCGATGAGCTTTGGCGGTCAGGAGGCTACGACAGGCAGGACGGCCCGACCCAAGGGCTGTTTCGGAGGCCTCGTCCCAAGGCAGTTTCCTGCCATGCAATCAAATCGACACAAAGTCCGGCCCATGAGAATCATCCATCACCTTTTGGCGACTTGCCTGCTGCTCGGCAGCTCCGCGTGGGCAAAAGACCCCCTTCCCGACATCTACAAGGCGCTGGAGGGTAAGGACGCCAGGATTGATTCAATCACCGCCTACGCTATTCCTGTGGATGCGGAACGCCGCTTCTCCTACCGAGTGCAGAAGGGCCGCCTCCATGTCTTTGTGCGCTTCAGCGCCGGTGGTCACTCTGGCTGGACCGAGCTCAATGCCACCAAGGCCATCCCGGATGGCCAACTGGCCGCCTACATGAGCAAGCAACTGAAGTGGTATTCTGAATTGAAGGGCCTCACCGTGACCGATGGCCTCAAGTATCTGGTCAACAGGCGCCCCAAGAACCGCAAGGAGCTCGAAGTCGCGGAAATGGCGCTGCTCGACCTTGCCGGCCGTTTGACTGGGATACCGACCATCGAGCTTCTCGGGCTCAAGGGCAAAGAGCCCGTTCCCGGTGTGTTCTGCATTCTCAGTGACGATCCCGCGCAGGTGGAAAAAATGGCGAAGTTGGCCGTGGAGCAAAGGCTCACCACCCACACCAAGGTGAAGCTCTTTGGCAAAGAGACAACCGACATCGCCGTGATCCAGGCGGCTCGCAAGGTGTTGGGCCCGGACGTCTATTTGGTGGGAGATGTAAATGGCGGTTACCGCCCGGAAGAAACTGAAGAAGACATTCAGCCCATTGCTGTGGCCTTGCTCAAACTGCACGGTGCAGGCCTCAGCGCCTGTGAGGACCCCGCCAAGATGAGCGCTGATCAATGGGTCGCCCTGCAGGATGCCGTCGGCGCCCTCGACATCCTGCCGGATGTGCCGGTGCGCCCCGCATGGGATGCACCCAAGCAGATCAAACCCGGCATGGGACGGGTCTTCAATATGCATCCGGCCTGCATGGGCTCGGTGGCGGAAACCGTCAGCGTCGGCCGATTGATTCAATCTTGGGATCGCAAGCTGATGGTCGGCGACTCCAGTCTCGTTGGCCCGGCCTGCCCCGCCTGGACCCAGATGGCCATCGGACTCGGTGCCGACTGGGTGGAAGCGATTGAAAAGCCTCAGGAAAACGATGTCTTCATGCGCGTGCTCAAGCGCAATCCTGTCGGCCGCACCAAAGATGGCCGCTTCACCATCAAGGAATCGCTACCCGGCTGGGGCCTCGAACTCGACCAAGCCAAGCTTGGGGAGTTGGCCGGAGCGGTGGTCGAGCTATAGACCCAACAGTCCAGGTCAAATCAATCACTTGGCCTTGTTTGGCTTCTTTTCTTCCGTCGTCGAAGAGGCTGAAGCAGCCTACTTGCCGGCGGCGTCGAGAATCTTGTTCCACTTCTCCAGGTTCGCCTTTTGGGCCTCGAAGAGGGCGTCGGTGGAGTCGAGGATTTCGATCTTCTTGATCTTGTCGCCCTTGCCGTCGTGCTTCACGCCGCGTTCGCCGGTGTTGAGCTTGCCGACGATCTTGTTGACGACGTCCATGCCCTTGGTGACCTCGCCGAAGACCGAGTGGCGGTTGTCGAGGAATCCCGTGGGGACCATGGTGATGAAGAACTGGGAGCCGTTGGTGCCGGGGCCGGCATTGGCCATCGAGAAGATGCCGGCCTTGCTGTGCTTCAGCGAAGGATGGAATTCATCCTGGAACTTGTAGCCGGGGCCTCCGCGTCCGGACTCCGTCGGGTCGCCGCCCTGGATCATGAACTGATCGATGACCCGGTGGAAGGCGATGCCGTCGTAGTAGCCGCGCTTGGCGAGGTTGAGGAAGTTGGCGACCGTGACCGGGGTCTTCGAGGCGAACATCGTGGCTTCGATGGTGCCCTTGGTGGTCTCCATCTTGATCCGGATGTCCTTCACCTCGGCGGGCTTGGCTTCTTCCGTTTTCTCTTCGTCCGCGGCGAAGGCCAAGGGAGCGAAGAGGGCGAGTGCGATGGCGATGCGTCGTTTCATGGGATGGTGGGTCTTGGATTTCAGATTTCAGATTTCAGATCTCAGAACTTGGAACTTGGAACTTGGAACTTGGTTGCGGGTGCCGATTCGGAGATCGGCGGTCCGTCAGGCACTGCGGCCGTTGTCGGGTTCGTTGGTGAAGGTGGGTGGATCGGGTGTTCCGTCGGGCAGGATCAGGGAGATCGTGTCGGCCGAGACCCAGCCGCGGGTGTCGTTGGTGAAGGCGATGTAGGCCCAGTCGCCGGAGCGTTTCAAGACCCGGCAGAGGGAACCGGCCGGGGCCTCGATGACCAGCGGGGCGTTGCGGGCGGCGTCGGTGCGGACCGAGGCGCGGTCGACGACAACCACTCCCTGCTCGGCCAGGGGTGCGAAGCGGGCGTCGTCGGGGTAATAATACCAGCCGCAGAAACCCGTGCCGCTGACCAGCGGGGCGGTGACCAGGGCGGCCACCGCGGCGATCCGGAGCCGGGACATGGGATGGGTGGCGGGGAAGACCAGCAGACCCAGGCCGGCCAGCCAGGCACCGCCCCACATGAGATTTTTCCAGAGGCTCAGGGGCAGCTTGGCGATCGTGTACTGGTATTCGGGGCGCTCGATGGTAATCGAGCCGAACTTGCGTTCGAAAAAGCGGAGATTCTGCCGGGCTTCGGCGTGGGTCGCATCTCGCGCCAAGGCCCGTCGCCAGTAGAGCGCCGCCTCGCCGGGAACGCCGAGCCGATAGGCGGCGTTGCCGATGTTGTAGAGTGTGTCGGCGGGAAGTTGTTCGTAGGGACCGCTGTCGAGCCACGCCTCGGCGGCTTCGCCGTAGCGCCCTTCCTCGTAGGCGGTGCGGGGATCCGGGGCCTCTTCGGCACGAGCCGGGGATACCGCCAGCAGGGCCGCCAGGGCCACCAGCGGCAGGGCGATCCGACGCAGTTCACGGAGGATGCGCTGACGTTCCGAGCGTTTGATCTTCTCCGAAGGCACGTCGTGGGTGAAGCAGGTCTGATCGCGCTTGGCGAGCACGTCGCGGACCAGATCGTCGTCGCGGTCACCGAGCCAGCGTTCGATGAACTGCCCGGCGGCGCGGTAGAACCCGGGCTGATCGGAAGGGGCCTTCTCCAATGCCCGGAAGGCCCGGCGGCGGGCGGTTTCCACCGGGTCCCGGCGCAACTTCGGCGCGAGGTGAAGCCGGAAGGCAAGACCGAGAAGGATCAGGGCGATGGCGGCGGGGACGAGCTGCCACCAGCGAAACGGGTCGAAGGAATCCGGGGCGGGCAGCAGCCGGCCTCCGGCATCGACGAGGCCGAGGATGTCGGTCATTTCCTCGATCGGCATGCCCCGCGCCGGCGGTACGGTGACGATTCCCCCGGGCGTGCGGGTGGAGGGCAGGATGTCCAGGGCGATGGGCTCGCTGAGCAGGCGGACGTAGCTCTCCTCGTCGGGGTCGAAATAGACGAGACGGAACGGGGGAATCTGGGGCTGGGGGACCAGCGGCCGCATGAACTGCCGGAAGGAGGCCGCGCCCGAGATGGCGCGACGCTCACTCAGGTCCACGCTGCTCGGCGGGTAAAGCTTCCACCCCTCGCTGGAAATCGGCTGCGGACAGTCGAGCGTGTCGAGGTTTCCCGTTCCCGAAACGATGACGTTCACGTTGATCGGATCACCTTCGCGGACCTCGGTTTCCGCGGCGGTGACGCTGAGTTCGAATTTCCCCACGGCGTCCTCGAAACCCTCGGGTGCTCCCTCGGGAAGCGCCCGGGCCTCGAGTTCGAGGGCGGGGACGGTCAGGTTGGTCTTGGCGTAGAAGGCGCTGCCGAAGTCGCGGATCGAACGCTGGACGGTGATCAGGCGCAGCTTGGCGGGTCCGAGTTGCACCGGACCTTCGCGGGTGGCCGACAGGGTGCTCGGATAACTGACCGCGTAGTAGCGGCTCCCGAGCAGGTTGGCGCGACCGATCGACGGCTTGGGCTCGAACCGCCAGGCGGCGACGCCATCCCGGTCGACGTCGGGAATGCCCCAATCCTCCACGGTCTGGTCGGCCGGAAAGTAGAGCTTGAGTTCGGTGGGGACGACCTCCTTGACGAAAGGGATGTCCTTCAGTGACCGCAGGGTCGCCGCGTAGCGGATGGCCTGTCCGCCGACATCCACGGACGACCACTCGAGTTCGGTCTCGTCAAAGATGCGGATCTGGAAGGCGTCGGTGCTTTCCCGGTCGCCATCGATCTCGACGGTCGCCGATGGCACCTGATAGATGCCGGGCTCGTAGCTGGTGACCGTGTAGCGGAAGACATACTCGGGGCGTCGATTGAAAGCCAGGCGGCGCTCCGGACCCATCCCGAGCGGGCGGATGCTCAAGCCATCGACTTCGGGCACCCGCAGGCGCGCCCGGGGATCGAGGCGGCCGGGAATCACATACTCGACGAGTGCCTGCTCGCCCTTGACGAGGAACTGCGACGACACCTTGACCTCGACCCGGGCAAAGGCTGCAGCGGCTGAGAGCAGCAGGGCCGTCAGGGCGATCGCGGTCGTCTTGGAAAGAGTGTTCATCACCAGTCTTTTTCGGGTCTGCGGTATTCGATTCGGCCGGGGGAAAGGGCGCCTTTCTGGAGATCGGCATTCTCACGCAGGATGCGGCGGGCGGCATCTTCCTCCGTCTCGCCGGGTTTGGCGCCGGTTTCCTCGCCCTCGTCGGTCTCGCCGTCACCTTCATCCTCCTCGCCTTCATCCCCGTTGCCCTCCTGCTCCTGATCTTCGTCGCCGCTGCCGTCCTGCGGATCTTCTCCGGAGTCATTCGGTTGGCCCTGGTCGCGGGGTTCACCCTCGCCGTCCTGGGGTTCGCCGTCGCCTTCACCCTCCTGGGGTTCTCCTTCGCCGTTTTCGCCGGGAGAGGGCTGCGGGATGGCCTGGATCTGTTGGGCGTTCTCCTCCAGTTGGTCGAAAATTTCACGCAGCTTTTTCAGGTGCTTCACGGTGAGTTCGCGGTTGTGCCGCGAGTCCTCGAAATCCTGCGCGCCGTCGAAGTGGCGCACGGCGTCGATCCAGTCCGTCAGCAGGGAATTGAAGCGTTGCGAGCCGCGGCTTTCCTCGCCTTCCTCGGTTTCCTCGGCCATCCACTCGGCGAGTCGCTCTTTGGCCATCTTTTCGAAACGTCCCAAAGTCAGGCCTTCGACGTCCGCTTCGTCGGGCATGTCGAGCAGGGCATCCGAAAGGCGGTCGAAGGCTTCCTCCTCCTTTTTCTCCTCGCTGTCCGTTGCGTCCTCTTCTTTCTCCTCGGGCACCCCGGGATAGGAAAGTCCGCCCGAGAGTCGCTGCCAGCCGATCTGGAAGAGCGTGTTGCCGAGGCCGTGATGGGCCGCCTGGAGCACCTCGGTGCTTCTGGAGCGGAGCGCTTCGCTGAATGCCCGGCGGGCGGTCGGGTAGTCGCCGCTCTGATAGGCGGCGGTGCCCTGCGCGAGGTGGTAGCGGAATCCCTTCTCGGAATCTCGATGCTGTTCGGCCAGGGAGCCGAAGGCGGCGGCGGCATCGGCAAAACGCTTTTCCGAAAGCGCCTGCCTGGCGTCGGAGTAGCTCGCGGCCGAGGCCTGCGGCAGCAGCAGGAAGAGGGCGAGCAGGGCGGTGGCGGCGGTCGCGGGAGCGGTTCCGACGCCGCGCCAGCGGGTCGCGGCGACCACCGAGCCGATCAGCAGGAGAATCGCCGGCAGCAGGAACCACTGGTAATAGTCGACCACCACCGTGCGCTCGCGTCCTTCCATCTGGACGCGATCGAGGTCGGCGACGGCGGTCTCCACCATGGCGGGAATATCAGCCCCGGAACTCGCGATGGCAAATCTTCCGCCGGTCAGTGTGGCCAGGCGCTCCAGCGGGCGCGGTTCCAGACGGCTGATCACCTCGCTGCCGCTGCGGTCGCGGAAGCGTCCGTCGGCCATCGTGGGGTCCGGCACGAAGTCGCCCTCGGTGGTGCCGAAGCCGATGGTGATCACCTCGATTCCCGCCGCATTCGCCTTCTCGGCGACCTCGGCGATGCGACCGACGTGCTCCTCGCCGTCGCTCATCAGGATGATGGCGTTCTGGCGGGTTCCGGTTTCCTTGAGGGTCTCGATGCCGAGTTCGAGGCCGCCGACGAGGTTCGATCCACCGGTGGGAATCCAGTCGATCTCCACTTCGGTGATCGTCTCCCGCACGGCGTGGTGATCGACGGTCAGTGGCGCGAAAAGGTAGGCCGACCCGGCGAACCCAACGAGTCCGATCCGGTCGTTGGGCAGCGCCTCGAGCAGCTCGTAGCAGGTGGTCTTTGCCTGGGCGAGGCGGCTCGGCTTGATGTCGGGCGTCTCCATGCTCCGCGAAAGGTCGAGCACCATCAGGATGTTGCGGCCCATGATCGAGTCGGTGCGGGTGCCGCGATTGCTCTGCGGCCGCGCCAGGCAAATGATCAGCAGGGCGAGGGCCAGCAGCAGGCAGGCGAGGGAGATCCAGCGGGGCACCGGGCTGGCGCGCCTGATGAGGCGGCTCCTCAGGCGCGGCGCCACGAAGGCCTGCCAGCGCGCCGAGCGCAGGCGGGCGACCAGCACCGCGCCCGTCGCCAGCAGCGGCAGGAGCAGAAGCAGGAGCAGCCAGCGGGGTTCGGCCAGGGTCATGGACTCGGTGGCGGGTTGAGGATGAGGACCAGCGCGCCGAACAGCGCCATCAGCCCGGCGGCAGCCACAAACCAGGTGAAGAGCTCGGTGTCGTCGATCACCGTGTTCGGTTCGCTCTCGGACTTCTCCAGGCGGTCGATGGTCTCGAAGGTGTCGGCAAGCTCCGCCACGTTCTGCGCCCAGTAGTGCTCGGCTCCGGTGAGCGAAGCGATCTTGCGGAGGGTCGGCAGGTCGAACTCCTGGCGCGGAAAGCGCTGGATGCCGCGCGAGACCCGGCCCTCCTTGGTGCCGATGGCGACCGTGTAGATCTTGATGCCGAGTTTCTTGGAAAGCTCCGCGGCCTCGACCGGGGAGAGTTTTCCGGAGTTGGAGGCACCGTCGGTGATCAGGACGATGATCCGGCTCTTCGAATCCCGGGCATTGAGCTTGTCGGCGGAGGCGGCGATGGCGGAGCCGATGGCCGTGCCCTGCTCTTCGAGAATGTCGAGGCGGACCTCCTTGAGCTTCTTCAGCAGCCACTCGTGATCGAGCGTGATGGGTCCGGAAATATAGGGCTGGCCCGAGTAGATCACCAGACCGATGCGGTCGTCCGGCCGGCCCTGGATGAAGTCACGCACCACCGCCTTGGCCGCATCCATGCGCCGCAGCGGCCGTCCGTCGGGGCGGAAGAAGTCGTCGATGCTCATCGACAGTGAGACATCGAGGGCGACGACGATGTCGATCCCGCTCGCCGTCCGGGCCTGGTATTCGTTGCGCCAGACCGGGCGCGCCATGCCGAGGATGGCGGGGATGAGCGCCAGCATCAGCAGCGGAACCCCGATCGAGAAGGCCGTCCGCCGGACCTTGCCGCCGAGGCTGACCAGGATCGAGAGGGACGAGAAACTCAGTGCCGCCTCGGCACCGCGGCCCCGGCGGAGCAGGAGCAGGACCACAAGCGGCAGCAGCAGGAGCAGCCACTGGGGCTGGGCAAAGCGGAAGTGTTCGATGAACTCGTTCATGCCGCGGAGTACTGGTGGACCTGGCCCAGGACGGACAAGGGGCGCTCGGTGAAATCGGCGGTCGCCGGGGACTTTCCGAACCGGTCATACTTTTCCTCGGCGAGCCGGGAGAGGAGCATCGAGACCTGTTCGCGGGTGCTTTCGGGGAAGCGGTTCAGCGCCTCGTGGCGGGAAAGGAACTCCTCGTGCGTCTCGAACAGCGAGGGGTCCTCGCAGACCTTGGCGAGGTAGAGCCGGATCGCGCCGGAAACCCGCTGGGCGGCCTCGCGGCGGGGAAGACCGGCACTTTGCTCGATTGCCTCGGCAGCCTCGCGGTAGGCGCGCTCGCGATCGACCTGCCGGATCGGCGGTGGCTGGGTCCTCCGGCGGCGGATGGCCGACACGATCGTGACGACCAGCAGCAGCACTCCGGCACCGATCAGCGCCCATGCCCACCACGGCAGTCCCGGGTGGGACAGCAGCGGTTCGGCGGGAGCGAGATCCCGGAGTTGGAGCGAGTCGTCTTCCATCTAACGGACCCGTTTCCGGGCGCGGCGTTTGAGCATGCGGTGAAGGTCGTGCAAGCGGTCGCGATCGGTCGAGAGCCGGGCGAGATCGATGCCGTGCTTGCGGCAGATCTTTTCGAGTCCCTCGTGGCGGCGGCGCATGAGTTTTTCGTAGCCCATGCGCAGGTTGGCGTTGTTGGTGTTGACCGACACCTCCCATCCGGTTTCCGGATCGCTCAGGACCACGCGCCCGGCCCTTGGCAGCTCTTCCTCCAGCGGATCGGTTACTTCGAGCGCCAGGGTCTCGTGCTTGCGTGCCAGTTTTCCGAGCGGCTTGTCGAGCGGGTCGGCAAAGAAGTCCGAGATCATGAACACGACCGCCCGCCGCCGCAGGGTGCTGATCAGGAAATCGCAGGCACCGTCGATCGCGGTGCCGCCCTTGTCGGGGCGGGCGACCAGGATCTCGCGGACCATCCGCAGCAGGTGGCGGCTGCCCTTGGCCGGCGGGACGAACAGCAGGGGCTCGTCGGCGAACACCAGCAGCCCCACCTTGTCGCCGTTTCCGAGCGCGCTGAAGCCGAGGATCGCCGCGGCTTCGGCGGCCGCCTCGCGCTTGCTGAAGTGGACGCTGCCGTAATCGGCCGAACCGGAGACATCGACCGCCAGCACCACCGACAGCTCGCGTTCCTCGCGAAACTTGCGGATGAAGGGCGTGTTCATCCGCGCGGTCACGTTCCAGTCGATGAAGCGGATCTCGTCGCCGTGCTGGTACTCGCGGAAGTCGTCGAAATCCAGACCCTGACCACGGAACGAAGACTGGTATTCGCCGGAGAACGACTCGCGGACGAGACGCTTCGCCTTCAGCTCGAGCTTGCGGACCCGGGCAAGGATCTCCTCGATTTCCTCTTCGCTGGGCTGGTTCATTCTCGAGGCCGAAGACGGGAAGACCGAAGACGGAAGACCCTCTGGGCCGATCGAGAATCTGTCTTCGGAGTTTTCATACGGTGTGCGTGCTTGAGGCGATGGGGTGTTCAGCAAGGCTCTCAGATTCCAAAGTCTTCCGTCTTCGGTCTTGGAGTCTCCTGTCTTCAGGGCACCGGCACCTTGCTCAGGATGCGGGTGAGGATCTGGTCGGTGGTGATCTCCTCGGCTTCGGCCTCGTAGCTGAGCAGGATGCGGTGTCGGAGAACGTCGTGCGCCATGTCCTTGATGTCCTGCGGGGTGACGAAGGCGCGGCCCGAGATGAAGGCGAGGGCGCGGGCGGTGAGGGCGAGGTTGATGCTGCCCCGCGGAGAGGCACCCGCGCGTATCAGGTGCTTCAGGCCGCCGTCGATCTTGGCCGGCTGGCGGGTCGCGCGAATCAGGTCGACGACATATTCGCGCACGGCCGGGTCGATGTAGATGTCGTTGACCAGGCTCCGTGCCTCGGCGACCTGCTCGGGGGTGGCGACCGTCTTCGTTTCGTAGATGGGTGCCGAGGTGGCCATGCGGTCGAGCACGGTGAGTTCCTCCTCCTTGGTCGGATAGCCGACGCTCACCTTGAGCAGGAAGCGGTCGAGCTGGGCCTCGGGAAGCTGGTAGGTGCCCTCCTGGTCGATCGGGTTCTGCGTGGCCAGCACCAGGAAGGGCTCCGGGAGGCGGTGGGTCTTGTCGCCGAGGGTGACCTGGCGTTCCTGCATCGCTTCGAGCAGGGCCGACTGGACCTTGGCGGGCGCGCGGTTGATCTCGTCGGCGAGGATCAGGTTGTTGAAGATCGGTCCGAGTTTCGGCGAGAACGACGCCTCCTGCGGGTTGTAGACCATCGTTCCCACGAGGTCGGCGGGCAGCAGGTCGGGGGTGAACTGAAAGCGGGCGAAGGAGGTGGAGAGCGAACCGGAGAGGGCCTTCACCGCGAGGGTCTTCGCCAGGCCCGGCACCCCTTCGAGGAGAATGTGGCCATTGCACAGCAGGCCGACGATCAGGCGATCGACGAGTTGCTCCTGGCCGACGAGAACACGGCCCATTTCTTCCTTCACCGCGTGGATCCAGCCACTGGTGGCGGCAATTCGTTCCTGGAGTTCTTCGGTAGTCGTCATCTTGTTGATTGATAGCCTGACACGCGCAGGCTCGAGCGCCAGCGGGAATCCGGGGGGGGAAGCGCCGCGGGATCCGGCGGATGTCTGGGGAAATCGGTGCTCAGTCGCAGAGCCAGCGCACGACCTCGTGGTCCTTGTCGCCCGCCGCCCAGACATGGCGGAGAAAATCGGCGGGGTGCACCTTGCCGTGGTCGTTGAGAAACTTGCGGTCGCCGCCGCAGCCGAACATCAGGTCCGGATCCAGTTCGCCGCGCAGCTTGGCCCGGCCCTTGGCGAGGATGCGCGGCAGGTAGTGGATCCCGTCGAGTGAATCACCGAAGGTCGGGATGTTGTCGCGCGTCACCGTGGCGGGGCGGACCTCTCCCTTCATCACGACCCGGAAGTAGTCGCGCCGCACGGCGGCGATCAGCAACGCATCCGAGGGCGAGGGAGAGCCCTCGTCGCACCAGTCCTCGACGAAGTCGAAGAACTCCCGCTTGCGGTAGCCGATCGAGCGAAGCAGCTCGAGATCCTCGTCCTCGTAGTAGCTTTCGAAGTGCTTGTCGCCGTTCCGGTAGCGTTTCACGCACCGGTCGAAAAGGTCGAGGAAGAGGTCGTTCCAGGTCATGGATTTGAAATGCCGAATGATGAATTTCCGAATGCCGAATAAAAAGGGGCGCGCGACACGGCCGCGCACCCCCGAGCGCAAGTCAAGAACAGCAGGTCGATTGCTCCTTGAGTTCGGCAAGGGCCTCCGCGGGGGCTTCCGAGGGTTCGGGGTAATCGAAGGTCTCGCCCTCGTAGTTGCGCAGGACCGTCTTGTCGTCGTCGCGGGCGAGAACGTAGTCGGGGTTGAGCGGGATCTTGCCGCCGCCGCCGGGACCATCGATCACGAACTGCGGGATGGCGTAGCCGGTGGTGTGGCCGCGGAGGTTCTCGATGATCTCAAGCCCCTCGCCGACCGAGGTGCGGAGGTGCGAGGAGCCGGTGATGAGGTCGCACTGATAGAGGTAGTAGGGACGGGCCCGGCACATCAGCAGCTTGTGGACGAGGGCCCGCTGCACCTCGGCGGAGTCGTTCACGCCACGCAGCAGGACCGACTGGTTACCCAGCGGCACGCCGGCATCGGCGAGACGACCGAGCGCGTCGCGCACCTCGGTGGTCAATTCCTTCGGATGGTTGCTGTGGATCGAGATGAAAAGCGGATGAAAGCGCTTCAGCATTTCGCACAGCTCGGGCGTGATCCGCTGCGGAAGAAAGATGGGAATGCGCGATCCGATGCGGATGAACTGGATGTGCGGGATGGCCCGCAACCGCGTGAGTATCTTCTCGAGCTTGGAATCGGAGAGCAGCAGGGGATCGCCGCCGGAGAGGAGGACGTCTCTGACTTGCGGAGTCTTTTCCAGATAGCGGAACGCGGCTTCCCACTGGATCTCGAGTTGCTGCTCGCCGACCCCCGAGACGACCCGCGAACGGGTGCAGTAGCGGCAGTAGGACGCGCAGCGATCGGTGACGAGAAACAGCACCCGGTCCGGATAGCGGTGGACGAGGCCCGGCACCGGCATGTGCGAATCCTCGCCACAGGGGTCGGACAGTTCCTCGGGCGCGGTCCAGCCTTCCTCAAGGCGCGGGATGACCTGCCGCCGGATCGGGCAGTCGGGATCGTCGCGATCGATCAGGTTGAAGAAGTGCGGCGTGATCGACATCGCCAACTTGCTGCCGGCGAGCAGCACGCCGGCCCGTTCTTCGTCGGTGAGGTCGAGGTGCTGCTCGAGGTCGGCCAGCGTGTTGATCCGGTTCTTGAGCTGCCATTTCGGATCGTTCCAATGCACCATCGCCGCCTCCGGCCAGTAGCCGGGGGCGTGGGAGCGGAATTCGAGGGGGTCGTCGGCGAGAGATTCGTCGGGCATCAGGATGTCGGCAGGTTAGAGAGGCCGCGGGGGGTGTCAAATCGCGGAATTTTCGGAGCGCCGATGATGAAATCGGCATCAGCCGGGCCGATTTC
>JAKZES010000051.1 GCA_022548915.1 Verrucomicrobiaceae bacterium E54
CCGGTGAAGCCGGAAAGATCGGTCCCGGCGGCGATCGCCGCACCGCCGCCGGAGCCCGGGTCAAGGCGCCGGTCGAAGATGCCGATCGAGGTCAACGTTCCGGCGCCGGTGATCGCATTGAAATCGAGCGTCGTGGCGCCGCCGCCTTCGGTGCCGACGTAGCCACCGCTGGTGGCGTCCACCGTGAGCGTGTTGCCGGCAAAGACATGTCCGTTCGAGTTAAGTCCGCCGCCGTTGAGGTAAACGTCCTGCAAGGTCAGGTTTGCTCCGGCTGCATACAACAAGCCGAGTGAGGGATGGTTGTCCCCGCCGTCGACCCGGGTCGTTGCGCCATGCCACGTGGTGTTCGTGAACCCGGCACGGAGATCCTGCTGGACCACCCAGGTGTCCGAATCGCCGGGGACGGGCAGAGCACTGGGACTCCCGCCCGAACCACCCGGGGTGGCGGCCCAATCCGCGGTGGAATCATCCACCAGGGTGGCGCCGCTGGTCGCCACGGAATACCAGGTGGCGGCCGGCTCATATTGCGCAGTCACGGTCAAGTCGGTGGTGACGTTGGCAAAGGCGGTGTCCCAGCCGGTAAACATCCAGCCGGTGTCGGGCGTGATGTTGGGGGCGACGGCCGCGCTGCCGTGGTTCACGATCTGCACGGCGGTGCCGCCGCTGATCGAGCCGTTGGCACCTTCGAGAAAGGTGACGGTGTAAGTATCGATCGCGAAATTGGCGGTGACGCTGAGGTCGGCCGTGACGTCGCTGTCGGTCCGCGGGTTGGCGGTGGAGCTGTCCGACCAGTCCACGAAATGATGGTTGGCGTCGGGGACCGCCGTGACGGCCGTGCCCGTGCCGTTGTAGCCCACAGTCTGAGGCGAAGTGCCGTCGATGGCGCCGCCGGCGCCGGCGGTATAGGTCAACGTGTAGGTCACCGGGCTGTACTGTGCGGCCACGGTTAGATCGCTGGTGACGTTGTCGAACGCTGTATCCCAACCGTCGAAGGACCAGCCGGCATCGGGCGTGATGACAGGAGCCACCGCGGCGGTGCCTTCATTGACGATCTGGCTCAGATCGCCGCCGCCGGTGCGGGTGCCGTGGGCGCCTTCCACGAAGGCGACGGTATAGGTGGGAACCGCCGAGTATTGCGCGGTGACGGTCAGGTCGCTGGTGACGTTGTCGAAGGCGACATCCCAGCCGTCCAGGCTCCAGCCGAGGTCGGGCGTGATGGTCGGGGCGACCGCAGCCCCGCCTTCGAAGACCGTCTGCACCAACTCGCCGCCGCCGGTGCGGGTGCCGTGATCGCCCTCCACGAAGGTGACGGTGTAGCTGGGACCGGTCACGGCCTTGCGGACAACGATATCATCCACAGAGTGAGCCCCGCGGTCGCTGTGGTTGTAGTACTGCTCCAGGGAAAGCCTGTTCAGGCCCGCGGTGGGCGCGTTGCCGTAGGACACGCCGTTGAAGAACTCCCCGGCGTCCTTGACGTCGTCATCGTCGGCGTCGATCCACAGGTCGTAGGTGCCGGCGTAGAGAGTGAACTCCCATTTGCGGAAGGTATTGCCATCGCCCCAGTTCACGGGAACCGACCAGTTGGAGCCGTCGGTGATGACGTACGGGTGCGTGTTGTTGCCGCCCAACTGGACGATCACCGTTCCGTTGGCGTCGCGGAGCTGGATCTGGCGGCCGACGCGGTTGGAAGCTCTGTCGAAGTACATCATCGAGACGACGATCGGCTCGGAATCGGAGAGCGGGGTCTCAGTGAAATGCGCAGTGTACTTCGGCAAGCCGCCCCAGCCCATGAACAGCGCGCTGTTGTCGATGCTGGACTCCTGGATGTTGCCGGACTGGCTCCAGGTGTTGAAACCCAGGGGCATGATCTGACCGCTGCGAACGGGGTTGCCGTTGGCGCCGTTGAGCAGGTCCGCCGTCGCGCTGCTGCCGGCCACCAGGTCATTGAAGTTGTCGGAGAAGATGATCAAGCCATCCAACACCTCGATCGTTGTCGTCTCCTGGGTACTGTTGCCATAGACGTCTTCGACGTTGATCGTCAGGTCGAAGGAGCCCAGGGCGGGGGGCGTACCGGAGACGATGCCGTCGGAGCCGACCGAGACCCAGGTCGGTCCGGAGACCTTGGAAAAAGTCAACGTGTCCAGCGGCAGGTCGGCGTCGGTCACGATCTCCCAGTCGATGAGCGACTGGCTGTAGCTCTGGTTGATGATGGCCTGGGGCAGGATGGTGGTGGCGAAGATCGGGGATTCCGTGGTCGTGGTGAAGCTGACGGAGCCGCCGTCCGCCCAATCCGTGCCGGCCACGTTTTCCACGTGGCAGTTGTAGTAGTAGGTCTGGCCGGGCGCCAGGCCGCTGATGTCGGTGAAGAAGGCGCCGGAAGTCCTGGCGAGCGCGACGCTGTTCTGCCAACTGCCGGGGGCCTGACCGCCGTCGGAGGGTCCCCAGTATACGGTCACATCCCCCTGATCACCGGAGACGGTCCCGTTCAAGCGCGCGGTCTTGTTGGAAACCGGCGATGCGGCGCCGTTGGCGACCGTGGGCGGGACCATGCCCACGCCCACGAGCGAGAAGGTGTATAGCGGGCCGTCGGGGTCGTCACTGTCGATCTCGATGCTGGCGGTGTGGGTGCCGGAAACCGCCGGATTGTAGGTGACCTCGAACGTCGTGCTTTCCGATGGCGACAGGGTCGTGTCGGCCGCATCCTGCGAAAGGGTGAAATATCCGTCCCCGCCCGTGAGGCTGACCGCCGGTGTCGAGGTGAGACTGACGGTGACGGCACCCAGGTTGCTGATCGTAAACTGCTGCGCCACGGGTCCGGCTGCGACCGCGACGTCACCGAAGTCGGTGCCGTTGCCGGCCTCGGGCGTGGTATCTCCGCTGATCACCATGTTCCCGTTGCCATACACCTGCAGGTTGCCGGGCGCCGGCCCGTCGTCGCGGGTGTTGGAGAAGCCCCAGGAATCACTCACCAAGTCGTAAACCGGGTCGGCGGAGCTGGTATTGAAAACAATGTTGAAGGGATGAGTCCCGGCCGCGCCGGTCTGACCGGTCACGGTCACGGTCTGCGGGGTGTCGTAGTTGGCGGGGGTAAAGATCAACGTCCCGGGGCTCACCAAGCCGGCAAACCGGTCATCGGCCACAACGGAAACAGTCACGTCGGCTTGGGGCGGAAACATGAATCGGACGGAGAGGGTCTGCGTCGTCTCGGGCGTGACATCGGTGGCCGTGGCGGAAGTGGGCAACACCTTGAAACCCGGCGCGCGGACCTGACAGCGGCCCAGGCGCCAGGCGGTTTCGTAGCCAATCTTCTGCATTTTGTAGGCGGTGCTCTCCGGATCCAGGCTGGGGTCGATGGAGCAGCGGCCGGAGTAGATGGTGTACATGTAGTCGCCGATGGCGCCCCGGGAGAGGTTGGCGTTGAGGTGGGGGCCGGTGCCGTCGCGCTGAGGATTCCAGGTGGGGTAGAGCTTGTGGATCTGCGCCCAAAGAGTGCGCATTGGCAGGTTGCGGGCGGTGGGTCCCTCGCCGAGCATGCGGTTGGCCTGATCGTTGTCGTTCACGAACATCTGGCCGATGTAGTGATCGTTGGCCAGGTCGACGGGGCGGCCCCAGGTGTTGAAGTGGTAGCGGTAGCCGAAGGCCAACTGCCAGTAGGCGGGATTCACCTTGTAGGACTTCGCCGCCTCGAAGGTACGCCCTTCGTTGAAGGCGATGGGCATCTCCCGGTCGGTCGGCCAGCCCAGACCGTCGTCTTCCGGGGTCTCGCTGTTGTACTTGTCGTTGTAGGACCAGTTGTCGTTGGTGACGCGGCAGCGGTCCATCGCATAGCCGACGGCGAGGCGAATATCCTCCTCCGTGCTGGTGCCCTGCTCTGAGAAGTGAACGTCCCGCCGGGAGTCGCCCAGGATCGAGTAAGGATTCTGAAAACTGAATTGCCCGCTGTAGTGGGAGGCGGCCATGGCATCGGTGACGGTGGTGTGGGCCAGGTCGGCGTGGGCGTCGTTGTGGCTGTAGCTGGAGTTCGAGGCGCTCTGGCCGTACATGCGGCTGTAGATGGTGGCCGCGGCGATATAGGCGGCGTCGTTGTTCGGGTGGCCGCCGCCGGTGGGGGAACCCGCCGCCTGCCAGGCCAGGCCGGCCGGCGCGACCGGAATCCCGCCCGAACGTCCGGTGCGATAGACGACTTCTTCGTAATGCGCGACGGTCGACGCCGAGCCGGGCGCGGGCCAGGGCATGAGCAGCATGGTCTGGGCCGTGCCTTGCGCGACCTCCTCGTTGATCTCGGCAACGCCCAGCGCGTACAGGCCGGGCGTGTACTCCATCGTGTAGGGATCGCCGATCAGGATGACGTAGTCCCACGCGGTCCCCAGCTCGCCGCGCAGGTTGGGCCAGCGGGTTGTGGTTTCGACGTCCGCTGGAAACGGCCAGTGATACCAGCCGGCAAGGTTGTGGCAACGCGTCGAATGCCCAAGGACCGTGGTCGCCGTGGCAAAGCGCTCCTCGACCGTCACATTGACGGCACCCACGCCGGCACCGGAGAGAATGTTGTCCAGGTGCGTCGCGATTCCCGCTGGCGAGAAGGGATCGGAGTTGGCGTTGGTGAAGGTGTCGCCGGAATCCACCGCCGAGCCGATGATCAACACATTGACATCCGCCGAGACCCTTGCCGCGGCCAATCCAACCAGCAAAATCAACAGAGATTTCCGCAACAATTTCATCGGTTTGACCTCCGTGCGCTCTCGTTGTCATCCGCGTCGGGGAACGGAAGGAATGGGATCGGGGCGGAAGCTCCTGGCAATTTCACGTTTCGTACTGATTGGTTGATTGGACGCTGAATGATCGGGTGCTGCGCCCGACTTTCAAACCGGTTTTCTTACGTTTTGGCGGCAAATTTTTACGCTGAAACGCCACTTGACTGCCATGCGAATCGCCCCCGGCGAGGCATCGATGACGGTGTGCATGATGGCGTGAGCAAAATCGGGGAGGACGCGCTTGCCGGGATCGTGTTCGTGCTCAAGGTGCCGCCTTGGTGGGGATGTCCTCGTTGGCGGCTCGGGTGTGGGGCTTCTTGACGTAATCGCGCAGGCGGGGAAGATCGCCGGGCTCGGTCAAGATCGGCCGGGCATCCTCGACGAAGGCGGCGGGACGGGTGACGGCGGCGATTTGTTTGGCGTGAGCTGCGAGCAACTCGCGGAGTTCTTCCACGAGGTCGGGATGTTGGTCGGCGAGGTCGTTCGTTTCACCGGGGTTCGCGGCGAGGTCATAAAGTTCAAACCCCTTGCGGACTCTCACGAGCTTCCAATCGCCGTGGCGGATGCCTTCGTTTTCGTAGTGGTGAATCTCGTGTGGCGACCTGGCCCCGGGCTTGCCGAGGAGGATGTCGAGGACATTTCTGCCGTCGATGATGCGGTCGGCGGGCACTTTGGCGCCGGCGAGTTTCGCAAAGCTGGGCAGCAGGTCGGTGGTGACGGCGATGGCGTCGGTCCCGGTGCCGGCCGGGATGGTGCCGGGCCACCAGGTAATGGTGGGCACGCGCATGTGGCCCTCGTATTTGGCGCTGACCTTGTTGCCGCGCAGGGGTCCCATGCACAGGCCGCCGTCGCCGCCGTTGTCGGAGGTGAAGAGCACGAAGGTGTGCCGCGCGAGTTCGAGTTCGCGCAGGGTGTCGAGGATGCGGCCGACGCTGTCATCCACCTCCTCGATGTTGGCGCGGTTCACGTTGCCGCCGGCCCGGGCCATGATCTCGGGCCGGGCATAGCGCGGGGAGTGGACGTAGGCGTGGGGGACGTAACAGAAGAAGGGCCCGTCACGATGCTTTCTGATGAACGCCACGGCTTCGTCGGTGACCACTTCACAAAGCAGCGACTGGTCGGCGCCGTCGCTGACATAAGCCACCGGCTTGTCGCCGCGGATGACGGGCAGCGGCACGTAGGGGCCGCCCTTGGTGACCGGGTTGCCGCGCTTGTTGCCCGGCCACATGTCGTTGGAATAGGGGATGCCGAAGTAGTCGTCGAAGCCCTGCTTCAACGGCAGGAATGGAGGTTGGTCGCCGAGGTGCCACTTGCCGAAGTGGCCGGTGGCGTAGCCCTTCTCCTTGAGCATCTCCGCGATGGTGATCTCGGCGGGATTGAGCCCGCGCCTTTCGCCCGGAAACAGGACCGGCCCGTCCATCCCGATGCGATGCGCATAGGTGCCGGTCATCAGCGCCGCGCGCGACGGGGTGCAGGCGGTGTTGGCGACGTAGAACTGGCGCAGCACGTTGCCTTCCACGGCCATGCGGTCGAGGTGGGGAGTCTTGTTCGCCGTGTTGCCGAACGGGCCGATGTCCCCGTATCCCATGTCGTCGATGAAGATCAGGACGATGTTGGGAGGCGGTGCGGCTGCCGTTGCGGCGGCGGAGACAAGCAGCAGGAACAGGCAAAGCCGCAGAGCCGCGGACAGGCTATGCTTGCGCTTCATTGACTGGGGCGCCCTTGCTGTCGCGCCGACGGTTTGGGTTCGCGGGAGGAGGAGGGGGTCAGCGCGGCATCCTGGTCGGGCAGCCATTCCACGCAGGTGTAGATCGCGCTGCACAGGGTGCGGTCCTGCGAGTCCAGGAAATGGGTTGCGAGCCGCGTCTTGCCGGCGGGCAGCCGAACGCGGAAGGTGACATGGGTGGCGCGGGGCTCGACATCGAGCGTGTAGTTGGCGCCGGCGATCTGGAGGTTGGCGGCGGCGATCGGGCGGGCGCTGGGGCCGGTATCGTCCGGGCCGTCTCGCCCCTCGGTCAGGGTCTTCTCCGATTCCCTGGGCCAGCGGCGGAGTTCGACTTGGTAGACGCCCGCGCGATCGACGATGACGTTCCAGTAGCCCGTGGCAGTGGCCCGGTTCAGTCCGCCGCCGTTGTCGCAGAAGCCGCCGGTCCAGTCCTGGGCGTAGAGAATCGAGGATGGCTCCGGCACGGAGCCGATCGTGATCCAGCGCGGTCGATCGAACAGAGGCCTGGCCTCGGCATACCAGGAGTCATAGTGATCGGACATTGCCTTGACGATTTCGGGGTGGCTTGCGGCGACGTTCTGCTGCTGCCCGGGATCGTCGCCGACATGATAGAGTTCCCTGCCGCCGACGAGGCGCCATTTCTTCCATAGCACAACGGCAGGATTCCACGGCTGGCCGGACGGTCCGTACTGGATGACGAGCTTGCGGTCGGGGAGGTTGGTGGCGGTACCCCGGATCAGGCCGGCGAGGCTGGCTCCGTCGAAGCCGGTGGGCTTGCCGGTGGTGTCCAGTCCGCAGAGTTCGATCAGGGTTGGAAGGAGATCCTGGACCTGGGTGAGTTCGTCGATGTCGGTGCCGTGCTTCAACTTGCCGGCGGGCCAGCGGACGAAGCAGGGGACGCGGTGGCCGCCCTCGTAGACGCTGGTCTTCTTGTCGCGCATGCCGGCATTGAAAATCGCCTGCGCCTCACTGCTCTGGGTGCCGTTGTCGGTCAGGAAGATGAAGAGGGTGTTGTCCCGCAGACCCTTCTCGTCGAGGAAGGCTTCGAGTTTTCCGAGGTTCTCGTCGAGGTTGGCGATCATCCCGTAGAACTTGTCGGGGATCGGCTTGCCCTCGTGCCTGCCGATGTAAGGCGCGGAGTATCTCTTGTCGCAGACGTCGGGCCAGTGCGGGGTGTTGGTGGCGAGGTAGAGGAAGAAGGGCTTGCCGGCGGCGTGCTGCCTGCCGATCCACTTCATCGCCTCGCCGAAGAAGATGTCGGTGCAGTAGCCCTCGAACTTCTTGTCCACTCCGTTGCGGGACAGAACGGGATCGAAGTAGGTGTTCTGCCAATGGTCGGCGAGCGAGGTGATCCCCCAGGCGCGGTGATGGATGGTTTCCTGGAACCCGCGGTCCTGCGGGCGGTGCGGGTAGCTGTCGCCGAGGTGCCACTTGCCGAAGTGCCCGGTGGCGTAGCCGGAGCCGGCGAAGAAATCGGCCATCGTCGGCAGCTCGCGGCGCATCATCGAGCGCCCCTGGCAGACGGCGGTGCAGCCGTTGCGCATCGCGTCGATCCCGGTCATGAGCTGGCCGCGGGTGGGCGAGCACATTGGGGCGGCATGGAAGTCGGTGAAGCGCGCGCTTTCGGCGTGGAGCCGGTCCATGTGCGGGGTCTTGAGCACCGGGTTGCCGTGGGCGGCAAGGTCACCGTAGCCTTGGTCATCGGTGATGATGAGGATGACGTTGGGAGGCGGCGTGGCACCCGGAAGCGGACTGGCGAAGAGCAGACTCGCGCCAGTCTTCGCCAGGGCTACGACCGGCAGGCAAAGCCGCAGAGCCGCTGAGATGGAGATGTTGGAGTTGCTGGAAAACACCGGTGGGCAGTTATGGAGTGGGTCGCTGGAGGCGCAGGTAGTCGAGGCCGAAGAGGTGCCTGCCGACGCCCGCGGCATCCTTGGATTGCTCGTTGGTCCCGGTGAGGGTGGCGCGGAGGGTGTGTTTCCCGGCCGCGAGGTCGAGGTGGCCGAGGGAGATCTCGCCGGTGGTGGTGACCGTTTCGTCGTGGCAGTCGATCGGCTCGCCGAGTTTCCCGCCGTCGATGGAGAGCTGGACGACGCCGTAGTCGGGGCCCTTGGTGAGAACGACGAGGAGCTCGTACTTCCCGCCCTCGGCGACGGTGAACCCGATTTCGGCGGTGTCGCCCTGCTTGCCTCCAGTCCAGATCAGTTGGGCATTGCCGCTCCACTTGCCGTCCCGGAAGCCGGCCATGTTCTGGATCCAGGTCCTGCCGGAGCCGACTTCGAGAACCTCCAGAGCTTCACCCTCGATGGTGCCCGGTTTCGGCTGGGGGATCTGGAGGGTCGCGGGGGTGACCCACGGTTCGTGGCGTCCGGGACGCCGGTGACGGCGGCCTTCGGGAGGGACCACCGGATAGGGGTTGCGGGCGCCGGTTTCCCGATACCAATAGACGCAGGTGTCGTAGAGGCAGGGGCGGCAATCTTCGTTGGGCATCACCTCGATGAATCCCTCGAAGCGTTGACTGAACGGCAGGTCGTCGCACACGTGGAAGCGGCAGACCGAAGTATCCTCCTGCGCATCGGGCCGGAGGCGGGAAACCGCGGCCAGGGCGCTGTCGAAGGTGATGAATGGCGGCTCGGCCGCCCAGGCATAGCCGACGTAATCCTCGCTGCCGGTGCCGACGGTTGACGGGTAATTCTCGCCATCGATGAAGAAGCGCTCGTCTCCTTCCCCCCACCAGCCACCGAACTTCCAGATATGCTCGGTCATGCCGACGTAGCGGCCCTTGCCCTCGACGACGAGCAGCGGCCAATCCGGCCAGCGGTCACCGCCGTTCTTGAGGAAGCGCTGCTTGTCGAGCCCGGTGAAGTCGCCGCCATGCCAGGCGGCACAGAAGCGCAGGAGCTTCCGCGTTTCGCTCGCGGGCAGTGCGACGGTCTCCAGATCGACCTCGACCCTGCGCATGCTGTCGCCATCGTTGGTGAGGACGATGCGCGCGCCCTCCGAGAAGGGCATGAACCAATAGGAGTAGAACGTGCCGTCGATGCAGCCCATCGGCAGCGTCTTGAACGGGTTGAGGCCGGGCGAGGTGGCGAAGAAGTCGCCGAGTGGCGACCAGACACTGGGGGAGGATTCGCCGTCCCAGAAGATCGAGATGGTCAACTCGCGCAGGATGTCTTCCCGCTGGATCGCTTCGGCGGGCAGGTCGAGCGGGGCGATCTTCAGGGCGCGGATCGCGCCCGAGCCGGGCAGCTTGACCTCGGCGGTCTTGCCGGCGGGAATTTCGAGGGTATGGTTGCCATTTTTCGGGTTGCCACCCTGATAGGGGTTCTCACCGCGCTTCAGCCAGGCGTCGCTGGCTTGCTGCAACAGCGTCTTCACCTCCGGCGTGAATCCCGGGAACGGTTCGACCCGGGTGCCCTGCGGAAAGAGGGTGTGGGTGGCGTGGAAGTACAGGCCCCATCCCTCGTCGACGACGACCTTGCAGGACTTCGAGAAGGAGATCGGGATGAACTCGTTGCGGCCCCGGGAAAGGGTCATTGCCAGGCCGGGATAGTCTTTCTCGAAATCATCGAAGTAGTCCTTGAAGGGCTTGTCGATCACCGGAGTTTCGCCACCGTCGATGAAGATCCTGATGTGGCCTCCAGTGGCCCGGGCGGACCAGGTGCGCCAGAGCACCCCGGGGCCCGCGAGATCCACCATGACCTGGGCATCGCCCTCACGGCGGATGCAGCCGCCGCCGTCGCTGTTGGCACCCCAGTTCTCGTAGCGGCCGGTCTGCTCGTTGTATCTGGACCGGCGGTCGTGGCTGGTCGAGGCGGCGGTCTTCTCGCCCTCGACGATCGGGGTGGCGAGCCGTTCCAGGTCGGTCAGGCGGCTGACGAGGTCGGCGTAGGTGATGGCCTTTTCCGCGTGTGCCGGCAGCAGGAAGGGCAGCAGGAGGAAACCCGCGCAGAGGCGCAGAGGCGCAGAAGTTTGCATGATCGGGTATGGAGTGGGCTGAATCGCTCGTTACTTCCAACTGGCGTTGAGTTCGTGGATTTCGAGGGAGAGGAGCCTGGCTTCGCCGCCCTCCGCGAAGGCCTCGACCGAGGTGATGTCGAGGTCGTTCTGATAGGGCGCAGTGATAATCATGCGGCCGTGGTTGACGAAGGTTTCCATCATGGGGCGGTCGATGAGGATCTGGACGCTGATCCTGCCGTCCACCGGTTCGAGCTCGGCATTGTTGAGCTTCTTGTTGGCGGCGTCGTAGGCGAAGGCCTGGCGGCCGTCGATGATCAGTCCGAGACGCTTGGCGGTGCCGACCTCGAAGGTGGCGCGGATGTCGAACAGGTCGCCGGAGGTCTCGAGCTTGACCGGCCTGCCCTCCGCGAGCGGCTTGTCCGCGGTTTCATGCTTCCTGCCGTGGATCTTCTCGATCGCCTTCACCGGCTCGCCGAACAGGCGCACGCCGTCCGGGGTGCGGCGCAGGGAGAGTTCGGTCGGGAAGGTGAAGGTCTGGTTGAAGGGCATGCCCTTCATCTCGATGCGCGCCCACCCGATCTGGATGCGGCGGCCATCCGGGGCGTCGGAGAAGATCTGCGAGGCATAGTATGGCCCGTAGTGCAGCTGGTGCCTGCCCTCGTGCTCCGGGGTGAAGGTCCTGCCGTCGAACGTGCCGATGGCATACTTGGCATCGGCACCGAAAACCACCCAGCGGACCTCACTGGGATCGCCGGCAACCGGCAGGCTGAACAACTCGGGGCACTCGAAGTAGCCGGGCAGCTTGCTTTGCAACTCCCAGTTCTTGAAATCGGTTGAACTGTAAAAGGCGATGTTGCGGCCGAGTTCCTTGTCCTCGTCATAGACCGCGATCACCCAGTGTCCGCCGAGCTTGGCGGCGGCGGCGGAGAGCGGTGGCTCGCCCTCGGCGTATTCGTACCAGACCGGCTTCGGGTCACGACCGCCGTGCCTGAGGACCGGGTTGCCCTCGTACTCGATGAAGGTGCGCCCCTTGTCGTTCGACCAGGCGATGCACTCGCCGCGGCCGGTGCTGGTCCAGGTGGCGACGATGACGTCGTTGTCGCCGGTCTTCCAGCCGCCGGTGTTCTTCCAGTCCACCGCGGCGCCGCCGGAGAACATGGCATCGCCCTCGCGGTGGTGCAGGGCGTTGGGGAGCTGCGTCCAGTTGACGAGATCCTTCGACACCGCGTGCCCCCAGGTCATGTTCCCCCAGCCCCAGCCGACCGGGTTGTGCTGGAAGTAGAGATGCCATTCGCCGTCGTGGTAGACCATGCCGTTGGGGTCGTTGTTCCAGCCGACCTTCTGCGAGAAATGGAACTGCGGTCGCAGCGGCTCCTCGCCCCATTGGTCGGCGCCGGGCACCGTGTCGGATTGCCTGATCAGCTTGAAGCCCTCGTCGGAATGGCGGCTGACCGTGAGGGTCAACCTCCGGCCCTTGAACTCGCTGACATCCTCGAAGGCCCACCAGTCGATGTCATCGGCGGTGGAGGCGAGATTGGTCTTGTAGAAGCGCACCACCTCGTCGTCCACACGCAGGCTGACCGACTGGTTCCCGTCGCCGTTCTCGATCGGATAGACGATGTATTTCTTGTCGATGGTGAACTCGGCGACCTGCCGCCGCTTGTCGAGGATGGCCGGCTTGGTTTCGCGCGGTTCGACGACCTTGGCGAGCGGCTCGGCCGAGGCGGTGAAGTGGTCGGCATTGATATGCCCCCACCCGCCGGTCTCGTCGTCGAGCAGGATGATCCGCGCGGTCTTGCCCTTGAACTCTCCCACGTCGGCGGAGATGGGCTGCATGGTCTCGCTGGCGAATCCGGGGGAAAGCAGATAGGTCTTGTCGCCGACGCGCAGGCGCACCGAGGTCCGCTCGTTCGGGCCGCCGCCGACGAGGAAGTTGAGGTAGGGCTGCTCGATCTCAAACCCGACGGAGGTCAGCCGCCCGGTCGGTTCGTCGCCCTGGTTTTGGCCCGGCTGGCCGGACGTGCCATTGTAGTCTTCGAACGTACCGATCCAGAAGTCGCCCTGGTGCTTGCTGCCGTCCGGGCGGCCGCGCTTGGCCGGGTTGTCTCCCTTGGTGGGCTGGTTCGCGAAGGCGTCGCCCTCGGCGGTCCAGTTCTCGAGGGTGCCCTTTTCGAAGTCGCTGTTGTCGAACAGAAGCTGCGCCTCGGGAGCGGCGATCGCCATCGAGGCGACAAGCGGCAGGATGATACTGATGTGCATGTTCATGGGTGTTGGGATGTTGGTTGTTACAGAGGGTGTCGCGCGGAGGCGCAAAGACGCGGTCCATTGGCGAGATTCAATCCCCTTCCATTCCCAGCTTCTTCGCCAATGCCTCGAGCGGGACGTTCTTGGTTTCGGGGACCATCAAGCGGACCCAGAGGAGTTGCAGGACCATCATGAAACAGAAGAAGCCGAACAGGAACCCCGGCCCGACCGCGCCGATCACGACTGGGAACACGGTGGTGATGGCGGCCGCCCAGACCCAGTGGGTTGCGCTGCCGAGCGCCTGGCCCGCGGCGCGGTGGTCGTTGGGGAAGATCTCGGAGATGAACACCCAGATCACCGCCCCCTGGCCGATGGCGTGGGCGGCGATGAAGGCCATCAGGGCTGCCAGCACGATGGTTCCGGTGGCGCCCAGCAGTTCGCCGGCCTTGGCCTTGGCGGCGGCGGCGATCCCGGCCACGTCCTGCGGGCTGGCCCCGGAGGGAATCACGACTTGCGGGCCCTCATACCAGTCGGCCTTGCTGATCTCCGCCAAGGCGGCCTTCTTCTTCGCGTATCCCTGGTCGAACTCCACGCGGTCCTCCGGGCTCATGAAGCGGGCGCCTGCCTCGACCTTGACCAGCGTTCCGGCATCGGCGGCCAAGTCGCCGGCGAGCGAGGCCACCTTGAGCGTCGGGGTGCTCAGGAAGGTGTAGCTGGCGATGGCGAGCGAGACGATGTAGCCGAACGAGCCGATGTAGAGCAGAGCCCGGCGGCCGATCTTGTCGATCAGCCACAGTCCGATGAACGTGAAGATCAGGTTGGTGAGGCCGAGCGCAATCGATGCCTTGAGCGGGTCATCGACCCCGGCGAGGCCCAGCAGGCGCGGCGCGAAGTAGAACACCGCGTTGATCCCCGAGAACTGGTTGAAGGTGGCGATCAGGATGGCAAGCAGGATCGGCACACGCAGGCGGCGGGTGAGGAAGCCGGTGGTCTTCGCGGTGCCGCGGGTGGTTTCCGCCACCTCGGCGACCAGTCGCTCGATCTGTTCGTCGCCGGCCTCCGGATTGATCTGTTGGAAGACGGCGGCGCCTTCCTTGCGCTTGCCGGCATGCACGATCAGCCAGCGCGGGCTCTCCGGCAGGCCGAACGACAGCAGCGTGTAGATCAGCGCCGGAACCGCCTCGATGCCCAGCATCCACCGCCAGGCGACGTCCATGTCCATGACCTTGCCGAAGGCCCAGTTCGAGACCAGTGCGACCAGGATACCGAACACGATGTTGAACTGAAACATGCCGGCCAGCCTGCCGCGCGATCCCGGCGGCGCGATCTCGGAGATGAACATCGGGGCGGCCACGGTGGCCGCGCCGACGCCGAGCCCGCCGATGAAGCGCGCGATCATGAAGGTGACCACCTCGGGCGCGAGGCCCGAGCCGACGGCGGATATGAAGTAGAGCACGCCCACCCAGATCAGCGTCCTGCGGCGGCCGTAGCGCTCTGCGGGGATGCCGCCGAAGATGGCGCCGATCACCGTGCCCCACAGCGCCATCCCGGTCGCCAGCCCGTGCATCCGGGCGTCAAGTTGCCACAAGCGCTGGAAGGTCTCCTCGGCACCCGAAATGACGATCGTGTCGAAACCGAACAGGAAGCCGGCCAGCGCGGCCGTGATGGACCATAAGATCAAGCGGGTATGCATGGGATGGGATGTGTTCATCAGCGTTTCGTCTCGGGTCTTGGTTCGTTTCGCCGCACCGCGGCCGGCACTACTCCAAGTCCGCCATCTTCAGGCCTTCAATGAACAAATCCATCTGTCCGCGCGGCTCCCCGGTCTTGTCGTCGTATTCGACGTTGCCATAGGCGGCCAGCACGTTGGCGCCCTTGCGCAGGTGCGCGACCTCGCCGGAGCCCAGCAGAATGGAGCGATAATGCGGAATATCCTTCCACCAGGGATAGGTGTGGATCAGGTGGCCGTTCAGATAGACGCTGTATCCCTGCCTGGCCAGGACGTTGAGGCGGTAGACATCGTCATCGAGGTCATCGACCTCGAAGGTGGTGCGCATCACCAGAAACTCGCCGTCGCCCCATTCGGAGCGATTCTCGAAGGACTCGTTGTCCCAGCCGCGGCATTCGCCCTTGCCGATCGGGGCGCGGCCCTCGCGCCACTTGCCGGCATCGTAGTCGATGGAATACCAGCCCTTCAGTTCGCCGGGCAGTTGGAGATCACGGAAGCGCTTCTTTTCGCGCGGGTGCAACCGGTCCTGCTCGCGCTGCGGGTCGAATGAAGTGAACCGCCAGACGCGGTCCGCGGGCTTCGGCTCGCCCACCGGGGTCCAGCCGTCGAGCGACCTGTCGAGCCTGGTGAGATCGAGGACGGCATCGAGCAACGGCCCGTTCTCGCCATACTTCCGGAGTGCACCGAGGTCCGGCTTCACGCTCTTGAGCGATCCGCTCACCCCGAGGTCTTCCTTCAGGCGCTTGATGAGCTCGCGACGATAGACGTTGGCAAGAAGCGCGGTCAGTTCCCTGCGTGCCTGCGCGTCCAGTTTGTCGAGCGCGGTGCAGAGGCCGAGCGACTGTCGTTCGCGAATCGAATTCGGGGTCGCCACCAGTTCGATGAGGTCCCCGGTGTCGAATGCATCAAAGCGTTCACGGATCATGTGGGCGATCGGCAGGGCGGTTGTCGGATCGGTCTGCAGGCAGAACCTGGCCACCTCGTTGACGTTGTAGGCGCCCTCGGCGGCGCGCGTCCCCGGCTTGATCTCGCTGTCCTCGACGGCCTCCTTGAGCCCCGTGAGGATCAGTTTGCCGGCGGGGCTGGCCTTGCCCTTGCGGCCCAGGGCGTCACGGAGGTGCCGAAGCATCCGGTTCCGTGGCTGGGTGTGGTATTCCGCCGTGTAGAGCTCCATCATCTTCGGCAGGATCTTCACGTAGAGTTGGTCGTCCCGCTCGAGTCCCGAGAGACCCATGAAGGCCGCTTCGCGCAGCCACCAATCCGAGTGGTCGGTCCATGGCTTGATGAGCGGGTAGCAGGCTTTGAGATCCTCGACCGGCGCGAACTTCAGCGCTCTCAGCGCGCCGTCGACCACCCACCAGGATTCTTCGGAGTCCGACAACATTTTCCGGATGGCCTCGAGCATCGCGGGTGAAAAATGTTCGGTCGAGATCGGTTCGGGGCCGGTCCCGAAGTAGTAGTTCCAGTCGATCAGGCCGTCGAGCGCCGCCCGGCGCACGCGCGGGTCCGGATCGCGCAAGAGTCTCTCCAGTTCGTCGAGGGCGCCGGCCCGGCGCAATGCCTTGGCTGCCTGGGCGCGGATCATGTAGCGCGCGTGATGGACGTTCTTGAGCAGCACTTCACGCGGGAGCTTGGCGACATCGCCCTTCGCCTTGTGATAGGCGCCGCCCAGTTGCCAGAAGGGAACGTGGATTGGTTCCTCCTTGCCATACTCGTAGTACTTCGGGTTGTGCTCGATCGAGAGGAAGGCCCGGTCCGCCTCGGTGCCCCACAGGTGCTCCGGCAGCGTGAAGTCGTGCGAAAACTTCGAGCGCGGCGCGCCGGTGATGCGCAGCGTCCGCCTGGGCGCCGTGTAGGAGAGTCCCACGCCGGCGCCGGACGAGCCGACCTTGCCATATTCCCAGTGGAGGGCGCCGATCCCGATGCTGCCGCCGGGCTCGCGGCTCAGATCGTGCCACCAGGTGAGCCGGTCCATGGTCCGGCGGTAGAGGTCGGGCTTCCTGTCCATCAGATAGGAACTGATGAGGCTGCGCCAGATGCCGTCACCGCGGCCCTCGTCGCCGTGCCCGACCACCAGCACCGGGTAGCTGGTGAGCATGGAATAGGCGAGGTGGTCGCGGGCTTCCTTGTAAATCGTCACATCACCCGTTGCGTGGGTGGCGATCTGCATGGCGGCGGCTATCATGCCGTCCTTGCCGTTCGAGCCGAGCCCACCCTCGCCGCGGTGGTCGCCGTAGGGGACCGTGCCGCGGCCGGCGAAGCGATAGAACATGCGCAGCGCTCCCAGCAACGTCTCGTCATCGACCTTCAAGCCGCACTCCTTGCCCAGCAGCAGGGTGGTCAGGACCTGTGCCCCGGCCGCGTTGAGGAGCCCGCCCTCGACATAACCGGGAACCGCTCGATTTCCCCAATGGGTCCAGCCGGAGCCGAACTTCTGGCGTTTCTTCGCGTCGTCGCAGTAGTACTGGAGGATCGGCAGCACCGACTTGTCGCCGCTGCGCAGGTAATATTCGCCGCAGGCGATCCCGTTGTAGCCGTTGTTCCAGGTGTGGTCGCCGATTCCGTTCACGTCTTCGGGAAATCGGTCGAAGTATTCCTTCACATGCGGCAGGTATTGGTCGTCGCCCGTCGACAACAGGAACAGGCACGCCAACGCGCCGGGAATCCCTTCCTGGTCGAACTTCTGCGAGTCTGCATAGAACTCGGCGGCCTGCTCGACGATCTTGCGCGACTTCTCGCAGTCGATCGGCCAACTCTTGCCGTAGGTGCCCAGCACCGGGATGTCCACGGTTTCCTTGCGCTTGATTTCGCCATCCGCGGAGCTGACGTCGAAGACCACCTTGCCGTCGGTGGCCTCGGACTTGGTGAGCACATCGCCGATCGCCACGAAAGGGTTCCTGCCCTTCAGGGTGACACCGTTGATCGCGGTGATGATCTCGTCCGTCTTGAACTTCCCCGCCGCCGGCGATCCGGGCATCGTGTCCTCGACCTTGAGAACCACGCCCGGGAAGATCCGCAGGATCAAGCCCGTGGCACCGACGTGCCCGAAGGGGGATTCAAGATCCGGACGGGGGCGCAACTGATAGACCTGGTGCTCGTCGTAATGGCTGTCCCCTTCGTCGCCGCCGGAGGTCGCTCCCGGAAGGGTCAGAATCACGGCGGCCAGCGCGAAGCTTCGGAGCAACGGCCCGCGATGCAACAGTGCCATTCGTTTCATACGCCACGAATCTGGACCCGCCGTAGGTGCGAACGCAAGGGCCCTTGCTTACGCATTGCCGCCAGATTTTTCTGCAAATGCGTCACATCTTCCCCGGAGAACCGCGCTCACGCACCTCGAATCCCCTCGCTTGCCGCCTGCTCCCGGTAAGCGCCCGGAGATGTCCCGTACTCGCGCCGGAACGCCTCGCACAGTCGCTGCGGGTTCGGAAACCCGCACTCCGCCGCCACCTCCTTGAGCGACGCATCCGACTCGACCAGCAACCGCCTGACCCGCTCGATCCGCAGGCGCCGGATCTCGTCGTTGATCGCCCTGCCGCGGACCGCGCGGAAGCGGCGCTCGAGCGTCCGGACCGAGGCGGGAACCCGCGCCACCACGTCCTTCACCTTGATCGGCCGGTGCCCCTCCTCGGTGATGAAGCGCAGCGCCTGACTCACCAGCGGGTCGGCCACGGCGAAGTGGTCGGTCGAGCGGCGCGGGTGCAGCACCGCCGGCGGCAGCATCACCTGCGGCTCGGCCAACTTCCGTTGGCGCATCAGGTCGTCGAGCAGTTGCGCCGCGCGGTAGCCGACCCGGTCGTGGCCGAGGTCGATGCTCGACAGGGTGGGCTCGAGCCCCTGGCAAATCAGGGTGTTGTTGTCCGGGGCGATGATGGCCACGTCCTCGGGCACCCGCAGCCCGAGCCGCTCGACCACACCGACAAGATAGCGCGCCGAGATGTCCTCGGTGACAACCACTCCCATTGGCAGGTCCCACTTCCCAATCCAGGCTTCCATCGCCTGATAGGCAGTGTCCCATTCCGCGGAGTTGTAGTAGAAGGCGTGCCGGACAAGGAGACTTGTGGTCGAGCATCCCGCATCGCGGGCCGCCGCCTCGAAACCGTCCCGCACCTGCGAGGAAAACCGCACCCTGCGGTAACCGAGGAAGGCAAACCGGACGAACCCGCGCGCCACCAGGTGCCTGACCGCCATCCGGCCGGACTCACGGTAATCCGGCGCCACCGAGGGCACGTCCTTGACGGGGGAACTGATCCAGGTGTTGATCACCGGCACCTTCGCCCGCCGCGCCGCCGCCGCGATCCCCGGCGTGATGCGCCCGACGATTCCATCGTAGGTCCTCTTTCTCTTTCGGGTCAGCAGCTCCCGCGGGGCATGGGGCCACAGGTCATACACCCAACCCTGCTCCTCGGCGTAGGCCTTGATGCCCGCAAAGGTCTGGTGATGATGGTTCACCGCGAACCCCAGGTCGATGACGATTGCAATGCGCTTCCTCCGAGCCATGAGCTCCGATTAGCACAAGCCGGCGGGGCTGTCGAGGATCCGTAAACTTTTGTCGTGAGCGCGTAAGCAATTGGGGTTGGCCGGAGCACGGTCGGCGTCCAAGCTTGGCCTTGGTTGATCCCGAATCACCGGTACCGCCAGTGCACGATGAGAATCTCGCATGATCGAATGAAGAGGCCACTGACCGCACTGTTGCCGCTGGCCCTGTTCGCCGCCACGGCCAACGCTGCGACTTACTACACCAACCAGACCACCGGCAGCATCGGGAACATCGCGGGCTACACCGACTGGGACGACAACCCGACCGGCCCGGGCAACGCGCCCGGAAGCTATCCTCCCGCCGCGGGCAACACGGACACCTGGGTCATCCAGGGCGGGGCCGTGGCGAATTTTTTCGGTGGCACATGGCATGGTGGAACCACCCGGTTCGACAAACTCAGCGACACTGACATCGCGTTGTTGATGGTCCGGGGCGATACCGGGGGCGACGCGATTGTTCAAGACGTCACCCTCAACGGCGGGGGACTCAAATCCAACGGGCCCGCTGTGTATGGCGACACGCTCATGATCACGGCGGTCGGCGGCAAGGCGGGCGTGGAAGGCGGATCGGGCTTCCGGATCGACTTCAACAGAATGACCGGCACCGGAACGATCGAGATCATTCCCATATTCGGTCAGGGCGTCGCTCCCGGATCATCGAGTTCAGGCGTGACCTTCGCGGTTGACGATTTCTCCGGGTTCACCGGCACGTTCCTGGTATCGGACACCCAGAAACTCCTGTTCGGCAGCGACGTCGAAACGGCTTCGTTCGGTCTGGAAGTGCAGGTCGACGGCAACCATGCCTACAGACTGCACAACAACGTGAGTGTCACCTCGGCCAAGTTCGGAGGCACCACGCTCGATCCGGGAACCTACGACGCCGCCGCGCTGACCGGTCTGGGCCTCGGCGGCTACTTCACCGACGACGGCGGCACGCTGACTGTCGTCTCCCAGTCGGCACCGCTGCGACTGACGATCAGCCGGAACAGTGGGCTCTATGACTTTAGTTGGAACAGCCGCGAGAACAAAGTCTACGACCTGGTGAGCAGCACCGGCCTCACCGACCCTCCGCTCGCCTGGCCGGTGTGGGACGGCCGCTCGAGCCTCGCCGCCGACCCGCCGACCAACACGCTGACCGGCATCCCCGGCGGCGGCGACTCCCGCCGCTTCTTCGCCGTGATCGAAAGGGATGCGCCGTTGCGCAACGGCAGCTTCGAAAGTCCGGTGATCGACGATGGTGAGATCGCCAACCTTGGTCTGCCGTGGGACGTCTACAATCCGGACATGGTCGTCACCGCCGACGTCCGCACCTGGAACCCAACCACCACCGACTACCCGTCCCTGGCGCCCGGCGGCGGCGAGAACGTGGGGTACGCCTACTGCAGTTACATCACCACCCCGCCGGACAAAGCATTCGGGCTTTCCCAGACCCTTGGCGCCAGCTTCGCGGCGAACACCAGCTACGAGGTCGCCTTCATGGTGGGCCGCCCGAATGGCTTCGGCTGGCCGGGTTACCGGGTCGAACTGCTTGCCGGCGGCACCGTGATCGCCGTGGATGACAACACGCAGTCGCCAACCTCCGGGACGTTCGTCGGCTCGACCGTCTTCTACACCTACGATCCGGGGGATGCCGGCTTGGTCGGGCAGCCGCTCGCGGTGCGCCTGTTGAGCCGCGGCGAGGACCCGGAAAGCGCCGGACCGGGGGAATTCGAGGTCGATTTTGATCGGGTCACCTTCAGCAGCAACCGGCCGTGATCACTTGTGTATTTGCTTCATAATGACGCGCAACGCGACCTATCGAGATCCGCCGAGACGATTGCCGCGACCTACGGAGAGCGGCTTCGCTCTGGTCGTTACGGTTTCACTGATGGTGTTGCTGATGGTGCTGAGCGTGGGGTTGCTGAGCCTGTCCGCGCTTGCGCTTCGGGGCACCGCACAGGATGCGGCACGGACTGAGGCGCAGGCCAACGCCCGGTTGGCCATGTTGCTGGCAATCGGCGAACTCCAGCGATCGGTCGGCAGGGACGACAACATCACCGCCCCGGCAGCCATCTTGGACAGTTCCCCGGAAACCGAAACCGTGGACGGGGTGAAATACCCGCATCTGACCGGGGTCTGGGCGGCAAGGGCGGAGGCGCTCGGGGATCCGCCGAGCTACGACCGTCAGGCTCCGTTCCGGCGCTGGCTGGTGTCCGACGAGAATCCGAACGGGGTCGAGCAGTTCGCTTTCGCGAAGTCGGGCAAGCTCAGCGACCCGGTGCTGGTCGCCAACCCGCCGATCCGCCCTGACGCCGGCGCGGCGGACGGCGGGGTTTACGCCGGCAGAGTGCGGACGCAAGGCGGCGCCTACGCCTGGTGGGTGGGAGACGAGAACTGCAAGGGCCATTTTGGGGCGCGGGATGACCTCGACCGCGACGATTCGGCCGAGGTGGCGGACTTGCTGGCGAGCTTCGCCACCCCGGGTGCCCACGGGATCCAGGCCCTGATCGACTTCGCGGACTTCCCGTCGAACACCGGGACCTCGGACAAGGTCATCACCCGCCCGCTGTTGGACCTCGCGGCGTCCGCCGGCACCTCCCCGCAGGAGTTCTTCCACGACCTCACGCCATACTCGGAAAGCGTCCTCGCCAACGTGACCAACGGCTCGTTGCGCAAGGACCTGAGCCTGTTCCTCGAACGGGATGACATCGATTGGCTCGAGGGCTGGGGCTGGCCGGAAGGCAAGAGCAGCCCCCCGACCGGGCCACGTGGACCGAATCGCGACATCGCCCTCAGCAATCCGAAGGACTACGACGTCCTGTGCTGGAAGTTCCTCCACCACTGGTACAACATGCATCGCCGGCAGATCGGGACATCGGCGGACTTCCCGCTGGTCGCAATGCGAAACTACGCCCCGCTCGACCGGACCCGCAACCCGACCTGGAACTCGAACGTGATGCGCCTCCAGCCGCTGCTGGTGCGCATGCAGATGCTGATCTCATTCGGCGTGCGGCAGCGGAACGAACCCGGCCAGGGGAAGGGTGAGAAGACCTACGGCCTCTACCTGTACAGCTACCCCGTGCTGATCTTGTGGAATCCGTACAGCGTGGGACTCGAAGTCGAACAATGGAGCGTATTCCTGCATACCATGCCCCTCGAACACACGCTCTACAAGGGGAGCCAGAAGATCAACCTGAGCGGCGACGGCTGTCGCAACGGCAACTACAACTGGGGCTGGCCGCATGGCAACATGGAGATGCGTTTCGGCGATGCCGGGACGCCGGGGATCCGCTTCGGCCCGGGTGAAGCCAAGTTGCTCACCTACGTGAAGTCGGAAAGCGGAGAATTCCATGCGCACGACATGGTCGTCGGCCTGCAGCCATGGTTGCCGCCGGACCATGTCGGCCAGGAGCGTTTCCTGGGCACGATCAGCGCCAGCCCGAACGACCGCATCTCGATCGAAACCAAGGGCTCGAGCTGGAATACGAGTCTGAACTCATACAGCCAGTTCCAGACCACCTTCGGGTTCCGCTGTGAAAACAAAGCCGTGCACCGGGGGCACCCCGAACGGCTCCGCCAACAGATGTTCTGCAGCCAGGTCTGCTGGCGCCGCGAAGTCGACCAGGGCAACCCCGTGGCCGACTTCATCTCGGAGAACAATTTCCCGAGCCGGAGCCTCGCCGAGCTGGTCGACGCGCCGGCCCCGTTCCTGCATCTCGACCTGCGCCTGAAGACGCTCGACGAGGTGCAATTGCCGAACAAGACCTGGCTCCACAACATCCCGACCCACCCCTACGCGGCGGCGACATCGACCAGCAAGCACCGCTCCCGGGGTGTGGACGCGGCCACCACCTTCTACGCGCACCCATTCAACGTCACTTTCGAGCAGATCAATGGCATCGAGGGGCTGATTCAGAACAAGCCGTTTTTCGGCCCCAGCAACGGACCGGCCGGCCGCAGCGTGATCGTGGCTCAGGACATCCCCCTCGCTCCGCTCACCTCGCTGGCGCAGCTCCAGAACCTGCCGCAATACCCGATCGAAGCGCTCAATTGGAACAACTACTACTTCCAGAACTACGCGATCGGAAACTCCTACGCGCTGCCCGGGCTTGAACCGGACGCCATCAAGGAAAATTCATTCCCGTTTTATCTCGGTCAGTACTTTGCCTGGGAGGGCGGCGACATCGCCGGTACCATGTATCCCGACTGGACATGGTTCACCAACGCCGACTATGTCATCAACTCGGCACCGTCCGCCGTGATCGACCGCAGCTACGCCGCCAATCACCTCCTGTTTGACGAGTATTTCTTCTCCTCGATGGCGGCGCAGCGGGGCGAAGTCTTCCGCGGATACGGCTCGGAGCGCCCGCTCCGGACGGTGGTGCGGCAATTCTTCGACGGCTCGCGGCCGCTGCCCAACGCCGCCTACCGCGCCCACCTCGGCGGCATGGACAACGAAACGGCGCTTAACTCGCTGGTCTCGGAGCAGGGAGGAATCACCGCCGACGCGCACCTGCGGGCCGCTGGGCACCTCATGGCGACCGGCGGGTTCAACATCAACTCGACCTCGGTTCCGGCCTGGACAGTCATGCTCGCCTCGAGCCATATGAAGCGCCCGGTGACAATGTCCCAGGGCGGCCTCGCCGCGCGGGAGCGGGCGCGCTTCGTGGTCTCGCGCTTCGGCACTCCGATCGGCGGCCCCGCCGACAACAAGGCCGCCGCGGGCTCCGAAGAAGATCGCTGGCTGGGGTATCGCGAACTCACCGCAGATGAAGTCGGCCAACTCGCCCGCGCGATCGTCGAGCAGGTCAAGAAGCGCGGCCCCTTCCGGTCGCTGGGGGAGTTCGTAAACCGCCGGCTCACCGACGACGATCCGGATCTCGCCCGCTACGGCGCCCTCCAGGCCGCGCTCGAGGATCCCGACGTCGAGATCAACAAGAACTACCGCGCCGAGACGATCTCGGCAGCCGACATCAACCAACCGCAACACGCCGCCAACTACAGGTTCGAGGAGGCCGCCCTCGGTCCGCGCTACCAGGGAACTCCCGCGTACATCTCCCAGGCCGACATCCTGACGCCGATCGCGCCGATCATCAACGCCCGCTCGGACACTTTCCTGGTCCGCGCATACGGCGAGGCCCGCTCGCCCGACGGGCAGAGGATCCTGGCCCGCGCCTGGTGCGAGGCCGTCGTGCAGCGGGTGCCGGACTACCTGGATCCGGCGGATGAGGCGATCACGCCGCATGCGGAGCTGACCTCCGACGTGAACAGGTCGTTCGGCCGCCGCTTCGTGGTGAAATCGTTCCGTTGGATCCCGCAGGGCGAAATCGAAGCCGGGGAGGTCGCGACATGATGCGCGCCGCTGCCATCGCGCTGCTGTTGGCGGTTTCCCCGCCCGCGGCGGGCCAGGACGGAAGCAATGGCGGAGCCACGGCCGAATTCCGGGTCACGCGCTTTGATCCCGCTGACCGGCCGTCGCCCACGTTCCGCGTCGGCTCGACCGACAGCCGGGTCGAGGTCGAAGTCCCGCTCACCTACATCGCCGGCCCCCACCAGGCCCCGCTGCGCGATGGCCGGTTTCTCGATTTCTGGCGCGGCGACGCAGAGAAACCCGAAATCACGCTTTCTCTCGCCGAAGCGGAACGAAAGGACCTCCTGCTGATCTTCTTCCCCAAGGACGACACCTATCATGTGGTCAAGGTGCACGCTCCATCGACCCGGATTCGCGGCGGCGACCGCTACATCGTCAATGCAACCCGCACCGAACTCGCCATCAAGCTCGGCGATGGAGCCCCCCTTTTCGTCGCCTCCGGCAAAACCGGCCTCCTGCGCGGCCCCCGCAGCGCCGACGCCGTCAGCCTGCCCGTGCTGATCAGCCTGAAAAAGGACGGGGAATGGAAGCTGGCCAGCACCGAGAACTGGCCCTGCGACCCGCGCTTCCGCAAGTATCTCTTCGCCTACATCTCCCCGCGCAGCCGGCACCTTGTGTTTCACAGCGTATCCGAGCGATTGTAAGGGCCGCATCGGCTCCTTCCAATTGCTCCTGGCGAATCCTGCGAGGCGATCGACCTCTGCGTCGTCATCGCCGGCAGCATCGAATCGTGCAGTGTCTACGAAGTCACGAGTGTTGCAAGCTGAAGCTGGCGGGTCACGCGTCAGGCCCGCCTCCTCCACTTTGCGTCAGCAACGTGTTCGGCCAAGTCCCGATCCAAAACCAGTCGAAAGACCGGCAGGAAACGCCCGCGGTGGCGGCGGAACGGCTTGCCGGGGAGTGGCACCAGGTCGGTGAGCAGACGGCCCAGTCGGCGGAACTGGGTCCGGACCTTGTCGTGATCGGTGGCGTCGCTCGGCGGGTTCCGCCACTCCTGGTTCACGGCGAGGTGCATCATGATCGCGTAGCCGTGGGAGTGGACCTTCTTGCTGGTTTTCGGGAACCGGAACTCATTTCGCTGGCCGTCGCAGGAGAGGATCAGCCGGCCGCCTGAGGCGACTTCGATCCGGACCATGTCCCAGCGCCAGCCGGGTTGCGGGTGGAGGGTTGGTCGCCGGCGTTTGACTGAACCCGACGCCCCGGCCTGCATCGCGGTCGAGATCGGGAAGGCGGGCCGACCGCCGGCGGTTGCCTCGAAGTGCTCGGCCAAGGTGATGAACGTCAGGCGATTGCGGCGCTGGAGATTCTGGACATCCGGGGTCAGCCAGGTCGCCGATGGGAGCAGGACGATCGTGTCGTCGCGGCGGCCGAGGTCGCGAAGCAGACGGGGCATATCGCCGAGGTGGCCGGCGGGCAGATGGAGGACGACCGGCCGCGGCAGGTCGGAGCCGCGCTGGGCGATCCCGATCTGGCGGGTCTGGCCGTCGGATTCCCACGTCTCGGCGACGAAGCCGAGCCGGGTGCCGAGTTCCCGGCTGATGGCGGTCCAGTCGGGTCGAAGGCCGGTCACCTCGTCCGCGGTCAGCGGCACCGGCTCGCGGAACGCCTCGACGTCGTCGTCGATTCCGAGGTAGGCGGCCTCGCCGTCGCTGACGACGAGCATTCGGGAGCCCCGGCCGTTCGGCGCGGCAACCGTCTCGGCGGTGCCGGGAACGGCGCGGAGGAAGGCCCGCGCACCCTCCCAGTCACCGCCCAGCGCCCCCTTCCAGTCGCGGACGGCGCTGCCGGAGGCCCCGAGGCGTTCAAGCACTCGCCAGAAGCGCGTCGTCATGGCCGGTGGCGAATCCGCGGTTGATGAGCCAGGCCTCGACCGCCGGGATGCCGGCCGGGCCGTTGATCGTGTCGCGTTCGGGGCTGATCTTCAGTTTCACGAGCGACCGGCGGCCGGCGAGTTTCAGGTCGATGCACGCCTCAAGGAGCCCCGCGGTTGGGAGGAGCGCCACGTTCAGGGCGTCGAGCCCCTCGAAGACCCGGCGGTCGATGGTCACCCGCTGGCCGCCCGGGAGTTCCAGCTTGAGCGACGCGAGGTTGGCCCACTGGACCGGCCCGGCGAGGTCGCAGGCGAGGACCGACGGCCCCTCACGGAGTGGTTCGAGCGAGTAGCGCTGGGCCGGCGCCAGGGCGGTCCGCGAGCCGTGGAACACAAGCCCGAACGCCTCGCGGTAGAGCGCCTGGACCTTGGTGCCGATCCCGGACACCTGCCATTCGCCGGCCATTTCCCGGAAGTGGGCGACATCGACCGCTTCGGGTCGCAGGATCCGACTGGCGGAGTTCCCCTCCTCGTCGAGGACGTCGAACCGCTTGAGCATGTCGCCGTGCCGGATGACGAATGCGATTCCGCCGGGCTTCTGCCGGTGGTGGACCCGGCAGACTCCGCTGCGGGCGTTGCCATCGAACCATGGCGCGACGATCGACCGGAACTCCTCGATCCGTGCCTCGCTGATGCCGCGGAACGGCAGTTCCTCGGCGACCCGGAACGAGACCAGCGAGCGCGGCTTCTGGAGCGCACGGCGGTCGAATTCCCGCCATGCGATGTCCGGAGCGTGGATCAGGATCTTCACCGCAAGGTCGGCCGTGGTGTCCTTGTCGTGCCGCAGGCGCTTCACGAGATCGTGGAACTCGGTCTCGAAGTTCAGGGCGCTCTGGGTCTCGGCGATCAGGTCCAGCAGTTCGAGCCGCTCGACCAGCTCGGGCGGGGTCGACTCGATCGGCGAGGCGAGCACCTCGAAGAGCCGGGTGAGGTCGAAATTCTCGTCCTCGACCGCGCCGAGCGGGACACCCCGGCTCTCGAAGTAGCGGGTGAAGGGCGACAGGAGATCCCGCACGCTGGACCGATTCATGTTGGCCAGAACGCCGGGCTTGATGAGGCGGGGGAGCCGGATCGTGGGCATGGTGGTAAGGGGAGTTTTTCGCGAGGCTATCAATATGAGGCATAGAATTGCCTCGCGCGGTCCCAAATATTGATTCTACGCGGACCAGCAAATCCAAATTTTCAAAAAAGATCAGCGGTAACAACCTGTCGTGGAGGGTGCTCCTTCCGACCGCAACATCTCCGTCTTCCTTCGGGTTTCGAGATCTTCAGCAACGGGACGTCAACCCCCTCCCCCAGTGGGACACTGGAGGTCCCGACTTTGGGACACCGCCGGGCCAAATCGGGACATGGATTCCCGATTTCGGGACACCGAGACGGCATTTCGGGACACGGAGGACCCGATTTCGGGACATGGATCGCCCATTTCGGGACATGTCCCGATTTGGATCTCGGGACATCGGGAAGAATTTTCCCTTGGAAGATCAAGGGATTGCGGCCGGACGCGTCCCGATTTCGGGACATGTCCCCCGGAGCGGGTGACGGCGGGCGATTGACAGCCGCCGCGATCCCGAGATGAACACGAATCCCGCTCCGAATGGTGCCCTGGCGATCCGCCGGGGCAAGATCGCCCGGCCGCAGATCCAGGTCGAATGCGAGGCGGCCAACCCCGGCGACCCGCTCCCCGAGACGATCCGCGTCGTCGGCAACAGCGTCGATGGCGCGATCCTGCTCGACGATGACGGCACCACCTCCGAACTGGCCCGCTGGCAGGATGGCCTGGTCACCACCCCCGGCGAAACCACGCTCAAGGTCGAAGAGTTCAAGGTCTGCGTGAACGGGTATCCCGAGACCCGGAAATTCGTCGTCGTTCCCTGACCATGGCCCACCTCATCGCACCCATCACCGTCGAGGGCATCGAAATGTGCTGCGACCCGGTCACCCGGCGCACCACCGAGATCCTGATCGACGCGGCCAACGCCATCGGCCCGAACGAGTGGGAGATCTACCGGGCTGCGGTCTACGGAGATTCGGAGTCGAATCCGAGCGCCGAGAGCGAGCAACCGGTCAGTGGCACGGTCGTCTTCGGCGTGTGCTGCGGCACCCAGGTCGTGCTGGAAGTCTGGGGCGAGATCGAGATACTCAATACCGGATACGACTGGCTGGAGGTTCGGCTCAACGGAGCGCGTGAGTTCTACCACGAGAGCATCGAGGTCACCGACGCCGACCCGTGGGGCAAGGTCGCGGTCGGACCATTCAACGTGGTGATCAACCTGCCGGACCGCCCCTGCGGAAACATCATCGAGATCGACGGCTCGACCGACGACGCCATCGCCAACAACGACGTGTGGTGGAAGGCTAAGGTGGTCGCGATCCAGTGAGGCCGGTTGACAGGGCACCGGGAGCGTGAGGCTCTACGTCGATCTTGAGACGCTGCAACTGATCGAGGGTCCGGGATTCCGCAACCCTGTCACCTCGCTGCGCTTCAAGCGCGGGGACGCCGCCAAGCTGGAAGTGGCGTTCCTGACGGCTGGAACAACCCCAACCGAGATTGGGGACCCCGCTACCCTCGAAATCCGGTTCGGGGCGAAACCACGGGCCCGCTACGATGTCGGCTACCTCGTCCACACCTCCGACTGGACGCTTCCCGAAGCCGGCGCCGTGGACCCGTCCTACGTCTGCTCACCCTCCTTCAATACGGCGGAACTCGACGCGGCCATGCAGGTCGGCTCACCCACCGGCTCGGAGCTTTCCGAAATCACGCTCATGGGCGAGATCACCTGGCGGGAAGGATCTGGTGACCCCACCTCTACGCGCACCTTCTTGGTCATCGTCGAGAATGACGTGAACCGCGGAACCGAGGGAGCACCGGTCGAGCTGCCGACTCCCGACGACGACTGGGTCGCCCATGGTCACGTCCAGACGCTCACTCCGACGCAGCAGGCTCAGGCACGGGAGAACATCGGAATCCCGATCGACAAGCTCGATGGCACGACCGCTCCGGCTGCAGGGAACGACGAGACGGAGGGCTACGCGATTGGCTCGCTCTGGATCGACACGGCCAGCGGCGAGGCCTATCGGTGCGTCGACGCGTCGGAGGGAGCCGCCGTCTGGATCGAATCGACGCTCGATGCCGCCGAGGTGGGCGCCTTGATCTCCGCGGCAATTTCCGGGATCGGGCTACATGCGGTCGCAACGTCCGGGAACTATAACGACCTGGCGAATGGCCCTTGGTCCTACGCGAGTGGAGTCGGGGAATGGGATGCGAACGCTGCGATCCGCATGGGCTCCTACTTCATCTTCCTCGGGTCAGGCAACCAACACGCGATCTGGGATTCCAGCGGGAATCTTTCGATCGATTCCAATAATCAACTTAGCCTCAACGCCTTCGGTGGCAGCATCTACATGGGTTCCGATGTGGACTGTAACGGCTACTCGATCGGCAACGTCTATCAGGCGGGCGTCGGCTACCTCAATGACGACGGAGGCACCCCGATGCTCGACTACTACCGCACCCTGTATGACGAGTACGGCAACACTGCGATCTACTTCAGCTCCTACGCCATCGAGTTCGGCAACGAAGTAGCACTGAACGGCTACACTCTTTGGATTGGCTACGCCTATTCCGACGGCTGGCTCTACTTCAATGGCTCTGCCGTCGAGTTGGGCTCCTACGGAGACATCGCTCTCAACACGTCGTATGCATTCAACCTGAGCTCCGTCGGCGGTGGAATCGTCGCCACGGATGGAAACCCCGGAGCCAATTTCACCGGAGCGGTTTCCAGCATCACCGTTGTGGACGGGATCGTCACCGCCGCCTCTTAACCTCAACCACCTCACACGATGCCCCAAGTAACCATCACCCTCGACATCCCCACCAGCAAGGTGCCGCTCATCAAGGACGCGATCCGCTACCAGGACCAGGTCCGGGACCCGGCGAATCCCGGCCAGACGATCTCGAATCCTCTCACGCTCAAGCAGCACTTCGTGGACAACTACCTCATGCCCCGGCTGCGGGGAGACATGCTGCGGGCCAAGCGCCAGCAGGAACGCGCGACGGATCAGGCTGAAGTCGAAACCATCACGGGAGCCTAATGAATCCTCAACTGATCGCTCAGCTCCAGCAATCCCTGGCGCACCTTGGCACCGAGATCGGGGATCTCCGGCTCACCGAACTAGAGCGGGCCCGCGTCCATGCTGCCATGCAGCAGCACGCCCGGCTCGTGGGCACCGTGATCGATGCGACGCGACAGAAGCCGCAGTCCCAGAATCCTGCGGATGGACTCAAGGCTTCGTGACGTTCGTTGACAGGCGCACAGGGACGATGCGTCCACCATTCGACATCGAGTTCGCCTTCAAGGGCATCATCGGGACCGCGTCTCCGGTGATCGGAGTCATCACGTCCTTTCAGGAGCAGATCGAGTGGCACCTGCGGATTGCCTCGCTCGTTGTCGGCCTCGCGGTGGGTGTGATGTCGCTCGTCGCGATGGTCCGGAAACTCAGGAGAAGGTAGCCTACGACCGGCGTCTTCTTCGTCGCTCCCAGTGACGTGTCTCACGAGCTTCTACGAAGAACTCGACTGCGCTTCGTCGAACACGGACCGATCTGCCGATGCGAATGCATGGAAGTTCGCCAGCGGCTAGGAGGTAGTCGACGGTCCTTATGCTGACGTTGAGCAGCTCTGCGACCTGTGGGCGTCTGAGTAATGGCATCTCATTCATGGCTCCTCATGTTGGCAGAAACTGCCTCCGTTGACACCCTGACAGGGGCGCCATGAAAGCGCTCAAGTATCTCAGCTATGTCGGCAAGCTCGCCGGCTTCGTCGCGGCCCTCGACACCCTGCCGTTCGTCGACCCGAAGGTCGGCGTGGTGATCTTCGCCGCCGCGTCCCTGCTCAAGGACACCGTGAACCGCATCGGCGACCTGCTCGATGACGGCAAGGTGAACCAGAGCTTCAAGGCCTGACCCGGGCCTTTCCGTGGTCGAACGAAAAGCCCCCGGATGGATCGCTCCTTCCGGGAGCTTCTTGTTGCAGGCCTACTTCTGGATCGCCGCGACCTTGTAGCGTGTCTCCAGCACTTCCAGCACCTCGTCGAAGTTGTAGAGGTTCAGTCGCGAGTTGATTGCGATGTGCGGGATGATCCGCTTCTGGGACCACTCCTCGATCGTGCGGGGACTCACCGACAGGCGACGGGCGAGTTCGGCCTTCTTCAGATAGACGGGCTCGGGATCCTTGGTCTTCATGCCTCCCGGTCGGTGTCAAGATTCCGCCGGTTGCGCTCCTCGACCAACTTCGCGATCCGCGCACTTACCGGGATCGGGATCTGCGGTGGCTGCCATCCCTCCGGCGGCAGAATCGAGAACCACGCCTTGGCCTCGTCCTCGGTCACGACCTCCCGGTAGTGGCGGAATACGACCTTCGGCGAGTTGCCAGCCTCCAGAGAGGTCCGGGCGACATCCCCGGTCTCTGCCACCCGGTAGCTGATGAACGAATGTCTGAGGGCATTCTGACGCCATCCGCCAGGGATCTGTGCCTTCACGGCGACATCGCCCAGCGTGCCGGACGGGTCGGCCATTTCGATCACCGGGCCGGTGTCCCGCTTCACCGGTGCCAGCCATGCCTTGAGGTTGTCCGTCAGCGGCACCAGGCGGCGCGCCCGCGTCTTGGCGATCCTCCCGGAGATCTCGATGTGCCCGCGGTCCCACTTGATGTCCGACCAGTCGAGCTTGCGGATCTCCGTCGAGCGGATGCCGGCGAAAGCACCGATGGCCATGAGCGGCAGGATGCGGGCATGGGAGGTCAGAAGCAGGCGCTCCATCTCCTCGGGCGTGAAGATCTCGATGTCCTTTTCCGGCACCTTGAACTTCTCGGTCTGCTCCGCGGCCGTCTTGCGGTCGGGGTGGAGGTATCCCTGGCGCTTGGCGAATCCGAACATCGTCACCAGGCAGGTCCGCAGGGCGTTCTTGGTCGTCGGCCCGAGCGAGTCCTGCGCCTGGAGGAAGCCATTGATGTCGCTCACGCTCACGTCCCCGATATTGCCGCTCACCTGGCCGGTGAAGCGCTTCAGGTAATCCTTGGACCTCGCGACATAGGCATCCGTCACCCCGCGGGCACGGCGGGAGGTGATGAACTCCTCGACGACCTCGGCTATCGGCTTGGCCGGCAGGAGGTCGAGCCGGTTCGCCTGGTAGAACCGGACGGCATCGGAGAGGGCTGAGCTTCCCGCGAGCTTCCGAGCGCTCGACCATTCCTCGATGGCGGCCGCCAAGGTCACTCCGTGGCGCTCGGCCGTCTGCTCGCAGTGGCGGAGCAATTCGATGTCGCGCTTGGTGACCTCGTCGACGGCACTCGCGCCGTTCGTCAGTCGGACGCTCGTCTGCTGGGCGATCATCCGAGCCTCGTCCATCGAGGCGAAGATCCGTGTCCGTCGCCTGCCACCTTCCTTCCAGGCCACCGTGTGGTGGGGGTAGCCATTGGAGCGGTTGACCGTGTAGATCCTGACCGTCGCGGGACCGTTGCCGATCTCGACGATCTTGTTGCGGCGTTTCTTCTTCCGGGCCATCGACCCGGGCTTTCGAGTCAACTTGTGTGGAATTCTTTGTGGAAAGCTGTCGCGCTTTTCCGGCTCAGATTCACAAGTTGCTGATTTAGAGAGCGTTGCGTCATCAGCAGGCTTCTCTGATCTGTAATGGCGGACAGGGTGGGATTCGAACCCACGGTGACCTTTCAGCCACACACGCTTTCCAAGCGTGCTCATTCGACCACTCTGACACCTGTCCTGCTGGGGCGCGCACCCTAGGAACCACCCTCCCCCTTGGCAATACTTTTGGAGTGGCCCCGTCCAAACGCCATTTCTACGCGATGGCGTGCCGGTCGACCCTCCCTACCAAGCCCGACCACCGAAAGTTCGGACATAACGGATTCACCCCGTGCCTGACCCCACACGGAACACGCAGCGGCTTGCCGCCCAGCCAAGGCAAGCCGCCGCCCTCCCAAGTGCGCAGCGTGTCACTCTGACTCCCTTAAAGTGCGTCAGCCTGTCTCTTTTGCTGCCCTAATCGATTGCTCCATTTTCAATGAAGAAACTCTTATTAACTGATTAAGAGCGACTTAAGACACAAAATCAGGCGATGGCACGCCGCCTGCGAGTTGGTCGGCATCAACACGTGTCCCCATGGGGCGCTGAATTCCAACCAACAAACACTCTCAATCCCATGTCCAAAATCCTCGGTATCGACCTCGGCACCACCAACTCCTGCATGGCCGTCATGGAAGGCGGCGAGCCGGTGGTGCTCGAAAACTCCGAAGGCGCTCGCACGACGCCTTCCGTTGTCGCATTCACCAAGTCCGGTGAGCGCCTCGTCGGTCAGGCTGCCAAACGCCAGGCCGTGACCAACCCGCAGAACACGATTTTCTCCGCCAAGCGCCTGATCGGCCGCAAGTTCTCCGAGCTTTCGGAGGCCGACAAGGCCATGCCCTACAAGATCGTCGAGGCTTCCAACGGCGACGCCCACATCGAGGTCGAGGTCGGCGGCGAAACCAAGGTGTATTCGCCCCAGGAAATCTCGGCAATGGTCCTCGGCAAGCTCAAGGCCGATGCCGAATCGAAGCTCGGCGAAACCATCACCGCCGCGGTGATCACCGTCCCCGCCTACTTCAACGACTCGCAACGGAACGCGACCAAGGCCGCCGGTGAAATCGCCGGCCTCGAGGTGAAACGCATCATCAACGAGCCGACCGCCGCCGCCCTCGCCTACGGCCTCGACAAGAAGTCGGACGAGAAGATCGCGGTTTACGACCTCGGCGGCGGCACCTTCGACATCTCGGTCCTCGAGATCGGTGACGGCGTCTTCGAGGTGATGGCAACCGATGGTGACACGCAACTCGGCGGTGACGACTGGGACAACGCACTCATCAAGTGGATCGTCGACGAGTTCAAGAAGGACCAGGGAGTCGACCTCAGCGGCCAGCCCGATGCCCTGCAACGAATCAAGGAAGAGGCGGAGAAGGCAAAGATCGCCCTCTCATCCTCCCAGTCCTACGACATCAACCTCCCCTTCATCACGGCCGACCAGAACGGGCCGAAACACATTCAGATCTCGCTGAGCCGTTCGAAGCTGGAGCAGCTCACCGACAGCCTCTTCGAACGCACCAAAAAGCCGGTGACCGACTGCCTCAAGGAGGCGGGCGTGAGTTCGTCGGACATCGACGAACTGGTGCTGGTCGGCGGCATGACCCGCATGCCCCGGGTCATCGCGGTCGCCAAGGAGCTGGCCGGCAAGGAGCCGCACCGCGGCGTGAACCCCGACGAGGTCGTCGCCATCGGCGCCTCCATCCAGGGTGGGGTGCTGCAGGGTGATGTGAAGGACGTGCTGCTCCTCGACGTGACCCCGCTGACGCTTTCCATCGAAACGGAAGGCTCACGCGCCACGCCGATGATCGAGCGCAACACCACGATCCCGGCGAAGAAGTCGCAGATCTTCTCGACCGCGTCGGACAACCAGCCGGCCGTGGACATCCGCATCTGCCAGGGCGAGCGCCCGATGTTCAGCGACAACAAGCTGCTCGGAAACTTCCGCCTCGATGGCATCGCCGCCGCCCGCCGCGGGGAGCCCCAGATCGAGGTGACCTTCGACATCGACGCCAACGGGATCCTCCACGTCTCCGCCAAGGACAAACAGTCCGGCAAGGAGCAGAAGATCTCCATCCAGGGCTCTTCCGGTCTTTCCGACGAGGAAATCGAGCAGGCCAAGAAGGACGCCGAGGCGCACGCCGACGAAGACAAGAAGCGCGTCGAGGCCGTGGACACCAAGAACAAGGCCGAGCAGCTCGTCTTCCAGGTCGAGAAGCAGATGGAGGAACTGCCCGAGGGAGCTCCCGACGAAATCAAGTCGGGGATCCAGGGCAAGGTGGATGCGGTCAAGGACGCGCTCAAGGGCGACGACCTCGACAAGATCAAGGACACCACCGCAACCCTCGAATCCGCCCTGCAGGACCTTTACAACGCCGCGCAGGCCGCCCAGCAGGCCGCCGGCGGTTCCGGCCCGATGCCCGAGTCCGCCGCTTCGACGCCCGAAGGCGATTCGCCGGAGTCCTCCGAGCCGAAGCCTGCCAAAGGCAAGGTCGTCGACGCCGAAGTCGTGGACAAGGACTGACCCCTCTCCGGCCCACCCCCGGTGGGCCGGCCTCTCAACCAAGACAACCAACCAACAACCAGAAACAACAACATGGCCAACATCCAACCCATCGGATCGCGCGTTCTCGTGAAGCGGCTCGAAGCCGAAGACGTCTCCGCCGGAGGCATCGTTCTTCCCGACACCGCCAAGGAGAAGCCCCAGGAAGCTGAAGTCGTCGCGCTCGGAACGGGCGGCAAGGACGACAACGGCAACACCATCGAGTTCACCGTCAAGGTCGGTGACAAGGTGCTCATCTCCAAGTACGGCGGCACCGACGTCAAGATCGACGGACAGGACATGCTCATCCTCTCCGAGTCCGACATCCTCGGCATCGTTTCCTGAGCACCCCCTAACACCAACATTCTAACCATCCAACAAACATGGCTAAACAACTGCAATTCGACGAAAACGCCCGTCACGCGCTGCTGCGCGGGGTCGAAAAACTCGCCAAGGCCGTCAAGGCCACGCTGGGGCCGGCCGGTCGCAACGTGATCCTCGACAAGAAGTTCGGTTCCCCGACCATCACCAAGGACGGTGTTTCGGTCGCCAAGGAGATCGAACTCGAGGACGCCTACGAGAACATGGGCGCCCAGCTCATCCGCGAGGTTTCGAGCAAGACCTCGGATATCGCCGGTGACGGCACCACCACCGCCACCGTGCTCGCCGAGGCGATCTACAAGGAAGGCCTCCGCAACGTGACCGCGGGTGCCAACCCGATCTCGCTCCAGCGCGGCATCATGAAGGCCACCGAGGCCATCGTCGCCAAGCTTGCGGAGATCTCCAAGGAGGTTTCCGAGGCCAAGGAGATCGCCCAGGTCGCCACCGTGTCCGCCAACTGGGACACCGAGATCGGCAACATCATCGCCGAGGCGATGGACAAGGTCGGCAAGGACGGCACCATCACCGTGGAGGAAGCCAAGGGCATCGAAACCACCCTCGACGTGGTGGAGGGCATGCAGTTCGACAAGGGCTATCTCTCGCCCTACTTCGTCACCGATGCCGAGAGCATGGAGACGAATCTCGAGAACGCCTACATCCTCATCCACGAGAAGAAGATCTCGAACCTCAAGGACATGCTTCCGCTGCTTGAGAAGGTGGCGAAGACCTCCCGCCCGCTCCTCGTCATTGCCGAGGACGTCGAAGGCGAGGCGCTCGCGACCCTCGTGGTCAACAAGCTCCGCGGCATCCTGAACATCGCGGCCGTCAAGGCCCCGGGCTTCGGCGACCGCCGCAAGGCCATGCTCGAGGACATCGCGATCCTCACCGGTGGCAAGGTCATCACCGAGGACCTCGGCATCAAGCTCGACTCCGTCGGCCTCGAGGACCTGGGTGAAGCCAAGCGCGTCACGATCTCGAAGGAAGACACCACCATCGTCGAAGGTGCCGGCACGTCCGACGCCATCAGCGGCCGGGTCAACCAGATCCGCCGCCAGATCGAGGAGACCACCAGCGACTACGACCGCGAGAAGCTGCAGGAGCGTCTTGCCAAGCTCGCCGGCGGTGTGGCCGTGATCAACGTCGGTGCCGCCACCGAGACCGAGATGAAGGAGAAGAAGGCCCGCGTCGAGGACGCCCTTCACGCCACCCGCGCTGCGGTGGAAGAAGGCATCGTTCCCGGCGGTGGCACGGCCCTCATCCGCGCCCAGGCACTGGTTGGCGAGCTCACCCTCACCGGTGACGAGCTCACCGGCGCCGGCATCGTCGCCAAGGCCGTCGAGTCCCCGCTCCGCCAGCTGGCCGCCAATGCCGGCCGCGAGGGCGCGCTCATCGTCGAGCGGGTCAAGGGCGGTGCCGAGGGCTACAACGTGGCCACCGACACCTACGAAGACCTCATCGCCTCCGGCGTGGTCGACCCGACCAAGGTGACCCGTTCCGCCCTGCAGAACGCCGCCTCGATCGCCGGCCTCCTGTTGACCACCGAGTGCATCGTCACCGATCTTCCCGAGAAGGAAGAGGCCGGTGGTGGCCACGGTCATGACCACGGCATGGGTGGCATGGGCGGCATGATGTAAATATCGGAGAAGCGGCATCCCTGCCGCTCTTCAGAAATCCAAGCCGGGCAGCCAACGCTGCCCGGCTTTTTCGTACCCAAGCCGCAGCGTTCCGTGGCCCGCCTTCCAAACTGCGCCCGGGTTTGTCATTGGTCCCGAAACCAAGTGCGTTCATGATGCGGACAATCCCGTGAAACCATGAATATTCGATCACTCCCGAGCCTCATCAGCGCCGCTTCGATTGCCTGGAGCATTCCCCACTCCGTGGCCGGGGAGTTCCCGCTCGAACCCCTCACGGAAGCACCTGCAGCGTCTGACGAAGCCTTCTTCAAGGTGAAGGACGGTGAGGCGACCATCGGGGGCGAAGTGATCAAGCTCTTCGTCGTCAAACCCGAGCACCTGACGGTCAGCTACCGGAATGAGACCGACAAGGGACTCTTTCCGAAGTACGTGGTCCGGCTTTACAACCGCTATGGCATTCTCCTCAGCAGTGAGAAAATCGGGGTCAGTCTCTTTGGCGGCAGCACCAAACTGGAACCGGGCGACGTGGGTGGAGAGAAGATCCATCTGGACCTCATCGACCTCGAGGAAATCTTCCAGCACGCGGTGCGGGACCTGCCGGATGACTTCGACGACGCCGCGTGGCTCTCGCTGTCGGACAGCAACAGCAAGCTGGGGCCGCAGGAGGAAGCCGGGCAGTAGAACCCGGGCTCGGACGCCCCCCACCCCGGTCGACCCCTCGTCCACTGCGGGATTTGCATCCGGCCCGCGGGCCGTCAGGCTCGTGCCGATGCGCTTGCTGGCTTTCCTTCTCCTTTCGACCCTTCTTCATGCGAACCCGGCCTTGATCGCCCATCGCGGCGCATCGGGTGACGCCCCGGAGAATACCCTCGCGGCCTTCCGGTTGGCATGGGCGCAGGGCGCGGATGGCATCGAGGGCGATTTCATGCTGAGCAAGGACGGCAGGATCGTCTGCATTCACGACAAGGATACCCAACGGGTCTCAAACCGGAATCTCGTGGTCGCCCGGACCAACGCCGCCGACCTCCGGAGTCTTGATGTCGGCTCGTGGAAAAGCCCGGAATTCGCGGGCGAGCGCATTCCCCTGCTCGGGGAGGTGCTGGCGATCCTTCCGGAAGACAAATGGTTCTTCCTCGAGGTCAAATGCGGCCCGGAGATCGTGCCCCATCTTCAGACGGAACTCACGAGCGCTGACCCGGATCAGGTCGTCATCATTTCCTTCAACCCGGCCGTCATCCAATCGTGCCGGAAGATGATCCCCCGCTTCCAGGCCCACTTCCTCTCCAAGCTCGACGGCATGGAAGACCCCGGCAATGAGGTGGCCCTGCGGAAGCAATTGGTCGACATCGCCGCCACCGGGCTCCAATTCAGCCACCAATCCAGGATCGACCGTCGTCTTGTCTCGTCGCTGAAAGCCGACGGACTCCAGATCGCATGCTGGACCGTGAACGATCCAAAAACGGCCGCCCGCGTCGCCGCACTGGGTGTCGATTTCATCACCACCGACCGCCCCGCCGCCCTCCGAAAGCAGACTCCGTGGCTGGAGTAGGACCCGGAGGCCCATCGAATCGATGGCAGCCCGAAGCTTAGGGCGTTTGCTTGGCAGGCTATGATTGGATGGGTTGTGCCATATTGATGGTGTTCACTGATTTTTGGCGGTGGTCGCGGTGGTGATCGAAGGCGTCATTGAGGGATTCGAAGTCCTCAAACGGGATGACCGCCAGCAGGGCGTTGCGCATCAGGGCCAGGTTGCGGGCTCCTCTCGGGTTCCTTTTCGGTGCCCGGTCCTCCCGCCAGCAGGTCGCGTCGCGTTTCCAGTGGTTGAGGTTCTCCACGCTCCAGTGGTCGCGGATCATCTTGCCGATCTGCGCGGC
>JAKZES010000052.1 GCA_022548915.1 Verrucomicrobiaceae bacterium E54
CGTTACCGCCGCCGGAGCAGTCGGCCGAGCGAGTCCCTCACGGGCTCGCCCGCCTGCTCCGGACGGGTGTTGGAATGGTACCGGTCCCAAAAAACATACATTTAGGGTCTTTATCTACGAGGTTCATGGTAGTTTCGGGCGGAACGGCCCGCTTTTTTCCTTCGGTTTCCTGAGTCCGTGTTACGCACCAAATTGATATCGTGCCCCGTTTCCAAATTGTGACTGTAGGGATTTCGGGCGGATTCCCACGCTGACATCGATTTTTTCTCCCATTGGGGTCGTACGATTTGGGCCGGAGTACGACGGTGGGTGGATGGCCCGTGGAGGGCAGGTATGAACCGGGCACATCGGTTACACGTTGACCGGGGACATGGGTGACAGATCAGGGTGATGAATGCCCTGGGAAACCGAGTCACCAATGGAACAGAGAATACGATTTGCGAGCCTCGCGGAGAGCGGGCAGTTCGAAGTGAAGGAGTTGTGCGCGAGCTTCGGGATCTCGCGAAAGACAGGCCACAAATGGCTGGCGAGGGATCGTGCGGAGGGCACCAAAGGTCTGGCGGACCGTAGCCGGGCACCGAAGTGTGTGGCGAACCGGACGGATGCGGAGGTGGAGCGCCTGATCGTCAGCGAGAAGCGGCTGCATCCAACCTGGGGGCCGAAGAAGCTCAGACGGATTCTGGAGACGAAGCACGGAATGGAAAGGCCGCCGGCGGTGAGCACGGTGGGCGAGGTGCTCAAGCGCCATGGTTTGGTGAAGGCGCGGAAGCGGCGGGGCGGATTGTTCACCGTGGAGCGCGGCACGCTGACAGCACCGGAACGCTGCAACCATGTGCTGGGCGTGGACTTCAAGGGCAACTTTCCGCTGGGCGGCGGTGAGAGGTGCCTGGGGTCAGGCGTTGCATTTCAACATTTGGATACGGCTCCCGGTGAGGGTGATCTTGAGTCCGGCGGGGTGGGTCTTGCAGCGCCGCCCGGTGATGGTGCGCGCTCCCACCCGCTGAAAACAAGAGGCGACCCGCAGCGTAAGGCTCCCATGTTCAAGGCAAAACGTCTGACGATGGCGCTCCTCGGCGGGGCGATGGTGCTGGCAGCGAAGGCGGTGGAACTGCCGACGATGTTCAGCGATCACGCGGTCCTGCAGCAGGGCGAATCCGTCCCGATCTGGGGCTGGGGCGACCCGGGAGAGGTCGTCACGGTGGAATTCGGGGGTCAGAAGGTGTCGGAGAAAGCCGCTGAGAACGGCGAGTGGAGGGTCGAGCTGGAGAAGCTTGAGGCCAACGCCACCGCCCGGAGCATGACGGTGACCGGCGCATCCAGCGGCAAGGTCGAAGTGAAAAACCTCCTGGTCGGTGAGGTCTGGATGGCTTCGGGACAGTCGAACATGCAATGGACGCTCTCCGGGACCGCGCGGGCCAAGGAAGACATCCCGGCCGCAGATTTCCCCGCAGTCCGGATGTTCCTCACGAAGAATGTGACCGCCGTGACACCCCAGCGCAAGGTGGCCGGCTCATGGCTCGAAACCACCCCGGAGAATGCCGGGAGGTTCTCGGCCGTCGGCTACTACTTCGGCCTCAAGCTGCACCGGGAGCTGAACGTGCCGGTGGGCATCATCTGCACCGCCTGGGGCGGCAAGCCATCCGAGGCCTTCACCAGCCGCGAAGGGCTCATGACCGAGCCGGAAGGAAGGGCCCTCGTCGAGCAGCTCGACGCGGCAATGGCGAATTTCGATGCGGACAAGGCCGCCGAAGACCACAAGAAGGCCCTCGCCGCCTGGGAGAAGAAAGTCGCCGAAATCAAGGAGGCCAACAAGACCGCCGGGCAGAAACAGAAGCTTCCCCGCAAGCCGGGCCTGCAGACCAACCCCGGGCTGAATTCAAGCAAGCCGATGTCCATCTACAACGGCATGATCCACCCCTGGGTCGGCTACGCGATGCGCGGTGCCATCTGGTACCAGGGTGAATCCAATGCCAGCCGCGCCAAGCAGTACGAGACGATCTTCCCGCAGCTCATTCTCGACTGGCGGCGTCTTTGGAAAAAGGAACTCCCCTTCTACTTCGTCCAGCTGGCGAACTTCAAGAAGCCCAGCACCGAGCCGGGAGTGCCCGACGCATGGGCGGAACTCCAGAACGCCCAACTCCTCACCCTTTCCCTGCCGAAGACCGGCATGGCCATCATCAACGACATCGGCGAGGCCAACGACATCCACCCGCGCAACAAGCTCGACGTCGGCGAGCGCCTCGCCCGCTGGGCGCTGGCCAAGGACTACGGCAAGGACGACATCGTGATCTCGGGGCCGATCTACAAGGGCTCCAAGATCGACGCTGACAAGATCCGGATCGAGTTCGACCACGCCAAGGGCCTGAAGAGCCGCGATGGCGGCCCGCTCAAGCGCTTCGAGATTGCCGGCGAGGACCAGAAGTGGGTCTGGGCCGATGCGAAGATCGACGGTGAGTCGGTGATCGTCTCGAGCAAGGACGTCCCGAAACCCGTGGCGGTCCGCTACGCCTGGGCCTCCAATCCCGAGGGTGCCAACCTCGTGAATGGCGAAGGCCTCCCTGCTTCCCTCTTCCGCACCGATGACTGGAAGCTGAGCACCGAGAAGTAACTCCCCTCCCCTCGAATGATGAACACCGGACTGATCCGCAGCTTTCACCTCGCGCTGGGCATGGCAGCCCTGCTGCCGCTTTCCGCCGAGGACCCGACAAGAGACCTCCTCGCCGGAAACCCCCTCGATGCCTTCCGCCCGGTGGAGGGATGGCAGGGCGTCGAGCAGGTCAGTGCGGTGGAGGGCAAGTGCGAGGTCACCGTGCAGGGCGAAGGCGCCATTCTGGTGAATTCCCTGAAGCGCGGCGACAAGTCACCCTACCTGCTGACGAAGGAGGAGTTCGGCGACGTCCGGATCGAGCTCGAGTTCATGGTGCCCAAGGGATCGAACGCCGGCGTCTACGTGATGGGACGCTACGAGGTCCAGATCCTCGACAGCTTCGGTCGCGAGCGATTCGGCTCCGGAGATCTCGGCGGGATCTATCAGCGGTGGGATCCGAGCCTGCCGAAGGACAAGCAGGGATTCGGCGGCATCGCGCCGAAGGTCAATGCGGCCAGGGCTCCGGGAGAATGGCAGACCATGGAGATCATTTTCCGCGCACCTCGTTTCGATGCGAATGGGAAGAAGTTCCGCGACGCGACCTTCGAGAGGGTCACGGTCAATGGGCAGCTCGTCCAGGAGAACGCCTCCACCGGCGGCCACACCCGCTCGGCACCGCTCGAGGGCGATGCCACGAAAGGCCCGATCGCCATTCAGGGTGACCACGGTCCGGTGGCGATCCGCCGCTACAAGGTGACCCCCCTGCCGGATCCGGAGATCGCCCGCCTCGCCGAACTCGATGCCTATTGGGCGGAAGTCTCCCGTGCCGTCAATCAAGGCGACTTCGAAGCCTACAAGGCCACCTGCCACGAAAAGGCGGTGCTGGTTTCCGGCAGCAAGAAGGTCAGCTATCCGCTCACCAAGGCACTGGCCCGCTGGAAGCAGGAGTTCGACGACACCAAGGCCGGCAGGATCAAGGCGTCGGTCGAGTTCCGCTTCGCCCACCGCTACGGCGATGCCACCACCGCCCACGAGTCCGGCGTGTTCCGCTACACCCAGGAAAAGGATGGAGAGGCCAAGCCCGAGTACATCGGCTTCGAAGCCCTCCTGCTCAAGGAGGAGGGCGACTGGAAGATCCTGATGGAATACCAGAAGGAAGTGCTCACCCAAGCCGAGTGGGATGCGTTGCAGGATGCCGGCGAATAGCCGTTCATTTCTCACGAGTTCGAAATCCGAACAGATGACAAAGCACCCAAGCACAAAGGAATTTCGAAGGACGAAGTCCCCGAGAGCGGGGCGTCCATCGGGTAGTGCGACCCCCTGAAGGGTGAACTTCCCACCAAATCGGCGGGCCGGTGGCGTACGTAGTTCCTCCTCTGGCAGGTCTACTGTGCCGGCTGTGCGGCTCGTGCGATGCAACCCCCTGAAGGGGGAACTACGAACAGAACAGACGGACTCATCCCCGACAAGGTCCACACCCATACGGAAGGTGCCACCGTGATTGCCGGAGCCGTCTTCAAGAGACTCACGGGGAAAGACGCTCCGGAGCCGGTGCCGACGGAATAGGCTGTCCGACCCCGCTTCCCGATTCGGGTGCCGGGCCCATCGGGCCTGACCATCAAAGGATGCGAAAGACCCGGCCACCCGTCTCGTATGAGTGGGTTGTGAAGCGGCTGTCGATAGGGTCGGCGATCGTGGCGCTGTCGATCAGTGGTTGCGTGCATCAGCGCGTCGCCGAGTCGGTTGCCGAGGCCACCGTGGCCGAAGGCCGGCGTTATGCCGAGGAGGTGGAGGCCCAGTCTCCTTTCGAAACCGTCGAGATCCGCTGGAGCGAGGCGGAGACCCTGATGGAAGAGCGCAATCCCGCCTTCGTCGATGCACGGCGGACCCGCGACAAGGCGCTCGAAGAAAAGCCCCTGGTGGGCGAGATCACCGAAGAGGTGAAGGACGCGGTGACCCTCTCGTTTGATGACATCTTCGACACCAGCTCGCTGCTCAAGTCGCTGAGTGCTCCGGCAACGCAACTTCCCAAGCAGTTTGCATCGATCAGCAAGCTCAAGGATCTTTCGCACGGCATCCAACAGAGTGCCTGGGAGGACGCCGCCAAATCCGTCAACGCGGAGATGGTGATGCGCCGGGAAAAGGTGCGCCTGCACCGCCTCCTGCGCACCGGTGAATTGATCGACCAGGAACTCCGCCAGACCGGCGAGGCACCGGCTTCCCCCGGGACCGACCCGGAGCTGGGCGCGGCGATCGACGATTGGCAGAACCAGTTGCAGCAAAAGCGGGAGGCCTGGATCGAGCAGGTCCGGGAGCTGTTCGACGCGGAGTATCACGACGTGCGCTTCATCCGGGACCGGTCCGCGCTACCGACCTACCGGAAGTCCGGAAACCCGGATCTCACCGAGTGGCAGCGCTGGTGCCGGCTGTGCCGCTCCCACGAGGTCGTCAGCGCGCTGGGCAAGGCCCATGAAAGCTCGAAGCCTGCCGTTCCCGGAACCGAACTGGTGACCGGGACCCTGGGCGAAATGTTCCTTGGTGAGTCGAAGGAGCCGGAGTCGGTGCGCAGCATCGGCTCGGTGCGGAAGGAAGTGCGGTCGCTCATCCAGAACTGGCGGGAGATGAAGGAGGCCCAGCAAGAGGCCGCCCGCCTGGAGAAGGCGGCCCGCAAGCGTGACCGGCTGGATCTGGCCGCCCTCGACACCCGGCGGAAGCTCTTCCAGTGCCGCCTCGAGGAGATCGAGCACGCCAGCGTGGTGTGGATGATGGACGAGAACTGCTGGCAGTGAAGCCAGGCCATCCGGCGCCCGCCCGGGTTCGCCCATGAAACGGCATTGCCACCAATGCAGACCCGCTCTCCCGTTGACTCCGGCACGTTCTCCACCTACGACGGCGCCCGGAATCATGAGCAAACTTGAAGGAAACGTCCTGATCGCCCAAGGCGGCGGCCCCACCGCCGTCATCAACCAGTCCATCGTCGGTGTCGCCCTGGAGGCCCGCAAGTTCCCGCAGGTCGGTCGCGTCTATGGCGCGCACCACGGCGTCGCCGGGATCCTCCACGAGGACTTCCTCGACCTCACCCAGGAGACCACCCACAACCTGGAGATGGTCGCCATGACCCCCAGTTCGGCCCTCGGATCCACCCGGATGAAGCCGACCGAGGACGACTGCCGCCGGATGTTCAAGACCCTGCAGGACCACAACATCCGCTACTTTTTCTACGTCGGCGGCAATGACTCGGCCGACGCCTGCCGCATCGTCAACGAAGAGGCGCAGAAGTCGAACTACGAGCTTCGCTGCATCCACGTGCCGAAGACCATCGACAACGACCTGCCCGGCAACGACCACACCCCCGGCTTCGGCTCGGCGGCCCGCTTCGTTGCCAGCGCCTTCGCCGGCGCCAACCTCGACAACCGCGCCCTCCCGGGCGCCTACATCGGCGTGGTCATGGGACGCCACGCCGGCTTCCTCACGGCCGCCGCGTCACTCGCGAAGAAGTACCCCGACGATGGCCCCCACCTCATCTACCTGCCCGAGCGCACCTTCAGCATCGACCGCTTCGCGGAGGATGTGGAAGCGGTGTATCAGAAGTACGGCCGCTGCGTCGTTGCCGTCAGCGAGGGTGTTCACGATGCCGATGGCGTGCCGATCGTCACCACCCTGCAGAAGGAAGTGGAGCGCGACGATCATGGCAACGTCTCCCTCGCCGGTGGCGCCCTCGGAGACCTGCTGGTCAACACCGTGAAGGAGAAGACAAGCGTCACCCGGGTCCGGGCCGACACCTACGGCTACGTCCAGCGCTGCTTCCCCGGGTGCGTGTCCGACGTCGACCAGCAGGAAGCCCGTGAGGTTGGCGAGAAGGCGGTTCAGTACGCCCTGTGGCATGACCTCGACGGTTCGGTGGCGATCACCCGCACCGGCAATTACTCGGTCGACTACTCGCTGCAGGCTTTCGAAAACGTGGCCGCGCAGACCCGGACGATGGAGGACGAGTTCATCAACGAGGCCGGCAACAACGTCACCGATGCCTTCATCTCCTACGCCCGGCCGCTGATCGGTTCCAACTTCCACACCCCCGCCCGCATCCGCGCGCCCAAGGTCGAGAAGATCGGAGAATAGGGGCTGGACGAGTAGCTGAGCGGAGCCACTCCCACCTCCGCCCGGGCCCGGTTGTGTACGGCGAGAAGCGAGGCGATCTCCTGCTGGGTGAGGACGCGCGAAGCCGTGGCCCGACCTCCCGCACGGGCGGCCCCCTCCCCTCCCTTACCCGGGGTGGCCATCCCGGCATTGGGCGGCGGCACTAACCGATATCAGGCAGCTCATACCCCTCCCGACGCGGGCGGTCCTGCATCTCGGCGGCCTTGGCGTTGGCCGTGACCTTCTGGGCGGCGGGATCCCACTTGACCGGCTCCACGAGGCGCTCGGCGATGCCGGCGAGCTGGCAGATCGTTCCGGAACGATGACCCACCGTCGCCGGGCAGATCGTCGGCTCGCGCGACTGGATCGAATCGATGAAGTTCTGCCGGTGGTTGGTCGACTCGTAGACCTTGACGTCGTCGGTGAACTGGTGGCGGATCAGCTCCTTGGGCATGGAGGCGACCTTGCCGCGGCTGACGTGCACCTCGCCCTCGGTGCCGATGAAGCGGATCATGTGCCCGTGGTTCGGCTTCTTGTCGCGCCACACGGTGATGCCGTCGGCATAGCGGAAGCTGTGATGCTCGGCTCCCTCGAAGCCCTTGGGAATGAACTCCACCGGACCGGTGTCGTCGCGACCCAGTGCCCACTGGACGATGTCGAAGTGGTGGGCACCCCAGTCGCCGAACTTGCGGCTACCATAATCCCAGTAGCAACGCCAGCCGCCACCGTAGTTCCCCTTCACCCGGTTCTCGGAATACTCGTAGAACGGCGTCGGCCCGAGCCAGCGGTCATAGTCGAAGCCTTCCGGCACATCGACCACCTTCTCGTTCTCCGGCGGCTGCGGGAACTGGCCGAGCTGGCAGTAGATTTCCTTCACCTCCCCGATCATACCATTGCGGATCAGGTTGGCGGCGATGCGGAAGTGCGGGGAGGAACGCTGCTGGGTGCCGACCTGGACGATGCGCCCGTACTTCTTCTCGGCCTCGACCATCGCCTTGCCCTCCTCGATCGTGAGCGTCATCGGCTTCTCGACGTAGACGTCCTTGCCCGCCTTCATCGCGGCGATGGCAATGGCGGCGTGCCAGTGGTCCGGCGTGGTGACACACACCGCATCGATGTCCGGATTCGCCAGGACCTCCTCGAACCGCGAGGTCGCCACGATTCCCTCGTGGCCCTTCTGCTTGAGGATGTCGGCGGCTTCCTTGAGCTTCCACGCCTTGACGTCGCAGACGGCGATCGGCTGGACCTCCTTCATCCCGGAAAAGGTCCCGAGATGGCCTTTGGAAATGAGGCCCATCCCGATGAAGCCCATGCCGATCCGCGAACCCGCGGCGGCCTTCGCGGCGGTGCCGAGGGTCTCGGCCCGGATGATCTGCGGCCCGGCCATCACCGTGCCGGCGGCGGCCAGGGATGTCTTGAGGAAACGGCGGCGCGAGTGGCGTACGGAAGGATTCATAACGACCGGCATCTTGCCCTTCCGGTCGATTCCTTCAAGGGACTTTCCCGCCAACTCATGCAGGCGGCGCGGGGGGAGCCGGCGGCGGTGGTGGTGGCGGTGATGGGTCGTTCTTCTTCATAATGGAACGCCCGGCGGCGAAGAGAACCCCGCCGATCACCAGCAGGCGGAGAATGCCGAAGAGCAGAAACAGGCTGGCGACGATGATGCCGGCAACCAGCAGCGGATTCAGCCACGACGGCCTCTTGAAGGGATCGAGACCCTCCGGGTAGGCCTGGTCGCCCATCACGCGAATGCTGAGTTCCTGGCCCTCCATGGCCGTTTCGTCCATCGCCAGCATCATGGACCCTTCCTGCCCGTCCCCGTAGCCGAAGATCACCCGGCGCGGGTGGCGGTCGTTGATGGTGACGTTTTCGACGGTCTCGACCCGGATCACCTTGCCCGGAACCGCCTCGCCCTGCTCCATCGTCTCGTCGTAGCCGGGCAGCTTCGGAAAGATCAGCGCGCTGATGCCCCACGCGATCAGCACGAAGACCAGGAGAAAGCAACCACAGCCCGCCGATCCGGACGCTCCCTTCTTCCCACTGCCGCGACTTACTTGAATTCCCATGACTAAGCTCGGATCGATGCGCGGGAATCATGCCCTTCTCACGCCCGGAATCAAGTTCCCTCACGGTCGTGTCCGGGCAGGGCGATCAAGCTAGGGAGAAGATCCGGACCATGACGCTGTTTGGGGACCAGGATGGATCGGATCAATAGGATGATGTCATGAAGAGTCCTTTCCCATTCGAAGGGATGCACCCTCAAGGTGGGTTTCTTGGTTCAGAGGCCAAAAATCATATCCATCCCATCCATCATGGTCCTGATTCCTCCCCTGAAGCGTGTCCGGGCGAGGCCGCCGAACCGCCCCGGCATGCTTGGCATGAAACGCTGGACCCACGTCGGTGGAATGGTGAAACATCGGAAATGCCCGCCACACCCGGCTTCGCCGTCATGCCGGCCTTCCCGTCTCCAGCAGATTCACCCGCCGTCTTTTCATCCACGAACCACCAGGGGGATGCCTAGCGAAGCAAAAATCGCCGGGCTTGGGCTGGGGGTTCTGGTACTGATGGCGGTCTTCGAGATCGGGCCGATCCATCTCGATGAATATTTCCAGCTGATCGAATTCGCGCAGTACCAACTGGGAAACACCCCGGCCAGCGACCTGCCCTGGGAATTCCACGAGAAGATGCGTCCGACCATCCAGGTCTGGATGGTGGTCGGGATCATCAAGACGCTGAATTTCGTCCACATCGAGGACCCCTTCACGATCGCCCTGATCCTCCGCCTCATCAGCTGCCTCGGCTTCTGGGCGGTCGTCCTGGCATTCAACCAGCTCCTGGGCGCCCGTTGTTTCAAGGACGAGGCGTTCTCGAAGATGTTCCAAGTGAGCACTTACTTCATCTGGTTCGTTCCCTGGGCCAACGCCCACTTTTCCTCCGAGAGCTTTTCGGCGATCTTCCTCCTGTTGGGGCTGTACCCGCTCATCCGGGATCCACACGACAAACGGGGGCTCCTGTGGGCCGGGTTGTGCCTGGGGCTCTCGTTCCTGTTCCGTTACCAGACCGGGATCGCGGCGGCGGGCACCTACCTCTGGTTGCTGCTCGTGGCGAGGGTGCCGGTCGCGAGGATTGCCGGATCCAGTCTCGTTTTCGTCGCGGTGACGGCGGTTGGAGTCATTGTCGATTCGGCATTCTACGGCGAGTGGGTGTTCGCACCCTTCAACTACCTGAAGCTGAATCTCGTCGACGGCAAGGCGAGTTCATTCGGCACCGAACCGTGGTACTACTATGTCACCCATTTTTCATTCAGCAGGCCGCTCATCGGAATCCCTCTCGTCATCCTGTTCGCTCGGGGATTGGTTCTCCGGAGGAATCATCTGTTCACCTGGGTGATCGTCCCCTTCGTCGTGGTGCATTCGCTGATCGCGCACAAGGAGATGCGCTTCCTGTTCCCGATGATCTATCCGTTCATCTTCGTCGCCTTCCACGGGTTCCATTCCTTCTTCGAGAACCGTGAATTCCCTGGCTACCAAAGGGTGCTGACGAGGGTCTTTCTCGGGGCGAATCTTCTCGTGATCCTCCTCGTGATGATCAACCCCCACGAAACCGAAAGCAACTACCGGCACCTTTACCGGAACATTGACAAGGGCGGCGGCACGGTGATCGGCATCGGGCAGGATTGCTACGAGATGTCAGGGTTGAGCGTGAGCTTCTACAGGCCGGACGGGGTGACCTCGATGGTGGTCGATGACAGGGCCGGGCTCCGCGAGCTTCTTGAGGAAAACCGGATCGACGCCGCTTTCGTGATTCACGACCGCTATGACATGGGGCCGGATCTCGATGGATACTCCGTCGAGCGGTCGCACTCGATCTATCCGGAGTGGCTGGTCCGGTGGAAGGGGGCGGAATGGCGTGAATCCCTCGAGTCATCGACCGTCTTCCTGATCCGGAGGAAGTCTCCTCCACAAGGCGGAGGCGCGTGAGAGAAAGCGGGGCCTTCGGTGGCACCAAGGTGCGAACGGCCGGACTTCCGCACCGGGCATCGGGCGCGGGCACAACGCCTGCGCCTAATAAACCGGGCGGGCCACGTAGATCCGGTGTCTTGCCTCGTCGGACTGCTCATGGGGCTTCGCCGGATGCTCCTCCAGATGGAACCCCTCCTTCTTCAACGCCTTTTCGAGTCTTGGCGACGGTTCCGCCATCCAATAGGCGAGGCAGCCACCCGGGTTGAGCGAGTCCCGCAGCAGGGATAGGAATATCGGCGTGTAGAGCTTCGCGTTGTCCCGGGTGATCAGCGCGTCGGGCGTGTCATCGATATCGATCAGGATCGCATCGTAATAATCGCCTTCCCCGAGGCAGTCGAAGAGATCGGCCTGGATCACGTTCGTCCTCGGGTCGTCGAGCAAGGGGCCATTGTGCTCGACCAGATAGGTGCGGTTCCACTCGATGACCTGACCCATCAACTCGGCCACGTCGACGGTGGCCGGCGAGCCGACCAGCTCGAGCACCCGCTTGAGCGTGAAGCCCATGCCCAACCCGCCAATGAGCACCCGCGGGTGTTCCGGCCGGCCGGGCGCTCCTTCCCGCAATTCGGCACAACCCAAATCCGCCAGCATCCGCTCGGAGCACGTCAGGTTCGTGCTCATCAGTTCCAATCCGTCGTATTCGAGGACGAAATCCCCGTCGTGCTTGTAGAGGCAGAGCAGGGTCCCATCGGGCAGGGTGGTTTTGTCGAGGAACGGATCGGACATCGCGGCCCGAGGCTCGGCCGAATCCCCCGCCCCGACAAGGGCATTGAACAAACCTGCGAATCCATGAGGGCGGTCGCCATGGCCGGTGTTCCCTCTTTCGGGGACCGGGATGAATCGGATGGAGCGTTGGCAGGCGGAAGGCTGCTGGTAGTCTGGGTTCATGGCAAACGCAGCGATTTCCATCCGGCCGGCATCACCCTCCGACGTGCCGACGATCGCCGACTTCAACAGGGCGCTGTGCCGCGAAACCGAACACCGGGAACTCGACCCGGCAATCGTGCTCGAAGGGGTGACCCGCTTTGTCACCGAGCGCACGAGGGGCCGCTACTTCGTGGCGGTGCTGGACGGCGAGGTCGTCGGCCAGACCGCCCATACCCACGAATGGAGCGACTGGCGGAACGGCGAGATCTGGTGGATCCAGAGTGTCTATGTGCGTCCCGACATGCGGGGCCGGGGGGTGTTCCGCTCCCTCTTCGAGCACATCAGGAAGCTCGGGCAAGCCGATCCCGTGTGCTGCGGAATCCGGTTGTACATGGAGCGGGACAATCACGCGGCCCGCCGGAGCTACGCCAAGCTCGGCCTCGAGGAGACCGGCTACGAGGTCCTGGAGACGATGTTCTGATCAGCCCGCGTCCTTGGCGGTGCGCAGTTGCTCGAAAATCCGGTCCTTCAGGGCGGCCCGCTCGAACTTGAGCTTCTCGATCTCCTCGTCGGAGATGGGCTGCTGTTCCTCCTCGAGGACGCGGATCTCGTTGTCGAGGGAGTCGTGGCGCTTGACCATCTCGGCGAACTCGGGATCCGTGGAACTCAGGGCGTCGAGCGCGCCTTGGAGATCCGGGAATTCGTGGGCGATGTCGTGGTGTTCGGATAGCATGGTTTTGTGGTTTCGGGTGGTTTATCAGAGTTCGTTGGATCGGCCAGATCAATTGTCGGGAGAGCGGGCCTTCAGTGATTGTCGCGGCGTTTCCGGTCCGCTTCGGCGATGATCTTCGATTCCACGTCCTTCGGGACCTCCTGATAGTGGTCGAAGCATTCGCTGTGGCGGCCCCGCCCGGCGGTGATCGCACGCAGCTGGCTGGAGTAGCGGAAGAGTTCGGACTGGGGCACGTGGGCGATCACCACCTCGAACCGCCCCTCGGTCTCCATGCCGAGCACGTTTCCGCGACGACCGGAGAGGTCGGCGAGCACGCCCCCGACGGCGTCGGAGGGGACCTTGATCCGGAGTTCGGCGACCGGCTCCAGAAGTTTCGGCGACGCGGCGAGGAAGGCTTCGTTGAAGGCACCCTTGCCGGCGATCTGGAAGGCGATGTCCTTCGAGTCCACCGGGTGCTGCTTGCCGTCGTAGAAGTCGATCTTCACGTCCGTCACCGGGAAGCCGCCGAAGGGCCCGGCTTCGCAGGCGGCCTGCACGCCCTTCTCGACCGAGGGAACGAACACCCGGTCGACGTTGTTGCCGACCAGCGACTGGGTGAAGACGACGCCCTCACCGGCGGGAAGCGGCGCGATCCGCATCCAGACTTCGGCGAACTGACCCGCACCCCCCGACTGCTTCTTGTGGCGGTACCGCGCGTCGGCCGGCTTGGTGATGGTCGAGCGGAAGGCGACGCCGGGCTCGACGAGGTCGACCTCGACGTTGAAGCGGCGTTTCAGTTCCTCGACGATGATCTGGAGCTGGATCTCGCCCTGGCCGGAGACGATGGTCTGGCCGAGCACCGGATCGTGGTGGAAGTCGAAGGTCGGATCCTGCTCGCGCAGCATCGAGAGTCCCTCGCCGAGCTTGTTGCTGTCGGCCCGGGAGCGAACCACGAAGGCACCGCTCGTGTTGGGCTGGGGAAAGTCGACCACCGGCAGCTTGAGCGGACGGGCGGGAGCACTCAGCGTGTCGCCACAGTGGGTCACCCGCAGTTTCACCGCGGCCCCGATGTCGCCGGCGTGAAGGGATGGTGTGGGTTCGCGCTCGGAGCCGTTGACCCGGTAGATCTGCCCGAGACGCTCGGTTTCGTTGCGGGATTCGTTGCGCAGTTCGGATCCGGCGACCACGTCGCCGCTGTAGACCCGGAAGAACGAGAGCGTCCCGACGTGCGGTTCGTGCATCGTCTTGAAGACGAAGGCGAGCGCCTCGGAGTCGTCGAGGGAGGCCTTGACCTCCCCGCCGTCGGGGTCCTCGCCCTTCACCGTGGCGCGATCCACCGGGGAACTGCCGTACTTGGCGATGAAATCGAGCACCCGGGTGACTCCCACGTTGGTGGTGGCCGAGGTGGCGAACACGGGAATGACAAGCCCCATCTGGAAGGCCTGGTGGACATGCTTGCGCAGGCTTTCCTCGCTGAGGGTTCCTTTCTCCAGGAATTCCTCGAGCAGCGTGTCGTCGGACTCGGCGACGAGGTCGATGAGCTCGCGGTGCAGCGCGTTCACCCGCTCCTTGAGTTCGCCTTCAGCCGGCTTCTCCTCGAATTCCGGGCTGCCGTCGGCGGCGAAGGTGATGACCTCGGAGCGCATCACGTCGAGCACCGAGCGGAAGCCGGGGCCCTCATCGACAGGCAGGGTGAAGGGAATCACCTTCGGGCCGTAGTGCTCCCGGGCCTCCTCGATGATCTCGTCGAAACGGGTGCGGTCGCGGTCGAGCATGTTGACCACGATGAAGCGCGGAATCCCGTAGTCTTCGGCGGCGGCCCAAACCTCGTCGGCCCCGACCTCGACGCCGTTGACTCCCGAGACCACGACCATCGCCGAGTCCGTGACCCGGACGGCGCTCAGCGGTTCGCTGATGAAGTCCGGCGTTCCGGGGCAGTCGATCAGGTTCACTTCGCGTCCCAGCCATTCGCTGGCCAGCACGCTGGCATGCACGGAGATCTGGTGATCCTTTTCGTCCTGATGGAAGTCCGAGACGGTGCTCCCCTGCTCGATCTCGCCCATGCGGTCGAGGCGGCCGGTGCATCGGAGGATGGCCTCACAGAGCATGGTTTTTCCCGTGGCTGGAGGTCCGGTGACCGCAACGTTGCGGATGTTCGGGGCGCGATAGTCTTTCATGGGTCTGGCGGGTGGTGGGTGGCGCATGGGGCCATCCCGGTTCCTAACGATACCATTCCGGCGATTTCCCGCCCGGAGGTCAACCGTCAGTGGCCGGATCAAAATTGGTGCCCTGAAATTGAGAGATGATGCCTGAACGAGTCCCCCGGCAGAGCGATATCCGACGATCTCGTGGGAATCGGTGCGCAAGCCGGCCCGGGGAAGGCCCCTTCCGGACGCGGCCATGGCCTCATTTCCCGAGTTCCCGCAGGTGGGCATCGACCGACCCGGCCAGCGCGTCGAGGTGGTAGCCGCCCTCGAGGGTGGAAATGATGCGTCCACCGGAGTGTTTTCCGGCCGCTTCAACCAACAGGCGGGTGACCCAGGCGAAGTCTTTCTCGTCCAGCCGCATGCCGCCGAGCGGGTCGTCGCGGTGAGCGTCGAAGCCGGCGGAGATGAAGATGATCTGGGGCCGGTGCTTCTCGATGGCCGGCGTCCAGTCGCGCTCGATGGCGCGCCGGAAGTCCTCGCTTCCGGTCCCGGCGGGCAGCGGCGTGTTGATGATGTGGTCCCGCTTCACGTCGTGGTAGCGGTGCGGATAAAAGGGGTGCTGGAAGCTCGAGCAGACCATGACCTGGGGACGGTCCTGGAACATCTCGACCGTGCCGTTGCCATGGTGGACGTCGAAGTCGAACACCGCCACCCGCTCGATCTCCGGGGTCTCGATCGCGGCGGCGGCACCGACGGCGACGTGGTTGAAGAAGCAGAAGCCCATGGCTGCGTTGCTCTCGGCATGATGGCCCGGCGGGCGCATCGCGCAGAACACCCGGCGGGCCTCTCCGCGGGTGACCAGCGCCACGGCCTCCTCGAGGGCGCCGGATGCCAGGCGGGCGGCGCGCAGGGTGCCGGGCGACATCGCGGTGTCGCCATCGAGGTCGAAAAGCCCCTCGTCGGGGGACGACGCGAACACACCGTCGAGGTAGCGGGCGTCGTGGACGTGCTCCAGGGCTTCGCGGCTGACCAGGGGCGGCTCCCGGACTTCCCATTCATCGAGCATCTTTTCCTGCTGGAGGCGACGCAGGATTGCCTGGCGCCTTTCCGGACGCTCCGGATGGCCCGGGTGCATGCGGTGCGCGTCGCAGGCGTCGTGGGTGAAGAGGATGGGCTTCATCGGGCGCGTTGGATCGGGGTTGCCACCGGCTCAGCACAGGCCGAGCAGCAGGCCTTCATGGGTCAGGAGCTTGTGCTTGATGTCGAGTCCGCCACCGAAGCCGGTGAGGGATCCATCGGCACCGATCACGCGATGGCACGGGACGATGATCGAGATCGGATTCGAGCCGGTTGCGAGGCCGACGGCGCGCACGCTTTTCGGGTTCTTGATCCGCCGGGCGATGTCGCCATAGCTGCAGGTCTCGCCGAAGGGAATCTGCGACAACTGCTGCCACACCTGCTTCTGAAACGTCGTGCCCTGGCGATCGAACTGGATCTCGAAAGACTGCCGTTGCTTGGCGAAGTACTCGGCGAGCTGAGTCTCGGCAGCGTTGAGGTGCGGGTTCCCGGGGTCATCCGGCGGCGCCTGCCGGTCCGGTGCCCGATGGGCGAAGAAGAGCCCCGCGAGACCCTTGCGGGTGGCGAAGAGAAGCAACCCGCCGACCGGGCTGTCGACCTCCCGGGAGCAGGTGGCGTGATCCGGGCATCCTTTCATGGGAACAGCTTCTCACCGCGACGGGGGTCGGGCAAGAGGCATCGGAGCGGAACCCGGTTTCCGGGACCGGTTCGAAGGCGGCTCCCGGGCAGGGGTCCATCCGCCCGAGTGTTCCGACCTTTCCGGGATTTCGGAAAATGCCTGTTGGCCCCGAAGCGGCTGCCGTGCCTGACTGGGAGCAAGCGCCCGCCTCCAAACCGACTTCTCATCATGACCGACAGCACCTCCTTGACCGAAGCTCCGTGGGAGCTTCTTCACGACCTGATTGACCGCTCCGATTCCGCGGGCGCGAAGGACCTGATCGACCAACTCGGGGCGGATGAACAGAGGCGCTTGTTTTCCCGGCTGGAACTGGAGGAGCGGCAAGCCCTGCTGACACTGCTCGGCCCGGAGGATGCCGCCGCGCTCCTCGAGCACCTGGTTCCGCAGCAGGCGGTGGAGGTCCTCGAAGAACTCGCCCCGGATTATTCGGCGGACGTCATGGAGGAACTCTCGGACGAGCGCAGCGCCGAACTCCTCCGCGAAATGGACCGCGAGGAGTCATCGGCGATTCTCGACGAGTTCGACGATGTCGAGGACTCGGAAGCCTTCCGCCGACGTCTCGACTGCGAGTCGGGAAGCGCGGGGGGCCTGATGGTGGAGATGTACCATTCCTTCCAGGCAAGCGAAACCATCGGCGCGGTGCTCCGGAGCTTCGGCAAGGAGGACGATGATTTCGGGGACCTTGAAATCCAGTATGCCTACGCGGTCGATGCCGACGGCCGGTTGATCGGCGTGCTGCCGGTGCGCGATCTGGTCCGGACCCCGCCCCGGGCCCGCGTGAACGAGGTGATGATCGCCAATCCGCTGTCGGTCACGCTCGACACGCCCCTGCAGGAGCTGCGGCGGATCTTCGACGAGAAGTCCTTCCTCGGGCTGCCGGTGGTCGATGCCGATGGCAGGCTCTGCGGCGTGGTGTCGCGCTCCGCGGTGCGCCGCGCGACCACCAGCGAACAGACCGACGCCTTCCTGAAGCTGAGCGGCATCATCGGCGGCGAGGAGCTTCGCAGCATGCCCTTCTGGAGCCGTTGTTTCCGCCGCCTTGCGTGGCTGGGGCCGAACATCCTGCTCAATCTTCTGGCCGCCAGCGTGATCGCCTCCTTCGAGGGCACGCTGCAGGCGGTGATCGCGCTCGCGGTGTTCCTGCCCATCGTTTCCGACATGAGCGGCTGCGCCGGCAACCAGGCCGTCGCGGTGAGCATCCGCGAGCTGACCCTCGGCGTCATCAAGCCGCTGGACTTCCTTCGCGTCGCCTTCAAGGAAGGGTCGGTGGGAATCGTCAACGGGATCATCCTCGGGATCCTGCTCGGGATCGCGGCCTTCCTCTGGAAGGACAATGTCTACCTGGGGATGGTGGTGGCGGCGGCGCTCGGGCTGAACACCGTTTTCTCGGTGCTTCTGGGCGGCCTGGTGCCGCTGGGCTTGAAGCGCTTCGGCATCGATCCCGCGCTCGCTTCCGGCCCGATCCTCACCACCTGCACCGACATGTGCGGATTCTTCCTCGTCCTGAGCTTCGCCACGGTGGCACTGGCTCATCTTTGAGCGGAGAAGCGCCGGGCTACTCTTCCGGCAGCGGCACCTGGTGGGGGTGCATGAGGTAGGCGACAAGGTCGCGGCGCTGGCCGGGCTCGAGCGTCGAAAGCAGCCCGGCGGGCATGAACGAGTCGCTCAGCGGAGTCTCGGATTCGATCGCGGAAAGGGCGATTGTCTCGATGGTCGTCAGGGTCTGGATTTCGAGGGACTGCCGCTGTCGACGACGGACGATGCCGCTGAGCGTGCGGCCATCCTCGAGGGTGAGCACCGTGACCTGCTGGTCCTTGGAAACCACGGCGGATGGCGTGACGATGTTCTCCAGCAGGTAGTCGAGGTCGCCACGTCCGCCGCCGGTCAGGTCCGGGCCGATCGCCCGGCCCCGGCCGTAGAGCGGATGGCAGCCGGCGCAGGTCGCCTCGTAGAGCACGCGGCCGTTCGGGAGATCGGCGGCGGCGAGGGCCGCCGGGGTCAACTCCCGGCGGTACTGCTCGATGAGGGCCTGCTGCCCGGCGGCGACCTCGGTCACCTTCCCCCAGTGGCGGACCAGCTTGGCGTCGAGCCCGGGGTCGCCGAGCTTGAGGACCTGGCGTGCGTGGAAGGGCGTGAGGGTGGTTCGGGGGAGCTTGCCTGCGGCAATGCGGTCGAGCAAGGCATGAGCAAACGGTGCCCGCGAGACCATGACCTCGATCACACGGGCGCGGTCGCCGGGGTGGAAGTTCTGGTACCTGAGGATGATCCGCCTGCCCGTTTCGGGGTCATCGGATCGGGCCAGCCCGTCGAGGGCGACGGTGTTCAGAAAGCGCACGTTGAGCACCTGAAGACAGAGGTCCTGGAGGTCGTCGGGGTTTTTCTGGACGAGGGTCCGCAGCGCCGCCTTGCGGGTGTCGAGGGGTGCCCCGGGGTCCAGAACGAGACGCCTGATGTCGGCCAGGTTCCGACCGTCGCCGAAGAGCGCATTGAGGTGGTCCAGGTCCTGGCGAACCGCGGCGGCGTCCGACCCGGCCAGGGATTCCGTGAAGCGTTTCCACGACCGGGGCTCGGGTGCCGACTGGCGGGCGACGAAGCCGGTGGCGAGTCCACGCAGGATGTCGGCCTTGGCCGCGACGCCCGCTTTGGCGGTCTTGGCGAGAAGCAGGTCGAGGGCGGTGGCGGCATGCTCCGCGGCGAGAAAGCGGGCGGTGAACTCTCGAATCGTCGGGATTTCCGATTCGGCCGCGACGGCAGCCAGTACGGAGGCGTCCTCCCGTCCGAGTGGAATGAGCCCGAACCAGATCATGAGCGGGATATTGTGATCGGTGGCGTCTTCGGCGTGCCGGACCAGCGGGATCGCTAGCCGGGAGCGGAGATCCACGGGCAGCCGCTGCAACACCGAGGCGAGGCTGAGACGAACCATCGGAGAAGGATCGTCCGTCGCGAGTTCGATGAACCGGGGCAGGAGTTCGCGCGCCTGGTCGGAAGCTTCGGGACGGGGCGGACGCTCGCTCAGGACCGTGTCGAGCGGGAACCGATCGGTGAGAAGCCGGATGGCCCACACGCGGACATGCTCGTCGGGGTCATCGAGAAGACCGACCAGATCATCGCGGCCGATCGCATCGACGCGATGGAGCGACCAGAGGGAGCACAGCCGGAGCGCCGTGGTCCGCTCCCCGGCCTTGGTGCCGGCGAGTGAGTCCTCGAACCAGCGAAGGACTTGCGGATCCCGGTCCCCACGCAGCCGCGACATGCGGGAGTGCCAGGCGTTCGCGCCCGAGTGCCCGGCAATGACGTCCCCGGGGGTGGGATCCCCCCCTGAGACGGTGCTTTCCCGCTGCGGTGCCTCGCGGTGGGTGACCTTGAAAATGCGGCCGCTATTGCGGTGGACTCCGGTGTTCTCGTGGCACTCGCCGGTGTCGGACCAGTCGATGACATACACCCCGCCGTCCGGACCGGTGGTCAGGTCGATGCCGCGGAAGAACGGGTCACCGGAAACGAGGAGGTCCTCGCCGTGCCGGGCGACGTAGCCGGAGCCGCGTCGTTCGAGGATCTCCTGGTTGGCGCGCCGGCCGTGCTGGTTGAGCGTGAAGAGGTGGTTGCGATACTCCCGCGGCCAGTGGTCGGCCTGATAGATCATCGCGCCGATGTGGCTGTGGCCTCCGCCGAAGTCGTTCGCCGCGCCATCGCGGGACTGGCTCCAGCTGCCGGTGGTGTCGAAGTGCCAGTGGTCGGCGTGGGTGTCGATCAGTTCGTAGGTCCACGGGTTCGGGTCGATACTCGTCCCGCGCACGTAATGCGCCCCCGTGATGTGGTGCCACAGGTGGCCGTTCACCGTGTTGACGAAAAAGAGCTCGCCGTGGCGGTCCCAGTCGTGGCCCCAGGGATTGGTGAGGCCGGAGTTGAGGGTTTCATACACCCGGCTCTGCGGATGATACCGCCAGATGCCGCCGCGGAGTGGAATGCGTTGCTTTTCCGGAGTGCCGGGGGCCCCGACTTCGCCCGGGGCGGAGGCACCGCAGCGGCCGTAGAGCCAGCCGTCGGGTCCCCAGCGCAGGCCGTTGGCGAAGTTGTGATGGTTGGCCTCGGGGACGGTGAAACCATCGAGTGCCACCCTCGCCGGGCCGTCCGGCACGTCGTCGCGATCGGCATCGGGAATGAAAAGCAACCGCGGCGGGCACATCACCCACAGACCGTCGGGCGCCCACTCGATGCTGGTCAGGTTTTGCAGCCGGTCGTGGAAGACGACGCGCTCGTCCGCCCGGTGGTCGTGGTCGCTGTCCTTGAAGATGACGACACGATCGCGGTGTCGTGGATCGAAGTTCGCGCCGAGTCGCTCGAAGGTGAAATTTTCCGCGACCCACAGGCGGCCGCTGCCGTCCCACGAGACGGCGATGGGATTGCGGATCTCCGGCTCGGCGGCGAAGACGTGGACCTCGAAGCCCCCGGGGACCTGGAACGACGCGGCCGCCTTCGCGGGGGCGAGCGGCGAGCCCTCGACCGTTTCGCTGTCAATCGGCTCGGGGAAGGGCTCCCCGAACAACGGCGCCGTACAGGCGAGAACCAGAGCCGAGCATTTCATGGCGGCAGCATGGCGGAATCTCCGCCACTTGGAAATGCGTGGAATCAGGCGGAGGGCTCCGCCGGGATCACGATCTCGGTGGCCCGTTTCCGGCGGTCCTTCGCCTGCAGCACCAGCAGGCTGAAGAAGATCTGCAAATAGAAGGCCGCCACGATGAAGCTCGGGAGCGCGTTGATGCAGCAGTGCAGCGTCCAGTAGCGGGCTTGCCGGGGCAGGCGGGTGCGGTCGATCTTCATGGGGCCGAGGTCACGCTTCTCTCATGAGGAGACGATGAAGTTGAGGCGAAAAGACCGCGGTCACCGGGAAAGGTCCCGACCGACCGTGCCGGAGGCGGTCCGGCCGGAAGGCAAAGGCTCGCGCAGCCGACCCGGGTGCCTTATGCTGGCGGCACTATGGCAGTTTCACGCAACGGCACGATCGGCATTCTCACGGCAGGTGGAGACTGTCCCGGACTCAATGCGGTCATTCGCGGGGTCGCGAAAGGGGCGATGCACTACGGCTTCCAGGTCATCGGCATCCAGGACGGCTTCCGCGGCCTGGTGGAGAACCGCCACATCCCCCTCGACAACCGCATGGTCAGCGGAATCCTCACCCAGGGGGGAACGCTGCTCGGGAGCAGCCGCGACAAGCCGCACAAGATGCCGATGGGCAGCGAAGTCATGGACATGACCGGGGTCGCGGTCGAGAACTACCGTTCGATGAATCTCGACTGCCTCGTCTGCCTCGGCGGCAACGGCACCGCCAAGAACGCCTTCCGGCTCCACAAGAAGGGCGGCATCAACGTCCTGCACCTGCCGAAGACCATCGACAACGATGTCGCCGAGACCGACATCACCTTCGGCTTCGACTCCGCGATGGACATCGCGACCGAAGCGATCGACCGCCTTCACACCACCGCCACGAGCCATCACCGGGTGATCGTCTGCGAGATCATGGGCCACGACACCGGCTGGCTTTGCCTCGGCAGCGGAATCGCGGGCGGAGCGGACGTGATTCTCATCCCGGAAATCCCCTACGACCTCGAAGTCATCGCCAAGAGCCTCATGCAACGGCAGCGCAGCGGGAAGCGCTTCTCCATCGTCGCGGTCGCCGAAGGGGTCCACTCGAGGGAGGAAATCAAGGCCATGGCCGAATCCGGCCAAAAGAAGCGCAAGGAGAAGATCGTCCACCAGTCCGAGGACGGCGTGCATCTGGTCCAGGAACCGGTGGCGAGCCGGATCGCCCGCGAGATCCAGCAGCGCACCGGGGTCGAGGCCCGCGTGACCTCGCTCGGGCACGTCCAGCGCGGCGGCCCTCCGACCTCCTTCGACCGCCTGCTCTGCACCCGTCTGGGCACCAAGGCCAGCGAACTCATCGCCGAGGGCCACTTCAACGTCATGGTCGGCGTCAAGGGCACCGAATGCGTCCCCATCCCCCTCGAGAAGGTTGCCGGGATCAAGCGCTTGGTTCCGGCCGACCATCCGTGGATCCAGACCGCGCGGCTGGTCTCGACCTGTCTCGGCGACGAGGTCGCCTGACGGGTCACGGTTTCCCGAAAAGGTCCGCCCCGTCGTGGTCCGGTGGGCCCATCTTCTGGATCGCCTCGCCCGCGCGATCTCCTAGACTTCCAACCCGATCGCCCCGGATCATCGCGACCTCCATCCCATGAATCTTCAGCTCCGCCTCATCGCCGTCATTCCCGTGCTCCTCGGCCAGTGGGCCCCCGCCATCATGGAACGGGGCGACTACCCCTGGGGCACGAAGCTTCGCTGCTTCTACGACGACGAACTGCAGCAGGCCATCGGCCCCGCCTGGTTGCTGAATCTCGGCCCGACCGGGATCCGCGCCCGCATCTACCCGGACAAGGCGGATCAACTCGCGGTGAAGTATGTCTTTCAGGACGCCAAGTCGCCGGCCAAGGGCCTGGTCGCGATCGGCGACATCATCGTCGGTGCGAACGGCAGCAAATTCAAAACGTCCCACCGCTTCGGGCGCAACCTGCCGGGCGGTGGCGGCTGGGACGGCCCGATGCTCGAACTCGCCGGCCACCTCGAGGACAGCCAGGGCACGGATGGCGTGCTCAAGCTGATCGTCTGGCCGCAGGGGGATCGCCAGGGCGAAAAGGAAGTGCCGATCCAGCTGGAAGTCGTCGGGCGTTTCGCCGAGACCTTTCCCTACAACTGCGTCCGCTCCGAGCAGATGCTCGAGAAGCTCTGCGAGTTCATGGTGATGGACTACGAGTCGGGGAATTGGAAGAAGGAGAACGCCTTCTACGGGGGGCCGCACAACGAGGGCCACCAGATGCTGGCCCTGATGGCCGCCGGCATTCCGAAGTACGACCGCTTCGTCAAGGACCACATCTCCAGCTACTACGGCAAGCGCTACGATCCCGCCGGCGGCGGCTTCCAGACCTGGAAGTGGGGATTCGAGGGGATCGTGATGGGCGAGTACTACCTCCTTCATCAGGACCGGAAACTACTCCCTGCCATCGAGTCGCTGACCGCCGCGATGCCGCTCGGTTCGCGCCATGGCAACGGCATCTACACCCATCGCTCGGAACTCAACCTCCGTCTCACCGGCCGCAAACCGTACGCCTCCATCGCCGCGATTTCCGGGCTCCAGATGGTCGCGATGAGCCTGTTCGACAAGGCCGGCATCCCCTACGACGAGGATCTGCGCCAGACGATCCACCAGCATTACCTGAACAGTGCCACCGAGTCGTCGCTGAACATCGCCTACGCGTTCGGCAGCGCCGACCGCTTCAACGATGCGGACATCACCCACCGCCACGCGATTCTCAAGCTGGCCGACAAGAGCAAGGGCAGAAGCGGCAAGGGGCCGGGCTTCGTGGTGCCGACCGGCATGCGGGACCTCGGCGAGTACGAGATTTTCTGGCCGACCAAGGCCGACCCCCGCTGGAAGCCGACCGACTGGATCGCCAAGGAGGCCGGGACCAACATCGTCACGGAACTGAAGGATCCCGGCGTGGTGCGGGTCGACCGCAACCACCCCGACTATCGGCAGGCACCCGAGCCCACCAAGCCGTACAAGACCACCAAGTCGGGCGGACACCTGGCCCCGGTCGGCATGGGCGCGCTGGCGCATCTCATCGGCAATCGCCCCGGGTCGTGGGATTACCTCGGACAGCATGCGGCGAATACCTGCGTCGTCGGGCCCGGCAACATCTTCGACGGCCACGCCTCCTCGAACCTGAGTGCCTTCTGGGCCATCCTCGGCGCGGCCCAGAGTGATCGCCCGGAAGCGCTCCGGGCCTACCTCGACTACATGAAGACCTTCCTCATCCTCTCGGAAGCGCACAACGGAGGGCTCATCATCCAGCCCTGGGGCCGCGACCGCCCCGGCTCGAATTCCGATGTCAGCTACGGCCCCCGCACGCTGGCCACCGCCACCGGGGCCATCGTGCTCGCGCTCGGCAAACGCCGCCTTCAGGTCACCGGTGCCAACCTCGGCCGGACGGAGGAGGCCGATTCCGATTCACGGCTCCGGTCGCTCGCCCGCAAGGCGCGCACGCTCCCTGGCGGACACTACGAATTGCTGAGTGAAGGCTTGCTGAGCACACTGATCGAGCTGAGCGAGGCGGGTTCTCTCGAACCGCTCGCGATGGAGCTTTCCAAGGCCCGGGCCAAGGTCTGGCTCGCCAAGGTCGAGGACGGCGGCAGGCTCACCTTCCAGGCGCTGCAAAGCGACAGGCAGGCGGTCTTCGAATACTCCGAACTCGCCGCCGAGGACCGCACGCTGCTGGCCCGGTTGGTGGCCCGCTACCGTCCGGAAGACGTCGAAGCCCAGGCCACCGCGGGCATCTTCTGCGAGATGATCGGCGACACCAAGGCCGCCGACAGCTACTACGAGAAGGCCGGCACCGAGCTCAAGGAGCGGCTTGACCGGATGTTCGAGCAATAGGGCCATCTTCATCCCCCCCCGCACCATCATGAACTCAATCCTCCGATCCCTCTCCTTCCTCGGTTTTGCGCTGCTCGTGTGCCTCACCCCGGGCATGGGCGACACCGTCAAGGTCTTCATCCTTGCCGGCCAGGCTTGGGTGAAGTCGCGGGCCGAGTAGGTGACGAATTTCCGCCGGTCGGCGGATGGTCCCGAGCCTCACCTGCCCACGTCAGGCCCCGGCGAACTTGACAACGATCCTCCAAAACCCACCCTGTTCGACATCATGAAAGCGCATGTCCGTCGCCTCCTTGTCCTTGGATCGCTGGTCTTTTCCGTCTGGCTGCTGAGCGGTTGCTACTACGACCCCTACGCTCCCAACTACAATTCCGGCGGCTATCACGGCGGCGGCTATCCACAGGGGGGCAACCGCTACGCCTACGACCGGGGACTGAAATACGGCAGCCAGGACGCCCGCCGGGGATTGGCAAGGCAGGCCAGCCGCCACTGGAACGTCGTCCCCGTCCAGGACCGCGAAACCTTCGCCCAGGGCTACAATGCCGGATACCACAGAGGCGGTGGCCACGGTGGTGCCGGGGCTACCGGCCCGGGACAACAAGCCTACAACCAGGGAGTCGGCTACGGGGCCGCGGACGCCCGCAGAGGCCTGCCGCGCCAGGCAAGCCGGCACTGGAACGTGGTCGCCGGACCCTATCGCGAGGCATTCGCCACGGGCTACAACGTCGGCTACAAACGCCGCTGACCGGGAGCCACCGCGTCAGAAATTCATAAGGCCGGGCCGGGCGTATGGAAGCCCTGGCCGGCAAGGGTGACGAACTTGTCGCCGGGGAAGGATCCTGTCCCCTCGGATCGCCTTGAAATTCCTGTCACAGGCTGTTCGTATTTTCCCCAATGACCAGCGCGGAAGTGATTCACGCGGCCTCGGCCTGAGCATCCCCGGGAATCTGCTGCCCGCCCGACCCGCCGAATTCGTCGCGCCGCCATCGCCACAACGGGTCGATCCCCCGCCACCATCATTCTGCTAGATTCCCAGAGATCGTCCGCCATTCCATGAGCAACACGCCGTTTCAAGCCCCGAGTCCCGAGCATCTCGCCGAACTTCTTCCACAGTTTGCGATCCAGGGCTTCATCGCCCAGGGCGGGATGGGCGCGGTGTACACGGGCCGCCAGAACTCGCTGGACCGCGACGTCGCGGTGAAGGTCCTGCCGCGGGAACTGGGCGAGGATCCCGAGTTCCGCGAGTCCTTTGCCGCCGAGGCAAAGGCCATGGCCCGCCTCAACCACCCCAATCTCATCGGCGTCTTCGACTACGGCGATGTCGACGGGATGCCCTACATCGTGATGGAGTATGTGCAGGGCTGTTCGCTACACGAGTCGGCCTACGGCCAGGCGGTCGAACCGGATCAGGCCGTCGCGATCGTCAAGGGCATCTGCGACGGGCTCGCCCATGCCCACGAGCACGGCATCGTTCACCGCGACATCAAGCCGGCCAACATCCTGCTCACCCTGAAGGCCGAACCGAAGATCGGGGATTTCGGCCTGGCCCACGCCGCCGATGCGGAAACCCCGGGACTGGTGATGGGGACGCCGGGCTTCACGGCACCCGAGGTTTTCCAGGACCCCAATCAGGCCGGACCGCTGGCCGACATCTACTCGGTCGGCATGATTTTTCACCAACTCCTCACGGGGATCGATCCGACGGGCACCCAGGAACCGCCGAGCCAGGCCACGGGCAACATCCGCCTCGACGCGATCTGGCGCAAGGCGACCGCCGCCCATCCCTCCCAGCGCTACGCCAGCGTCGCCGAAATGGGCAAGGAGCTGGAGAAATGGGCGACCAACAAGGCGGGCATCGCCGTGCCCACCGGCCCGGCGAATTTCCAGACGGGCCCGCGCCCGATGCGGCCCAATACCGTGACCGTCAACAGCGGTGGCGGAACCGGCATGGGCATGTCCGCCAAGCTTGCCATCGCCGCGGTCCTCGTCGCGGTGGTCGTCTTCACCTACCAACTCCTCCAGGAATACAAGGAGGACATCAAGGGAGGCATCGCCGAGGCCAATGGTCATGAGCTGGGAGGCTCCTCCGATCCCGGTTCCGCCGACCCGTCGGCGATGCCCGACCCACACCCCGTCTCGTCGGACGGCCCGACTCTTCCGGATGGGGTCGAGTTCGCTCCGGCGGAAGATCCCGAACCCGTCGAGATCGGTTCAATCGACGATCCCGTGATGGATCCGGACGACCCGGGGACCACGATGGAGGAGGACCCGGACGAGGAACCGGTGGCGGTCGCGGATCCCGGGGACGAACCGGAGGTGGAGCTCGAGCCGGGCGACCCCGAGCTGAGGGAGAAGGCCGTCGGCCTGATCGAGGACGCCCGGGACAAGCGGGACCAGGAACTGGCCGAGAACGTCAAGGGCTTCCTCTTCAAGCTGGGAGTCGCCAAGCGTGGTGCCGCTGACGACGAACTCGACCTGATCGACCGGATCGAGGAGGACTACGAGATCACCAGAAGCGTCCGCGTGATCGAGCCCGAGGCGACCCGCGAGTTCCCCGACCGGATTGCCGAGATCTGCCGCGAAGCCCACGCCAAGGAGGAGTCGATTGACGAACTCCACCGCACCAACCTTGGCCGGATCCGTGATGCCTACGTGCGGCGCCTCGAAACCGCCGCCGATGAATCGTCGGACGACGGACTCAAGCCCCGGTTGCTGGCCCAGGCCGGACGGGCGGCCGACCTCGACGAGTGGGTGGCGCTGCTCTCACCGGAGCCCGAGGCGACGAACCAGCCCGGGAATTTGAGCTTTGTCGCGACCGGTGGTTTCGTCGGGCATTGGGACATCGAGACCGACAACCTTACCCAATGGATCGCCGAGGCCGACGGGGTCGTCACCATCAACGACGGACAGTGGAAGGGCAAGACGGCCACCTGGAAGATCCTCGAGGACGGCACCTTGGAGATTCACTGGCCGGACAAGCCGCGCCCCTACGTCTTGACGAAAAATGGTGAAGGCTGGATCGGCAAGACCTCCTTTGGTAAGCCGGTCACCGTCACGCCCGGGGACTGGTGATTGCGGAGCCCGCGAAAACGGCCTTGGGAGAAGCGCGAGTTTTTTCGTGGCCGCGGCAGGCTTGCCAGCCTTTGGTCGCTCTTCCCGCCACAAATCCATTTGATTCAAAGTTCCCGATGAAACGATCCCTGATCATCACCTCTTTGCTTCTGGCGGCATCTGCCGCCGGGTCGGCCGAAGCCCCGAAACAAATGACACCTCCCCATGTCGTCCTGATCATGACCGACGACATGGGGTGGATGGACCTGTCGTGCCAGGGCAATGACAAGCTGCGAACCCCGAAGATCGATGAGCTGGCAGCGGAGGGGGTCCGCTTCACCGATGCCTATTCCGCGGCGCCGGTCTGTTCACCGACACGGGCGGCGCTGATGACGGGCCTGGCCCCCGCCCGCCTGAACATCACCCAGCACGGGGCCGATATCCCGAGGTTCTGGCCGGAGGATCGCACCATCCAGCCGCCGCAGGTCGAACACATCCTGCCACTGGATCAGGTCACTGTCGCCGAGCGGCTTCGGGAGGCGGGCTACGCCACCGGTTTCTTCGGCAAGTGGCACCTCTCGGGCTCGCACGTGGAGGAGGACGATCCGTCCACCGGAGGAGCGGCGTTTTATCCCGACAAGCAGGGCTTCGACGTGAACGTCGGTGGCTGTGGGATGGGCGGGCCGCCGACCTACTTCGATCCCTACCGCATTCCCACCCTCGAGCCGCGCAAGAAGGGCGAATACCTCAGCGAGCGCCTGGCGGACGAAACCATCGCATGGATGGAGAAACACCACGAACAGCCGATGTTCGTCTGCCTGTGGACCTACAACCCCCACTACCCCTTCGAGGCACCGGCGGAATTGATTCCCAAATACGAGGGCAAGGAGGGCCCGGGTCTCGTCAATCCGATTTACGGGGCGCAGATCGAAGCGACGGACAAGGCGGTCGGTCGCGTGCTCGACGAGATCGGCAAACTCGGAATCGAAGACAACACCCTCGTCATTTTCACCAGCGACAACGGCGGCTGGAGCGGCGCCACCGACAACCGTCCGCTGCGGGCCGGAAAGGGATATCTCTACGAAGGAGGAATCCGCGTCCCCCTGATCATCCGCTGGCCGGGCGTGACCCGGCCCGGGGCGCTCGACGACACGCCGGTCATTTCGATGGATCTAACGGCCACGATCCTCGAGGCCACCGGCACCGGGGCGAAGGAACTCGAAGCCCTCGATGGGACGTCCCTCAAGCCGGTGCTCGGGGGCGGAACCACTTCCCGCGATCCGCTCTGCTTCCACTATCCGCATTGGGCCTTCCACAAGGAAAACCGCCCCGGCTCCGCGATCCGGGATGGAAAATACAAACTCATCGTCCGCTACGACGACGAATCGGTGGAGTTGTTCGACCTGAAGGCCGATCCGAGCGAGACCAAGGATCTCGCCAACGAGCTTCCGGAAGTGACGAAACGACTGAAGAAGCAGTTGGACGCATGGCTCGAGGAAACCGGCGCCCGCCGACCGACGCGGGTCGAGTAGCTTGAGGAGAAGGCACTCCAACGGGTGCAAAAAGGTGGGCTCCCCCCCCTCCGGACCGGTCGCCACGGCACTTTGGGAATTTGGAGGAGTGGTGGCGCTCTCCTTCATGCGCAGACATAGAAAAGGCGGACCCGAAGGCCCGCCCATTCTTTCAAGGGGTTGGAAACCCCTTCTCCATATTCACTGACAGGCTTCGCACTCCCCTCCATTCAGCATCGCGTCGATGGAGCAGGCGTTCTTCTCGGCCTCGGTGTAAGTCTTCTTGGCCGCGGGAGCAGCGGTCCCTGCCCCGCTCATGACGCCGCGGATGGCCTTGTCGACCTTGCCGGTGGAGCTTTCGACGTCGCTGGCCTGGAGCGTGCGGAGGTAGTAGGTGGTCTTGAGACCCTTCTCCCAGGCGCGGCGATACATGTGGCTCAGGTTCTTCATGTCGGGCTGGGCGAGGAAGAGGTTCACGCTCTGGCTCTGGTCGATCCACTTCTGGCGGCGCGCGGCGGCGTCGATGATGTACTCGTAGCCGACGCTGAAGACGGTCTTGTGCTTCTGCTTCAGCTCCTCGGGGATGCTTTCGATGTCGTCGAGCTCGCCCTTGAAGTACTTCAACTCGTCGACCATCTCCTGGCTCCACAGGCCGGCCTTCTTGAGGTCGCGGACGAGCTCGCGGTTGAGGACGATGAAGTCGCCGCTCAGGTTGCTCTTCACGTAGAGGTTCTTGTAGTTCGGCTCGATGCACGGGGTGGTGCCCATGATGTTCGAGATGGTGGCCGTCGGCGCGATGGCCAGCACGTTGGAATTCCGCATGCCGTGCTGGGCGATCTTCTCGCGGACCACGCTCCAGTCCATCTTGCCGCCGCGGGGGACGTCGATGGCCTTGCCGCGCTCGTCCTCGAGGAGATCGACGGTGTCCTGCGGCAGCAGGCCGCGGTCCCACTTGGAGCCCTTGTAGGTGCTGTAGGGGCCGACTTCGGCGGCGAGGTCGCTGCTGGCACTGTAGGCGTAGTAGGCGATGGCCTCCATGAACTCGTCGTTGAACTCGACGGCGGCGTCGGAGGCGAACGAGAGGCCGCGCTTGTAGAGGGCGTTCTGCAGGCCCATCACGCCGAGGCCGATCGGGCGGTGGCGGGAGTTCGCGGTCTTGGCGGCCTCGGTCGGGTAGAAGTTGATGTCGATGACGTTGTCGAGCGCGCGGATGGCGACGGTGATCGTCTCCTTGAGCATCTCGTGGTCGAGCGCGCCATCGGCGGTGACGTGGGTGTCGAGCACCACCGAGCCGAGGTTGCAGACGGCGGTTTCCTCGTCGGAGGTGTTGAGGGTGATCTCGGTGCAGAGGTTCGACGAGTGGATGACGCCGCAATGGTCCTGCGGCGAGCGCAGGTTGCAGGGGTCCTTGAAGGTGATCCACGGGTGGCCGGTCTCGAAGATCATCTTGAGCATGCCTTTCCACAGGTCGATGGCGGGCAGCTCGCGGGACCAGATCTTGCCCTCGGCGGCCATGGCCTCGTATTCGGTGTAGCGCTGCTCGAAGGCCTTGCCGTAGAGGTCGTGGAGGTCGGGGGTCTCGTTGGCGCGGAAGAGGGTCCAGTGCTCGCGGGCCTCCATGCGCTTCATAAACAGGTCCGGAATCCAGTTCGCGGTGTTCATGTCGTGGCAGCGGCGGCGCTCGTCACCGGTGTTCTTGCGCAGCTCGAGGAAGTCTTCGATGTCGTTGTGCCAGCTCTCGAGGTAGGCGCAGCCGGAGCCGCGGCGCTTGCCGCCCTGGTTGACGGCGACGAGCTGGTCATTGTGCAGCTTGAGGAAGGGGATGATGCCCTGCGACTCGCCATTGGTGCCCTGGATGTAGCCGCCGGTGCCACGGACGGCGGTCCATGAGCCGCCGAGGCCGCCGGCCCACTTCGAAAGGAAGGCGTTTTCGGCGACGCCACGGAGCATGATGGACTCGATGGAGTCGTCGACCTTGTAGAGGTAGCAGGACGAGAGCTGGCTGTGCAGGGTGCCGGAGTTGAACAGCGTCGGGGTGGACGAGCAGAAGCGGCGACCCTTGTAGAGGTTGTAGAGGCGGATGGCCCAGTCCTCGCGCTTGGTCTCCTCCTTCTTGAAGAGGCCCATGGCAACGCGCATCCAGAAGAACTGCGGCGTCTCGATCCGGCGGTGCCGGTCGCCGGTCTTGTCGACGATGAGGTAGCGGTCGTAGAGGGTCTGGATGCCGAGGTAGTCGAAGTCGAGGTCGGCGGTCGGATCAAAGGCCTCGGCCAGGGTGTCGAGATTGTAGAGCTCGAGCAGCTCGGGATTGAGGCGCTTGATGGCGATGCCGTGCTTGAGGTAGGTCTTGAAGGCGGCCTTGTGGGCGGCTTTGAGCTTTTCGACCCCGTCGCGCAGGATGGACCAGTCGAGAACCTCCTCGTAAACGTAGGAAAGCAGGATGCGGGCGGCGAACTTGGCGAAGTCGGCGTCCTTCTCGATCAGCGACTTGGAGTTGAGGATGACGGTGTTCTTGAGGTCCTTCTCCTTGATTTCGGCGCCGACCGAGCGGCGAAGCTCGCGCTCGATCTCGGCGTCGGTGAGGCACAGGTCGAGGCCGATGGAGGCGAAGGCGATGCGCTTCTTGAGCTCGGTGCCGTCCCACAGCTTGGTCTCGCCGTCGTCGGTGATGACCGTGATGAAAAGGTCCTGATCGGTCTCGTCGGGTGACTCCTCGTTCTCGACGCGCAGGCGGGCGCGCTCGTCGCGGTAGCGGATGTAGTGGGCCGCGGCCTTGTAGTGGCCCTGCTTCATCAGCTCTTCCTGGACCATGTCCTGGACGTCCTCGATGTGAACGAAGGACTGGTCGCCCTGGCGGACGCGCTCGGTGACGGCGGCGGCGATGTCGGTCGCCGGCTCGGGGATCTCGTGGATGGTGAGGAAGGCCTTGCGGACGGCGATCTCGATCTTGGTTTCACTCCACGGCACCACGTTGCCATTGCGGCGGATGAGGCGCACGGGAAGCGCGTGCGGCTGGGTGCCGGCGGAGATGTTGCCGCCCTTTTCGATCGAGCGGCGAAAGGCCAGCGACTTGGCGACGTCGTAGGCATCGTTCTCGAGCAGCGCCTTTTCAATGAGCAGGTAGAGGTCCCCTTCCGAGAGCCGCAGGCGACCGCCCTCGTCGAGGGTCTTGGTCAGCGAGTTGGCGACCGCGTGGGCGACATCCGAGACGAACTTGCGGTTTTCCTCATTGAAAATGGCATCGTCCCCCATCTTGCGGGCGATGAGGAGGTCGGTGAGCGATTCGCCGATGGCATCGGCGACGTCCTCGAGCGAGAAGTGGGCCTCTTCGTTGCCGCGGGTCACCGTGATGTCGGTGATCGGCTTGCGTCGATCCGCTGGCAGGACTTCGCGCCAGGTGTGGGCGCGGTCGCAGGCGGGAAGGGCGAAGCGGTCGGTGATGACTTGCTTCAGGTTGAGGTCTTCGTCGAGATTCAGATTGGTGTACATTTGGGGCGGTAGGTTCTTTGGAGGTTAGGGAGTGGGTGCGGGTGGCGGGCGAAGTGCCAGGTGAGCGGTGATCAGTGATCGGTGGCAGAGTTGCCGAGGCGGCGTTTGAGGGAGTTGATGAGGCCCTGAAGCATGCGGGAGATGACCCGGGTCTCGTTGATCATCGGGCGGGAGTTTTCGAGGGAAGGAAGGTCGAGGCGCTGGCGGACTTTTTCGGCGACGTAGAGCTGGGTGCGGAGTTCGCCGCAGGAGCCCTTCGAGTAGCGCAGGAACTTGATGAATTCGGCGGTGCTGTCGCGCTCGGCGCCTTCGGCGATGTTGGACGGGATCGACAGGGATGAGCGCTCCATCTGACCCCGCAAGGCGAAGTCTTTGGAGTCGGCAACCGCGACGTGGACGTCGACCGCCAACTGGCAGCCACGTTTCCAGACATCGAGGTCTTCGAAGGTTTCAATCTCGCTCATTTCCCTGACGTTTCCCAATCACACACACAGATCACTGCTCACCGATCACCTGACACTCGCGCGCAAGCGCGCCTTAAAGGTCGTCATCATCGACGTCACCGAGGGCGGAGGCCTTCTGGTACTCGGTGACGCGGCCTTCGAAGAAATTCTGCTCCTTCTTGATGTCCATCATCTCGGCGAGCCACGGGAAGGGGTTCGAGACGGGTTCCGACTGGAGCGGAGCGAGGCCGCAGGAGGTCAGGCGGCGGTCGGCGATGTAGTCGATGTACTGCTCGAAATCGGCCGCATTGAGGCCAATGCCGGCGACCGGCAGGCAGTCGCGGATGAATTCCTTCTCGAGCCGGATGCCCTCGGCCATGGTCTGGCGGAGGTCCTCGCGGAAGTCCTCGGTCCAGATGTCCGGGTTCTCATCGACGAGGTCCATCAGCAGGTTGCGGAGGAGCTCGATGTGGTTCGACTCGTCGCGCAGCGTGTAGCGGAACATCTGGCCGATGCCCGGGAACTTGTTCTGGCGGTAGAGGCTGAGGATCATGCCGAAGAGCCCGTAGAACTGGGTGCCCTCCATGCACTGGCCGAAGAGGAAGATGTTCTTGGCCAGGTCCTGCTTGTTGCTGGTGACCGTGAGGTCGATGTCGCGGCGCATGGCCCGCGAGTTCGAGACCACATAGTGGTTCTTGGCGGTGATGGTCGGAACGTCCTCGAACATCGCCTCGCACTCGTGCGGGTTGAGGCCGATCGAGGAGAGCATGTAAACCAGCGAGTCGGCGTGGATGTTTTCCTCGTGGGCATGGCGCCCGAGGACGAGCTTGAGCTCCGGGGCGGTGACCACCTCGCGGATCACGTGGAGGATGTTGTCGCCGACGATCCCCTCGGCGGCGGAGAAGTAACCGATGCCCATCTTGATGATCCAGCGCTCGACGTCGGAAATCTCATCGCCGGAGCGCCACTGTTCGACGTCCTTCTGCATCGGGATGTCCTCCGGCTCCCAATGGTTGTTCTTCATCGTCTTGTAGAGGTCGTAGGCCCACTGGTACTTGAGCGGCAGGATGTTGAAGAACATCGTGTCCTTGCCATTGATGACCTTCTTGGCGGCGAAAGCCTGCTCGGCCTTCTCTTTGTCGAGGGTGAAGGTGCGGGTACCGACGGTGATGGTGGTGGTGGCAGACATTTTCGGGCGAAAAACGGGTGTTAATTCAGAAGTATTGACGGAATTTAGAGCGCAAGGCGCAGCGTTGGGGATACTGCGACAGTTTGGCGGATCCGGACAAGTCGATTTTGCTCATATGGTATTCACAAATCTATTCACACACAAGATGTGGTATTAAAGAAGTCGCAGCGGGGGCTTGACTCGGTGCTTTGGAATCGCCCGCTACTGAAAATCAAGGTTTTCGGAAAGATTGAGCAAAAAGCGAACGGGCCGGGATTGCGTCTGGAAAAATCTCGGCCGCCGAAATCCAGTGGATGCCGCGAGGAAAATTCTAAAATGTTAGGGGACTTCAGGGGACTTCGGGACCTTTCCACCCGGTTTTTCAGCATGCAAATTTTTGCGGAGCCTGAAACGGCAGATCGTCGCTGATGTGCGTGTTTCAACGTAAGATGCTGAACGCGAAACGCTAAGGTCGCCCTGGGCACTAGCGAGCTCACGCCGCCGCGTGGCGGGTGAATCGTTCCGGCAGGGGTGGCCGGCGGGAAGGGGCAAACGGACTTCGGAACATCCGGGGAGAGCGGGTGCCGTCGGTCGGCGGGAGCGCCATCGCTCGTCGAGCGACGGCGGGGCCACTTCCCGCTCGTCACCAACGCCGGAACCACTCTCGAGGTCCCCCAGCTCTGCGAGCCACTCCGGCACGGCGGGACGCGACCGGGTCGCGCGAATCCTTTGCCATCTTCCAGCTGGTCAGGGCGGGTAGGATTCCCGAAGCTCGCCGCCGTCATGTCCATCGATGTCTCCCTCCTCGCCCGCATTTGCGAAGCTCCCGGTGCCCCCGGCCATGAAAAGGCCATCCGCCAACTCATCCTCGCCGAACTCGACGGTCTCGCCGACGAGGTGAGCACCGACAACATGGGCAATGTGGTCGCGCTCAAAAAGGGTCGCTCCTCCAAGAAAAAGGTGATGGCGGCCGCGCACATGGACGAGATCGGGTTCATCGTCACCTACATCGACGACAACGGCTTCCTCCGTTTCAACCCGGTGGGTGGCTTCGACCCGAAAACACTGACCTCGCAGCGGGTGCTGGTTCACGGAAAGAAGGACATCCTCGGAGTGATGGGCTGCAAGCCGATCCACATCATGACCCCTGAAGAGCGCGGCAAGAACCTGAAGATCGACGACTACTTCGTGGATTGCGGGCGGACCAAGAAGGACATCGAGAAGATCGTGTCGGTCGGCGATTTCATCACCCGCTGGGCACCACTCGAGGAAATGGGCGACTGCGTGACGGTGAAGTCGCTCGACAACCGACTGTCGGTCTTCCTGTTGCTCGAGACGCTCAGGAAAATGAAGAAATCGCGCAAGAAGCCGGCCTACGATTTTTATGCGGCCTTCACCGTGCAGGAGGAAGTCGGACTGCGCGGCGCCAATGTCGCGGCGCTGGAGGTGAAGCCGGACTTCGGCATCGGCCTCGACGTGACGCTGGCGGTCGACGTGCCGGGCACACCGTCGCACCAGAAGGTCACCTCGCTCGGCGAGGGGGCGGCGATCAAGCTGATGGATTCCTCGGTGATCTGCGACTACCGGATGATCGCCCACATGAAGGCCGTCGCGGCGCGCAACAAGATCAAGTGGCAACCCGAGATCCTCGGGGCCGGCGGCACCGATACCGCGGCGCTGCAGCGGATGGTCCCGGGCGGCTCGATCGCCGGAGCGGTGTCGATCCCGACGCGGCACATCCACCAGACCGTCGAGACGGCTCACAAGAAGGACATCGAGGCGGGGATCAACCTGCTCACCGCCTGCGTCGCCGAGCTCGACCAAGGCAAGTGGGCGCTTTGAGGATAGGGGTAGGGACGGCGCATTGGCTTGCGCCGCCCCTCCCTTCGAACCGGACGTGCGGATCTCCCGCATCCGGCTGTCCAGTCAGCGGTTTG
>JAKZES010000053.1 GCA_022548915.1 Verrucomicrobiaceae bacterium E54
CCGCCACGCCTATTCCTCCTCGATCACGATGCGCGGAAACACCGGCTTGGGCTTGCCGGTGGCGTGGCCGTCGGGGATCAGGCCCCAGGCGAGGTCGTCGAGCTTGAGCGACAGCAGGTTGTCCATCCTCAGCTGGTGGGCGAGGCGTGCGGCGGGCTCGGGAAGAACCGGGGAAAGCAGCACCGTGAGGTGGGCGAGGCTCTCGACCATGTGGGCGAGCACCGTCTCCAGGCGCGCTTTCTTCGCCGCGTCCTTGGCCAGTTCCCACGGCTTGTTGCGCTCGGCGTAGCCGTTGCAGTGGGTGACGTGGTCGTTGATCGCCTTGAGCGCGGCCGAGGGGTCGAAACGGTCCATGGCCTCCCGGTAGTCGGCGGTGGCCTTTGCCAGCGACTCGCGCAGCGCGGTGTCCTGCGCCTCGGGTTCGTGAGTCGTGGTCACGACGCCGCCGCAGAAGCGCCCGGTCATGTTGAGCGCGCGGTTGCACAGGTTGCCGAGTTCGTTCGCCAGCTCCTGGTTGTAGAGCATGACGAGGCGCTCCGGATCGAAATCCGAATCCTTGCCGGTGACGATGTCGCGGGCGAGGTAGTAGCGCACCGCGTCCGGGCCGAAGCGGTCGGCGAGCTGGTCGGGATCGACCACGTTGCCGAGAGACTTCGACATCTTCTCGCCCCTGATGTTCCACCAGCCATGGACCAGCAACCGCGGGAGCTGCTCGTCGGGAAAGCCCATCGCGTGGAGCATGCAAAGCCAGTAGATCCCGTGGGCCGGGACCAGGATGTCCTTGCCGATGATGTGGAGAGGCGTCGGCGAGCCATCGGCTGGCCACAGCTTGTCGAAATCTGGCAGGCCGGCATCGTCGGCCGCCAGGTAGCCGGCGAACGAGACGTAGTTGATCAAGGCGTCGAACCAGACGTAGGTCACGAACTCGGGATCGAAGGGGATCTCGATGCCCCAGCGCAGGCGCTCCTTGGGGCGGGAAATGCACAGGTCCTGCTCGCCGGCACGGTCGACCGCCCCGAGGAGTTCGTTGCGCCGGAAGGCGGGGATGACACTGTCTTCCCTACTAGACACGTAGTTTTTGAGCCACGCGGCATGGGCGGAGAGGCGGAAGTACCAGTTCTCCTCCTCGATCTCGACCACCTCGCCCCATTCCGGGCCGAAGGAGCCGTCCTCGTTGCGGTCGCGGTCGGTGAGGAACTGCTCCTGGCGCACCGAGTAGTGCCCCTTGTAGCCCTTCTTGTAGAGTTCGCCCTTCTCCCTGAGGGAGGTGAGGATCTGCTGGACGCAGGCCTTGTGGCGGTCGTCGGTGGTTTCGGCCCAGCCGTCGTAGTCGACGCCGGTCTTCTTCCACAGGTTGAGGAAGAGCTTGGTCTTCTTGGCGGCGAAGGTCGCGGGATGAATGCCCTCGGCTTCCGCGGTCTGCTGGACCTTCTGGCCGTGCTGGTCGACCCCGGTCAGGAAATAGCACTCGTCGCCGCGCAGCCGGATGTAGCGGGCGAGGACGTCGGCGAAGATCTTCTCGTAGGCGTGGCCGATGTGCGGCGCGCCGTTGGTGTAGTCGATGGCGGTGGTGAGGAGCATGGAGCGTAAAGCGTGGGGCGCGGAGCGATTGGAACTTGGACCTTCGGACTTGGAACTTCAGCCATCGGCTGAGCGGTCCACCTTGCCACCGAGCGAGAGGATGCGGGCGTTGCCCTTGGCGGCTTCGGCCTCGGGGATGTTGCCGTCGCGGACGTACATCTGCGAAAGCGAGGTCCAGGCGAGGAGGTCGTTGGGCCGGAGGGTGGTGGCCTGGAGTCCGCAACCGATCGCCTCCTTGACCTGATCGAGTTTCAGCAACGCCATCCCCAGCGCGTGCCAGCCGTCGAAGAATTCCGGATCGATCGCGACACAGCGGCGGTAGAGGGCGGCCGCTTCTTCGAGATCGCCGAGCGCAAGGCAGCCGTTGGCCTCGTCGAAAAGCTCGTCGCGCTCGGACATCGGTTCAGGGACGCGAGGGCAGGGTGACCTGGGCCTCGGCGGTGCGCTGGCGCAACCAGGCGTCGAAGGTGGCGGTTTCGGCGTTCTGGCTGATGTTCGCCGCGAACTGGTCGACCTGCTGGCCGCGGTTGTCGTCCTTGATGATCTGGCGGGCATCGACGTGGATGATCACCGCGCGATCGTCACTGATGAACGGCTCGGCGAACTCGCCGGGATTGGTGGTCGACGCGAGCTGGAAGATTTCCCGCGAGTTGAACTCGTTGTCGAGCGAATCGGTCATGCCCCAGGGGCCGAGCTTGCGCGGCTCGAGTTCGAGCGCCTTGGCCGCCTCCTCGAAGCTCTTGCCGCCCGCCATGGCTTCCTCGAGGGCCGCGGTCTTCGCCTCGACCTCGGCGGCGAGTGCCTCGCCGGCGTTTTCGGCGATGTAGTCCTCGCGGACCTCGTCGCGCGCTTCCTCGAAGGTTTTCTCCCGGGCTTCGTCGAGTTCGTCGAGGCGGACGACGATGAACTGTGCCTCTCCGACGGCGACGGCATTGGTGAAGGGAGCCAGCGGATCGGGGCCGGTGGTGAGCCCGAAAATCAGGTCGGCCAGCTGGGTGCCGGCGTAGGAGGAGCGGGTCCGAAGCTGGAGATCGGCGGGCAAGGTGCTGCGGGTGAGCCAGTCGGTGCTGATGATCTCCAGACCGTGGTTCTCGGTCGCCTTGTCGAAGGCTTCTCCTTCGGTGGAGTTCACCTCGTTGATAAAATCGTTGGCCAGATTCGCCACTTCGAGATCGACCTGCCGGCGCTTCTCCTTGCGTTCCTCCCGCGCGGCATCTTCGGCGGCCTGTTCCTCGTCGGTCTTCTCGGGTGCATCGGCCGGCTCCGGCTTCTCCTGGATCTCTTCCGGGTATTCCGGCGAGGCGAGGACGTAGCTGACCTTGACGCGCTGCTCGGTCTGGTAGGCTTCCTTGCGGGTTTCCCACCAGGCCTTCAGGTCCTCGTCGCTGGGATCCAGCTTTGCGCGGAACGGCTCCATTTCGATGGAGGCGACGCTGGCTTCCACCTTCTGGTCGCGGACAACGGTCATCGCCTCGGCCAGATGGCGACTGCCCTCGAGTCCACCGCCGATCAGGGTGCGGAGCTGCTCGGTGGCGATGATGTCGCGGACCAGTTCGCGGAAGTCGCGCTCGACCATGCCGTAGGAACCGAGGCGCTTCTGGATGAAGGTATTGTAGCTGGCCTGATCGAACTCTCCAGGGGTGCCGGGAGGGGAGCCGAGGGGTGGCTGGGCCTGGAAGATCCGGAGGCCGCGAACAAACTCATCCACCTCCTCATCGGATGGCTGGATGCCGAAATCCTCGCGGGCCTGCTGGATCAGCATGCGGCCGGTGAAGAACTGCAGCTCCTGGTTATCGGCCTCGGTGGCGTCGCCGCGAAGGGTGTTGATGAAACCGAACAGGCGGTAATCGGGGATGCGCTGGATCAGCTCGTAGGGTGCCGCGCCCAGCTTCTGCACTTCCGAGACCGAGTAGGCGCGACCGTCGATGGTGACGGCGGTTCCGCCGGTGCCGGAGCGGGTGAAGAAGCCGCTGGTATCCATAAAGATGAAGCCCAGCAGGAGGAGGACGATGACGATGAAGATCAGTCCGGTGTATCGGCGGATGTTTTCGATCATGGAAGAGGTGCCGCGCTTCGGCGGGGCGGAAGTAAAGGGAGCGCCCGGAGAGGCTTCAATCCTTATTCGCAGGGGATTTTCAACCGACGTCCCGGGACACGCGCCCGAAAGGCTCGGTGAGTGATCCCGGGCACCGCGACGCCCCGGCTTTGACGAATCGCCTGGAAGCGGATTGTCGAAGGGAGCCGTGCATCCGGCGGGAGGCGGGCCGTGGTTTTCCGGGATCGCGATGGCCCGAAAAAAGTTGCCGCCGGGGAGCACCCACTCCCCGACGGCTGGAGAGTTGCCAAGTTCGCGTTCCGGGGGGATGACGGAACCGACAACTACTGTTCACCCTTACATGAAAACTGCACTAACGCGCGGTTTTCAGAGGGTTGAGACCCGGAGAAGGGGAGAGTGTTCAATCATTCTGAAAAAAAGAACCGCTGTCGTCATCCCGGGCTTGCCCGATCGGGGCGGAAGACATGGTTTGGCGGGGTGACGGGAGCGGAAATCCGAGAAGCACTGGAGCAGGCGGGCGTGCGCCCGAATCGGCAGCTCGGGCAGAATTTTCTCTGCGACCCCGGCGTGGCGCGCTGGATCACCGACCAGCTCGAACCCCGGCCGGAAGACACGGTGGTCGAGGTGGGACCGGGGACCGGGGCGCTGACGAGCGAGCTCATCGGGCGGGTGAAGCGCCTCGTGCTGATCGAATTCGATTCCCGCCTGGCGGCCTGGCTGAAGGAGAGGTTCGCCGACCGCGACGAGGTCGAGGTCCATCACGCCGATGGGGCACGGTTCGACCCGCGGGTTCTGTGGAAGCACCGGCCGGTCAAGTTTCTCGGCAATCTGCCCTACTCGGCGGGCGGGGCGATCCTGAAGAACTTCCTGTCCGCGCCCTGCCCCTTTTCGCAAGCCGTGATCATGCTCCAAAAGGAGGTGATCGATCGCATCGGCGCCGGACCCCGGACCAAGGACTACGGGGTGCTGACGCTGCGCATGCGCAGCCAGTGGGACGTCCGCCCCCTGAAGGTGATCCCGCCGGAAGCCTTCCATCCCCGTCCCTCGATCGACTCGACGGTGGCGGTGCTGACGCCGCTGGGGGACCGTTTTCCCGTCTTCGATCGCCGGCGTTTTGACGAGCTGATCCGCCGGGGGTTCTCCCAGCGGCGCAAGCAACTGCGCAAGCAGATGCCGGAGGATCCGGGCTGGGACGCAGTGGCGGAGCGGCTCGGCATTTCCGCGACCGCCCGGGCGGAGGAGCTGGATCTCGACGACTGGGTGGCGGTGACACGGGAATACGATCCGCACCCGCTCAAGGAGATCGCCCAGCGGGACGACGAGCTTTTGGACGTCGTCGATGAGCAGGATCAGGTGGTCGGCCAGGCCACCCGGGCCGAGGTCCATGCCAAGAAGCTCCTGCACCGGGCGGTGCATGTCTTCGCGGTGAACCGGCGCGGCGAGTTGCTGCTTCAGCAGCGCTCGCGCCTGAAGGATGTTCACCCGGGAGTGTGGGACTCCAGCGTCGCCGGGCACCTTGACGCGGGGGAGGACTATCCCGCGGCGGCCGAGCGCGAAATGGCGGAGGAGATGGGCATTCGCGATGCCGAGCCGGAGGAAATCGGGCGGATCCCGCCGTGCGCGGCGACCGGCTGGGAACACGTCTGCCTGTATCTGGTGCGATGGGACGGCAGACCCGAGTTTCCCTGCTCCGAGATCGAGTCGGTCCTGTGGCTGCCGCCGGATGAAATCGACGCCTGGATCGAGGTGAGCCCGCAGGACTTTGCGAGCGGATTTCTGGAGTGCTGGAAGCTGGCGCGGGGACGAAGATCCTGAAATTATTAAAGGTTTCCGAAAACTTTTTAATTATTTCTTGTCCGGAAAACCGTATCAAGTAAGCTGGAGGTCGCTTCCCTAAGCACCTGTTCCAAAAACCAGCCATGAAAAATGCCACCCGGGACGCGGGACTGGTCGGATCGACCATGAACCCGTCGCCACGTTTTCGGGGATTGCCGGGACTCACCCTGATCGAACTCGCGATCGTGATTCTCGCGTTGATGCTCTTTGCGACGATCCTTCTGGTCGGTGCCCGCGCGTGGAAACGTGGCAGCGACCGAACCATCTGCATCACCAACATCGCGAGCGTGCAGAAGGCGGTGCGCGGCTATGCGAACATGTCCGGCCTGAATCCCGGAGACAGCGTGCCCAATCTTGAAATGAAGGTGATCGGTCCCGACCGCTTCTTCGAAGCCCTGCCGGCCTGTCCGACGCAGGGGGTCTATACCTTGGGCGGCAACCAGATCCCGCCGCTCGGCGATCTGTATCTCGATTGTTCCCTGGCGACTTCGCACTCCCACCTGCCGGAGCGCATCGCCGATTGGTAGGTGCCGGACGCCGGCGGATTTCCCGGATTGCAGGAGGGCCGGTCTCGGTGAATGTTCGGAGCGTGTCCGCCACGCTGACCGCCCAACGAAACAGCGACGTCCGCCTCTGGCTGATGGCGATGCTGGCGTCGGTGGGCATCAATGGCGGGATCATCCTCGTCCTGGCGGTTCTGGCGGTGCGTTCGCTGATCTTTGCGCCGCCGGTCGATCCCTCGTCCGCGAGCGCTCCCAAGGACCGGGTGATGACCATCCAGCCGGTGACGCGGGCCGAGGAGACGCCCGCCCCCGCAAAGGAGCGTCTCGGATTCGCCCGGACCTCGGAGGATCAGCCTGCCGGCATCCCGGAAGATCCGGATTTCATCGGCGAGCGCGACACCCTGGGGACCAGCGAGACCGCCCCCGATCCCGATGCTCCGGATCGACCGAGTCAGGATGGGATCGCGCCGCGGGTCGAAGGCGAGATGGAGACCACGGAAAGCGATTACCAGGACGGGCGACTCGACATCGTCGATCCGGCAGGAGTGCCGGCCGAACCCACCGTGGCGGCACCACCCACCCCGCCATCCGAAGCGGAAGAGGCGGCCGAAACCGCCGAAGCGAGCGAGTCGACGTCGCCGCCGCCCCTCGACGCGCCGGAGGAAGGCGATCCGGGTGGCCGTCGCGAGACCCTCGCCGAGAGTCCCTTTCCGGTCGATCGCCCGGTGCCGCCAGAGATGGCGGAGGAGGAGCCGAAGAGCGTCCCCGAGAATGAAGAGCCCGCCGAGGAGGCGCAGGAACAGGTTGAGGAGAGTCCGAAGGAAAAGCCGCCTGCCGTCCGCACCGAGGCCGGATCGGAGCCCGGCTTCCGTGGTTTCCAGCGAAAGACCGAACTCAAGGGGTCGATCTCGCGCCAGGGACGGTCGGCGCTCGATGTGAAGGCCGGTCCGCTCGGTGCGTATCATGCGGCGCTCAGTCGGGCGATCGAGCGCGAGTGGCAGCGGCAGGTGGTCCGCAACCGGGATTTCATCACGCCCGGCGTGCTGAGGATCCGGGTCGTGCTCGACGAGAACGGGCGGGTGCGCTCGGTCGGAACGGTTGAGGAAGTCGGCGTCGGCACGATCCAGAAGGGCTTCACCCACATGGCGATCCGCGATGCCGACCTCCCGGAGATGCCGGCCGCGGTGAAGCGCGAACTCGATGGCGAACCGCTGGAACTGCTTTACAACTTCATCTTCTGAGGTCGAGCTTCGGCCCGCATCCGACGCATGAATTCCCCCGTTACTTCCATTCTCGCCGCCGCCTCGCCGGGCCTCATCGAGCAGATCGGCCTGTTCTTCCGCGAGGGCGGTGTGTTCATGGGCATGCTGGGGGCGACCTCGGTGGTCGCCGTCGCCGCCATCCTGTTCAAGTTCCTCACGCTTTCGCGGGGTCGGATCCTGCCGGCGGACCTGGCGCGGGATGTGGAGTCCTTCGAGTCGCTCATCCGCAACAAGCAGGTCGCTCCCGTGCTCGAGAGGTTCGAGGAGGGGGAAAGCACGCTGGCCCGCCTGTGTGCCGAGACCGTCCGCCAGCGCGGCAAACCGCAGTCGGAGATCGCCGAGCCGGTGCAGGCCCTGGCCCGTGCCGAAATCGTCCGGCTGCACTCGGGCATGACGGCCATCGACGTCGTCATCAGCGTCGCTCCGCTGCTCGGGCTGCTGGGCACCGCCTCGGGGTTGGTCGTGGTTTTCTCGGGACTCGAGTCGGATGCCGACTGGTTGATGATCACCGCCGGCATCGGCCGCGCGCTGAAGACGACCATCGTCGGCATGGCCATCGCGGTGCCCGCGATCATCGCGCAGGGCTTCTTCCAGCGGAAAATCGAGACCTATGCCGCGCGACTGGAAGTGCTGCTGACCTCCCTGGCGCACCTTTGCGAACGGTCGCCGCGGCTCGGTGAGGTGGAACCCGCCAAGACCGACTGATGCGCTTCGAACGTCCCGCGCCCCGTCCGCGTCAGGTGCCGATCGTCTCGCTGATCGACATCCTCTTCATCGTGCTCATCTTTTTCATCGTCTCCTCCGAGTTCAAAAAGAAGCGCGACGTGCTGAAGATCGAGTTGCCGACGGTGCGCGAGGTCGAGTCGATGACCATCGCCGACGCGCGATCGGTGCTGGCGATCGACGCCGACGGCGCGCTCCGGCTTGATGACCTGACCGTGCCGAGCCTGGGGCTGCTCGAGGCCTATCTGACCGCCTACGTGAAGGAGAATCCGGCCCGGAAGCTCGAGTTGGAGGCGGACAAGGACGTCTCGCTCGAGAAGCTGGTCCTGATCTGGGATGCATTGACCGCCGCCGGGATCGAAGTTACCGACGTTCCGGCGCGCATCGCGCTGCCTGCCGAAGAGCCATGATCCTCGACATCGTCCAACTCGGGCACCCGGTGCTCCGCGAACGCTGCCGCCCGGTCGAGCGGGTCGACGACGACATCCGTCGACTGGTCGACGACATGATCGAAACGATGCATGCGGCGCAAGGGGTGGGTTTGGCCGCACCTCAGGTTGGCGTGGCGCAGAGGCTTGCCATCGTCGATGTCGCCCACGACCCGGACTGCGTGTCCTTCCTGCGGGTCAATGGCGAGGAGGCGGAGCTGGCGGACCTGATGCCGCTCGTCTTCATCAACCCCGAACTGGAATTCGGCGAGCACAAGGAGAGCGACATCGAGGGTTGTCTCAGCATCCAGGACGTGCGGGCCGAGGTCAAACGGCCGGCCGCGCTCAAGGCGACCTTGCCCCAGTTGGATGGCACGATTCTCGAAGTGGAAACCGACGGCTTGCTCGCCCGCGCCATCCAGCACGAGACCGATCACCTCAACGGGGTTCTCTTCATCGACCGCATCTCGCCGGCGGCCAAGGTCCGCCTCAAGCGCAAGCTCAAGCGTCTGATGGCGGGGGAGCCTTGATTCGGGCATTGCCTGAAGGACTGAATCCCTCTGGAATGCCGCGCCTTCCGGCGGCGTGCCGGCATTCCGATGAACTACGAAGACAAGATCGCCCGGCAGGTCGCGGCCATCCCGCGCTCGGGGATCCGTGATTTCTTCGAGTTGGTGCAGGGCCGGGACGACGTGATCTCGCTGGGCGTCGGCGAACCGGACTTCGCAACGCCGTGGGGCATCCGGGAGGCGGCGATCTATTCGCTGGAAAAGGGGCAGACGAGCTACACGTCGAATCTGGGCCTGCCCGCGCTGCGGCGGTCGATCGCCCGCTACGTGGAGGGACTGTTCGGGGTCGGCTACGATCCGGCGGGAGAGGTGCTGGTGACGGTCGGCGTTTCGGAGGCCATCGACCTCGCCCTGCGTGCCCTGCTCAATCCCGGCGACGAGGTGATCTATCACGAGCCCTGCTACGTGTCGTATTCACCGAGCATCACCATGGCCTACGGCACGGGCGTGGCGGTCGAGACGAAGAAGTCCGACGGGTTCTCACTCAAGCCGGAAGCGCTGGCCGCGGCGATCACGCCGAAGTCGCGGGTCCTGATGCTGAACTTCCCGACCAACCCGACCGGTGCGACGGCGAGCCGCGCGGACCTCGAAGGCATCGCGAAGCTCTGCATCGAGCACGACCTGATCGTGCTGAGCGATGAGATCTACTGTGAGCTTCGCTACGATGAGGAGGATCACCTTTCCATCGCCTCGCTGCCCGGGATGCGCGAGCGGACCGTGCTGCTGCACGGGTTTTCCAAAGCCTTTGCGATGACCGGTTTCCGCCTCGGCTATGCCTGCGCCCCGCAGCCGGTGATCGAGGCGATGATGAAGATCCACCAGTACTCGATGCTGTGCGCGCCGATCATGAGCCAGATGGCGGCGATCGAGGCGCTGGAGCGCGGACTCGCCGAGGTCGAGCGGATGCGACAAAGCTACCAGCAACGCCGCGACTTCGTGGTCCGGCGGCTGAAAGGGATGGGCATCGACTGCCATTCGCCGGGTGGAGCGTTCTACGTGTTCCCCGACATCCGGAAGACCGGTCTCGACAGCAAGGGATTCGCCATGCAGCTGCTGGAAGAGGAATCCGTGGCCGCCGTGCCGGGAACGGCCTTCGGCCCGTCGGGCGAAGGATTTCTGCGCTGCTGCTACGCGACGGCCTTCGAGGACCTCAAGACCGCAATGGAGCGGATGGAAGCATTCGTCGGAAGACTGGGATGAGTGCGGAGTCGGACAGGTTGCGGATCGAGGAGCCGACACTCTGGGTCCGGCGGCAGGTGATTCCCTTCGCCATCTTCATGGGCTTCCTGCTGCTATTGCAGGTGGCGGGTGGTTTTTTCGCCGTCGATCTGCCCAGTCAGCCGTGGTGGCGCCGGGCGCCGGAGCACTGGATCTATCCGCTGCAGACGGTCGTCTGCCTGGTGGTCCTGGTTCGCTGGTGGCGCTCGTATGAGTTCCGATGGTCGCTCCGCTGGTCGTTGATCGGTGCGGTCTTCGGTGTGGTGGGAATCGGCTTCTGGGTTCTGCCAACCCATCTGTTCGACCTCCTGAGCCTGACCAAGGACGGCTGGTGGAAGTGGTTCGGCTTTGCGCCGAGGCGCGATGGCTTCAATCCGAGCGAGGTCTTCATGGAAGGGGGTGCCGCGTGGTGGACCTCGCTGATTTTCCGTTTCGTCAGGGCGGCCGTGGTGGTGGCGCTGGTCGAGGAGATCTTCTGGCGGTCGTTCGTGATGCGGCTGGTGGTCGATTGGGATGGCGACTACTGGAAGCAGCCCTTCGGCAAGCCCTCGTGGTTGTCGTTCGCGGTGGTCGCCGGGCTGTTCATGGCGGCGCACCGGCCGGTGGACTATTTCGGGGCGTTCATCTACGGCGCGCTGACCTACGTGCTGTGCATCTGGTCGCGGAACCTCGGTGCCTGCGTGGTGATGCATTTCGTGGCCAACCTGCTGATGGGGCTCTACGCGATGGGCTTCGGAAAATACGGGCTTTGGTAGGCACGTTTTCCCGGGCTGGCCATGGATGGCTCGACCGTTTATCCTCCCGCCATGCCGATCCAGTTGTTCAGCGAGTCCGGTTTGCTCGAGCGGGGTGGCCCGATCATCTGGCTCCAGCTCGGCTTGGCGTTTTTCGGCGCCGTGTTCGTGGTCGAGAGGCTGTTCTTCTTCCACCGGGCCCGGATCAACGTCGGCGACCTGCTGGTAGGGCTCTCGAATCACGCCCGGCGCAAGGCCTACGCCGAGGCGCTGCACGAGGCGGCGCGGGCGCCGGGGCCGGTGGCGCGGGTCGCCCACGCGATTCTGCTTCGCCACCACATGGAGCGCTCGGATCTGCGCGACGTCGCCCAGGAGGCGGGACAGCTGGAGGTGCCGCGGATCGAGAAATACATCCGTGGCATTCTGGCGGTGGCGCTGCTCGCGCCGCTGACGGGCATGCTCGGCACCGTGCTGGGGCTGACCGAGATGTTCCAGGAACTCGGCGACAGCGGTCAGGCGGTGTCGTCGGTGAAGCTCTCCGAAGGGGTCTTCCAGTCGCTCGCGACCACCGGTCTGGGGCTGGTAATCGCCATTCCGGCCTATCTCTTCTACCTTTACTTTCTGGGCCGGGCGAAGCGCCTGTTCCACCGCATCGAGCGGACCGGTATCGAAATGGTGAACATCATCTGCGACTCGCGCGCCGAGACAGGAATCGTTTCGATCCGTGACGAGTTGGGATCGCGCCGGGAGGGCAGGGGATGAAGTTGGAGACGACATTGCCGGAGCGGGTCGGCTTCCTTCAGGTCGTGCCCGCCGCGGACCTCTTCGCCCTGTTGCTGGTGGCCATCCTGCTGGGGCAGTCCTTTGTCAGCGAGGCCGGGGTCCAAGTCGAGTTGCCGGTTTCCCGCTACCAGCTGACGCGTGCCTCCGACGCCTCGGTGATCACCCTGACCGAGGGAAAGGATCCGGTACTGTGGCTGGATCGCGAGCGGATGTCGGAGGAGGAGTTGATCGAAGCCCTGAACGCAATCCGTGAGCGGTCGGCCGGCGTGCCGAGTGTGTACTTGCGCTCGGACAAGGCGGTGGCCGCGGGCGAGGAGCGGCGGGTGGCGGAACTGGCTCTGGCCGCCGGCTTCCGGGTCTATCTGCTGGGTCAGCCAAAGGAGGGTCCGTGATGTTCCGGGGGCGCCGTCAATTGCAACGCCGCGACCAGGAGGCCGGGCTTGGCTTCAACTGGCGGGTGCCGGTGTCCAGCGCGGGATCCTTCCTGCTGGCGATTTTCGTGGTGGCGTTGATTTCCCTCGGCTTGGCCATGGCGGTCCGCGTGAGCATCGGAGTGCCGAGCCGCGGCGAGCCCGAACAGGCCACGCTGGCGATTGTGCCGGACGGCACGGGCAGGGTCTGGTCGGAGCGCCGGGCGATCGAGGCCGGGCCGTTTCCCTCGCGATGGAATCCGGCTGCCGACCCCCGGTATGCGGCACTGCGTCGCGAGGCATTGAAGGCGGCAACGGCGGGCGGACCTACGTATCAACCGGAGCTTGTGGAATTGCAGTGGATGAGGTCGGCGGTCAACGACGACCCGGATTTCGAGGGGGCCGTTCTTCCTCCTTTGCCCCGAGGAAGCGAAGAGGGTCGGGTCGAGGAGTCCCGCGAGGTAATGCTGGCCGCACGGGTCCTGGACGAGAGCGGCACGAAGGAGTTTTCCCATGCCAGCCTGCCGCTCGCGGCCGGCAAGGCGGGGGAGTTGGTCGGCGGGCGGTTCATGCTCATGCATGATGCCGGCGGGCAGGTGCTGGATGTGGTGCCGATCCGTTCGAGCCAGCCCGTCGTCCTGCAATGGCTTTCGCGGGGACTGGTGACCGGAAACGAGCTGGAGCCCGGGTGGCTGACGGTGGAAATCGTGGTGGGCCGATGATCGACCTGAGCCTGGAGCAACTGGCGGGATACGCGATCGGCTTGACGATGACTCTGATCGTTTTTCTCCATCTGCGTGAGCGGCGGCGGGTGGCGAAACACGAGCGCCGGGCGGTGCGGGACCGGGTGGTGTGCAGGCTCTGCCTCGCGGTCTTCGAGGCGACGAGCCGGGATCCCGTGCAGACCTGTCCGGAGTGCGGGGGCGCGACCGAGCGGGGTGGCTCGCGTCCGTTGGGATGAGGCTTGCGCGGCGCGGTGGCAGCGTCTAAGCACAAAAAGCCCGCAGGGCGAGAGTCATATGATGAGTGAACGACGAGTGGTGATCACGGGAGCGGGCTGCGTCAGCCCGCTCGGCAACGATGCGGAATCGACCTGGTCCGGCATGAAGGAAGGTCGCAGCGGCATCGGAAAGATCACGCATCTCGATGCGTCGGCCTATTCCTGCCGGATCGCGGGCGAGGTGAAGGACTTCAATGCGGCCCCGTTCTTCAACAACCCCAAGGATGCGCGGCGGGCGGACCGTTACGTCCAGCTTGCGGTGGCGGCGGCACGGATGGCCTACGACGGATCCGGTATCGCCGAAGCGCAGAATTTCGACCCGACCCGGATCGGCGCGATCATCAGCAGCGGCATCGGCGGGCTCGGCACGCTTGAAAACGAGCACGCGAAGCTCGTCCACAAGGACGGGGCAAAGGTGTCGCCCTTCCTGATTCCGATGATGATCGCCAACATCGGCAGCGGAATTTTCTCCATGGAATTCGGCCTCGGCGGTCCGAACATGGCGATCGTCACCGCCTGTGCCACCTCCAACAACTCGATCGGCGAGGCCTGGCGCATCATCAAGTTCGGCGATGCCGACGCGATGGTCGCGGGTGGCGCGGAAGCCAGCATTCTCCCGTGCGGCCTGGGCGGGTTCGGGAGCATGAAGGCGCTCAGCACCCGCAACGACGATCCGGAGGCGGCCTCGCGTCCGTTCGACCGCGATCGCGACGGCTTCGTGATGGGTGAAGGTGCGGGTGTCGTGGTTCTGGAAGAGCTGGAGCATGCCAAGAAGCGTGGAGCGACCATCTTGGCGGAGCTCGTCGGCTACGGAGCCAGCGCCGATGCCTACCATCTCAGTGCCCCGTCACCCGACGGCACGGGTCCGGCCAGGGCAATGACCATGGCCTTGAAGCACGCCGGATTGAATCCGGAGGATGTCGATTACCTCAATGCGCACGCGACTTCGACCGGACTCGGCGACGTGGCCGAGGTCCGGGCGATCCAGCTGGCCTTCGGGGATCACGTGAAGAACGGGCTGAAGGTGAGTTCGACCAAGTCGATGACCGGGCACATGCTCGGGGCCGCCGGTGGCTCGGAACTGCTGGCATGCCTGATGGCGATTCGCGATGGCGTGGTGCCGCCGACGATCAACGTCGAGAATCAGGATCCCGAGTGCGATCTCGACTGCGTGCCCAACACGGCGATCGAGATGCCGGTGAACGTGGCCTTGAGCAACAGCTTCGGCTTCGGCGGACACAACGCGTCGCTGCTGGTGAAGCGCTTCGCTTGATTCCGAATCCGCTCCGATGAGCGGTTGGGGTCAAAGAAGAAGGCGAACCCGTCCGGGTTCGCCTTCGAAAATTTTTCCGACCGGAGAAGGGGGTTCAGGATTTCTTCGCCGCCTCGGCTTCGTCGGCCTTGGCGTCCTGGGAGGCACTCATGTAGCGCCAGCGGACCTTGTGGCGCTTGGGAGCGGTGCGCTGCTTGCGCAGGCGGCGTTGAGTCGGGGACTCGAAGGCGCGACGGCGCCGCATTTCCTCGAGAATCCCTTCGGTATCCAACTTCGTCTTCAGACGCTTGAGTGCCCGGTCCACCGGTTCACCCTTCTTGACGCTGACGCCACGCATGCTTTTTTCGGTCATTCTGTGTACAATCCTTTCTGGTCGGGGCGCGGAGGCTATCCGGGACGCGCAGGCTGTCAAGCAAGGAGTACGCAAGGATTGCGGTTGGGAAGCGGCGGATGGGGAAGCCGCAGCTACCGTCCCGACTCCGACCTGTGTTTCTTGAAGATCGCCAGGGTCCGCTCGCGCTCTGCCTTGTGGTCGAGGCAGGGGAGCGGATAGTCGTCGGCGATGGGGCGCCCGTTTTCCGGAGCTTCGTGAAGCGCGTTGGCCGGCACGTCGGCCAGTTCGGGCACCCAGTGCCGGATGTAGTCGCCCTTCGGGTCGTGCCGCTTCGACTGCGACCAGGGATTCTGGATCCGGAAATAGGGTGCCGCATCGGCCCCGGTGCCGGCACTCCATTGCCAGCCCCCGTTGTTCGATGCGATCTCGCCGTCGAGCAGGTGCTGCATGAAGAAGGACTCCCCAAGACGCCAGTCGAGATGGAGGTCCTTGGTTAGGAACATGGCGGTGATCATCCTCACCCGGTTGTGCATGAAACCGGTGTTGAGGAGCTCGCGCATGCCGGCATCGACGATGGGAAAGCCGGTCCGGCCCTCCTTCCAGGCTTCGAATTTCTCGCCGGGCTCATCCCAGGGCAGGTCCCGCCAGTCGGGATTGAACTCCTCCTCGAGCACGTTCGGGAAATGATGGAGGATCGCCATGTAGAACTCTCGCCACGCCAGCTCCTTGACGAAGGTGTCGAGGCCCTGGCGGGTATCCGGCGAGCGGGTCGCCTTGCGGGCCTCCTCGACCCGGCGGAAAATCGTGCGCACCGAGAGAAGACCGAACCTCAGATCCTGGGAAAGTCGCGAGGTTCCGGCGACGGACGGGCTGTCGCGGCGTTCTGCGTAGCGGGCGAGCCGCTCGTCGACCGCCGTCTTGAGTCGGTCGAGCGCGGCCCGTTCCCCGGGCTCGACCAGCCGGGCGTCCGGCTCGGGGAGGCCCCAGTGCGAAACATCGGGCAAATCCTCGGAGCGAAGGTTTCGGGGGGTGCCGAGATCCTTCGGCCGGGGCAGCGGGGGATCCTTGTCGAGTGAGAGCCAGTTGTTGCTGTAGGGCGTGTAAACGCGATAGGGCTCACCGGCCTTGGTGAGGACCTGCTGCGGCGTGTGGAGGGTGACGTCGTGCCAGCCGTGGCATTCGATGCCCCACTCGGCACACTTCTCGGCCAGCCGCCGTTCGACCTCTTTTCCGTGGGGATCCGGGTCGCGGTTGAAATGGATGGCAGTGGCCCCGGTCTCCTCCACCAGCTCACGCAGGCGCTCGATGGGACCACCCGTGCGCAGGATCAATCGGCCACCGAGTGTGCGGAGATTGGCATCAAGGGATCTGAGGCAACCGCAGAGAAAGTGCTGGCGCTTCGGCCCGGTCCAGGCGTGTTTTTCCTTCCAACTGCTTAAGAGATAGCAAGGAACAACGGCATCGTGAGCCATGGATGCCCGCAGCAGGGCGGTGTTGTCCAGGACGCGGAGATCGCGTCGAAACCAGTGGATTGCCGGGCCCATGCCGATCAGCAAAGCCCGGCATTCGGACGACGCAAGCCCGGAGGTCCGCCGCAGGTCATCAGGCGGTGTCGAGGATCTTCTCGATCTTCTTCACCGTGGTGGCGCTCAACTTGCCCCCGATGCGGCGGGAGCGGGAGAGTACCTCCTTGATTTCGTCCAGGGCGGCCTCGGCGGCACGCAGGGACTTTCTTCCCCCTCCATACTGTTTGTCGGAGAAGTACTTGGTGAAAGTGGCTCCTCCACGGCTGATGCAGAGCCTCCATCCCTGGAAAGCGGTGTTCTCGTAGGTGAAGCGGGTGAGATTTCTTTTGGACTTCATGATAGCCCTTCGTTCGGCTGTCTTCATGTGGCATCATCGCACGTCATCCGGGGGAATGCGACAGGTTTTTGATTGGGAAATGTTAGGCTTTCTACGAGGGATTTTTCTTCGCTGGGGGGTGAAATTTGCTTTGCCAAGCCGGTGGGGTTCCCCTTAAGTCCCCGCCCGCGCGAGCCTGCCGAACCGCCGTAGGTCCTCCGGGCAGCCCGTTTCACAACGGCCTGTCATGCTCGTCGGAGGGAAACCCGGCAAATCGAACCCGACCATGTCAACAACCACACTGTCTCGATTCGAGATCCCCAACCGCCTCGTCCGCGACGAGGATACCGCCTCCGACGTTTACGCCCAGTTTGTTGCCGAGCCTTTCGAGCGCGGCTACGGGCACACCCTCGGAAACTCCCTTCGCCGCGTGCTTCTCGGCTCGCTCGAGGGCGCCGCGATCACCTCGGTCCGCATCGCCGGCGTGCAGCACGAGTTTTCCAGCCTTCCGGGCGTTGTGGAGGATGTCACCGACATCATCCTCAACCTCAAGAAGGTGAAGTTCAAACACCACGACAAGGAGCCCCGCATCCTCACCATCAAGGTGGAGAAGGAAGGCGTCGTGACCGCCGGCGACATCCAGGAGGACAACCTTTACGAGGTGGTCAACAAGAAGCAGGTCATCTGCACCCTCGACAAGAAGGTGAAGTTCGACTGCGAGTTCGAAGTCCGCGTGGGTCGCGGCTTCTCGACCGGCGATGAGAACAAGCGCAAGGACCAGCCGATCGGCGTGATCGCCATCGACTCGATCTTCTCGCCCGTCACCCGCGTCAAGTATGCGGTGGACAGCACCCGGGTCGGCCAGATGACCGACTACGACAAGCTGGTCCTCGACATCTGGACCGACGGTCGCGTCACCCCGCAGGACGCCCTGCTGCAGGCCTCGGCCATTCTCCGCCACCACCTCGACGTGTTCGTCAACTACGACGAGAACGCGGTGGACTTCGAGGAGGCTCCGGCCGAGGCGAGCGAGGAGAATGCCGCACTGAAGAAGCTTCTCAACATGTCGGTGAACGAGATCGAGCTTTCGGTCCGCGCCGCCAACTGCCTCAACAACGCCAACATCACCTCGGTGGGTCAGCTGGCGATGAAGACCGAGGCGGAAATGCTCAAGTACCGCAACTTCGGCAAGAAGTCCCTCAACGAGATCAAGGACAAGCTCTCCGAGCTGGGCCTCGGTCTCGGCATGTCGCTTGATCCCACGCTCCTCACCGGTCCGGTGGCGGGTGCCGCTCCGGCACCGCGTCTCGGGGTGGAGGATGAGGCTCCCGTGGGCCTTGCCGACCTGATTGCCCAGAACCTCGACGACTGATTCGGACCATGAGACATCGCAACAAGACCGCAAAACTGAAGCGCAACGCCTCCCAGCGTCGCGCCCTGCTGGCCAATCTGGCCTGCAGCCTGATCGAACATGGTCGGATCCGCACGACTCTGGGCAAGGCCAAGGCGCTCCGTCCGCTGGCGGAGAAGCTGGTCACGCTCGGCAAGCGGGGAGACCTGCACGCCCGTCGCCAGGCCGTCGCCTTCCTGCGCCACAAGGACGTGGTGAAGAAGCTCTTCGATGAGGTCGCCCCGCGTTCGAAGGATCGTCCCGGCGGCTACTGCCGGATCACCAAGCTCGGTGCCCGCATGACCGATGCCGCCGAGATGGCCTTCATCGAGTGGGTCGATCTGCCGGCCGAGGATTCCGACGAGCTGGAAGCCGCACCTGCGGCTGCCGCCGAAGAACCCGCCGCCGAGGCCAGCGAGGAAACCGCCGAGGAAACTCCGGTGGAGGAGACCGCCGAGGAGGAAACTCCCGCTGCTGAAGCAGAAGTCACCGAGGAGGAAGCTCCCGCTGCTGAAGCGGAAGTGGCCGAAGAGGAGGCTGTCGATAGCGAGGAGACCGAGGAAGAGAAGCCCAAGGCCTGATTCCGGACTCCATTGCCTTTTAAAACGCCCGCAGGATTTCCCTGCGGGCGTTTTCTTTGGATCGGGACGACTCGGTCGCCTTCGGACAGATCCTTGATAAATCGGGGACCGCTGCTTCGTTCCCCGGTGCCATGAACGGGCATGTGTCAGTCTGGATTGTCGGTCTTGCCGGCCTGGCCATGCCGTTTTCCGCCGTTGCCGAGGAGGTTCGTTTCAACCATGACATCCGGCCGATTCTCTCGCAGAAGTGCATCGCCTGCCACGGGCCGGACGCGAAGCACCGGGCGGCGGAGCTTCGTCTCGACACTCCAGAGGGTGCCTACGCGGCACTCGAGGAAGGGATCGGGCATGCGATTGTTCCGGGTGATCCGGATGCCTCGGTGTTGATGGCCCGTATCCTTTCCGATGATCCCGAGGTGGTGATGCCGCCGCCGAAGTTCAACAAGACGGTCACGCCCGAGGAACAGGCGCTGCTCAGGCGTTGGATCGAACAGGGTGCGGAGTATGAAGCCCACTGGGCATACGTGCCGTTGAAACGGCCGGAAGTTCCGAAACCGCGGAAGCATGCCGGTCTGGTGCGAAATCCCATCGATGCCTTCATCCTGGATCGACTGGAGGAGGAGGGGATCGAGCCGTCGCCGGAGGCTGATCCTGCCACGCTGAAGCGCCGGATCAGCCTCGACCTGACCGGATTGCCACCGGAGCCGGGTGGGAATGAGAATGTGGTGCAGACGATCGAGAGGGCCTTGGGCAGCGAAGCATTTGGCGAGCGGATGGCGGTGCCGTGGCTCGACGTGGTTCGCTTCGCCGACACGGTCGGCTACCACGGCGACCAGAATCAGCGGATCTTCCCCTATCGCGACTACGTGATCGACGCCTTCAACGACAACAAGCCCTTCGACGTCTTTGTCCGCGAGCAGTTGGCCGGCGATCTTCTCCCCGATGCGACGGATGAGCAGCACATCGCCAGTGGCTTCAACCGGCTGAACCTGGTCACCCGTGAGGGAGGGGCGCAGTCGAAGGAGTATTTCAAGAAGTATGCGGCGGACCGGGTGCGGGCGGTGGGGACGGCGTTCCTCGGACAGACGACGGCCTGCGCCGAGTGCCACGATCACAAGTATGACCCGATCACGCAGCGCGACTTCTATTCGCTGGCGGCCTTCTTCGACGACGTCATGCAATGGGGCGTTTACAACAATTATGTCGGGGGAACGAAATACACCGGCAACAACGATCCCTACACCCCGGAGCGCATCGTCCGTCCCGATTCCCTGGTGGAACGCTTGAACCTTCTCCGCGACCGGGCCTTCCAGAGTCTGGAGACGGAGATGGTCTCCGAGGCACCTGTGGCGGGGCTGCAGGATCTTCGCGAGTTTGCAAAAGGTCACCCCGATGGCTGGGCCCCGCTGAAGCCCGTGACGGTCAGGTCGGAGAAGGCGACGCCGCATGAACTCGGGGAGGATTCGACGGTGCGTTTCAGCGGTCCGGCGGTGAAGGACGAGCGCACCGGGATCGAGCTGGAGTTCGCCGCCGATCGTCTCGGCAGCCTGCGTCTCGAAGCGCTTCCGGATCCCGAGCATGGTGCCGTGGGCCGCGAGTCGGGCGGGCATTTCACGCTCAAGCCGGAGTTCTTTTTAGTGCCGCGGGAAGGCGATCCGCAGAAGCTTGCGATCCGCTGGTCGCAGGCGGATCTCGATCGGGAGCACGGTTTCGCCGGAGGCATCGATCATGGTGACCGGCGGACTCTGCAACTCGATCCGAAGCAGGGCTGGCAGTCGGCGCCGAAGCCGGGTTACGAGGGCCCCGATTCGCTCGTGCGGCGGACGCAGACCGCCGTCTTCTGCCTCGAGAATCCGCTCGAGGTCCCGGAGGGGGCGATGCTGAAGGTGGTGCTGGCGGGCAACACGGCTTCGATACTGAGGGTTTCCCAGAGCCCGGTGCTGGATCCGGTGGCGGGTGAAGCGGCCTTCACCGAGGCCTTCCATCGGGCACTCCGCGAGGACAGCACGACCGCCCATGCCGCCTGGCATTTGTGCGAAACGCCGCCCGCAAAGTTGCCGCAGGGCTATCGGGATCTGCTCGACCAGATCCGGGAATGCCGCTCCGGGTGGACCCGGACACTGGTCACGGTGAAGGTCGATAAGCCGGAATTTCCCACCCGCATTCTTCCCCGGGGTGACTGGCAGAACGACTCCGGGGAGCTGGTGGAACCCGCGGTGCTTTCGTTCCTGCCGTCCGAGTCGCTGCCGAAGGACCGGAAACTCACCCGGCTCGATCTTGCCGAGTGGATCGTCGCCGACGAAAACCCGCTGACCGCCCGCCACTTCGTCAACCGCCTGTGGAAGCAGTTCTTCGGCAGGGGCTTGTCAAACATTCTCGACGACCTCGGCGGCCAGGGCGAGCCGCCGTCGCATCCGGATCTTCTCGACTGGCTGGCCGTCGAGTTCCGCGAGTCGGGCTGGGACGTGAAGCACATGGTGCGGCTCATCCTCGACTCGCACGCCTACCGGCAGGAAAGCGCCCGGCGGGGCGACTTGCTGGAGGTCGATCCCTACAACCGGCTCTTTGCCCAGCAGGGGGCGCGACGGCTCGACGCCGAGTTCATCCGTGATCAGGCACTGGCGGTCGCCGGGCTGCTCGACACCTCGTATGTCGGCGGTCCATCGGTCCGCGTCTATCAGCCCGAGAATTACTACGCCAACCTCAACTTCCCGACGCGGACCTACGCGCCGCACCTCGACTTCCGCCAGCACCGGCGGTCGGTGTATGTCCACTGGCAGCGCACCTTCCTGCTGCCGACGCTCGCGAACTTCGATGCCCCGGCCCGGGATGAGTGCGCGGCCGACCGCTTGCAGGCGAACATCCCGCAACAGGCGCTGACCCTGCTCAACGATCCGGTGTACGTCGAGGCGGCCCGGGGGTTTGCCGTCCGGGTGCTGAGCGAAACGCCGGATGCCGAGCCCGCCGGGCGCCTTGCGCGGATGTTCGAGCTCGTGCTTTCCCGACAGCCGGACCAGCTCGAGCGTCAGCGGTTGCTCGATTTCCAGAAACGGCAGGAGCAGAACTTCCGCGAGGGCACGGACGACGCCAACGCCTTCCTCGGCATCGGCATCGCGCCCGTGCCCGAGGGCTTCGATGCCCATGAGCTGGCGGCCTGGACGCAGACCGCCCGGCTCGTGCTCAACCTTCACGAAAGCATCACCCGCTACTGAGTCATGTTCCTCGATCCCCAGCACGCGATGTCGGTCAACCGGCGCACCTTCCTGCACCGGTCCTTCGCGGGCCTCGGCGGCATCGCGCTCGCCTCGTTGAACAGCCGGGCGACGGCATCGGAGCGCCCCTGGCCGGGAATCTTCGAGAACGCCCGGCACTTCGCGCCGAAGGCGAAGCGGGTGATCCACCTGTGCATGGCGGGCGGTCCGTCGCATCTGGAAACCTTCGACCACAAGCCCGAGCTGTCGAAGCTCGACGGCCAGCCCTTCCCCGAGTCCTTCACCGCCGGACAACAGCTCGCGCAACTCCAGGGCAAGAAGCTGGTCGCGCGCGGGGCGGTCACCGGATTCAAGCAGCATGGCGAGTCGGGACTTTGGGTGTCCGACTACTTCCCGCACCTGGGGTCGGTCGCCGACGAGTTGTGCATCGTGCGCTCGATGCGGACCGAGCAGATCAACCACGACCCGGCCCACGCCTTCATGAACACCGGGTCGATCGTGAAGGGGCGCCCGTCGATGGGATCGTGGCTGCTCTATGGTCTCGGAGCCGAAACCGAGAACCTTCCAGGCTACGTGGTCCTCATTTCGACGCCGCGGGGCGGTCGTTCGGCCCAGCCGATCTCATCACGGCAGTGGTCCGCCGGATTCCTGCCGAGCCGGTTCCAGGGCGTGCAGTTCCAGTCGAAGGGGGACGCGGTGCACTTCATCGGCAACCCCGAGGGGATCTGCCAGTCCACCCAGCGCCAGATGATCGACGAGGTGAAGTTTCTCAACGGCCATCTTCGAGAGTCGCGCATCGATCCGGAGATCGACACCCGGATCGCCCAGTATGAGATGGCCTTCCGGATGCAGTCATCGGTGCCGGAACTCACCGACATGTCGGGCGAGTCGCAGGACACGCTCGACATGTACGGCGTCGAGGCCCCGGGCGACGGCAGCTTCGCCTCGAACTGCCTGCTGGCCCGCCGGATGCTCGAGCAGGGCGTCCGCTTCGTGCAGCTCTACCACCGCGGCTGGGACCACCACGGCGACATCAAGAAGTACATGGAGGTTTCGGCCGGATCCGCCGACCAGGCATCGGCGGCGCTGATCAAGGACCTGAAGCAGCGCGGCATGCTCGAGGACACCCTGGTGATCTGGGGTGGCGAATTCGGGCGGACACCGATGGGGCAGGGGTCGGGTCGCGACCACCACATCAATGCCTTTTCCATCGCCCTGGCGGGCGGCGGGGTGAAGCCCGGGATCGCGTATGGGAAAACCGACGAGCTGGGCTACGGCGTGGTCGAGAACGAGGTCACGGTCCACGACCTGCACGCGACGATGCTCCGCCTCTGCGGGCTGGACGACAGCCGCTTCACCTACCAGTTCCAGGGGCTCGACTTCAAGTTGTCGGGAGTGGAACCGGCGAAGGTCGTCGAGCACATCCTTCTGTGATCCGCTCGCCTACTGGATGAAGCGGATGCAGCCCGGGTAGCGGCTCCACTCGCCGCGGTTGGCGGAGATGCACGCCATGATGCCGGCGACGATCACGAGGACCGGCAGGACGAACAGCACCGGCATCAGGAAAAAGCCGATGACCACGATGCAGAGGATGAAGACGATGATCGCGGCGGCGAGCATCACCACGATGTAGGTGATCTGGAAGTTGAGCGCTTCCTTGCCGTGATGGTCGATGAATCTGGATTCATCCTTTTTCACCAACCACAGGATCAGCGGCCCCACGAACCCGGTGAGCAGGCCCAGCAGGTGGCAGAGCATGGCCATGGTCCGCTCGTCCTGGGTCGGAAGGAGTGGCTGGCTTGCCGGCGGAATGGCCGGCGGCGTGTAGGGGTCGCTCATTGCGCGGCACGGATGAAATCGGCCAGATCCTTCCGGGATTTGGTGAGATCCGGAGGGTTCAGGTAAAACATGTGTCCGGCTTCATAGGTCGCATGCTCGATGCGATCAAGGAAGGAGGGCGGGGAGTTCACCATCTGCCGCAGCGAGTAGTCGATGCCACCGGGAGGGGTGGCCAGATCGCACAGGCCCTTCATGACCAGGACCTTCAATCCCGGGTTGTCACGCATCGCGGTCTCAAGCTTGCCGGTCACGTCGATCACCCGGTTGTCGGCGCCCCAGTTCCAGGGGTGGACCTTGCCGGTGAGGATTTCGTAGGGCGATTCGTCCTGCCAGCCGAGGTGGTCGCCGAGATAGCTCAGCATGGCGGTGGCGTAGGCTCCGTAGGCGAGCGAGTAGGAAGGGTCGTAAACCGCGTAGTCGGCGGTGCGGTCGGTGGTCGGCCAGGCCACGCGGGCGTCGAAGCGTCCGACGACCTTTCCTTCCCCGCGCATCAACTCGGCCCGGAACAGCGACGGATCGAGCCGGAGTTCGTGCTCGAGGTAGATGCCGGCATCGATGCCGGTGAGTTGCCCGAGGCGACGTGCCAGGCGCTGCTTCTCGTCCGTGGGTAGCCGGTTGCCCTTGAGCAGCGCCAGCGTGTAGTCACCGAAGGCCAGGCTTTCCGCCTCGGCGACCAGGGCGTCACGATCTCCCTCGATCCGGCCGTGATGGTGGGCGACCGCCGTGTAGGTGGGCAGGTAGCAGGCGAAGGCGAGCGGGTCGCTGGCGTCGGGGCGCAGGGTGCGGAAGTCGAGCAGGGAGGAAAGCAGGACCACGCCATTCAGCGACATCCCGTAGCGCGACTGCAGGTGCTGGGAGAGACCGGTGACGCGGATCCCGCCGTAGGACTCGCCGAGGAGGAACTTCGGCGACGACCAGCGTCCGTTGTCGGTGACCCACCGGCGGATGAAATCGCCGAGGGACTCGATGTCCTCCTTGTAGCCGTGGAACTCCTGCGGTTTCCCGGCTTCCTCGACCTTGCTGTAGCCGGTGGAAACGGGATCGACGAAGACGAGGTCGGTGAGGTCGAGGATCGAGTGCGGGTTCTCGACGAAGCGGGCCGGGGGCTCCGGTGCCTGGGTGCCGTCGCCGGGCAGTTCGACGACGTAGGGGCCGAGCATGCCGAGGTGAAGCCACACCGCCGATGATCCGGGTCCGCCGTTGAAGGCGAACATCACCGGACGGGTGGCGGGATCCTCGACGTCCTTCTTCAGGTAGCTGACGTGGAAGACGGAGGCGCGTGGCTTGCCGTCGTCCTTCTTCAGTTGCAGCAGCGCGCTGGTGACGGTGTAGTCGATCTTCTTGCCGTCGATGGTGACCGAGCCGCCGCGGGTGACGGGTTCCTTGACCGGCTCCGGAGCGGCAGGCTTCTTCTCGTCGGGCTTGGGTTTCTCCGCGGCGAGGGCGGGGAGAAGAAGCAGGGCGGCGAACAGGGGAGTCAATCGCATGAGGGTGCAGGCTAGTGGTTGGGTGGTCGATGGCAAGAGCGCCCCGGAGGTGAAGAATCGTTCGATGATCTTGCCGAATCACGGGAGCTGCCAGGAGGTGGCGTGCTTCCGGTAGTCGGACTCGGGCAGCAGGACGTAGAGCGGGTTCGCATCCGGATCGAGCCAGGCGATGAGGTTGCGGAGGTTGCTCTCGGCCAGGGTGGTGCAGCCGGCGGTGGGCTTGCTGCCGCCGCCGCGCCAGATGTGGAAGAAGATCGCGCTGCCCTTTCCGGGAGTGACCCGCGGCGGGGCGTTGTGGGCGATGAAAAGCTTGAGCGAATGGGCGTGGTCGTTCTGCCGCATCTGCTGCTTCTTCTCCCACTCGGTCGCCGGGTCGTGATCGAGGATCAGGTGGCGGTTGTAGCTCGAGGAACTGGAATCCTCGACCCACAGGTCGCGGGTCGTGATCTGGCGGTAGAACTGCTTCGGGTGCTTGCGAATCGAGGCGTCGTAGCCCCACGCGCCGCCGATCCGGAAGACGCCGGCCGGGGCCTTCCAGTCGCCCTCTTTTTTCGTCGCGGCTGCGGCGGGCACCGGATGCAGTCCGTCTCCCCACGCCATCCCGGATTTTCCGAGCCGGCCCGGCCAAGGACCGAGGGCGCGCACCCAGCGGCCACCCTTTTTTTCGTAGGCGGTGAGCGTGACCTTCGAGCTGTTCCAGTCGGGCGCGATGCCGACGACGCACTGGCGGGAGTCTTCGGGCAGCTCGAAGGCCGCGAGTGGCAGGCAGAGGGCGGCGATGAGGGACGGCAGGCGCATCAGGGGTATCAATCGGCGGCGTTGGAGGAATATCAAGGACGGCGTTCCGCTTCCCACACCAGAAAGGATCCGCCGGCACCCGTTGGATCCGCCACGGCCCGGTCCCCGGCGTCGTGCGGGTCGATCGAATCGGCGAGAAATTCCGCCTGGCTGACAAGCCGCCGCGTTTCACTCCAGGGGGCTGACCAGTTCACGAGGTCGGTGAAATTGATGTCGGTGGTCAGGTCCTGCCGACCGGGGCGCAGGAAGCACTCGCGGCCCTCGACCCGCTGGTGGTGGAGGTAGCCCCGGAGCGTTCCGGCGGGGCGCCGATGGTAGAGGCTGCCGATTTCGCTGCCGTAGTCGATGGTGAGCATGCGTCCCCGATGCCAGTGGGACAGGGAAGAGGTCATCCAATCGCGGACACTTTCATGGACCTCGACGATCCGGCCCTCGGGGAAGTCCTGCCCGAAGACCGAGGAGTCCGGTGGGCTGGTGATCGGGCGCCAGGTTTCCTCGCCGGGCAGGACCCACGATTCCTCCCATTCGCTGGAAGTCCGCCGGAACCGGCGCACCGGAAAGGCATCGAAGAACTCGTTGGAGAAAATGCAGGCGCGTCCGCGGCAGGCGGCGAGGGCTTCGACCAGGGTCGTGTGCCATCGAAACCGGGCACCGAGGCGTTGGAGTTGCTGCTCGCGGAGAGGTTCGGATTGCTCGACCAGGTGGATCCGTGTCCGCCATCGGCGGCGGAGGGGGAGGTTCGATTGCACGGCGGCTGCGAGGACGCCCCCGCCGGGACCGAGTTCGATGAGGTCGCGGCAGCCGGTGGCGGCGAGGGCGTCCGCGGCCCAGCGGGAAACCGCAAGACCCAGTGCCGGAGCAAGGGTGGCGGCAGTGGAAAAATCCCCGCGTCGACCGACCTCCCGGATCCGGCGGGCATAGTAGCCGCGCTCCGGATCGTGCAGTGCGGACGCCATGAAGGAATCCAGCCTCAGGGGCTTTGGCGGATCCGACCAGGGAGACATCCGCGCAAGATTGATTCATCCCGGGCCGAAGCAAAAGAACAACGGAGCCTTGACCCGGCGCTAATCTGTTGGACGATGGCTAAGAGAATGAGATTTCGGTTCCTAATGGTGGGTCTCGTGCTGTTTGCATCGTGCGAGCGGCCCACCGGTCCCTTGAACGGGGAGGGGAACGGGGAGTCCAAGGTTCCGAAAACGCCGAAGACTCCTTTGGCCGAAGTGGAGGAGATCCTTTCCGGAGACAAGCCGCCCGAGGAAGGGACCCCGGTGGAAGGTGTTCCGGTAGTCCCGGTAAGCCCGGGTGCGCCCGTTGCCAAGGCGGTTCCGAACAAGCCGGGCTTTGTGATCAGTCCTTACAACGGGAAGTGGATCGATGTCACCGGCGTGCCTCCCGGTGAACTCATGCTCGACCCCCATTTTCCCGCCGGCGAAAAGAAATACTTCCGCGTTCCGGAACCGCCGAAACCGATCGTCCCGCCGGAGGAACCGCCTGCGCCGACGGAGACGGAAGTCACTCCTCCGGTCGAAGCAGGATGAATTTCATCGGCTGGGAATCACTTCCACCGTGAACCCTTTCAAATAATGGGTCTCGGGCAGGGCGGGGAGAACCGGATGATCGGCCCGCTGGGAATGCTCGCCGACCAGGCGGATCGTCCGCTTGGCATCGACCGAGGCATCGACGAGATTCGAGAGAAAGAGCTCGCGGCCGGCGTGGTGGGAGCAGCAGAAGGTCGAGAGGTGGCCGCGTTTTTCCAGCAGCTTCAGCGCGCGGAGGTGGATCTCCTTGTAGCCGCGCATGGCGTCGTTGAGCGTCTTCTTGTTGCGCGTGAAACTCGGGGGATCGAGAATGATCAGATCCCAGCTCTGGTCCGCCTTTTTGAGGAAATCGAAGACGTTCCGCTCGATGACCTCGATCTCGAGTCCGTTGCGTTCCGCATTCCGCCGGGTGGCCTCGCAGGCATCGGTCGAGATGTCGACGGCGGTGACCGAGGCCGCTCCGGCCCGGGCACAGGCGAGGGCGAAGCCGCCCTGGTTGGTGAAGCAGTCAAGCACCCGCCGGCCTTTTGCCAGGCGGGCGACCTCGGCGTGGCTGCCGAGCTGGTCGAGGTAGAGGCCCGTCTTCTGGCCGTCGAGCAGGTCGAGCTCGAACTCCACTCCGTTGGCCTCGGCGGTGAGGGACCCGGGCGGGTCGCCCTCGAGCATGCGGGTTTCGGCTTCGATCCCCTCGGCCTTCAAGATGGGGGCGTCGTTGCGCAGGATGATGCCATCGGGTTTGACGAGTTCCAGCAGCGCCTGGCGAATCAGGTCGAGGCGCTGGAACATCGCCAGCGTGAGCGTCTGGACCACGAGCTGCGGACCGTAGCGATCGACGATCAGGCCGGGGATGCCGTCCGATTCGCTCCACACGAGGCGGCACAGCCCCGTGTCGATTCCGAGGCCTTCGCGATGTTCGATCGCCTGGCCGATGCGCCGGAGGAAGAAGTCGAGGTCGAGGTCCTGGCGCCGCCGCGAGAATCGTCGGGCGACGATCTGCGACTGGGGGTTGTAAATGGCGCAGCCCAGCGGGCGGTCGCGGAAGTCCTTGAGTGTGACGACATCGCCCGGAGCAGGATCGCCGAAAGTCTTTCGGACCTCCGAGGCATAGACCCACTCGTGGCCGTGAAAGATGCGAGCACGAGGAGCGATGACGAGGCCTGCCATGCCCGGAGGAAAGGCCAGCCACCGGCGGGTAGCAAGACGCAAGGGAGCGGCGCGGCCCACATCCGTGCTCCAGTGCTGAGATTCCCCTTGCTAGGCGGGCGGGCCGCGTTTTAAACCCCTCGCCACCAAAGCTATGGGACAGCAGCACCGTAAAGTCGTCAAACGCCGCCGCCGCAAGGAGTACCTCAAGCGGAAGAAGGAGAATGCCAAGCGTGGGGGCCTCGTGAAGAAGTCCGCCGCGAAGAAGGAATCCGCTCCGGCTAAGAAGGCGGCCAAGAAGACCGCGAAAAAGGCGGCCAAGAAGACCGCCAAAAAAGCCGCCAAGAAGGCGGTGAAGAAGACGGCCAAGAAAGCTGCCAAGAAGGCGGTGAAGAAGGCCCCGGAAAAGGAGGCTTCCTCCGAGGAGGAGTGATTTTGCCGGATCGATCCGATTTTTCAGCGAGCCGGTTGCCACGAGGCGCCGGCTCGTGTCTTTTCCGCCATGGAACGATCCCATGGTGCTGACCACGGCGCTGGCATTCGGCGCAACCGGGATGCGGATCGGGAAGCTGGAGGACTGGATGGCCGAAGAGCGGGAAATCGGGCATTGAGCGACCGGGCCGGGCGACGCAGCATTCGCGCCTATGGCTTTCACGGTGGATCGTGCGTTCGAACTCGTCAGCGAGGCTCACGACCGGCAGCGGCTGGCGCATGCATTTCTGATCATCGGGCCGCGGGGCAGCGGCAAGGAGGAGCTGGCGGCGCGGATGATCCGGATGCTGCAGCGCGGCGGAGGCGGCGGTGGGTCCGACCTGTTCGGCGAGCCGGTGAAGGAGGAGGTTCCCTCCTTGGACGAGCTGGCCGGCGATGGCGTTCGGATTCTCCGGCCCCAGTCGAAGTCGAGGCGGATCACCGTCGATGGCATCCGCGAGCTGGAGAAGACCTTCCATGTGGTTTCCGCTCCCGATGCCTGGAAAGTGGGGGTGATCGCGGATGCCGACCGGATGGTCGCGGCGGCGGAAAATGCATTTCTGAAGACGCTCGAAGAGCCTCCGCCGCGCACGCTGTTGATGCTGCTCACGGAGAATGCGGGAGGCCTGTTGCCGACGGTGCTGTCCCGCTGTGTGCGACTCGTCCTGATCGGCGAGCCGGTGCTCCACGAGGGTGGCGGGGCAGAGCTTCTGGAGGCGCTGAACTCCGCCGCCGAGCGCGGTTTCGGCACTCCCGAGACCGCGCTCGGACTGAAGGCGGTCTTCGCCCACATTCTTGCGCTGCGCAAGGCCGAGGCCGAGGCCGCCGGCAAGGAGTTGCTCAAGGAGGAGGAGAAGGCGCTCCGGCAGGCGGTCGAGGGTGACTGGTTGAAGCGGCGCGAGGATTCCCTGAAGGCGGTGGCGGAGTCCGACTACCTGGCCGACCGCGAGCGGCTCTTCGACGTGCTGCAGGCGTGGATGGCCGATGCCCTGCGCCAGAAATGTGGGGCCGGGGGGCTGGACTTTCCCGACGCCGCCACACAGACCGCGAAAGTCGCGTCGGCCGTGTCGCTGACGGAACTCCTGCGACGCGTCGATGCGCTCCAGGAACTCCGCTCGAACCTCCAGACCAACGCCCAGGAACAGCTGGCCTTGGAAGTCGGCTTCCTCAATGCCTTCGGCTGAGGGGCAACGGCTGATGATGTCTCGTTCTCCGGGAAGTCCGGAGCGTCGGGTGGGCGCCATTCACTCCAGCAGCAGGTCGGCGACGACGAAGCGGTGGTCGGACGCTCTCGTGGTCACGGCCCGGCAGCGGACCGGGGTGAAGTGGCGGGTGGCGTGGATCTGGTCGAGGCGCAGGATGGGAATGCGGCGGTGAAAGGTGTTTCCCCAGCCGGTGCCGGAGGCCAGGAAGGCATCTTGGAAGTCCCGGTCGAGTTGGCGCTGGACGGGGTCGCCGGGCGGGGCGTTGAAGTCGCCGGCGAGGATGACCGGCTGGGCACCCGGGAAGGCGGCGGTGTCCTCGAGGATGCGCAGGGCCACGGCCATTTCGATGCGACGCTGGCGCCGGTTTTCGTGGTGCTTCTGCCAGCAGGCCGGCTGCCACAGGCGCAGGTCGGTGGCGGCGGAGGAAAGGTGGAGATTGACGACCTCGATCGTCCGCGTGTCGGGGAGTTGGACGGTGACGTTGTGATTGAAGTAGTGGAAGCGGCGGTCCGGATTGCGGACTTCGCGGTTGATCTCCCAGCGGGTGGCCACGCCATTCAGGGCGAAGCTGCGGTAGTCGCCTTTGCCGCCGTAGAGGCGGTCGGCGATGGCCTTCACCCGGTAGCCCGGGCACTCCTGGAGGATCACGATGTCGGGGTCCCACCGCGCCAGATCCTCGCAGGGATCACCATATTGGAAGTGGGCCGAGTTGAAGGTGATGACCCGGATCGGCCGCTGGCCGTCGACGAGGGCCGGACGACCGGGCCGGGGGGCGGGCTTGCCGATGTTGGCGATGACCCTGGCTTCATCGGCGCCGAGCAGCAGCGTGAGCGCCCAGACCGCGGTCATGACCATGGACAGCGGGGCGCGGAGGAAAAGGTAGGCGCTGCCGCAGAGGAACAGGCCGACGCCGCCCCAGACCCAGATCGGCATGACCGTGTAGGCCGCCAGCGAGTCCGGCTGGCGCGCAAAGGCGACCACCGTGATGAAGTGGAGAGCCAGCGACGCGGCGATGAGGAGCCAGCCGAGGTGACGGGCTGCAGCCGAGGTCGTGCGCATCGCCGGGGGTCGCACGTCACATGCCGGGCATGCCCGGGAGTCCCATCCCGCCGGTGAGCTTCTTCATCTCGGCGGCGGTGGCCTCCTTGCCCTTGGCGACGGCTTCCTGCACGCCCTTGAGGACCAGTTCTTCGAGAAACTCGACGTCGTCGGGATCGACCACGGCGGGGTCGATCGAAATCGACTTCACGTCGCCGGCACCGGTGGCGACGACCTTGACCTTGCCGCCGCCGACCTCCGCCTCGAAGTCGGTGTTGGCGAGTTCTTCCTGCTTGGCGAGCATGCCGGACTGCATCTGCTGCGCCTGTTTCATCATCTTGGCGATGTTCATGGAGATGGTGGATTGTGGGTGGAGGAATCTCAGGTTTGGACTTGGACTTTGGAAGTTCGCGAAGCTACTTGCGGATCCTGGCCTCGAACATGTCGAGGGCTTTCTGGATGAGCGGGTCCTGGTAGAAGTCGTCGGCGGCCGGCTTCGGTTCGTCCTTGGGCTTCTCGGGTGCGGTTTCGGTCTTTGGAGCCGGTTTCGGTTTCGGCTTGCCGACCGCCTCGACCGGTTCGTCCGGGGCCTCGGCGATCATCTGGTCGATGGTGTCGAGCGGGCTTTCTCCCGCGTTGGCGGCCGCCTTGGGCTCGGGCTTCGATTCGGCTTGGGGTTCGGGCTCCGGTACCGGTTCGGCGTCGGGTTTCGTAGGTGGGGCTGCCGGGGTCTCCGGAAGATGCTGGGCACCGGCGGCGAGGATCTTGATCACGTCGTTGATGCGAACTTCGCCGAGGCTCTGGACGGCCTTGATCAAGCCGATCTCGAGGTGGAGCCGCTTGTTGGTGGCCCAACGCATCCGGCCCTCGGTTTCGGCGAAAATATCGATCACCGCGAGTAGCCTCTCGGTGGGCAGGGCCGAGGCGGCCTCGACCATCTTCTTCCACGATTCGGCGGGAATGCCCTCGGCACCCGCTTCGGAGTCGAGCCCGGCGACCAGCAGCGCCCGCAGTCCCCCGATCAGCTCGCCGAGAAGTTGCGAGAGTTCGCGGCCGGCATCGGCCTCGCGCTGGACGATCTCGAGGGCCCTGGCGCTGTCCTGCGACAGCAGGGCGAGCGACAGCCCGGCGACGGTCTCCCGCGAGGTGAAGCCGAAGACGTCGAGCACATTGGCCTCGGAGATCTTCTCGCCGCAGAAGGCGACCAGCTGGTCGAGCATCGACTGCGCATCGCGCATGCCGCCATCGGCACCCTTGGCGATGGCCCAGGCCGCCGCCTCGTCGAGATCGATCCTTTCCTCGCTGGCGATGTGGAGCAGTTGCTTGGCGATCGTTTCGGCCGGGATGGGTCGCAGGTCGAAGCGCTGGCAGCGCGACAGGATGGTGGCGAGGATTTTGTGCGGCTCGGTCGTGGCGAAGATGAACTTCACGTGCTCGGGCGGCTCCTCCAGCGTCTTCAGCAACGCGTTGAAGGCTTGGTTGGTGAGCATGTGGACCTCGTCGATGTAGTAGATCTTGAACTGCCCTCGTGCCGGGGCGAAGCGGACCGTTTCGCGGAGCTGGCGCACTTCCTCGACGCCGTTGTTCGAGGCGCCGTCAATCTCCAGTACGTCAAGCGAGCGTCCCTCGGCGATTTCCTGGCAGATGTCCTCGTCCGGATCGAAATCCGCCTTCGGGCCACCGGTGCAGTTCAGCGCCTTGGCGAGGATCCGGGCGGTGGACGTCTTGCCGGTCCCGCGGGGGCCGACGAAGAGGTAGGCGTGGGCGAGGCGGTCCTGGGAGATGGCGTTCTCCAGCGTGCGGACGACATGATCCTGCCCGAGGATGTCGGCGAAGGTGCGGGGTCGGTATTTCCGGGCGAAAACCTGGTAGCTCACAGGCGCGACTGTATTGAGGTTTGCGGGTTTGTCAGGTTTCGGTTTTGAAAGATGTCGTGAAACAGGTGGTGACTCCCGACGAAGCAGAGAAACAGGCGCGCTATGAGGCTGTCGAGACCCGCCTGCAGGGCTTGATTGCGGGCGAAACCGACACGCTGGCCCGGATGGCCGGGGTGGTCGCGGTGCTGCATGGGGAGATGCCGCATTTCTTCTGGACCGGGTTCTACCGCGTGGTCGGGGCGGAGCTGGTGATCGGGCCGTATCAGGGGACTCCGGGCTGCTCGCGGATCGGCTGGGGCAGGGGGGTCTGCGGTGCGGCATGGAAGGCCGAAGCCGCCCAGGTCGTGGCGGACGTCCACGCCTTTCCCGGCCACATCGCCTGCGATGTCGCTTCGGAAAGTGAAATCGTGGTGCCGGTGAAGGACGGGGCGGGGCGGGTGATCGCCGTCCTCGATGTGGACAGCACCCTCCCCGCAGCCTTCGACGAGGTGGACGCCGCCGCGCTTGAATCGATCGTCTCAATGTTCGTTTCCCCGGGCGGTGGGATGTGCTAGGGAAACATCCGTGAGCACGCAGAACCCGAATCGGATCGAAGGTCTCGGACGCCAGCAGCGCCCGCGCCCGGGTTTCCCGTGGTTCCGGGTGAGTTTTCTCATTCTCGTGCTGGCCGGGGTGGCACTCGTCTTCACGCCGCAGGGCAAGGAGGTGCTGCGGGGCGTGAAACGTTTCGTCGAAGGCCAGCGGACCCCGCCCAAGGGAACCGATGAGGAGGACATTCTGCGTCAGGCCGAGGCGGAGTTGCGCCAGCGCTACGAGGCCGAACTGGCGGCGTTGCGCGAGGAACTGACCCAGACCCGCGAAGAGGCGGAAAAGGCCAGGAAGGCTTCCAAGGCACCCGAGGAGTCGATCCTTCCCCCGATCAACGCGCACACCGCCCGGACGGGAGGCGACGTGCGGAAGCTGCGGTCCGAAATCACGCTTAAGACTGAGGTCAAGGTCAGCGAGGGTGGCCTCGCCTCGAAGGAGCGGAAGAACGACGACGCCTATGCGGCGAGCTACACGCTGCAAGTGAAGGTGCCGAAACCGTCGACGACCCTCGATGAACTCCAGCAGGTCAATTCGAAGTTGGGGGAGATCCTTCCCGGCCTGGAAGCGATGCTGCCCGGGGCGAAGGTGTCGCGCTGGTTCTACCAGCTCTACGACAACAAGACCTCGCGGCTTAGGCAGAAGGCCACCGAGTTGTCCGAGTTGCTCACCCGTCACAATTTCTACGACTGCGAGACCATCCTGAATCTCCGGCATCCGGAAACCCAGCGCCGGGTGTTCCTGATGCAGGCCGAGATGGATGTGGTCTCGGATGGGTCGGACGGCGATCGGTTGGCGACGATGCCGGACGAAATTGTCAACTCGACCCACTACCAACCCTTCACGAGCTATGGCTGGAAGAAGCGGACCAAGACGCCCAACCCGATGGTGGCCGGCTGGGAGAAGCGGATCGGCAACGCCAAGCGTGAGTTGGCCGACCCGGCGACCACCGCGGCCCGCAAGGCGTGGCTGAAGGACCGGATGGAGTATCTCAAGCGGGGAATCGAGGACATGAAGTACCGCAGCTTCCTGATCGCCGAATACGATCCCTTCATCGTGATTCCGGTGAACCTGCTGACCGCATCCGGCGAGCCTTTCACCCCGCGGATCGGCGACTACGCGGTGGTGGTGCACGGCACCGATGTCTATCCGGCGATCGTCGGTGATGGTGGGCCGACCTTCAAGGTGGGCGAGGCGTCGCTGAGGATGGCGAAACAGATCAACAAGAATGCTTCGCCCTACAGTCGTCCGGTTTCCGATCTCACCGTGACCTACGTGGTCTTTCCGAACAGCCGCGAGAAGGTCAAGGAGCCGCCGGACTACGAGAAATGGCGGACGAAGTGCGCGGCCCTGCTTGATGAGGTCGGAGGCCTCGGGGAAGGTTACGAGCTCTTCAAGTGGGAGAACCTTCTGCCGGAGGAAGAGGACGCGGAGAAGAAGGACGAGCCGGAGAAGACGGAGGATGATTCAGTTCCCGAGCCGTGAGCTCAGTTCCTCGAGGAGCTTCTCGACGCGGGCGTCGGGGGCGATCAGGGCGCTTCACCTGCGCAGCAGCGGAGAGGTTCGCAGCACAAACTGGCCCTGGGGCTGGAAATGTTGAAATGCAGCCCCCCAAACGGTTACGAAAAAGACCCGCTCAACCCCTGCGGGCTGGGCGGGCCGGCCAAGGCAGCGGGAGTTGACTGATGCCGTCTCCGGCAAACGACGCCGGAGGCGTCACAGGAGGGTAGCCGGGGGTCGAACCCGCGACAGCGGGGAATACCCACGGTTCACGCCCCGCCGCCAACCCACACCCCGGAGGGGTGCCACCGAGTGGAGCGCAGCAAGACACGGACTCAGGAAACCGTAGGAGAAAGAGGTAGGCATTCCGCCCGAAACTACCATGAACACCGTAGCCAAATGCGAAAGGCGAAGCCCCTCTCCGACCCTTGACGGAACGCCCGCATCCTCGGATCGACTCCCCCCAGGAGTCACCCCTGCGCAGCGCTGAATGCTTGAAAAACGGGACTGACCCGAATGGCATGAAAAACGGGACTGGTACCATTCCAACACCCGTCCGGAGCAGGCGGGCGAGCCCGTAAGGGACTCGCTCGGCCGACTGCTCCGGCGGCGGTGACGGAGCT